>NZ_JAFKOH010000009.1 GCF_017303375.1 Bacillus sp. NTK074B | reverse complement strand
ATCATAACGGAGGGTCTTTTTTTATGCAATAGATGAATTCTCACCTCACAGGAATAGCTCCTGCGGGAAAAGCGGGAAAGTTGAGACCCCACAGGGCAAACCCCGAGGAGGCTCAACTCACCCCCCGCGGAAAGCGAGCAACTGGAGCGGAAATCAACCAGCACTCACTATTAGTATGTAGGATTATGAAATATAGACTTTTTCAAGCGAAATATTGGATTGTCAGACCAATGTTTGCTAAAAATAAGGATGAAGAGTGGACTAAACGATCGTTTAACTATACGAAGCGTGTAATATCATGCTTCCGTCATTCTTATTCAAACGTTTGTTTAACAAAAAACCACAGAAAATCAGAGTACTTAATAAAAACGTTTAAACAACTGTTTAATAGAATGGAGCCTGTTAAATCAAGGTTTCTCGCCCTTAATCAAACGTTTGTTTAAAATGAGATAAAAGGAGTCATAAAGATGAAAACTGTATTACCAAAACCATTTACATTCGAAGCGGGTCCAAGAGCCGTATTGCTGCTCCATGGATTTACCGGCAACTCGGCTGACGTCCGGATGCTTGGGCGCTTCTTAGAAAAGAAAGGTTATTCAACACATGCCCCACACTATAAAGGACATGGTGTTCCACCAGAAGAATTGGTTCATACCGGACCTGTTGACTGGTGGGAGGATGTCATGGAAGGGTACGAGCATTTAAAGAGCAGGGGATACGAAGAAATAGCTGTTGCCGGCCTATCACTGGGAGGGGTATTTTCTCTTAAATTAGGTTACACTGTACCTGTAAAGGGTATTGTCCCTATGTGTGCGCCGATGTATATAAAAAGTGAAGAAATCATGTATCAGGGGGTTGTGGACTACGCCCGTGAATTTAAAAAATTTGAAGGAAAACCGGAAGATCAAATTGAAAAAGAAATAGAAGAGTTCAAGAAAACGCCGATGAATACATTGAAGGCACTGCAGGAATTGATTGCAGATGTGCGTGAAAACGTGGATATGATTTATTCACCGACGTTTGTGGTACAGGCAAGGCATGACCACATGATCAATACGGATTCTGCCAATATCATCTATGATAATGTGGAATCCGATGAGAAAGAAATCAAGTGGTACGAAGAGTCCGGTCACGTCATTACATTAGATAAAGAAAAAGAACAGCTTCATGAAGACGTCTACCATTTCTTGGAGAAATTGGATTGGACGGTTTGATGAATTCGATGATCAGGAGGGATTGTCATGGACGAAAACATTAAAGAGCATGTGGATAGGCTCCTTTCCTATATGAAGGAAGAAGCATACAAACCATTGACGGTACAGGAGCTTGAAGAGGCATTCGGAATTGAAGGATCAACGAACTTCAAGGATTTTGTCAAAGCGCTTGTCGTGATGGAAGAAAAGGGCCTCGTCGTACGCACAAGAAGCAATCGCTACGGCCTGCCTGAAAAAATGAATCTGGTCAGAGGGAAAGTATCCGCTCATGCAAAAGGATTTGCGTTTGTCATACCGGAAGAATCCGGAATGGACGATGTCTTCATCCCTCCGAACGAAACCAATAACGCTATGCATGGTGATATCGTGTTGGTCAGAGTTTCAACGTCATCTTCAGGATCAAGAAGAGAAGGGACCATCGTCCGAATCGTTGAACGCGGTGTGGATCAAATGGTAGGTACGTTTACGGAAAGTAAGCATTTCGGATTCGTGATTCCCGATGATAAGAAGTTTGCGAGCGACATCTTCATTCCGAAATCTGCCCAATTGGGTGCAGCCGAAGGACACAAGGTTGTGGTGAAATTAACCTCATATCCGGAAGGACGCAAGAGTGCCGAGGGAGAAGTGATTGAAATCCTCGGCCACAAAAATGATCCGGGAGTCGATATCCTATCTATCATCCATAAGCATGGAATTGATATTGAATTTCCAGAAGAGGTCATGGATCAGGCGAATAAGGTGCCGAGTGAAATCGATGAATCGGAAATTCCAAACCGGAAAGATCTGCGTGATCAGACCATCGTCACAATCGATGGCGCAGACGCAAAGGATCTTGATGATGCCGTAACGGTCACAAAACTGGACAATGGGAACTATAAGCTCGGAGTACATATCGCAGATGTCACCTACTATGTGAATGAAAGTTCCCCGATCGACCAGGAGGCATTTGACAGAGGAACGTCTGTATATCTCGTAGACCGTGTCATCCCGATGATCCCTCACCGATTATCAAACGGAATCTGCTCATTGAATCCCAAAGTGGATCGTTTGACTCTTTCCTGTGATATGGAAATTTCACCTGATGGCGATGTCGTGAAACACGAGATTTTCCAGAGCGTCATTAAAACGACGGAACGAATGACGTATTCCGATGTAAACAAGATCCTTGTCGATAAAGACGAAGAGCTTCGCAAAAAGTACGAGCCGCTGGTTCCGATGTTCGAGGAAATGGAGGATCTCGCACAGGTTCTTCGTACAAAACGGATGAAGCGTGGAGCCATTGACTTTGATTTTAAAGAAGCGAAAGTGCTTGTGGATGAAGAAGGTGCACCGACGGAAGTTGTCCTGCGGGAACGTTCAGTGGCTGAAAAGTTGATTGAAGAATTCATGCTGGTTGCAAATGAAACGGTGGCCGAGCATTTCCACTGGATGGAAGTACCGTTCATCTATCGTATCCACGAAGATCCGAAAGAAGATAAGCTTCAGCGTTTCTTTGAGTTCATCACCAATTTCGGCTTGATCGTAAAAGGGACAGCCAACTCGATCCATCCCCGTGCCCTACAGGAAATTGTCGAGGACGTACAGGGAGAGCCGGAGGAGATGGTCGTTTCGACGATGATGCTTCGTTCCATGCAGCAGGCAAAATATGATCCTGAAAGCCTGGGTCACTTTGGTCTTGCGACAGAATTTTATACTCATTTCACCTCACCGATCCGTCGTTATCCTGACTTGATCGTTCATCGTCTGATCAGAACGTATTTGATTGAAGGGAAAATTGATCAGGCCACCCGTGAAAAATGGGGTGCGCAAATGGGCCATATCGCTGAACATACATCCAGCCGCGAGCGCCGTGCAGTGGATGCGGAGCGTGAGACCGATGAGCTGAAGAAAGCAGAGTATATGGAAGACAAAGTGGGAGAGGAATACGACGGTATCATCAGTTCCGTGACGAATTTCGGGCTGTTTGTCGAACTGCCGAACACCATTGAAGGTCTTGTTCACGTAAGTTACATGACCGATGATTACTACCGGTTCGACGAGCGCCATCTTGCCATGATCGGCGAAAGGACTGCGAATGTATTCCGGATCGGTGACGAAATTACCGTTCGTGTCGTGAGCGTCAACAAAGATGAGCGTGCCATCGACTTTGAAATTGTCGGGATGAAGGGTACTCGCAAGGAACGCGAAGGCCGCACCCGCACATTCTCATCGGAGAAAGGGAAATCGAACCGTGAGAAATCGGATCGTTCGTCATCCCGTAAAAAGGACGGGGAATGGTCAACGAGACCTCCTAAAAATAATAAAAAGAAAAAAACGAATAAGAAACATTTTGAAAATGCACCGAGAAGCAAGCGTAAAAAGAAGAAGTAACAGTCTGGGAGCAACGGGACAACCTTTGCTCCTTTTCTTTTCAGAGTGTAACGATACAATTTTTCTTTAAAATATGAGATAATAATGAGTAGACAAGCGACGACTAGGGGGATTCCAATGCCAAAGGGAGAAGGCAAGCTTATTGCCCAAAATAAAAAAGCGAGGCATGACTATGCCGTAGAAGAAACATATGAAGCGGGACTTGTCCTTCAAGGGACGGAAATCAAAGCGATCCGCGGCGGACGCGTGAATTTGAAGGACTCCTTCGCCCGTGTTCAAAACGGTGAAATCTTCGTGCACAATATGCACATCAGCCCATATGAGCAGGGAAATCGATTCAATCATGAACCACTCAGAACACGTAAATTACTGCTTCACAAAAAGCAAATCAATAAACTGATCGGGGATTCCAATGAAGCAGGCTACTCGATCGTTCCTTTAAAGCTGTACATCAAAAATGGTGTGGCGAAGCTTCTGATCGGGCTGGCCCGTGGTAAGAAGAAGTACGATAAACGCGAAGATTTGAAGCGTAAAGAAGCGAATCGTTCCATTCAGCGTGAGCTTGCCCAGCGCCAAAAAGGGATGTAGCCGTACCGTTTTCCGGAATATGCCATTTGCAATTATCTCAGGATTTGTTATACTAGTATATGTCGCAAGGATATTGCGGCAGTAAGGACAATTGAATAAGTGACTTACACGCTGAACTTATTCTTTCCCGTTCTTCCCTTTCTATCATGGGGACGTTACGGATTCGACAGGGATAGTTCGAGCTTAGGTCGCGAGCCGTAGGGGTCGTCTACGTTAAAACGCCAAAGCCAATAATAACTGGCAAAACTAACAATAACCTAGCTTTAGCTGCGTAATAGCACTTTAGCTGTTCCTCCCTCCATCGCCTATGTGGTAGGGTAAGGGACTCACTCTTAGTAGGCTACGCCGGAGTCCACCGTCTGAGGACAAAGGAAGAGACCAATCAGACTAGCTGCACGGACGCCCGTCGATAGGCAGAAGCTGTAGCGAACTTGCGAATATATCGACTACGCTCGTAGACGCTTAAGTGGCGATGTTTCTGGACGTGGGTTCGATTAGTTCATAGTCGCCTTATGTGGTAACACATAAGTGAAAATTTGGCTTTATCGGTGAAACCTAAGTCACACCCAGTGTGATAAGGCAATGCCGAGCGGTATGTGGAGCAATCCAACAGCCGTGTATCGACTTATAGGCTGCCGGATAACGGTAGTACTAGGATGCGGAATCCTGTCTCTCAGTAGATAAATTTACATTTCGCATAATACGCCAAAGGACCTGAAACTACAAGGTTCAAGATATAGTCAGTGCCATGTCGAAAGCATGGAAGTGCACGTCCCACCGTCTCCACCAAATACATATTTGGTGGTTTTTATTTTATACAACCATATGAGGACTTTTGAAGGTTATCCTCTTAACTAACACACGTGTAACCATGTTTTTGCTGATTGGCATAGACATGGTTTTTTAGTGCTATTATAGAGGGAAATGACTTCTTAATAAATTTTATAATTTGAAAAATTCCTCTGTTTTTAACTTATCCGTACTATACTTTCCGTTTCTAACTGTAACTCGATCATAATGATCAAGAATCCAGGATGCTCTTTTCTTCTTCTTGTGAACTCTTAGGAATGGGAAAACTAATTAATATATACAGAACTTGATTCTTAGCCTTGATAGAGAGTGTGAATGAATTAAGGTGACGATCTGGATGGTAGTTTTTCTTTTTGGTGATTTGACCGTTTGTTAGTATTTGAAGATATTCTAAAAGTTCATAATCAGTAGAGGCGACAGTAATGCAAGGGCGTCTATGTTCTATGTCATGCATGCGTGTTAATGTAATGGAAACCTCTCCATCAATAATCCCAGCTAGATAAGCTGCTTCCCAATCCTCCATGCTAAACAACTCCTATTTGATAATTTATATATCAGTTGTACTATTCCTCTTTTTAAATAATTTCTAACCAACGTAAATTTCCTATTTGCATCATATTTGCACATTTAACGGGTATTGTATAAACACCTACTTAAAAAAGGAGATGATTCTTTGTTAGATTTAATCGGCGAATCAGCCAATACCTCCCTGGGGTACTTCTGGAAATCAGGGTGGGCCTTTGTACTGGGGTATTTGATTAGCTCCATGATTCAGGCATTTGTCCAAAAGGATAAAATGGTGAAGTATATGGGGAATGCCAGCTTGAAGTCGGTTGGGTTATCCTCGCTGTTTGGGGCGATCAGTTCATCCTGTTCATTTGCGGCACTGGCGGCAGGCAGGAACTTATTTAAAAAAGGTGCACATTTCATTCCGACCCTTGCCTTTTTGTTTGCGTCTACCAATCTGGTGATTGAATTGGGGATTCTTATTTATATCTTTCTTGGTTGGCAGTTCGTTGTGGCCGAAATGGTCGGCGGTATTATACTGATTTTGGTTACGTGGGTGTTAGTGAAACTCACTTTCCCGAAAAAACTAGTGGAAGAAGCAAGAGAGCATGTAGAGGATGAGGATGATGAAAATGAGGAGTTCGATTGGAAAAAGAAGATAAGGTCTAAAGAAGGCTGGCTTCAGGTCGGTCATGAGTTCGTCATGAACTGGAAGATGGTATGGAAAGAAATCACGATCGGATTTACGATTGCCGGGATGATGGCAACCTTTGTATCGGAAGACACGTGGAAAAGCTTCTTTCTCGCAGATCACCCGGACTCATTCTTAAAGGTATTGGAGAATGCCCTTATAGGGCCGTTGGTGGCGATGTTGACCTTCATCGGGTCGATGGGGAATATTCCGATTTCCACCATACTTGCATCCAGTGGGGTGGCATTCGCTGGGATTATGGCATTCATTTATTCAGATTTAGTCGTACCGCCAATTATTGCGGTTCATAAAAAATATTATGGATTAAAAACGGCCTTATATATTGCGGGAGTCTTTTACGTATCCATTATTTTAACATCACTTGGCATGCATTACGGCTTCACAGCCATGGGACTTCTCCCTGAAGATGCCAAGCAGGTCATGAATGAAGATCCCTTTAAGATTGATTATACATTCTGGTTGAATATCGTCTTCGTGGTGGTGGCCGGTGTGTCCATCTACTTAAACAAATTATTTAAACAATCCGATGCCCACTCGCACATGATGATGATGGAGGGGGATTCAAAGTTCAAGACGGTTGTGACTTATTTATGCTTACTTTATTTAATAGTAGGAACCATCTTCTTCATTTTTTAATAGGGTCGCACAAAGGGATGTCCCAGCGTTATGGAACATCCCTTTTACCATTCGTCCTTACGTTAAATTCTCTATGTTTACCCTGTGTTTGTGCAGATTCTATGCAAATCAAAATAAAGCTGATCAAACGAAGAAAAAAGTAATTTTTCCGTTTAATGCCATTCTAACTGGATAAAGGAATGTTGTAGTAACAAACAATCTTAAGGAGGAAGATAAAATGTCACATGAAAAGTATCAATCTGCCATCAAAGCACTACACGAGTGTATGGAAGCCTGTAACCACTGTTTCGATTCTTGTTTACAAGAAGAGGATATTAACATGATGAAAGAGTGTATCCGTTTGGACCGTGAATGTGCGGATATATGTGCATACTTAGAACAATCCTTGGTAAGGGGAACACCATTTGCAGCGGAACTCGCACAGGTGTGTGCGAAAATTTGTGAAACATGCGGGGAAGAATGTAAGAAACATGATCATGATCACTGCCAGAAATGTGCCGATGCCTGCTTCAATTGTGCAGAAGAATGTAAGAAAATCGCGTAATCAGAAAGAAGTGGGGACCATCCATTAGTCTCCACTTCTTTTTATATACGTTTATATTTTCCACTGGTACCCAATGCCCCAAATCGTCTTCAAGTGATTCTCGATTGGGAATCCTGCTTTTTTTAATTTATCCCTCAGATTCCTGATATGTGAATCGACGGTTCTGATGTCGGTTTTGGAATTGATATCCCACACCATCAGAAGGAGTTGCTCCCTGGTATATACGCGGTCAGTATTTTTCATCAGGGAATGCAGGATATTGTATTCCTTTAAGGTTAAGGAAAGAATTTGATTTTCATACTTTAACGTGTAGGTATGCCCATCCAATGTGAAGCCACCCCTGGTTAGTTGTTCCGAATCTTCTAGTTGCTCATAACAGGTTTTTCTTCTTAATAGGGCATTTACCCGTGCAACAAGTTCATCTTCGTCAAAAGGCTTGGTAATATAGTCATCAGCCCCTGCATTTAACCCCTTCACGATGTCATCCTTTTCCCCCCTGGCAGTCAACATGATGATGGGAACAGTGGAAAACTTCCTGACCTTTTCACAAGTATGAAAGCCATTCAATTCCGGCATCATGATGTCTAAAATAATTAGGTCTACGGGATGTTTTTTCATATATTGAATGCCATCATAGCCATTATTCTTCTTTATACACGAATAATCGTGAGGAGCGAGATAAAGTTCCAATAGATTCAACATCTTTGTTTCGTCGTCTATTAATAAAATGGTGTTCATCGTTCAACCTCCAGGCATTACATGATGATATTGATTGATGTCCCCTTTTCCGGTTCACTTTCGATTGAGATGTTTCCACCGTGGGCTTCCACGAGCTCCTTTACGATGGATAAACCGAGACCGGAACCTCCAAAGTCCCTTGAACGTGATTTCTCTACCCGGTGTAACCTGTTAAATACCTTGGGAAGCTCATCGGCTGGAATCCCGATGCCTTGATCGTTGATTGTAAGGGCCAACTTGCCAGTTCCATGTTGTCGGACGATGACCGTAGTGGTTGAACCCGCCTTTGAATATTTCAAGGAGTTATCCAATAGATTCATGATGATTTGTTCCAGGCGGATCGGATCTGCATGGAATGAAAAAGGGTCCTTGACAGAAAGGATTAAATCCATGTCCCGACCTTTAAAAGCAGGAGTGATCTTTTTAATGATTTTATGGAAGTATGGGGATGATTGTATCTCTTCCAGTTGAATGGAAAAGTTATTCTCATCAATCTTGGCAAGTTCAAATAGGTTATCGATTAATGTGACAATGGTCTTTGATTCTTCCTGTATGATCGTTAAATACTCTTTTCGTTCAGATTCCGGAATTTCGTCGCGAAGAGAAACATTCGTATATCCAAGAACATACGTCAACGGGGTTCTCAGCTCGTGGGAAATAGTGGCCAGAAATTCAGATCGGTCGTGTTGAATGGTCTCTAAATCATTGGCTAGAGTTTTGATGGATGTTGCCAGTTCCCCTAGTTCATCTTTCCCCAGGTGGGGTAGCTTGACCTCGAAATTCCCTTTGCTCAATTCTTCAGTGGCTTGCTTCATTCTAATGAGTGGCCTTGTCAACCTTTTGGATAGAAGGAAATGGATACCGGCTAATATGATGAGACTCATGATTCCTGCAAGAAGAAAGTGTCCATTTAGTTTACTGATTAAGTTCCGTAATGGAGAGGCGCTTTTAAACATAAAAACATAGCCTTCGTTGCCATCTTTCTCAAAAGCCGTAACCGTAGCTAAATAATTCATGTCTTTCCAATTTGATTCAATCATCCTTCCTTCCCGGGGCAAAGATTGGGGGCTCTCATCAATGAGTTCTCTCATTCCTTTTGTTAATTTCTTCGAACTGATAATAACGTGATGATTTTTATCAGTAATCACCACTTCGGTTTCGGTTTTTGATTCCATGAGCGCAATATGATGCAAGGTAGTAGTTGAATAACGATCCTCTAATACATCCCGGTGGCTGTTCCCCCGGGAAAGGATGGATTGAAATTCCTCCTGAATCCGGACATCAATAATATTGTCATGGAGGTATAACATTAATAAACCTTCCATGATGAATACGGCGATCGTAAAGTAAGCAGCTAACTTGATTGAAATCTTATTCACATCGGCAACCTCATTTATATATTCTTTGTTTAGTTTAGGGGAAAAATATGAAAAAAGTATGCACATTCTCCCTTCTACTTAAATTCGCTTCATTGAGTACTCATACGATACCCTAAAAAAGCTGTCTTGAAAATGTTTGTTCTCCATATAATTTGCATATTTGCTGGGTAAAATTTTAATTAAAATGACTCGGGGAGGTACTACCTATGAAACAACGTAGAAGAAAATGGTTCCTAATTATCGTTACAGCTCTGTTTCTCATGTTGAGTGCTTGTTCAAATGATCAATCTGAGAATAAAGCTAAAAGTGACAAAGATACAGAGAAGTCGGAAGAAATGGATGGTATGGAACATGGTGACATGAATCACTCAGGTTCGGAAGAGATGCCGGAGGGATTGAAAGAATCAACAAGCCCTAAATTTGAAGTAGGAAGCAAAGCCATCATGAAGGTTGATCATATGAAAGGGATGAAGGGTGCAGAAGCAACCATTACAGGTGCTTACGACACGGTTGTTTATACCGTTACCTATACACCAACCACTGGTGGAGAGAAAGTGAAGGATCATAAATGGGTCATACATGAAGAACTGAAGGACTTTGGTGAGAAACCTTATAAACCTGGAGAAGAGGTTGTCTTGAATGCTAATCATATGAAGGGGATGAAGGGGGCAACGGCTACCATTGACTCCGCTGAGAAGATGACGGTTTATATGATAGATTACACACCTACTACAGGTGGGAGTGTAGTCAAGAATCATAAATGGGTAACTGAAAACGAATTATCACCAGTTGAATAAAGAAGGGAGAGATGTCCGAAATAGGTCATCTCTTTTTTACACAATCACTTTCCTTCTTTGTTTGAGATTGACGGTTTATAGAATATCACCAGTGGTACAGAATAAAAAACAGGGATCAAGTGCAACAGGCCATTTTTACATTTAGTCGAATCAATTCTGTTGACTAAAATCGATTACAGTTGTAAACTATAAATATAAATCGATTACAAATGTAAACGAAAAGGAGGGATAAACTTGCCCAAAGAAGAAAAACCGGAAATCACGGATTCTGAGTGGGAAGTGATGAGAGTTGTCTGGACGCTCAAAGAAGTGACCAGTAAGGAAATAAGTGCTGTCCTTCAGGAAAAGAAAGAGTGGAAACCGGCAACGACGAAAACCTTTATTGGGCGCCTGGTCAAAAAAGGGATGCTGACGACCGAAAAAATCGGCAACCGGTTCATTTACAGGCCGGGAGTCAGTGAGGAAGAAAGCCTCAAAACACTGAAGGCAGGATTATTCACCCATATATGCAGCCGGGCTGTGGGGAGGACGATTGCCGACTTGATTGGAGAGGCAACGCTGAGCCATGATGATATCGCCCTTCTTGAACAAGTTCTACAAACCAAGAAAAAAGATGCTGTCGATGAGATCGCATGTAATTGCGTACCAGGACAGTGTACCTGTAAAAAGGATCACGGCATGAACTGCCATCATTAAAAATTAAAGGAGTGTTTTATTCAATGGAAAAGACATTATTAAACGTATCTGGAATGACATGTGGGAATTGTGTAAAAAAAGTAGAGACGGTTCTGAATGAATTGGACGGAGTAGAAAAAGCCAAAGTTGATCTCGAGAATGGTGCGGCTAAGGTGAAGTTTGACGAATCAAAGCAATCACCAGACAGTTTAAGTAAAGCTGTGTCTGATGCGGGATATCAAACAGAACCTGCAAAATAAAAGGTGGTTAGCACAATGACGGAAAAAACATTTAACATTGAAGGAATGACATGTGCCTCTTGTTCACTGGCTGTTGAGAAAGCAACGAAGAAACTGGCTGGTGTTCAACAAGCAAGCGTAAATCTTGCGACGGAGAAATTGAATATAACCTATGATGAAAATGAGCTCTCACTTGAAGAAATCAAGAAAGCAGTGGATGATGCAGGTTATAGAGCAGTTACAGAAATGGAGAAAAAGACATTCAGCGTGACAGGCATGACGTGCGCTTCCTGTGTGCAATCGGTCGAAAAGGCAACAAGGAGGCTCGATGGCGTCAAGGATTCGACGGTCAATATGGCTACAGAGAAAATGGTCATTGAGTACGATCCCACCGTCGTTACCGTGGCTGATATCAAGGGAGCGGTTTCCGACGCTGGATACGGGGTACATGAGGACACTGATGTCGAACAATCAGTGGACGAAGACAGGGATAAGAAAGAGGAGCACATCAAGACCATGTGGAAACGCTTCTGGGTTTCAGCCGTCTTCACCGTTCCCTTGCTCCTGGTTTCCATGGGGCATATGTTCGGCATGCCGCTCCCTGATGCAATCGATCCGATGGTGAACCCATCTGGATTTGCGTTGATACAACTTGTGCTTACCATTCCTGTCGTTGCGATGGGGAAGCCATTTTTCACCGTAGGATTTAAGACGCTTTCCAAACGCCATCCGAATATGGATTCATTGGTGGCCCTCGGAACGGGGGCAGCGTTTTTCTATAGTTTGTTTGCAAGCGTCATGATCATAGCAGGCAGTGAACGGTATGCGCAGAACCTTTATTTTGAATCGGCAGCCGTCATCCTCACCCTCATTACATTAGGGAAATATTTCGAGGCCCTTTCGAAAGGGAAAACGTCTGAAGCAATCAAGAAGCTGATGGGGCTTGCCCCTAAAACCGCCACTGTCGTAAGAGAAGGAGCAGACACCGAAATATCGGTAGAAGAAGTGGAAGTCGGGGATATCATCATCGTGAAACCCGGTGAGAAGATACCGGTGGATGGAGTGGTGCTAGAAGGAAAAACATCCGTCGATGAAGCGATGCTGACAGGGGAAAGCATCCCTGTAGAGAAGACCAGTGGCTCAAACGTCATCGGTGCGAGCATCAACAAAAATGGAACCATCCGATACGAGGCTACTAAAGTAGGAAAAGATACGGCACTATCCCAGATCATTAAGCTGGTCGAAGATGCCCAGGGGTCAAAGGCACCAATTGCCAAAATGGCCGATGTCATTTCAGGTTATTTTGTTCCGATCGTCATCGTCCTTTCCATCCTATCCGGTCTCGCCTGGTATATAGCAGGTGAGTCAGGTCTCTTCGCCTTTACGATCACGATTTCGATTCTTGTCATCGCCTGTCCTTGTGCGCTGGGACTCGCGACACCTACCGCCATTATGGTGGGTACGGGGAAAGGCGCGGAAAATGGCGTATTGATTAAAAGCGGTGGTGCCCTTGAAACAACACATAAAATCGACACCATCGTGTTTGACAAAACCGGCACCATCACGGAAGGAAAGCCTGTGGTGACAGATATCGTAACCTCGGAATCCATTTCAGAAGAAGATCTCCTGATACTTGCCGCTTCAGCTGAAAAGGGATCAGAACATCCTCTTGGAGAAGCGATTGTCCGGGAGGCAGAGGAGAGAGGACTCACCTTGCGAAAGACCGACTTCTTTGACGCCATAACCGGACAGGGAATTGAAGTGACGGTCGAAGGAGACGATCTCCTGCTCGGAAACCGCAAGCTGATGGACGAAAATGATGTCGATGTCGGTGAACTGGCGGAAGTTTCGGATCGCTTGGCAGCCGAGGGGAAAACGCCCATGTATATCGCCGTCGAAGAAGAGATTGCGGGCATCATCGCCGTTGCTGATACGGTGAAGGAAACGAGTTTCAAAGCCATTGAAAAGCTTCACAGGATGGGGCTCCAAGTGGCTATGATCACGGGAGACAATAAGCGGACAGCGGAAGCGATCGCAAGAGAAGTAGGGATCGACCGCGTACTGAGTGAAGTACTGCCTGAAGACAAAGCAAATGAAGTCAAGAAGCTTCAGGAAGAAGGCAGGAAAGTGGCCATGGTCGGGGACGGGATCAATGACGCTCCGGCACTTGCACAAGCGGATATCGGAATCGCCATCGGCTCCGGTACGGACGTGGCCATGGAGTCGGCAGACATCGTCCTCATGAGAAGTGATCTAATGGACGTACCGACAGCCGTTGAATTGAGTAAAGCAACCATACGGAACATTAAACAGAACCTTTTCTGGGCCTTTGGCTATAACATCCTCGGCATACCTATTGCCATGGGAATCCTGTATTTGTTCGGCGGACCTTTACTGAATCCAATGATCGCTGGTGCAGCCATGAGCTTCAGTTCAGTATCCGTGTTGCTGAACGCTCTGCGCCTGAGAGGATTCAAACCATCAGAAACGTAGTTCTTGACGAAAGGAGCTTTCGAATACCATGAGTCATGACCTTGAATTAGAGCTTTACACCAGACCCACCTGTTCCGATTGTCAAGCTGCTAAAGAATACCTGAATGGGCAGAACATCAAGTATGTCCATAAGAACGTAGGAGAAGATGAAAGGTTCGAAAAGGAACTCCAGGAAATATCCGGCTCCAGAATCGTTCCTTCCTTTGCTTTCTATAAAAAAGGTATATTCGGTAAAAAAAGAGTCGTAAAGAATTTGATTGGTTTTGAGAACAATAAAGAAGAAATCAAGCAATTATTAGGATTGAAATAACTTCATTAAAACAGCTCATCATGACGCAGAGGGCTGCTATAAACAAATCAGAAATGTGTAGATGATCAACGACATTTCTGATTTGTTTTTTTGTTGCTTTCTTCATTAAATCTGCACATTTATGGGGAATAGTGCAGGTGTCCCCAAAATGCTGCAATAGAAGTGAGGTTTTGTTTTATAAAATACCGCATTGGGTATAAGAAAATAAAAAACATAAAGGAGATGATTATATGATGAATGGTGGAGGAATGAGCGGCGGATTTTTTGGAACCGGCTTTCTTTTTATCCTATTGATCGTAGCGATTGTGGGGGTATTCATCTGGATGATGAGGGCCAAGACGCCGAAAGAGAACAACCCGACGGACAATGCAAATCGTCATTCATTGAGTTTATTAAAGGACCGATTGGCAAAAGGGGAAATAACGGAAGAAGAATACGAACGACTTAAACGGAAAATCCAAGAGTAATAACCTACATGCAAGACTGGTTGGTACGACAAACGGTTAGGAGAGGCAGCGATGAAAAGAAAAATGATTGGAAGCATACTCATTACGTTATTAGTGGCAATCGGGGTGATCGTGTTTCTTCAATCACCCTGGTATAAAAATGGGGAAATGGCATTGCCCAAGGGAGTGACGGACGGAGAGACGAGTATATTAGACGTAAGCGCACAAGAAAAAGGTGACCGTGATGTAAAAAAATTTGAATTAACGGTTCAGGATACGGAGTGGCAGATTAGTGAAGGTAAAAAAGTGGATGCTTGGACTTATAATGGGACGGTTCCTGGAAAATCCATTCGTGTGACGGAAGGAGATTTTGTACAAGTTAAGCTTAAGAACGAGCTTGATGTACCGGTCACCATTCACTGGCACGGCGTCCTGCTGCCAAATAAAATGGACGGGATCCCAGGTTTGACTCAAGATGCTGTTCAGCCCGGGGAAAGTTTTACTTACCAATTCATAGCAAATGATGCGGGTACGTATTGGTATCATTCCCATCAACAAAGCTCCGTACAGGTCGACAAAGGCTTATATGGATCGTTCATTGTGGAAGAAAAGGAAAAAGACTATAAGAAGGATGAAGTCTTCATCCTCGATGAGTGGGCAGTAAATCAAGAAAAAGAGGACATCACCAATATGGGAGGAATGATGAAGGGAGCCATGTCCGGGGACGGTGAAGCAGATACGAAACAAATGTATGATACCTTTACCGTGAACGGAAAATCAGGAAAGGCCATTGAACCCCTCGTGATGGAAGCAGGTGAAAAAGCAAGATTGAGATTCGTGAATGCAGGATACCAGGTTCATCGGTTGGTTTTTCCTGAGGGATCCATGAAAGTTATTGAGAATGATGCAGAAAGAGTGGTCTCTGAAGATAGAAACACCAATGTTCTGGAAATTGCCCCTGGCGAAAGAGTGGATGTGGCATTTACGAAGCCCGATCAAGATACGGTATTCATTGGTCAGGAACAGAATATAGACCACGCAGAAGACATGATTCTGCCAGTTGTTTCGAATGAGACTCATTCCGATCAAGAAGCGTCACTTGCAGGGGAAGCAGGTACTGCGAAAGGAATTTCATATGGGAGTGAAGAACTAATTTTCGACAAAACCCCTGACCCCGATGTTACCTATGACATGGATCTAAGCATGGGCATGTCAATGGGAGAAGGCATGTCCTTTCAAATTAACGATAAGACCTTTCCCGATACACCGCCTATCAAGGTGCAAGAAGGGGACATCGTAAAAGTCACATTAAGAAATAAAGGCAGGATGAATCATCCCATGCACCTTCATGGTCATCGTTTCCAGGTGGAATCCAAGAACGGAAAAGAATTTGAAAGACCAATAGTCAAAGACTTGATTCATGTGAAACCAGGCGAGGAATACGTGATTTATTTTAAAGCCGATAATGTGGGAGAATGGTTATTCCATTGCCATGATAACAATCATGCTGCCAGGGGAATGGTGACGATCGTTGATTATGAAGGAGTATATTCCCCGTTTGAGTTAGGCGGACAAGAGGAGAATCAGCCTAACTGAATCAATCATTAGTATTTACCACAAGAGAGGAATAAAACGTTCATGAGGATACAGATATATATATAAAGAATGTTTTATTAGCATAATGCTAATCAGAAAAAAATTTAAGATCTTCTCACATTTCATGAGTGATGATTATTAATATTCTAAATAATCAACCTATAAAACGCTCTCAACGTTATTCTCAGATAACGTTGAGAGTTATTTTTTTGTCCCTAGAGCAATTCTTTCCAACATTGTTACCGTTCTGTGAATAAAATGCGTCGAAATTTCGAAAATCTGTTTAAAAATGCAGTTATGAAGGGTACGTGTTTAGAGAATTTGATAGTATAGGTCTACGAGAGTAAATTCTACATAAAGGAAGGTGATTTCTTTTGTTTAATAAATTCAAACCGTATTTAATTGTTTTAATAAGTCTTATTTCGTTATTTTTCATCATTATATTCAGTACCGATAGCGAGTTAATCATCCTTGATCCCAAAGGACCGGTCGGAGCCGTCCAAAAAGATCTGATTATGTTATCGATATACTATATGATTGCCATTATGGTTGTTGTTCTTGGTTTTTTTACGATTATCTTGTTGAAGTATCGAAGCAGCAAGAAGAATAGTGACTACAAGCCGGATATGCACGGAAGTACATTCCTTGAGATCATTTGGACACTCATTCCCGTCCTGATCGTCATCGCATTATCCATTCCCAATACAAAGGCCCTTTATGAATTAAGGGACGCGCCGGAAGCGACTTCTCATAAGGATCCGATCGTCATCCACGCGACGGCAGTCGATTGGAAATGGATCTTCAGCTATCCTGAAGAAGGAATTGAAACGGTCAACTATGTGAATGTTCCTGAAGATCACCCGATTCTATTTAAAGTAACAGCGGCAGACTCCATGGCTTCATTCTGGGTACCGCAAATCGGCGGGCAGATTTATGGAATGCCTGGTATGGTCAATGATTTATATTTGCAGGCTGATGAACCGGGTACGTATGATGGAAGGAATTCAAATTTCACAGGTGAAGGAATGACGCACCAGACGTTTGATTTTGTTGCCATGAAACAAGGCAAATATGAAGAATGGGTAAAAGATGCTCAATCGAACGAACCAAAATTGACGGAAGATACGTATGAAAAACTGATGCTTCCTGAAACGGTTGATAAGATGACTTTTTCATCTACTCACTTAGCATTCGTCGATCATGGTAAGAATTCAGAGTATGCCATGGCGATCCGCCAGAAGTATGGGCTTGATACTACGATTGACGGGGCAGATAAAGATGCTATGTCCAGTCACGAGCATATGGACATGGAAGGTCATGAAGACATGGACCAAGATAGCAAGAAAAAAGAAGGCGACCATGAAGATCATGGCAGTCATGAGCACTAAGAGAGGAGGAATTTAAATGTTTGAGTTTATTAAGGATAATTTGATCCTCAACGATCCGTTGATCATAGGAGCCAACATTTCGATCGCCTTCACCGTAATCGGAATCGTTGCAGTCCTCACTTACTTTAAAAAGTGGAAATGGTTGTGGAACGATTGGATCACAAGCGTTGATCATAAAAAAATCGGGATTATGTATATCCTGGCCGCACTTGTCATGCTCTTCCGCGGAGGGGTAGATGCACTCTTGATGAGGGCACAATTGACGGTGCCGGATAATTCATTTTTGACATCCGAGCACTACAATGAAATCTTTACGACTCACGGTACGATCATGATCCTGTTCATGGCGATGCCGTTCTTACTTGGATTGATGAATGTTGTCGTTCCTTTGCAAATCGGTGCAAGGGACGTAGCATTTCCTTATTTGAATAACTTAAGCTTCTGGTCATTCATGTTCGGGGCGATCCTTTTCAATATTTCATTCGTATTCGGGGGATCACCGAATGCAGGTTGGACGAACTACGCACCTCTTGCCATTGAAGGTAGTCCTGGACCGGGTATCAACTATTACCTGCTGGGCTTACAGATATCGGGTATCGGTACGTTACTGACGGGTATCAACTTTGTCGTCACCATCATTAAGATGCGCGCACCTGGCATGACGCTTCTTCGCATGCCGATGTTCACATGGACAACGTTGATCACGGCATTCATTATCGTATTCGCTTTCCCGATTTTGACTGTCACATTAGCATTGATGACATTTGACCGTTTATTCGGTTCCCACTTCTTTACACTTACAGATGGCGGTAACCCGATGCTATGGTCAAACCTCTTCTGGCTCTGGGGACACCCGGAGGTATATATCGTTATATTGCCGGCTTTCGGTATTTTTTCGGAAATCATTGCGACATTTGCAAGAAAAACACTATTTGGCTATAAATCTATGATTATCTCACTAGTAGCGATTTCCGGATTAAGTTTCGTTGTGTGGGTCCATCACTTCTTTACAATGGGTGGAAGCGCAGCAGTGAACAGCGTATTCTCGATTTCAACGATGGCCATTGCCATACCGACGGGGATCAAGATATTCAACTGGTTGGGTACTCTGTTCAAGGGTAAAATCGAATTTACTGTACCGATGTTATGGTCAGTAGCGTTCATCCCTACATTCCTTATTGGTGGGGTGACAGGAGTGATGCTTGGAATGGCTGCGGCTGACTTCCAATATCATAATAACTACTTCCTGGTTGCTCACTTCCATTACACATTGATTGCCGGTGTTGTGTTCGCCTGCTTCGCAGGACTTGCCTACTGGTACCCTAAGATGTTCGGTCATAAGATGAATGAACGAATTGGACGATGGGCTTTCTGGTTATTCTCCATCGGATTCAATCTTTGTTTCTTACCGCAGTTTGTATTAGGATTTGCAGGTATGCCAAGGCGTGTATACACGTACGGTCCTGAAGATGGCTGGACAGCATTGAATATGATCTCTTCTGTCGGAGCTTTCGGAATGGGAGTAGGATTCATGGTGCTCGTTTATGGTATCTATTACAGCTATCGTTTTGCCGAGAGAGAAACAACAGGTGACGCGTGGGATGGACGTACGCTGGAATGGGCAACAAGTTCAGCAATTCCCCCTCACTACAACTTTGCACATGTACCTGAAGTGAAGAGTCATGATGCATTTTATGATATGAAGCGAGAAGGAAGAAAAATGATTCCTGATAACTTTGAATACCAACCGATTCATATGCCAAGTAATGCAGGGACACCTTTCATCATGTCCGCACTGTTCTTTGTTGCAGGATTTGGTTTAGTGTTTGAACTGTTCTGGATGGCCATTGCTGCACTTGTCGGGATCTTCGGATGCATGGCATTCCGTTCTATGATGTCCCACAAACAGGATGAAGGCTATTATGTAAGTGTGGAAGAAATCGAAAAGACTGAAAATCCGTATAAGAGGGAGGCGTGAGCATGGCACATAGTACGAATATAGATCCAAACACGCCACTAGAATATCAATCCGATATCGGTAAATTGAACATCTTCGGATTCTGGGTTTTCCTTGGTGCGGAAATCGCATTGTTCGCCACGATTTTCGCAACGTTCTTCGCTCTGAAAGCCGGTACGATGGGTGGCCCGCTTCCAAGTGAAGTGTTTGATATGAAGAATACGATCATCATGACGCTGCTACTGTTAATCAGTAGTTTCACGTCTGGTTTATCAATAAATGAATTAAGAAAAAGAAACGTCAAATCCATGATGGTTTGGCTGATCATCACATTACTGTTCGGATTAGGATTTCTATACATGGAAATCACGGAATTTGTCCATTTGATTCATGAAGGAGCAGCCATGGGTACAAATGCATTCTGGTCATCCTTCTATTTACTGACCGGGACGCATGGTCTCCACGTATCCGTCGGGATTCTATGGATCATTCTCGTCATGTTCCAAGTGAAACAGCGGGGATTGAATCCTGATACCGCTAAAAAACTATTTGTATCAAGCTTGTACTGGCACTTCCTGGACTTTGTCTGGATCTTCGTGTTCACAAGCGTGTACTTATTAGGGATGGTGGGATAATGTCACAACATACGAATCATAGTGGATTGCCTTGGACTCAGATCATTGGTTTTATTCTTTCGATTGCGTTAACGTTCCTAGCCGTATGGTTTGGACTTTACACGAATCTGGCATATGAATTGATCGTAGCGATCGTATTCGTCCTGGCTTTCATCCAGGCCGCGATCCAGCTCTTCATGTTCATGCACGTAAACGAAGGTGAAGGCAGATGGCAGGTCGGAAAAATGATGTCAGCCGCATTCATCGCGATTGTGATCGTAGCCGGTTCTGTCTGGGTATTGAGCAATATGCATTAATAGAGATAGGAAGCTGGTGGGAATTCATTCTCATCAGCTTCTTTTTTTTAGGTGCTTTTCTGAACCTATTATGCTCTATTCCTTCCTAAGGAAAGGTAGATTCGATCCTATATCGAACATTTGATAAGGAATAAAGTTCAAGAAATAGAGAGTTTTCGTTCTGTAGGTGTTATACTGTATGGTAATAATTCCGAATTCAAAAAAACAGAGAAACATTTTAATGATAAAAAAACATGGCATTACATTGAGTCTTATACCATAGGTAAAATGAAGGGGTGGGAAAATGAAAACGGGAACTGCATTAACAGGTACGCTTTTTTTAAGTAAGCTCATTACTCAATATGCCCATATCCATCAAAAGACGGTAGGTAAAACGGCAGATGAATATATACGTCAAATTGGTCTTAGGACAGGAGAATGGATTGAGAGGGTGTATGGGGGAAAAGATGAAGAATGGACGGTTGACCGCTATGCCGAAGTCATTGTTGATTTAAAGAATTCAATTGGTGGACACTTCTATATATCAGAAGTCCATCCTGATCATGTAGTGGTGAAGGCGGAAGGATGTCCGTTTGGTGAAGCTGTTCAAGACGCTCCTCATTTATGCAATATGACGTCGAGTGTGCTTGGTGGGATTGCGTCACGTAAATTCGGTTACTCGAAAGTGGTTTTAAGAAAGAGGATTGCCATGGGGGATCCCGGTTGTGAGATAGCCGTATACTTCCGTGAAACGGTGGGGGAAGACGGTGATGTGTATCAAGATTTAAGCTATACCCCTGATCACGGTAATCCGTTTGAATGGGAAGAAGAAACCATTCGTTTACTTAACGAGCAGTTGAGGCAAAGTGATGATCTTGTCATGAAACTTGTAGGTGAGTTGGAAGAGTTACGGGAGCAAGTAAAGCATAAAGGATAGATTGATAGGTAACAAATTCTTAAGATACAGTGCGCCTCGGGACATTACACGAGGCGCATTTTTTTGCCAATGATTATTTCTATGCATGTATCTCATTTGGTGAATGAAACTTCAGGTGGAAAGTAAAAGCGCTTTTCTATAAGGCTATTTTCGTATACATTGTGGCTTTTGGATGTAGCGGGCGGTGGTTGATTTTCCGCGGGGGTTTAGGCTCGGCCGAAGGTTTCTGGAAATCGAAGCCGTTCCCTTCACCCTCCTGCACCACACCCTAAATGACAGAGCATCCCCAAATCATAGTCTGTATCGGAATAACAACAACATTTATCAAAACAGCCTTTTATAACCTTTGAAATTAATGGGTTTTATCTCTAAATCGTTGCCTACTTTGACTCTAATTGATAGAATCATCAATTAGAGAGCTAATCCAAATATGGGGAGTAGAGAAATGATAAACGTCACGAGTGGATTTAGAATAGAAAAAGATTTCCTCGGGGAAAAAGAAGTACCTGAAGAGGTATACTATGGAATACAAACGCTGAGAGCTGTGGAGAATTTTCCCGTCACAGGCTATAAAATTCATAAAGAAATGATCGATGCCCTGGCAGTGGTAAAGAAAGCGGCAGCACTTGCCAATATGGAAACCACACGTCTTTATGACGGAATCGGGCAAGCCATTGTCCAGGCATCGGATGAGATTCTTCAAGGGAAGCTTCATGAATTCTTCATCGTCGATCCGATTCAAGGTGGGGCTGGTACGTCCATCAACATGAACGCCAATGAGGTCATTGCCAATCGTGCTCTGGAGATCATGTCCCATCGCAAAGGAGAGTACGGGAAAGTAAGTCCGAACAGCCACGTGAATATGTCACAGTCGACCAATGATGTATTTCCGACAGTCATCCATATTTCCACCCTGAAGTTGCTAGATAAGCTTCTGGACACCATGGAACATATGTTGAAAGCTTATAAACAAAAAGCCCAGGAGTTCGACCACGTCATTAAAATGGGCCGTACCCATCTGCAGGATGCGGTTCCGATCCGTCTTGGACAAGAGTTTGAAGCGTATAGCAGAGTAGTGGAGCGTGATATCAAACGTATCGGACGCACCCGGGAACATCTCTATGAAGTGAATATGGGGGCTACCGCAGTAGGCACTGGATTAAATGCGGATCCTGTATATATCAAGAGTGTTGTCAAGCACCTGGCTGAAATCAGCGGGCTACCTTTAACCGGGGCTGAACATCTGGTAGATGCTACACAGAATACCGACGCTTACACAGAAGTTTCGGCTGCATTGAAAGTGTGTATGACGAACATGTCGAAAATCGCCAACGACCTTCGTTTGATGGCTTCCGGTCCCCGGGCGGGCCTTGGTGAAATTTCACTTCCATCCAGACAACCGGGTTCTTCCATTATGCCGGGTAAAGTAAATCCGGTCATGCCGGAACTGATCAATCAGGTAGCCTTCCAGGTCATGGGGAATGACCAAACCATCTCATTGGCATCGGAAGCCGGCCAACTTGAATTGAACGTGATGGAACCAGTACTCGTATTCAATCTCCTTCAATCCATCAGTATCATGAACAATGCGTTCAGAAGCTTTACGGACAACTGTCTGGTTGGTATTGAAGCGAATGAGACACGTATGAAGGAATATGTGGAAAACAGTGTGGGGATCATCACGGCGGTTAACCCCCACCTGGGATATGAAGTCGTATCCAGGATCGCTAGGGAAGCCATTTTAAAGGGGAAATCCGTAAGAGAACTTTGTTTAGAATATGATGTTCTATCAGAGGAAGAGCTGGATCTGATCCTGAACCCTTATGAAATGACGAATCCGGGGATTGCAGGCCGCATTCTGTTTGATCGTGAATAAGAAGGAAAGAGGCTGGAACAAATTTGTTTTAGCCGAAGAAAAATCCGAACGATTTTCCGAATTTCTTCATGAAATTCGAATTCGTTCGGATTTTTTATTGCTCTTCATTACAAGTGATCTGAGAAGATTGTTCGTCATTAACGTGAATGGATTGTGTTATATCCCTGCCTCTTGTTCAGGACTTAATGGGTCCTCCAGATTAGAAACAATAAATCATTTTTTCTCGGTGGCATACATGACTATGCATTTTCATTGGCGAAAGGGTAGAATTTGTTCTCAATACCTACATACTCTTCCAGATGTCCAGTGAGACGTGCAAGTTTATGAACTTCTTGAAGAAGGAAGGTCTTATCTAATTCATATATGACCTCTCTTTCGATATGATCGATGGTATTACAGGCAAACTCCCAAAGAGCTTTATGTTTGGAAGGTTGAATGGATTCTGCTAAAAGAGCCAGTGCTCGTACGATTTCCGTTATGATTAAGTGATTGTCTTTTGCATAGTGTCGAATATAACCAAATCCACGATAGAGATAATAATCAAACGGTTCTGACTGAAGGATGACCCGGATTCGATCCTGTTGATCAATTAAATAGGGTGTGAAGGATAATTGATCCTCCACTGTCAACATCAGATCGGCCATCTGGTCGATCGTATTAGAAGCCGTTTTGGGGTCGTCATTCCCCAGGGATTTTATCGCAACCTCTGCCAATTTGTGGATCCCCATTTGGAGGTCTTGAATTTCCGTCTCTTTATGGCCCATTTCGAGGAATGGAAGGTAGGAATCAGTGAGGATATTATCTGTATCCGGCCCCCATAAGCTCAGTATTTCATTTCCGGCGAGTACATAATCTCCCACCTTATAATGAAGCTGAAGGACAAGATTCTCTTTCTGTGCGAGTTGAATCATTCCCTGGAAATCTACTAATTGAATATATCCGGAGTGTTTAGCTTTCACATGGACAATGTTCTTTTTCTCTTCCTCCATGAGGTCCCCATCTTCTGTGGTGCGGTGTGCTTCTAAATCTTTCTTCAGCGTTTGATGGATCATCACTTCAGAAACCTGTTTCATATTATACGTGATGTTATGGACCTGCATCCAAGTTGATACATGATTAATGAAGAAGATGAAAGTGACGGCTGAAAGAAAGGCCAGGAAGATCGTCATCATGGGTGCAGCGACAAACATCTCCTTCTTTGAACTACCGATAAACAGAAAGAGAAGGAGGACATAAACGAAACTGCCATTAAATATACCGAGGGCGTGCTGCGTCTGCTTGTCCGATATGAAATCCAAAAGCATTCTTGGAGAAAACTGCCCACTGAACGTCGTCAACACGACTAAGAGGGAATTAAGTGTAAAGGCACTGAGCGTCAGAACGCCACCGATGAGGGTGCTCACCAGGATTCTGGTCACAGAGGCATCCATGCTCAATAGATCGAACGTATACTGGGAGATTTCCAATGAGAGATCCAGGTAAAGGGTAAAGGCTACCAGCAGTACAGCTAGACATATGTATAAGAAAGGCATATACCATATGGTCAGCCGGATTTCATGCATGCGCTGACGTTTTGACATGAGCAAATATTTCTGGATGGAAAGAGGAAGCATTTTTTTCATCATGATTGAAACGGTTCCTTTCTAGTAAATGGATATGGATTAGTTTTCCCTGCCAGTGTCGGTTAAAACCTGATTATAAAAAATAGATTGATAGGAGTTGGATTTTTCAGAGGAAATCAAAGTAAACCAATTGGAAATTCCAGTATCTACGACATTAGAAAGAATTTTTGAAAAATACCGAAAATAGTATTGACGAAGGAAAGAATCCCCTATATAATCCAATTCATACTCAAATATCACGTGAAAACGAAACGTTATATCTCTTATCAAGAGCGGCGGAGGGATAGGCCCGATGAAGCCCGGCAACCTGCAGGATCAGTCTGTAAAGGTGCCAATTCCTACAGATTCAAATGTGAATCTGGAAGATAAGGGGAGGAGCATATACACTAAGCCCTCTTCTTACAAGAAGAGGGCTTTTCTTTATACCCTCTTTCTACCACGCCCCGTGGATCTTCAGGCAGGGATGAAGGAATAAAACGAAGAGGGAGGCAGAATCATGTCAGCCATAAATGTAGCCATTCTGGGATTTGGAACCGTTGGTCAAGGGGTATGTGAATCCATTGATACACACCAGGACAGATTGAAGGAAGCACTGGGTCAAGAGGTGAAGGTGAGGGCGATTCTTATCAAGGACCCCGTCAAACAAAGGGAAATCGATCCCTCCATTAAGGTCACGACAGAATTTAAGGACATTCTCGACATACCGGATCTTCATGTGATTTTTGAAGCCATTGTAGGAGAAGAACCGGGATACACGTATTTATCGAAAGCAGTGGAGAAGGGGATCCACATCGTTACGGCCAATAAAGCCATGTTTGCTAAATATGGACCCGATCTTTTGGAGAAGGCAACACGCCACAGTGTATCCGTTGGTTTCGAAGCGACAACGGCCGGAGGGATCCCGGTCATAGGCACGATCCGCCAGCTCCTGAAGGTAAATGAAATCAGAAGCATCCAAGGCATATTGAATGGGACTTCCAACTTCATTTTGTCCCAAATGAGAAAAAAGGGTCTTTCTTTTGAAACCGCTCTAAGACAGTCTCAAGAAAAGGGGTACGCAGAGGCAGACCCGACGAGCGACATTGAAGGATATGATGCCTTTTATAAGCTGCTGATCTTGAGTCAGACCGCTTTTGGGAGACAGCCGGATTGGGAGGATATCAGACGCAGGGGGATCACACACCTGACTGCAGAGTGGTTGCAGGCAGCGGAGTCCTTCCGCTTGCGCTTTAAACATGCAGGTTCATTGGAACGTGACGGACTCAACCGGATCAAAGGAGAAGTCGAGCCGGTCCTCGTCCATGACACCCACCCTTTCTACGGGGTGGAGGATGTGGAAAATGCGATTTCATTGAAAGGGAGTCTGGTTGGAAGAATCACACTGCTGGGCCCGGGCGCCGGTAAGTGTCCGACCGGAAGTGCCATGGTCGAGGACTTTCTATCTTTGATTCAAGGGAAATACACGGCTTCTCCTGAAAGTGCAGTACACAATGAGGAGGTTTCCGAAGAAAGCACAGGCCAATGGGTCTTACGCGTCCCTGCAAATGAAGACTATCAGCGGTGGATTACCCTTTTCACGCTAAAAGACCGCATTCAGCTAGGCGATTACCTGTATGTCTTTGTAGAAGGCAGGAAGAAGGACATAGAAACGCTTCTTCAATCACAGGAACATCTCCAGGCAGTGTCCATCCTGGAAGAAATTCCACTTGAAAATGCAGTGAAAGAAGGCGCGTCGGTTTCCTGACGGTTTTCTAAAAAGGTAGCTTCTTCTTGCAAAGGTTGTTGTTATCTGGTTTCCTCGGCAGAACTTCCTCAACACAATTTTGCCGAGCGGGGATTCGGCACGCCTGTTTTCTGCAGATGTTTGCGGAGTTCCCCCTCGTTATCTAAATAGTTTCTTATGATATATCAAAAGCCAGAAATAGAGGTGTGGATTCTGATCAAATGAATCGGCCTTTCAGCTTATAAAAGATGGCTATACGAAAATATGACATTTACTTTGATTAGAGAAAAAACGTATGTCAGAAAGTTGATTGGAGCGGAAGGTGCTCGACTCCTGCGGGAAACGCTGGACAGGTGAGACCCCACAGGGCTTTAGCCCGAGGAGGCTCACCGCCAGACCCGCGGAAAGCGAGCACCTGGAGCGGAAATCAACCGCTACTCGCTCCACTAAAAGCAACAGCTTATACGAAGACAGCCTAAGGAAAGCAAACAGATCTGATAGAAAGTAGGGGGATCACTTGAGTATCATCGTTCAGAAATTTGGTGGAACCTCTGTAGGTTCTGCGGATCGGATTAAACGGGTAGCAGGTTATGCGTTGAAGGAAAAGGAGAAGGGGCATGACGTGGTAGTGGTTGTATCGGCCATGGATAAAACGACGGACGCCCTTGTAAAACTTGCAGGTGAACTGTCTGATGTACCACCAAAAAGGGAAATGGATATGCTCCTTTCAACAGGTGAGCAGGTCACGATTTCCCTTCTTACAATGGCCCTTCAGCATAAAGGGGCCGAGGCAGTGTCCCTGACAGGCAGGCAGGCTGGGATCTGGACAGACGCGGTGTTCGGAAATGCCAAGATCACTTCCATTGAAACAGGGAGAATCAAGGAGGAGTTATCAGCCGGACGGATTGTGGTGGTTGCCGGTTTCCAAGGGGTGACAGATGAAGGAGAGCTCACTACGCTCGGAAGGGGTGGTTCAGATACAACAGCAGCCGCCCTTGCTTCCGCTTTGAAAGCGGATCGGTGCGACATTTACACGGATGTAGACGGGGTGTATACATCAGATCCGAGAGTGGTTCCCAGGGCTGCCAAAATCGACGGCTTATCGTATAATGACATGCTCCGATTTGCTACGATGGGAGCCAATGTCCTGCATCCGAGAGCCATCAAACATGCAAAGGAACATTTTGTCCCTTTAATCGTCCGTTCCAGTTTAAAGGAGGGATGGGGAACCGTTATCAGCGCTAAAGCTCAAAAGAATGGAAGCATAGTCGGCGTAGCGCTCCAGAAAGGTGTATCAGTCCTTACCATCCATGGATGTGACGGAGGAGAATCCTTGATTCTGTATGACCTTGATTCTCATCATATTGAAACGGAGAGGATCAAGCATCGCCAAGAACTGGCACTGATCATTAAAGATGAAGATCTTCATGCTGTGAAGAAAATCCTCAGCAAGTACAGCGGGGCCTACTCTCATTTTGACATAATGGAGGATGTATCGAAGGTATGTGTGATTGGAAATATCCATTCTTCCGGGGAAGTAAAAGAGAAGGTCACCAATGTTTTTCATGACTATCATATCGGGAAAGTGTCGGTATGGGAATCATCCGTTGGTCTAAGTGCCCTTGTCGATCGGCCTGATGTTGAAAAAGCAGCAAGAATCCTTCATATGCACTTTGGTCTGGATTATATGGAAGCCAAAAGGGCTGTATTATAGAGAGAAAAGTGTATAGTCCTTTCTATACACTTTTCTCTATTTATTATGGGTTTATTGACACCGGCGTTCCGACAGGCACGATTTCCGAGAGCTCTTCCACGTCTTTGTTATACATCCTTATACACCCTTTAGAGACCGCATTTCCTATGGAAGCCGGGTTATTTGTACCATGTATCCCATAGCTTTCCTTCGATAAACTCATCCACATCGTTCCAAATGGTCCCCCGGGATTTGGTGCTTTATTGATGATGATATAATCCCCGATGGGCGTTTCGAACAGGACCCTTCCCACAGCGATGGGATACTGTTTTATCTGAACACCATCCTTGAATAGACGGAGGGTCCGGTTGTTAACAGAGACTTCTATTCTATAAGGATTGCCGGTCGTATCGGGGATACCGGGGATGGTGATCGTCTGTCCGGGATAAATTTGATCCGGATTGATACCCGGATTAGCCGTAAGGATGGCAGAAAGGGGGGTCCTGTAATCCCTTGATATCTGGCCAAGTGTTTCTCCTGTTTTTACCGTATGAATCAACAGGGGTCACCTCCTGTTTTACTTTCCCTTCATTCTATGTGCAGGTAAGGAAATCAGTGAGCCGTAGAAAATAAAAAACGCCTGCATTCTGAGGGCAGGCGTCAAGTGGTCGTTATTGAGGAAGATTCTGCTGTGGAACTTCCGTATAGCTATGCAGCATCAGGGTCATATCCTGATCATTCAGTTGAGGGACCTGATAGTACCCATGCTTGTTCTGATAAAGGAAAATTTCATAGCTCATTTCAATGAAATTCGGTACACTGTCGGCTACAACCCGTCTCAGCACCGGATTTGTCATTTCGAGAGCTGTCATGGCAAGGAGAGTGGCCAATGTTTTGGTCTGTCCAAGCATATACGCAGACAAGCCTTTGTCTGAAAGGTCATTCACGGACTGATTGGGCTTTTTGGGAGCACCAGGTTTGATGCCGTAAGTGGCAGTGTGGGATTGGGTCATTTTGTATTGCTGGGTCGGTATTTGTGGATCATGGCCAGTTGAAAAGCTTCCTACGATTGAATTATACATAGTCGTCACAAACGCTGTCTGCCGCTTTACGATATCTTTTAACTCAGGATCCTGAATATGTTGATCATACATTTGATACTGATCGAGCATACTGATGATTCCTGCGATGATTTCATGGGCGTCAAACAGCTCATGTCCCCCATGGTTATGAGCCTGTGTGTTCATCATATTAGGCGTCATATTAGATAATTGACTTTGGTTTGATTGATTTTGGTTTTGCACCGATTTTTTCCTCCTTGGTGATTGCATCGTTCTTTAGAATAACCACATGTTAAACATTTATGTATTTTTCAGGTACAAGAGTTTAATACATATGAACTTGTCCGAATAGAATAGGTAAAAGTCAATTTTTAAAGGTGGTTGAGTATGAGTATATTTGTAAGTTATATCGTTTTGGGGTTATCTCTATCTGCACCTATGGGGCCGATAAACGCAGCTCAGTTGGATAAGGGGATTCGTTTCGGTTTCATGCATGCCTGGCTGGTGGGAATAGGGGGGATGGTGGCGGATGGGATCTTTATGCTTCTCATTTATTTCGGAATCGCACAATTTATTGAGGTGCCGGTCATTAAACTATTTTTATGGAGCTTTGGTTTTTTTGTTTTAACCTATACGGGGATCGAGAGCATTCAAAAGTCGGGAACCACTTCCAAAGCCGTTCACTATACTCCATCCGAGACAAAAGGGAAATCTTTTCGTACAGGGTTCTTTATGGCCATTTCAAATCCATTGAGTATTTTGTTCTGGCTCGGAATTTATGGATCGGTCCTCGCCCAAACGTCAGGCACTTATGAAACTGGTCAGCTTTTTTTGTATAGCATGGGTATTTTTCTCGGAATAACTCTTTGGGACTTGACGATGGCCGGTGTCGCAACTGGTGCCAGGAAGATTGTGAGCCCACGGGTTCTACGTACCATCTCCATTGGTTCAGGGCTCATCCTCATGGGATTTGGTATTTATTTCGGGGTCCAGGCCTGCCGGTTATTATTTGGCTAGACAGACACCCACTTTGGTCTCTCCTAATAGGATAAATGAGTAATCTTTAGGAGGGATCGTCGAGATGTTATATTCAAAAAGTTGGATCGATCAGCACTTAGAAGAACTTCACCCATGGCAGCAATCAGCTTTCCATCATTTCTCTTCTGTCATGTGTGATGAAGAACACCCCTATCCGTGCGTGCCAGGAAAACAAGGCTTTCTGACAGATACACTGCGATTTGGATTTGCAGAGGATCCTGAAAACGACGAAGCTGCCATAAAGCTTGCATACTTACTTAAACAATACGGTCAAATTTCAAGGGAGACAGGGAATTATGCTTCTCTTGTCGTGTTTTTTAATTCTACAGAATTAGAAGGGGACCATAATTCTGTAGAATCCTATGAGAAGATATTCTGGACTATGTTAAACCGGGTCCATGACTTGGATGATAAAGAGTGGCCAGAGAATATTGCTAAGGACCCCCACGATCACACATGGGAGTTCTGTTTTGATGGAGAAGCTTATTTTGCTTTCTGTGCCACTCCTGCCCACACAGTCAGGAAGAGTCGTCACTTTCCTTACTTCATGCTCGCATTCCAGCCTCGATGGGTTTTTGATGAAATCAATTCTTCCACAACATTTGGTCAGAAATTAAAAAAAGTCATACGTAAAAGACTGGTTGAGTACGATGAGATGGAGCCTCATCCAAGCCTGAAGTGGTATGGACAAAAAGATAACTATGAGTGGAAGCAATATTATCTTAGCGACGATGACTCTTCCTTGAGCAAGTGCCCCTTCTTAAACAGTTTAAAGAATATAAAGAGATAAAGCCTCATGCTTTATCTCTTTTTTCTTTGATGAAAGTGGCCAGGCCAATCAGCAGAATGAATCCGATGCTCACGAAGAAACCAATGCGACTTACACCGTTCATCAGGGTGCCACTGATGGCGAATAGAATAAGAACCAGGCCAATGATGGTTTGAGTCAGATCCCACGCTGTTTTGCACATCAGCTTGTAGAAAGAAGCCAGAATAAAGATCCACGTATACAGAAGCATAAGCCCTGCAGCTGTCGTTACATATTCAAAGAGTTTCTCAGGGAGGAGCATGGCCACCCCAATGGATACTGCAACAACAAATACCGTTAATAGGAAGGCAGGAAGAGGGACGTTCATTTTCCCCTTTTTAGCAAACAGAGGGGGAGCATCTCCTTCCTCGGCTAGTGCGACGAGCATCGTTGTTACGGCATATAATGAGGCAACCATTGTAGAAAATCCTGCAATAATCAACACGGAGTTAAACACATGAGATACCCATGGGAAATGATATTGTTTAAGGGCTGTTAGAAATGGACTTTCATTAGGATTGATCGCTTCTGCTGGAACCAGTTTTAGAACGAAGTAAAAGGAGGCAATATAGAGAACGGTCAAAATGATCAGCATGACATTCCCCGACTTGGGAGCATCCTTTGGATCTTTTAATTCCTGTGCCATCAATCCCATCACTTCAATCCCCCCGAACCCATAGAACGCAAAAAGAAGGGCAAGCCATAATCCCTTCCCTCCGTGTGGGAGTATCTGCTTGAAGGGGGAGTGCAGTTCCCCGGTCCCATCCCCGATCCATCCAAGCATGGCGGCTCCGGCAATGAGGATGAACATGACGATGGCTGCCGCTTTCATCACTCCAAATACATTTTCCATTTGCTCCACTTTCTGGACACCCAGTAGGATGATCAATAAACCTAGACCAGCAAATCCTGCCGTAAATATCCAAAGGGGAATACGTGGAAACCAAAATTGTGCAAATAGGCCTAATGCTGTTAATTGACTTCCCATAATCAGCATTTCTGCTGACCAATACACCCAACCATTGCTAAATCCAGCCCATGATCCGTAAGCTTGCTTTGCATATGTTCGGAATGAGCCTTTTTCAGGGTGATGAGCAGTGAGTTTGGCAAGTGCCTGGAACACCATCCATGTACCGATACCAGCGATCAAATAGGCAAGGAGAACCGATGATCCCGCCCTTTGAATGGGAATCGCCGAACCAAGGAAATATCCGGTACCGATGATGCACCCCACTCCAATAAAAGACAGCTGCCACCATGAAATATTCGTTTGATTCGTACATTTACTCATACTATTCTTCACCTGTCCTTTATCTCCCATAGTTTGACGTTCCGACACGTGAATTATGTGCAAAGTATCAGAATGATTTTCATTTAGAAGGAGAAAGTAAGAAAGAATGGAATCTAGGAGGTTGGCTATGGTGAGAATTCAACCAGAATGTTGGAGCGAACATGGAGAATTGAAGAAGGTCATGGTATGCGCACCTTCTTTACAGGACGTACCTGATCAAAGAACAGCGGATTATGTTGGGTGGGAAAAGCCGGTTAATCAACAGAAAGCCAAAGAAAACCATGAAGAGATGGTTAAAGCCATGGAAGATGCGGGCGTAACAGTAATCGATTATTCAAATTATCTGGAGAGCGAGGAAGCTGAACTGAATCGACAGCTCATCAATCGCGTTTTTGTCAGGGATTTGGCGTGTGTATATGGCAACACAGTCATACCCGGAGATGCTGGTATTACCATGAGAGCACCGGAATACCAACATTGTCACCAGTTGTTTCAAGACTGGTTTGGGGAGAAGGTTTTTTCCATAAAGGATAATAATCGGTTAAAGGCTTTAGAGAATGGGGACGTATTCGTTTTAAATCGTAATGCCGTCTTCATCAATACCGGACTTCGGTCCAGTATTGAAAGTGTAGAGGTGATGAAAGAAAAAATCTTTCAAGCTGGTTTTTCTGAGATCGGTGTCATCGACTTGCCGCGTACAGGTGAAACGATGCATTTGGATATGAATTGTAATGTAGCGGGATCGGATCTCCTGATTGCGAAAAGTTATATGCGCCTTTTCCCAGTCCAGGTCGTGACTGAAAAAAGCGGAAAGTATGTGATGATGGAAGACTTCATCAAGCGACAGGGCTTTGATGTGCTATGGACCGATGAAGTAAAACACACGGTAGCTGACATCAACTTTTTGAACCTGGATCCTGAGACACTGTTGGTGAGTACAAAAGCCAATAAAAAAATATTCAAGGATCATCCGAAATTAAAAGCTAAGAATTTGATCGAGGTGGACGTAAACGAACTCGAAAAAGGCGGGGGCGGAATTCGCTGCATGACCTTGCCATTTGAACGAAACGAATAACACACAGCTCCTTTTATGAAAACAATGAGTGATCCAACCAGAATGTTTGGGCGTTAGCTTGATTAAAGAGGAGTGGTTGAGATGAACAAAAGAGTAGAGTGGTCCCTTCTGATTGGAAGAGTGATTTTAGGAATGATTATGGTCGCACACGGTATGCAGAAAATAATGGATATGAAACAAACCATCGGGATGTTCGATCAGCTCGGTTTACCCCCCATGATGGCCTATACAACGGCCGTCATAGAAGCGGTCGGGGGCTTAACGTTGATGCTCGGTTTCTATGTGATCCCGTCTGCCGCTGCAATAGGGGTTACCATGCTGGGGGCAATTGTACTGGTGAAATTCAAGATGGGTCTCATTGGAGGATATGAGTATCCTTTAGTATTATTGGCATTGTCGGTCATGCTTTCGATCACGGGTAGTGACAAGTGGTCCGTCATGAGTGCGCTCGATAAAGAACGTCGAAAGGTGAACTCAATGAGTACGGGTTAAATGAAGAAGAAAGGAGAAGGTGATCGACGCCCTTCTCCTTCTTTCTTCAAATATCAGCATCATTTCCTGGGAAAGGATGTTGAATCTTGTTGTATTAGTCTATGGCTTGAACCATTTGAAAATCACATACTTTGTTTCGTCCAGTACGCTTCGCCAAATAAAGAGCCTTATCTGCCTGCTCGAAAATCTCTTCTCCGTCCTGTGAAAGAGTATCTGGGAAAGTGGACACTCCGATTGATACCGTAATAGAAATAAACTGATCTTCTTTAATGAAAAACTTGTGGGTTTCAACTGCCTGCCTAATTCTTTCGGCAATGACCATTCCATGACCATGTGGACAATCCAAGAGAAGTATACTGAATTCTTCTCCTCCATTCCTTGAAACAATATCAAAGGATCTGGAGTGGTGTTTTAACACTTTTCCAAGTTCTTTCAAGACCTCATCACCTGCTTGATGCCCAAAGGTATCGTTTACATTCTTGAAGTGATCGATATCAATAAGCAGCAAAGAAAGTTTTTCCTTTCTTTCATTAGCGTGTTTGAGGGCCTCGTTATAACACACATCAAACTGTCTTACGTTATTTAAGTTGGTGAGAAAATCAATCGTTGCACTTTGCTTCATTAAATGATACTGATCATTTGAACGAATGATCTGATCCCCAATAAAAAAGACAATAAACCCAACTGCTATTGAAGTCAGAAAATGGTATGGGAAAACCTTCAGAGTTTCTGGTAAGCCTATATTTCTGGATAGAGCAAGAAATATAATCATCAAGCTTATAAGATTTAAAATTTGTAGCTTATACAGATTCTTCATGGGAAGTCGGGCCAAAAGACTGCAAAAAAGTCCGATTAGAATCATCCCGATGCCTGCAACGAAGGCTTGGGGTGTCATCCCAAACATGAGAATTCTGCCGGCAGTAATGACAACTGCGGATAGGAGGGCAGGAATCCAGCCCAAATAAACAGCTGCCGTGACCGTTGCCAAATGTCTCAAATCCATGATGGTATTATGTTTAAGGGGGATCGTAAAGTGCATGAGAGCGAGGCCGAGGATCCCGAAGAATATGCCCATGAATAAAAGGGAAGTGAAGGAGGATCTTTGGGGACTTCTCATTACAATCCCGGCAAAATATAAAAATGAAATGATAATGCACAAGTTAACAAATAAAATTTCCAGCAAACTAATTCCTCCTTGAAGTAATAGGGGCATGTGACGATGTACCTATATTTATTATATCGGTTCTGCAGGGGAAATGGTGAAGGACTTATGAGAAGTTCTTCCAATATAAAAAGCCATCCAAAAAGGATGGCTTTTTAGTCCACATATTTAGATTAGTATACCCCTACAGCATCCCATGCAGCTTTGACGGAATTGTAAGTTGAGCTTCCGCTACCGTAAAGGTCAGCCGCTGATTGAAGAAGGGCTGCACGTGCATAACTGAAGTTACTTGTTGGTGTTAAGTAGACAGTTAGGGCACGATAGTAGATTTTTTCCGCTTTGGCTTTACCGATGCTTGAGATCGTGTTGTAAGCCGCTTTATTCGGGATACCGGAGTTTGTATGAACACCACCGTTATCCGAAGAAGTATTCACATAGTTATTCATATGTTCCGGTTGTCCATATTTAGATGGGTTAGAAAGACTGCGCAGTGCATCTCCAGAGATGCCTGGTGTGTAAACATCTTCACCCATTAAATAATCACCCGGATCTAAGAAATAACCGAATACATCAGAGAATGATTCGTTTAAGGCTCCGGATTGATATTGATATTGTAATCCCGCAGTACGTTCCGTCACGGCATGAGTCAGCTCATGGGCAACGACGTCCAGTGCACCCGATAAGGAAGTGAACGTTGACCCGTCCCCGTCACCATATACCATTTGTGACCCATTCCAGAACGCATTATTGTAATTGGATCCATAATGGACAGTAGAACGGATAGTGGCTCCATTATTGTCGAAACTATTTCGGTTATGTGTGTTTTTATAATAGTCATAGACTTTTCCGGCATAAGCATGGGCATCTACGTCAGCAGCTTGAGAATAAGCAGTCCAGGAGTTATTGCTGTCAACGGAATAGCTTCCTGGAAGGCTTGACCCGTTATTGGCCGTAAAGGTCTCAATGACACCATTCATTGGTTTCGTTGTATCATATAAGTAATAGGTTCCATTTGAAGAATAAGTATTAAGAGTTTTATAGTCATTTAAAACTCCATAACCGTTACCTGTCGTAGCTGCATCTGTTACAGCATTATAAGCTTCGACGATGGATCCGTCATTCGCATCAACATAAATTTGCCAGTTCGCTCCATAAGGCTCGATGAATTGAAGCTGTACCTTATAAGCAAGAGTGAACTTTCCATCTTTTTCATGAATCACTAAATCATTTTTTTCGGTCGTGCTTTCAACATGACTGTCTTTTTTTGCATCAATGGCAAACTGATCCTGAGTTCCATTCACTGTATCAGCTTTAGATAGCCCGATATGCTTCCAGGCAAGGTCCGTAGCTGACTTTTGATTGATTTTTGATTTTGTCTTGGTCACTTTTTTAGAAGCTTCTTTATAAAGTTGACCAGTTGTAGCCGTCACTTCATTCTTTTTGTTTGTATGAACAATGAAGATGGCTCCATCAACAGGGACACCGTCCACTGATTGAGTGAATCGATAATGAGACATTCCAAGATCGTCTGTCGTTTTTTCCAGTAATGTCAGTTCAGAATGGGGATCGATGGCGAAAAGCTCTTTATTCTCTTTCATGAACGTTTTCACATCTTGATCGTTCTTTACAATACCTTTTGATAGTTTCCCAGATAAGAAGCTTGGCCCTTTTTTATCTATGTTCATGACCTTTTGATGAATGTCCATTTTAGAAGTAATCGAATCTGAAGACTGGGCAAATGCGGAAGCACCCGTAAAAGAGGCGCTGAATACGAGAGAAGTACCTAGTGCTAAACTGACTAATTTCTTTTTCGACATAATTACAATTTCCCCTTTTGATCATAGATTTTGGAAATAGCTATTTCTTTTGGCCCCGGCGGCTAATTAGTAGTCTAGTAAAAAAAAGAAAGATCCGCAATGTAAAAAATGGTAATTTTCAGTTAATTTAAAATATTTAGTGTTTAATATTGTCGATATAAAACAAATTAGGGGTGAATTTCTACCGTTATCTATTCCATTCACAGTAAAATATTTTTCTAGGAATATTCCACTGATTTTGTGGATGGGGGATAAGGGAGATTTTCATTTGAGATTGTGACAGGATTTGGTATAATTAATGTGAAGATATTCACAAACTAATTCGGCGAAAGAAGTTGATACTGTGGAAAATAAGATCGTCATAGCAGGGGGCACCGGTTTTATCGGCCGGTATCTTCAGAAGAAATTTATGGAGAAGGGCTATCACGTGACCATCATCTCAAGGCAGTCGCCGCATGTGTCATGGGAAAGCCCCAATGATATTGTTCAGTCATTAGAGGGGGCCGACATGCTCATCAATCTTGCAGGAAAGTCAGTCGACTGCCGCTACAATGAAAAAAATAAAGCCGACATTTTCCGTTCTAGGACCCAAACAACGGAACTCTTGGGGAACGCCCTCTTACAATGTCAGAACCCACCGCCTTTATGGATCAATTCCAGCACGGCAACCATTTATCGTCATGCAGAAGACCGGCCTATGACAGAAGAAGGCGGCGAGATCGGCACAGGATTTTCTGTCGAAGTGGCCAAAGAGTGGGAGAAGGCATTCTTCTCCCACTCTTTGCCGGATACCAGGCGGGCCGCTTTACGAATCGCCATTGTACTTGGGCCCGATGGCGGAGTGATGACACCTTATAAAAATCTGGTCAAACTTGGCCTTGGGGGAGTGCAGGGGACAGGGAGTCAGAAATTCAGCTGGATTCACATTGAAGACCTGTTCCGCGCCATCCTTTTTCTGAAGGATTCGAAGGAGTTATCCGGGGTGTTTAACTGCTCCTCTCCAGATCCTGTCACCAACCGGGAATTCATGGCACAATTAAGAAACGATATGAACAGGAAGGTCGGTCTTCCGACTCCGAAATGGATGCTCGAAGTAGGTTCCCTGCTGATTCAAACGGAAACCGAATTAGTCCTGAAGAGCAGATGGGTCCTTCCAGAGAGGTTAGAGAAAGCAGGATTCGTATTTCAATATGACACGTTGGAAAAGGCGCTGAAACAGATACTCGCTAAATGAAGATAAAGGACTTGTCACAGTGGCAAGTCCTTTTCGTACTACCGGTCGTTCTCCATGAAATCATAGGTCGTCCAGCACCGGTTCATCTCAATCCCTTTCTGCCCGGCATATTCATCTCCCCATTTACACATCTCAAATAAAGTGCTTTGAAGCTTCTTTCCCATTTCAGTCGTAGAATACTCGACCTTCGGCGGGACCTCCTGGTAAACCGCCCGGGAGACGAGTCCATGCTCTTCAAGCTCCCGAAGCTGCTGGGTAAGCATTTTCTGTGTGATGTTCGGCAGGGAACGCTTCAATTCATTAAATCGTTTTACCCCTTCATTTAAATTCCACAGTATGAGGACCTTCCATTTCCCTCCGATGACGTCGATCACGAGGTCGATGGAGCATTGATATTCGGGGTTTAGTTGTTTCATAAGAATACCTCCTGGTTTGTATGTGGTGTTCCTTTGTGTTTAAGTTGTTACATAAAGAAGATTTTTCAGCAGCTGAACCGCCTCATCAACGAACGAAGGCACCTCCAAGGTTTCCAAACGGGAACCAGGATACTAAATAGTGCCTACTTGTTAATCAAGTCTATAGTATATATTATATACCAAGTAAGCAAAATAATCATAACGCTCTTAAGGAGATGAAGATAATGAAGGCTCTATTATTAAAAGAAAAAGGTTTATGGAAAGACATGCAGGTGGAGGAAATCGAAACACCTTCACCACAACAAGGAGAACTTCTCGTAGAGGTCCATGCAGTCGGATTGAATCCGGTTGATTACAAGACAGCCACGAATGGGATGGCTGTCTGGTCGTACCCACATATTCTCGGTTTGGATGTGGCAGGTGAAGTCGCAAAAGTTGGTGAGGGAGTAACAGACTTTAAAGAAGGGGACCGTGTCGTTTATCACGGTGACTTTACGAAAAAAGGCGGATATGCAGAATATGCGATCATCACGGCCCATACGGTTTCTCGCATCCCGGACAGCGTTTCCTTTGAGGATGCTGCAGCCCTTCCGACTGCGGGTTATACGGCTTACCAGGCCATTCACCGTAAACTGCCCCTCGACAACATCGAGACGATTTTGATCCACGGAGGTGCCGGTGGAGTAGGCGGGTTTGGTGTGCAGCTTGCGAAACTTGCAGGGAAGACCGTCATATCGACTGCGTCCCGTCACAATCATGACTATGTGAAATCACTTGGAGCAGACTATTGTATCGACTACCGGGAAGAAGATGTTACAGCAAAGGTGATGGAAATTACGGATGGCAGAGGTGTGGACGCCGTTGTGGATGCTGTCAGCAGACAGAGTGCGACAGATTCACTGGATGCCTTGGCCTATATGGGGCACCTGGTATATATCGCCGGTGCACCTGATTTCACCAAAATCAACTCGTTCACAAAAGTCGTGTCTTATCACGAAATCGCTCTTGCAGCAGCCCATCAAACAGATGACTTCAAAGCGCAGAAAGACTTTGCAGTAATAGGGGATAAAATGCTTTCCCTGTTGGAACAAGGGCAGATGGATGCCATGTTGAAGGAGACGGTCACTCTTGAAGAAGTACCCGAAGCACTGAGTCGTTTATCTGACCGTCATGTGAAAGGCAAGATCGTAGCGAAACTTAAATAATGAGAAAAAGGAGAGCCTTTTATTAACGCGGCTCTCCTTTTTGCATTACGCTTTGTTATGTCGTAAGTATTCAAGACTTTTTCGGACGCTGTCGATGGGAGGAATCCTTGACTCATCCTGTTCAACGATCCACCAGTCCACATCACTGTGCATTCCAAATTCCAGGACAGAATCGAGGTCCACACCACCGGATCCAAGTTCCGCGAAGAATCGCTCTCCTTCCGTCGTCATATCCTTTAAATGGACAAGGGGAGCCCGGCCCTGGTAACGCTTCAACCATTCCACGGGATTTTCCCCTGCATAGGTCAGCCAATACACGTCAAATTCGGCTTTGACCCAATGAGGATTAGTTTCTGAAAGGATAGTCTCCAGAGCCGTTTTTCCATTGGAAAGGGTCGTTAATTCGAAGTCATGGTGATGATAGCAGAGGGTGATCCCCCCTTGAAAACATTTCGCGCCAATGGTGTTCAGGTCATCAATCAAACGGAAATAATCTTTCTCTGTTCGTTCTTCAGGAGCCAGGTAGGGACAAACGACGTAGCGTGTGCCATGCTCCAGCTGATCGGTGATGACATCGGTTAACCGGGTTCTTAGTTCAGACAGTGGTATGTGACTGGAGACTGCCCGGAGCCCAAAATCATTGAGTACTTTCTTCAACTCCTTGGAAGAAAATCCTCCATAGCCAGCAAGTTCCACACCCTCATACCCCAATTCTGCCACCTTTTGCAGTGTACCTCTGAAATCCTTTTCCGCCTCGTTCCGCAATGTATACATCTGGAGGGCAACAGGGATTTGTTTCATACCGACACTCCTATCCTCTGGTCATGTTCGCGTTGATTTGAGAAAGAACGCTTCTATATACTTCTAATTCCTCCTCTGAAATTCCTTTGAGAATGGTGTCTTCATACAAATTTTCTATGAAGGGGGACAGTTCATCTTTTGCTTTCATTCCTTTTTCTGTAATAAAGATAAGGAAGGATCGTCTATCTTCAGTGTTTTTTTGTTTGTAGATCAGTTCCTTTCTTTCAAGTATATCCAATATTCTGGTCACGGTAGGCTGATCTTTTTCTGACCTCTTGGCCAGCTGTTTCTGGCTGACTCCATCCTGTTCTGCAAGCCTCTTTAGAACGGTCCACTGTTCAGGTGTCACATCAAAGTCTTTTAGATGGAGGGTGAGGAATCGAATGATATTCTTAACTGTGTGGCTTGTATACAAACCAATGGATTCATCGCGGGTCATGGTTATTCACCTTCTATAGTCATTTTCTATTCTTTATCATACATGAAAATCAGGAAATATAAAATTAATTGTCACAACAACTATATTTACAAATATACATGTTGTATATATAATTAGTATAACAACTAACTGGACGAAGGAGAATGGAAGTGGAACAGTCAATGAAACAAAACATCTGGACACGTCCTTTTTTAATGGCGTTACTGAATAATTTTTTCATGTTTTTGGTTTTTTACTCTTTATTAACGGTCCTGCCTCTTTATGTGATTGATGAACTTCATGGAACAAAAGGCCAATCTGGACTTGCTACGACGGTTTTCTTATTATCGGCCATCATTGTAAGGCCGTTTTCGGGGAAAATCATTGAAATGTTAGGTAAAAAAAACACGCTGAGCATGAGTGTGCTCTTGTTTGGTGTTTCTTCATTCATGTACTTCTGGGTAAATGATTTTTATCTTTTAATGGGACTTCGATTCTTCCATGGGATCTGGTTCAGTATCGGCTCAACGGTTTTAGTAGCGATTGCCGCTGATATGATCCCTGCGAACAGGAAAGGGGAGGGACTTGGATACTTTGCCATGTCGATGAATCTGGCGGTGGTGGTTGGACCGTTTCTTTCCTTGGCACTCATTAGATGGATTCCGTATACGTCTTTGTTTATGGGGCTGTCTTGGATCATCGTCATCGGTTTTTTCTGTACATTCGGAATGAAGGTGAACGAGGAAGTAATATTGAAAGCGGAGATCTCCAGGCGATTGACCTTTCAGGATTTAATGGAAGTGAAGGCCATCCCGATTGCGCTGGTTGGTTTCTTGACGGCTTTTGCTTATTCAGGGATTATGTCGTTTATCTCTGTCTATGCAAAATCCGTCGGACTCTTTGATTCGGTCAGCTTATTCTTCGTCGTCTTTGCAGCGGCCATGCTATTAACTCGGCCATTTACAGGACGATTATTCGATCAATCGGGACCGAATGCGGTCATCTATCCATCCCTCTTCATTTTTGCCATTGGATTGGTTCTCTTAAGTATGACACATTCCGTTGTGTTGTTATTAGTGGCAGGTACCCTCATCGGACTTGGGTATGGAGCACTGCTTCCAAGCTTCCAGACCATGTCCATTCAAGCCGCCCCAAAAAACAGAACGGGACATGCCACGGCCACTTTCTTCATTTTTTACGACATGGGGATAGCCGTCGGTTCCTTTGTGTTGGGGATTGTATCTTCCCAGTTCGGCTTCCCGGTTTTATATCTGATCTCTGGCGGAGTGGTATTGATCACGGTGGCAGCATATAAAATTGTGACTAAGAGAAAAGAAGAAGCAGTGAATCAAAGAGAAGTATTGGAATTATAGGATGAGACGGGGCTTACCTTAGGTGAGTCCCTTTTTCATGGGCAGAGGTTAAAGTGAAGGTATGAACCTGAAATGAATCGTACACTCTAATGATATAGGGGAGGTGTAATACCATGGCACAAGACGTACTTTGTGAAGTAAGCAACTGCAGGTACAACAGCGAAGGTAAGAAATGCTCTGCCGATCAGATTTTCGTTGTGAGTCATAAAGGGAACAAGGCGCATAACAGCGAAGAAACAGATTGCAAAACATTCGAACCCGGTATGTAATACGAGGAAGGCAACCATGGGCGTGGTTGTCTTCTTTTGACTTAGTATTGATAACAATTCTCATTATTATACGAAAAGCCCACAATTAGATGTGGGCGGAGTTAGTTTGTTCTGACAATGTAGTGATTTTGAGCTGTCTGTATTTCATGTAGAATAGTCCAGTCATTGCAAGGGACAGTATACCGAATAAGAACGTCATGATCTGTAGTCCGACCAGATCCAACAGGAGTCCGGTTAAAAGTAGCACCACTTGGAAAATCAGCCGGTCGAGCATATTTCTGAATGAAAAAAAGCGTCCGTGGAATTCTTTCGGGATCCGCGTTTGAAAGATGGTGGCGGCCGTTGGGAAGAAGCATCCTACAGAAAATCCAAAAACAGTAAACGCAAGTACGGACATCACGGGGCTTGTAGCAAAGTAAAGAAGCATCTGCGCAATCCCGATCACAAAGCTGAAGGTGAACAGAATTTTATATGGGGATACTTTCTCGCCGAGTTTCTTAACGGCGAATGCACCCGTCATAAAAGCAATCCCCTCAGCCGTATAGATCCACCCTTTAATGGCGGAACTGTCCTGAAGCTCACTGATGTTGATGACCATCAAGTTGAATCCACCGATAAATAACAGGGGTATGAGGGTCATCACAAGTGTCATAAGCACAATGGGAAGACTTTTGATGACCGGGAATACTTCCTTGAAGCCTGCTGCTCTTTTTGAGCCCTGAGGTTTTGCCTGCTGTGTTTCATCGATCGTCAGGAACCATGTCATGAGGAACAGGGCAAGATAAGCGACCAGGGAAAGAACATATAGCATAGATAAAGAAATGATGACCAGCAGGATCCCCGCCAATGCCGTCCCAAGGATCCTTGAAAGGGTGGAAACATTCATATGGACCCCGTTCATCTGCAGAAGCTCTTTTTCTTTTACCACCATCGGAATCGCGGCCTGGAGAGCAGGAAAATAAAAAGCAGCAGAAATCTGGATGCTGACTAAAAAGATGACCATCCATAATACCGAACCCGTATAGATGGCAATCAGCATGAATACCACACTCATCGCACGTGTGAACCCCGAGACGAGCATCACAGTTTTTTTATTCGCCTGATCCGTTATTTTTCCAGCGAGCGGACCGACAGCGAGACCCGCGAGAAGCCCAGAAGCCAGGATGACCGACTTTAGAAAGTCAGATGGCACCTTCTCCTGCATAAACTCCAAGTTACCGATGATCCCCAGCCACAATCCAAGCCCGGCGATAAATTCCCCGATCAATAATATCCACACATTCTTATTTTTCCACATATAGGTCTGTCCCTCGCAGTCGATTTATTTCGTTACTCTAAATATACTATGGTAGGGGTGGGATGGGAATGGTTTTTTTGTGGGAGAGTTGGTGGTTCGCCGATATAAGTGAGATTTCGCCGATAAAATGAAAATTTCGCCGTTAAATTTTTTATTTCGCCGTTAAATTTCATTTTTCGCCGATAAATAATTTCCAGTCAGGTTCAAGAAGGAAATTTACTAAACAATAGAGAATAGAACCAGTAACAAAACTGATTGGAGTGATCAAATGGTTGAAAAGGAACGATCAATTCCCCGAATCATCCTCATTTTGCAAGCCTTATTGCGGAGACTATCCCCTCAACACCCTAAACGAACTGTTATCTCCGAAGAACTTGGTAAAAGAATGGCAGGTTTTAAAGGGGAAGAGGCCTTGGATTTCATCTTAAGCTTTCTAGAACCCAAAAATTACTTTATTCTTAATGATTTAAGAATTCCTCACAAGCATACCTTCTTTCAAATCGACACGCTCCTCATGACAACAAAATTCATTCTTATTATTGAGGTTAAGTACTTGGCTGGAACTGCATTCTTCGACCCTATATTTAATCAATTAATACAAACAAAAGACGGCATGGAAACAGCTTTGCCAGACCCTACACTCCAAATCAAACGGCAGAAAAAACAGCTTGAAGAATGGTTAGGTAAAAATGGATTCCCCACTATCCCGATATTGTCATGTGTAGTCATGAGCAATGACCGTACGATTATTAGAACATCTTCAGAAAACAAAACCCTTCATAAGGTGGTTATTAATCGCCATACTTTATTGGAGAAACTAGAGGATATCGATAAAATAATCCTTAATGAATCAATTTCTCCAAAACAATTGAAAAAGGTCATTCGTATAATGAAAAAGCAGCATAGGGATTTACAACCAGAAGTTATGGAAAGATATAATCTTAAAAAGGGAGAGATTATTAAAGGGGTAAGGTGCAGGTTTTGCCACAATCATTCTTTAAAGAAGATACATGGTAGCTGGATATGCCGCGGGTGTAATAAACAAGATAGAGATGCTCATATAGGGGCTCTAAAAGATTATGAGCTATTGATTGGCCCTACGATCAATAATGCCGAGTTAAGATGGTTCTTAGAAGTTGATTCACCCTATGTCGCCAAAAGACTCCTTCAATCCCTCAACCTCCCCACCACCGGAACAGGAAAAGGCACCCGTTACATCCTATCTATCAACAAAAATACACCAAAACAAAAAACCCGCCAAACCTGACGAGTTTTCAGCCCATCTCAATCCATTCCTGAGACCACTTTTCTATATCTTTCATCAAAGGCTCTAAAGAATAGCCTTTTTCTGTTAACGAATATTCAATGCGTACGGGTGTGTCAGGATAGACGTCCCTTCTGACGATTCCTTCCTGCTCAAGGTCCTTTAGTCGTTCTGAAAGGAGTCTGCCACTGATGCCGATGGCGTCTTTAATGGTGCAGTTTCGCTGTGGCCCGGAAAGCAGTTGGTAGATGATAAGGGCTGTCCATCGCTGACTTAAAATACCGATGGCTTTTTCAAATCGTGGGCATATGTCGGATTGGTTCATATAAATGCCTCCATTCATCTGGGGAAAATCTAGTTAGTAGTATACCATACTCATCATATTATAGTAAGTTGATTACTTGACGGTGTTTAGTTATTTATTTAAAGTAGGTTACATAAAGTAACTTATAAAAAATCACCTAAACAAGCCATCAATAAAATCGGAGGAAATAAAAATGAACTTTCATAAACATCCCCATGTTTTCGTTGGGGAAGTAAATCTTAAAGTACAGAATTTACATCAATCCCTATCCTTTTACCAGGAAGTGCTTGGATTCAATGTTCTGAACCAAACTCAGAAGAGTACAACGTTGTCAGCAGACGGAGTTCATCCACTGTTAACTTTGGAGCAGCCTGAGCATATCGTGCCCAAAGAGCAGCGGACGACGGGGTTATATCATTTCGCCTTGTTGTTGCCAAATAGAGAAGAGCTTGGGAAAATATTGGCTCACTTGATCCGATTGAATATTCAGCTGGGCTCGTCCGATCATCTTGTCAGTGAGGCCATTTATTTATCGGATCCCGATGGGAATGGAATCGAGATATATAGGGACCGTCCATCGACGGAATGGAAATGGAACGATGGAGAGGTCAAGATGACAGTGGATCCCATCGATGCCCGGGGAATTGTAGCCGAGGCGGAGGGGGAAGCGTGGAATGGGCTTCCTCTCGATACAGTGATGGGACATATCCATCTACACGTTTCAGATTTGAAGTCCTCGGAAGAATTCTACGGGAAAGGCCTTGGCTTCGACGTGGTCAGCCGCTTTGAAAATCAGGCACTCTTCATATCGACCGGAGGGTACCATCATCATATTGGATTGAATACATGGAATGGCGTTGGTGCACCGCCTCCCGCCGAAAACAGTGCTGGACTCAATTGGTTCACTCTGCATTTCCCTAATGAAGAAAAGCGAGCCCTCGTCATGAACAGACTTCAGTCCATCGGGGCGTCCATCCAGGAACACGAAGGAAAAATCCTGACCCGGGACCCATCCGGAAACCGTATCGACTTAAGCTTGTGATAGGAGGGACGGACCTCGAAAAACGAGGTCCGTCCCCCTTCGATATTTCAATAGAAACCTTGGTGCAAAGCCGTTTTGACACGATTAGCCAGGGGCTTTTCTTCTGTCAACCCATAAAAAAGGGAGGTCCGTCCCTCTAAGCAGTTTTTTTTATTTCAAGGGATATTAGTGGGATAATGGTGGGCACATACTAAGGGAAATTCAGATGGACAAGGGGAGTGATAGGAATGAAGTTGAGTGTATTGGATCAGTCTGTGATATCCAGGGGCGAGGATGCAGGGACTGCTTTCAGGAATACGGTCCGTCTTGCCAGGAGAGCGGAGGAATTGGGGTACACACGGTTTTGGGTGGCGGAGCATCATAATACGAATGGTCTCGCCGGCTCTAGTCCCCAGGTGTTGATGGCACATATTGCTTCTATGACGGATTCAATCAGGGTCGGATCTGGGGGCGTCCTGCTTCCCCAATACAGCCCGTACAAAATTGCAGAGGATTTCAAGGTGTTGGAAACCTTATTTCCTAATCGGATTGATCTTGGAATCGGACGTTCGCCAGGGGGTTCATATGAGACAAGACTGGCTCTTACGGATGGACTGAAAAAGAGTATGAACGAGTTTCCGAAACAGGTGGAAGCACTGCAGGAATATTTGCATCTCTCCACGGGCCAATCAGTGAAGGCGTATCCCGATGTAACGGCTCCTCCACTTCCATGGATACTCGGAATCACTCACCGGGGAGCCCGGGTGGCAGCAGAAAAGGGTACGGCATTTACATTTGGTCACTTCATCAATCCGGTAAATGGAAAAAGGGCGCTGGATTATTATCATTCTCACTTTCGGCCTTCTCACTCTTTATCCACACCTAAGAGTAATGTGTGTATCTTTGTTGTATGCGCTCCAACACAGGAGGAAGCAGAAGAAATAGCCATGACCCAGGATTTGTGGTTATTGGCTGTAGAGAAGGGCCGGGATACAGAAATTCCTGCAACGGAAGAAGCGAAGGCAAGGGCGCTATCAGATTTCGAGAAAGAAAAAGTAAAAATAAACAGGAAAAGAAGCATTGTAGGGACTCCTCAGAAAGTGAAGGAAGAGCTAGAGATGTTAAGTGAAGTGTATCAAACCGATGAATTTATGGTCATAACCAATGTGGCGAAATTCGAAGATAAATTAAGGTCATATGAGCTCGTAGCGGAGGCTGTTTTTTCGTAATCACAGACCTTACTCATCGTCAGCTCTGAAGACAGAAAAAAGGAACCCATATTCCTGCAGCGGAATCCGGGTTCCTCTTTTAGTTGTATGAGATTAATAATAATAGGGGTATGAAGGGTAGCCATAATAAGGAGATGGATATCCATAACCGTACCCATATCCGTAACCTGGGCTCAATAATGCCGCTCCCAATAATCCTCCGGCAAGGCCGCCTACAAATGGGCTGAAGCCAAATCCAAACGGGCGTCTTCCGAATCCGCCATATCCAAATCCGGGTCTCCCAAATCCAACGCGTCCAATCGGGCGACGAAAATCACCATAGTTCATAAAGTGCTCCCTATTTAATGTCTGAAAATCATTCAAAGCATAAAACCTCCTCTCTATCTAGGTTATGAGTATTCTTTTCACATCCAAATGGTATGGGCGTTAACCCAGATGAAGAGATTTTATGAAAATGTACCCAGACCAGATGGAACGCGCAAATCTTTCTTACATGATCATTGATGTAGAACAGCTAATGTTAGTTGCTCTACATTCTGAAGTGAATATGTAAAGCAACTTCAATTGGAGGATTCTTTGGTTTGAACGAGAGCTGATATGATGGCTCCAACGTGGCTTTTTGTCCGTTGCCCACAGTTAAGAATTAATTAAGAATTCCGTTAAGATTCCATAAGATTTGTTTTTTATACTACAGGTAATGGGAAAGAGAGAGGATGATTGTATTGAAAAAATGGGTGATAGGAATTGTTGCAGCAGGCTTGTTGGGAGTCGGCTGGTGGCTTGTATCCCCCCTTTTCTTCCATAAGGTCGTAAATGAAGCACCTGAATCCACTACAGCCTCTCATATGAAAGAAAATGAAGAGGATACTATGAAAGAAACCGATTCATTTTCGCAAGAGGCTATGACAAAAGATACAATGAAAGAAAATGAACTCACGGGAACATTCAAAGGGGCAGACTCCAATCATCATGCACAAGGGAATGTGATGGTTTCTGGAAAACATGTTCGATTGGAAAATTTTGAAGTGACCAATGGACCGGATCTTTACGTTTACTTAGTAGAAGCAGATCAAGAAACCAAAGAAGGAGTTTCTCTTGGAGAGTTAAAAGGAAACATAGGCAATCAAAACCATGAAATCCCCAGTGGAGTATCAGCGGCTGAAGGAATGAAAATGGTGATCTGGTGTAAGCAATTCAATGTGGATTTTGGAAGTGCTGAATTAGGTGCAGGGATGTAAAGGGGCGTTCAAAGTGGCAAAAAAAGTGTTGTTGGTAGACGATGAAGAAAATATCTTAGATGTATGTTCACGCTATCTTGTCCGGGAGGGATATGAAGTGAGTACATCTGTTAATGGGATAGAAGCACTCGACATGTATCAATCGGTCAATCCGGACATTGTGGTCCTTGACATCATGATGCCCGAAATGGATGGGTGGCAGGTAGCAGAAAAAATCAGGGAAGAACATGACACTCCGATCATCATGCTGACAGCACTCGGTCAAGAGAAGGATCGGATGTACGGACTTACAATCGGGGCGGACGATTATGTCACGAAACCATTCAGTCCGCGTGAACTGTTACTGCGGGTTAAAAACGTACTAAGAAGAACCTACTCTGAAGGAAGGGAAGGACAACAGGAGGTACTTAAGTGGAAGGGGCTGCTTATTGACCGACATAAACGAAAAGTGATCTCAAGGGGAAATGAAGTTGAAATGACAGTGAAGGAGTTTGAACTATTATCTTTACTGGCCCAACATCCTGCTCAGGTGTTTTCCAAGTCCCAGCTGATCGAAACGTTATGGGGATATGAATATCTCGGAGATGCTAATACGATCAACGTCCATATCCGCAGACTGAGGGAAAAGATCGAGAATGATCCTTCTGATCCCCAATGGATTAAAACCGTATGGGGAATCGGTTATAAATTCGAAGGGAAGCATCATGATGAAGATTAGAACTCTCCTCATTCTGGCCAACACCATTTCTCTTGTCGTAATTCTCGTTTTCCTCACTATTTCATATGTGCAAATGTTCATCTCACCGGACATCATCATTCTCCTTTCACTCATAACATTGGGAGCAGGATTGTTATCGTTTGCCGTGAATTTGATGATTACCTCCCCTTTGTTAAAATCTGTGAAGCAGATGAGCAGGGAAGCAGGCAAAATGGCGAACGGCGACTTTGATGTAAAGGTGACAGAGGAGGGGCCAAAGGAAATCAAGGAGCTTGCTGCCAACTTTAATCATATGTCCTCAAGGATCGAAAGGATGTTTGGTGAATTAAAGGAATCAGAAAAATTCAAGAGTGAGCTCATTGCCAATGTATCACATGACTTGAGGACACCCCTGTCATCCATCCACTCCTTTGTGGCGGCTTTGAATGATGACATCATCGAAGATCCGAAGACACGCAAACGATATTATGAAACGATTTTATCTGAAACGGAAAAATTAAGTCTATTGATTGAAGAAGTTCTGGAGTTTTCTCAGCTGGAAAATAGAAAGCTTTCCTGGGAACCGCATCCTACTCCGATCGATCAGCTTTTGATTGATACCATACAGCAGTTCGAACGCAAAATACAGGAGAAAGATATAGAAGTGAAAGTTGAATACGATGATAGCCTGCCTCTCGTTCCATTAATGCCTGTTGGAATCAAGAGGGTCATGACCAATCTTATTCAAAATGCTCTTTCCTTTTCCCCTGACCATACCATTCTCGAAATTCGTGCTGTGAATATTGGGGAACAGGCAGAGTTTTCTGTGAAAGACCAGGGAAGAGGAGTCCCCTTTGAAGAACAAGCTTCGATTTTTGAACGATTCTACAGGGTAGAGAAATCCCGCAACAAGGCGGGAGGTGGATCTGGCCTTGGCCTCTCCATCAGCAAAGAAATCATAGAGCTTCACGGTGGAGAAATAGGTGTTGAAAGTGATGGACAATCGGGCAGCACGTTCTGGTTTCGAATACCTTTGAAAAATAGTAAGGAGGAGAGACGATGAAAAAAATTGTGATGGGAATCGGTGTGATACTGATAGTGGGTCTTGCCGCTTTTTTCGGACCGAAACTGTATGCAAGCATGACGCAGAAATCGTTGGGGAGTGAAGCGGTTAAATCAGATATGATCGATGAAGATCATGCCATAGCGACTTTTGCAGGAGGCTGCTTCTGGTGCATGGAACCGCCATTTGAAAAGTTGGACGGTGTTTATGCTGTCATTTCAGGATACACGGGAGGAGAAGAGAAAAATCCGACATATGACGAAGTTTCATCCAAACAAACGGGACATGTGGAAGCGGTCCAAATAGAGTATAACCCTGAAGTGATTACCTATGACCAGTTATTAAAGGTCTTCTGGAGACAAATCGACCCGACCGATGATGGCGGACAATTCGTTGACCGCGGACCCCAATATGTGAGTGGGATTTTCTATCATAATGAAGAACAAATGAAGGCAGCGGAGCAGTCAAAAAAAGAATTGAAAGACTCAGGACGTTTTAAAGAAGAGATTGTCACCGAGATCCAACCTGCCAAAACCTTTTACAAAGCGGAAGAGTACCACCAGGATTATTATAAGAAAAATAAGTTAAGCTACAAGTTCTATCGAAGCAATTCAGGCAGGGATGATTTTCTGGATGAGGCCTGGGGAGAAGACCGGTATATCATCCTTCAAACCCAATCACTTTATCCTTCATTTACAGAGGAAGAGTTAAAAGAGAAGTTAACGGATACTCAATATAAAGTCACTCAGGAAGACGATACGGAAGAAGCGTTCAACAATGAATATTGGGATAACAAGGAAGAGGAGATCTATGTGGATGTGGTCTCTGGTGAACCTCTTTTCAGCTCGAAGGATAAATACAAAAGTGGAACAGGGTGGCCAAGTTTCACCAAGCCTCTCGTGGAAGAGAATATTGTTGAAGTCAAGGACCGCACATTGTTCATGGTCCGCACCGAGGTCAGGAGTAAGCATGCCGATTCCCACCTTGGTCATGTATTTGAAGATGGGCCGGAGCCTACAGGATTGAGGTACTGCATGAACTCCGCAGCCCTCAGATTCGTTCCGAAAGATGAATTAAAAGAGCAGGGCTATGGTGAGTTTGTGTCCGAATTTGAAAGTAGTGAGGAGGGGACGTCATGAATCCAGCTATCCCATTGCCATCTATGCCTTTGGTAGAAAGTCTTTCAGGACGACTTGTAAACTACTCAAAAAAAGAGATCATTTTTCAGCCTTTTTCATTAAGCAAGAATCTATATATGATCCATTCAGGGAAAGTAAAGCTCTATAAGAACAGTGAGGAAGGGCGGAAAACCATCCTTACCGTTCTTGGCAAGGGTGAATTCTTCAGTAATATGCCCCGTTTTAGTTTAGATGATGAGGGTGTGTATGCAGAATCGATCGACTCGACAGTGGTAGGCGTGCTCAATTATAAACAAGTGGATCGTTTAAGTGTTGCGCATCATCATGATGTGACAGAAATATATTCAAGCCTGAACCAGCAAATGAAGGAGCGCAATCAATTCCTCGAACGAATCATGTATGCCCCCGTTAAAGAGAGAATCCTTTGTCTCATGGCCTTCCTTATGCCACGCTTCGGGAAAAAGACAGGGAACTCTATTAAAATCGATCTCCCCCTAACCCACCAGGACATCGCGGGTTTCATCGGATCTACCAGGGAGACTGTCACAAGCCTGACAAAAGAACTCATCCTAGAAGGACGGCTCCAGAAGATGGAGAAGTATTATCATGTCGTGAGGGGGACGGACCTTCCATACGTCCAATGATATGGATTGAAGGATCCAGGATGGAGGCTGCTGCATAGTCAGGTAATGCAGCAGCCTTATTATTTATTTCTTTGTGTAATTCAAGTCCCAGTTGATTCCAAAAGGATCTCTCACTTTAGCATAGATCGCCCCCCAGAAAGTGTCTTGAAGCTCCATCACGACCGTTCCCTTTTCAGTTAGCCGCTTATAATAAGTATGGATTTCCTCTTCACTTTCCAGTTCAAGGACCAGAGAAATATGATTGCCAACATTCGGTGCCTGGCCGGGAAAGCTGTCCGACATCATAAAGAAAAGCTCTCCTTTTTTAAATTGAGCGTGCATGATATGGTCTGAAATTTCAGGTGGGCTTGGAAAATCTGTCTCTCCGAACGTCTGAATTCCCAGCACTTCCCCCTCAAACACTTCTTTATAGTACTCCAGCGCATCCCTTGCCATGCCGTCAAAACTAAAATAAGGTGTAGCCTGATGTTTCATACTTTCTCCACTCCCGTTTCGATGAATTTTGTACTCTTTTATTATAGAGCACAATACGGAATAAAAACAAGAACGAATGTTCGTTTTATTCTCAAAAAAAGGACGGGCCATGAAAAGGCCCATCCGGGAAGCTTACATCGATTCAGTGTGTAATTCAACTTCGATATTTCCGCTTGTTGCTTTTGAGTAAGGACATACACCATGGGCTTTCTCGACCAATTGCTTCGCTTCGTCCAGTTCTACACCGCTGACACCTACGACTAGGGCTACGCCCAGCTTGAATCCGCCATCCGTATCTTTTCCGATGGAGACTTCCGCTGTTACCTTGGATTCGATTTTTTTCTTTTCCTGACGAGCGACTAAGTTAAGGGCGCTGTCAAAGCATGCTGCATAACCGGCTGCAAATAACTGCTCCGGGTTTGTTGCTCCTTCTGCCCCGTTGCCACCAAGTGATTTAGGCATGGCAAGTGCCACATCCAATACTCCGTCACTGCTTTTTACTTTTCCTGCTCTGCCGCCTTCAGCTGTTGCTTTTGCTGTGTATAATGCATCCATTTTATTCACTCCTCCATTTGTATTGTGTACAACTTAATTCTACAAAACCAATTGTATCGTCCTTTAATAATATTGTCAACAATTTAGTTGTGTAAAATTAAATTTGATAAATAATAGTCTTTTTTGTATGATAATCACAATTAGTATGTACAAGAAAGGAATCGACATGTATGAAAGATCCACTTTTATTGGAAAATCAAATTTGTTTTAAAATCTATACTGCAGAGCGGGAAATAACAAAACTCTACCGAAGCCTGTTGGAAGAAATCGGAGTCACGTATCCTCAATACCTGTCTTTGCTCGTCTTATGGGAAGAACAAACGATATCGGTAAAGGACTTGGGGAAGAAGCTATTCCTGGATTCTGGCACCCTGACACCCATGTTGAAAAGGATGGAAGCAAACGGTCTTGTCGAACGGAAACGGTCGAAAGAGGATGAGCGGAGTGTTGTCATCAGTCTTACGGAAAGAGGGAGAGACCTCAAGGAAAAAGCAAAGTGTGTCCCGAACCGTTTATTGGAGCGACTTGAAATGGACGGTGAGGAGCTTAAGCAGCTGGATCAGACGCTGACGACGATTTTGGATAGACTTCAGAATTAACTGTATATTTCTCGGGTTACAATTGTTATAATTTGGTTATTGGCTGGATTATTGATTGTTTTGGCTGGATTTTACGTGAAAGCGGCCGGATTCATTAGGATTTCGGCTGTTTTTTCTTGTAGAACGGCTGGATTTTTTCGAATTTCGGCCTGATTTTCCACAGTAATGATGTGAATTCAGCTGATTTACCTAAAAGGAGTGATTCTATTGATCGTAAAAGAGCATAAACCTCCTGACATCATCTTCAAACTTGAAGCATTACTGAAGCGGTTGTCCAAATACTACAACGGAGGACATGAAATTGAAATTCAGTTGGCAAAATATAGAGCTGGATACAATGGTGAAATGTCACTGGCTTATTATTTGAAACAACTCCCGGTAAAAGAATATGTTATCATTCATGATCTGCGCCTTTGCCATCAATCTACCTGCTTTCAGATAGATACTGTCATTCTTCATAAGAATTTCATCCTCATTCTTGAAGTGAAAAATATCTCTGGAGACATTTATATTGATACCACTTACAATCAAATGACTCGAACACTAAATGGTACAACGGAAGTATTTCCTGATCCTATTCTCCAGTCTTCAAATCAAAGGAAGAACCTTGAAAGATGGTTGATGGGAAATAAATGTCCTGCTATTCCAATTGAGAATCTGGTTGTATTCACTAACCCCAATACCTACATTAAAAATTCTCCGCAAGACCAAAGTGTATTTCGAAGACTGGTTAGAAGTCCTAAACTTCTTTTCTACATCCAAGACTATTCCAAGTCCTATCAAACCCCTATTTTTACCCCTAAACAATTATCCAAATGGTCGAACTTCTTAGTGAAAAATCATTCACCTAAATCCTATGACGTTCTAAAACAATTCAATGTATCACAAACTGAAATCCTTACCGGCGTCTATTGTGTTCATTGTCAACAAGTCTCCACATACGACTTAACGCCACTCATCAAGACTCCTCCTTCTCCCCCCGATAAGCCAGCACCGTTGTCTTCAAGGAAGCATAATTCCCTATTGCCGCATACCCATAAAAGAATCCCATAAAAAGACCTGTGACGGTATGCCCTCTATGGCTGATAAAGATGGAAATGAACAAGCCCAGTATGACAGCTATATTTGGTACAAGAAAAGCACGAGGGTTAAATAAAACTTTAACCAGCTGTGTTAACAGGATAATAACAGGAATGGCAATGACGGCATCCCAGAAGTTTGTGTGAATGGTAGGGAAATCCATAATGAGCCTCCAATAAGGGTTTTATCCATACTATTTCCTTAACCCGCAAAATTAACAAAAAAGATGACCCCATAAAGGGATCATCTATGATTTGAAATGGGAATTCCATCGTTCAGCCTTTTCAAGAGCTGCGGTATCGTTGACAATTTCGCCAGGCTTGACTCCTGCCCCGATCATATAGTCTGTGAATTCCATATTGACGAACTGAAAAATGTAATCAAACTGCTGTACCAGTGGAAGTCCTTTTACTTTGGCGGAGCTTCCCCCGGTAATCACCACATACGCTTTCTTCTTCGTAAGTTCTTCTTTTAAGTTGAAACGTTCATCACGAAGGTACTGACTCCAGCGGTCAAAGAAGTTCTTCATCGGGCCGCTCATCCCATACCAGTAAAGGGGAGTGGCAAATAATAATACATCATGCTCTTCCATCAGTCGGACAAGCTTTTCGTAATCATCCTCCACGGGAAGGAAGCCTCCTTCAGAATGGCGAAGGTCTTCAATCGGCTCGATATGCATGTCAGCAAGGGAAACGACAGTGTGATCGGTTCCTTCTACGATTTTCTTTGCAAGGTATTCTGAGTTTCCGTTTTTTCGTGTACTTCCTAAAAGGGTTAATATCTTCATCAATCAACACTCCTTTATGAATTCAAATGTACTGAATGATTCGTTTTTTCCAAGGGTTCCATAAGAGAATGGTCCAAGATCTGAAAATACCGGTATTTTTATGCCTGTAATGGAATTGAGTATACCATTGATTGAAGGATTATAGTTATCTATAATTACCGATACTAAGTATTATAAATAATGATGGAGAGGGACAAATGGATCTGAACTATTTTTATACCTTTAAAGAAGTAGCCAAGTGGGGGAGCTATACGAAGACCGGAGAGGAGCTCGGCTATGCCCAGTCCAGTGTGACGACCCAGATCAGGAAACTGGAGGAGCATTATAAAGTGAAGCTGTTTGAGCGGGTAGGCCGGAAAATGAGGCTGACGCAGTCGGGAGAGGAACTTTACTTCTATGTAGACAAAATACTCTCCCTGTTAGATGAGGCTGAAGAACAAATCTCGAAGGAAAGCAACTTGAGGGGAACGGTGCGCATCGGTACCGTCGAATCTCTGGCCGCATATTTCATCACACCCTATATAAAGGATTTAAAAGGAAGACATCCCGTATTGAAGATCCTGCTTGAATCAGGACTGTGCCCGAACTTAAAAGAAGGCACCCTTGAGGGGAAGTTCGATGTTTCCATCCTATTGGACCGATTATCGGAGCATCCTGATTTGACGACGATCCCCATTCGTCAAGAGAGATTGGTGATGATCGCTCCTCCAAGGCACCGTCTGAATTCCCTGAAAGAAATGAGCTTAAAAGAGCTTGAAACCGAAACCCTTATCCTGACGGAGAAAGGCTGTTCGTATCGTGTCTTACTTGAGCAGTTATTGAAAGAGGAAAACGTTCAGGCAAAATCAGTCATCTCTTTCAGCAGTCTGGAGGCCATCAAGCAATGTGTAGCGGATGATTTGGGGCTTGCCATCATGCCCGAAATAGCAGTGAAAAAAGACATTGAGAGCGGGAAAGTGATCCAGATTCCCTTTGATCATAAAAAAATCCCGGTGCATACGCAGATCGTTTATCAAAAGAAAAAGTGGCTGACGCCTCCGATTGCACAATTCATTTCAGCCCTGACTACTTAATCATCAAAATTTTTGATATGTAATATGAAAAACTATCAATATCTCCATAGTTGAATCTAGTGCTAAAATGAATGCAAAATATGATTGATGAGGTGTTAAATATGAATACATTTTTACAATACAATCCAACAAAGCTTTACTTCGGTAAAGATGAAGTGAAGCAGCTGTCTTCCATCCTGGATAAAGGATTGAACGTATTACTAGTCTACGGTGGTGGAAGCATCAAGCGAAATGGCGTTTATGACGATGTGATGAACGAATTGAAAAAAATCGATGCAAATGTTTTTGAATTAAGCGGAGTCGAACCGAATCCCCGGTTGACGACGGTTCGTAAGGGTGTCTCTATCTGTCAAAACGAAGGGATCGATTTCATCCTTGCCGTAGGGGGCGGAAGCGTCATCGATTGTACAAAGGCGATCTCAGCAGGAGCAAAATATGTGTGGGACGTGTGGGAACTGATTACCGCTAAAGCTCCGATCAAGGAAGCACTTCCATTTGGAACAGTTCTGACCCTTGCGGCAACGGGTTCTGAAATGAACTCTGTGTCGGTCATCACGAACTGGGAAACGAATGATAAATTGGGCTGGGGATCTCCACATGTTTTCCCATCGTTTTCTATACTGGACCCTGCTTATACATTCTCTGTACCCCGTGATCAGACGATCTATGGAATAGTGGACAGCATGTCCCATGCTCTTGAACATTATTTCCACCGGACTGGAAATACTCCGATGATTGACGGGTTTATTGAATCACTCCTAAGAACGGCGATTGCAACCGGACCAAAATTATTGGAGGATCTGGAGTCCTTCCAGCATAGGGAAACGATGATGTACATCAGTACAACGGCTTTTAACGGAACCCTTTCCAATGGAACCGACGGTGGAGATTGGGCAACACATAGAATCGAGCACGCCATTTCCGCCATTTATGATATTCCACATGGCGGTGGTCTTGCGATTCTATTCCCTAATTGGCTGGAGCATGTGCTTGAGGAGGATCCATTCCGGGTCAAACAGCTTGCGGTCAATGTATTTGGGATTTCGCCTGATGGCAAGGAAGATATAGAAGTGGCAAGAGAAGGGGCGAGAGCACTTCGTGACTTCTGGAACTCTCTTGGTGCTCCAAGTACACTTGCAGACTATGATATAGATGATAGTCAGTTTGATGCCATTGTAGAGAAGACGTTCATTAAACCAGGCGTCGGGACGTATAAGGAAATGGATTATGATAGTGTACGGGATATATTGAAGCGCTCGTTATGATGGTTTGAGGTAATAAATGGAATTCGGCTGGATTTTCTTTGGAAACGGCCGGATTATGAGCGGTTTCGGCTGGATTATTCATCATTTCGGACGGATTTTTACCCAAAGCGGCTCAATTCCAAAGCCAGACCCATATAAAAAGGACGAATCGAGAGCCAGTCGATTCGTCCTTTTTACGTTTGTATCATCGTCTCCTAAAGCCTTCTTCACGCAGATACAGGGCTGCTTCATCATACCCGCCGAAACTGTCTTCCAAATTGTCGCCGGCATAAATATTCCAGCGATCGTCTTCCTCTATCAATTGGAGGGAATGTCCTTCAGCATCTTTCCATAACTCTTCTACTGGTGGAACAGCTTCTTCTTCCGATGCCAGAAGGTCGATGGAAGCACGGATGACTTCCCGGAGTTCATCGCGAGTAAAGTCCCTGATGTTCACAAGACCTTTTTGATCCGGTTCATATCCCTGGAGACTGCCTGTGAAAACAAACCCATTCCCGTTCGGGTGCAGGTGGTACACAACAGTCGTCTTTTCATATAGACTGTCCTCAAAATGGAAGTTCACCCTTTTCATAGAGACATCCTTCCGTGTAAGCTCAGGAAACTCTTCTATGACAGCTAATTTTTCCTCAAATGTCAGCACTGTTATTCCTCATTTCATTTTTCGATTTCCCCATTATAACACAGGCCCCTATTTTCTAACGAGGTTTAAAGGTATAATGAGGAACAAAGAGGTGACCCCAATGAATGATTTTACTTCCTTAGGTATCCAGCCTAAGTACGTCAATGCTTTAAAAGAACAATCCATTACAGAACCTACGCCGATTCAGAGCGAAACCATCCCATTTCTCTTAAACGGAGAAGATGTGATTGGACAGGCACAGACAGGGACAGGAAAAACGATGGCTTTTCTTTTACCCATGCTTGCCAAAATAGATCCTGGGAAAGATGAGATTCAATCGCTTATCGTAACTCCTACAAGGGAACTCGCGATTCAAGTAACCGCTGAATTAAATCAGATCCTTTCTTCAACGGAAGATGATATACATGTATTGGCCGTATACGGTGGCCAGGATGTCGAGAAACAGATTAAGAGATTGAAGAATAAAGCGATACATATCGTAATCGGAACCCCGGGCCGGATACTTGATCATGTACGCCGTGAGACGGTCGACTTTTCGAAGGTATCGTTTCTTGTATTAGATGAAGCGGATCAGATGCTTCATATCGGATTCTTCGATGAAGTCGAATCGATCATCCGCGAGACCCCGTTTACCCGACAGACCGCGCTATTCTCGGCTACGATGTCGAAGGATATCCGTAAGATCGGGAAGCGCTATATGAACAATCCCCATAATGTACAGATCCGTGAAAAAGAAAAGATCGTACAGGAAATCAAGCAGGAAATCGTAGAAACGACGGATCGTCTGAAACTTGATGCCCTCAGTCAGACGATTCAGGACACTCAGCCGTTCTTGGGAATCATTTTCTGCCGGACAAAGAGAAGGGTCAGTAAGCTTCTTGGCGACCTGAAGGCCAAGGGCTTTCTAGTCGATGAGCTCCACGGGGACCTTTCCCAGGCGAAACGGGAAAACGTGATGAAGAAGTTCAGGGACGCGAAGCTTCAACTTCTTATCGCAACCGATGTCGCAGCCCGTGGCCTTGATGTTGAAGGTGTCACTCACGTGTTTAACTATGATATCCCTCAGGATGTGGAGAGTTATATTCACAGAATCGGACGTACGGGCCGTGCCGGAAACGATGGACTTGCCATCACCTTTGTAGCATTAAAGGATAAGCAGGACCTGGAAGTGATAGAGAAAGGGATCGGGCGTTCCTTGCCCCGTCGGGTGGTTGAGGTCGTTCCTGCGAAAGGGACCTCTGATGCGCCGAAAGGATCCAATGAAAGTGCGAAAGATCGCCGTGAAAAGAAGATCCAAGCGAATAAAGACCGTAAAGCACGGCACCCACGTGGAGGCAGACCACGGACGGATGAAAGTAATGGTCAGTCACACAAGAGGAGTTCCGGTCGAGGGGACTCACGTCGAAGTGGTGAATCAACGGCCTCTTCCAGGGGCAGCCGAAGAGGCTCTACGGAAAGGACTAACTCCGGTACTAAGCGAAATAGCGGGGGAAGATCCACTTCCAGTCGCAGAGGAAGGTAGTCTGTTAGAGGCTGGGACAAAAGGGTTTCAGATAAGAAAAATCCGAATGAGTGATTGGATGAAAATCTAACTCGTTCGGATTTTTGATTTTTAGTGCTAAAGCTCAGTCCATGTATTAAGCTAGTTCTAACTTTTGATTGGAGTGCAATACGTAGATTCCTACGGGAATAGCGGAATGGGTGAGACCCCGCAGGAGCTCAAGCTGTGAGGAGGCTCGCCTTCCGCCCCGAGGAAAGCGAAGTCTTGCACGGAAATCAAAAGCGGTGTACCACGTAATCTCATTGTTCGTTTTTAGAGTGTATAGATTTAGTTATGTCCTATCCACATTTATTTTGACTGGATACCTCCAATAATTTCTGAATATTCCCAATAATATAGCGAAATCTGGTAAAATAATTCCTATAAACGATTCACAGCATTCATTACGAATCAGAAGGGATGGAGTTACATATGCATGTACCATTAGTATTGACGGATTTTCTCGACAGGGCAGTAGAGTTATACGGAGATAAGATTGCCATCATCGATGATGAAAAACGTTTGACCTATAAGCAGCTGAATGACAGGGTGAACCAGCTGGCAAGGGGATTGAAACAATTCGGCATAGAGAAGGGGGACAAAGTCGCGTACCTTGCACCTAATACGACGGAGATGCTGGAAGGATTCTACGGTGTTTACTCTGTCGGAGGGGTGATGACGCCATTGAACACCAGATTAAAGCCTGCCGATTATCAATTTATCCTCACCCACAGTGAGAGTAAAGCCCTGCTTGTCGATGAGGAACTCTATCCATTGGTTCAGCCGATCCTATCAAAGGTACCTCACTTAAAGCATGTGGTGATTCACGGTAAATCGAGGGACGGACATCCAGGTTATGAAAAATGGCGTGGTTCTTTCAGCCGCGATCCTTTCGACCGTGTCGAATTGGAAGAAACGGATATTGCGTCTCTTCTCTATACGAGTGGGACAACGGGAGATCCGAAGGGAGTCCTCCTGACCCACAGGTCCAATTATTTGCATGCCATGTCATCGATGCATCATTTAAGAGTGTCTGACCAAGACATACTTCTTCACGTCCTGCCGATGTTCCATGTGAATGGATGGGGGTCACCATTTTATTATACGGCCAACGGTGCAACCCAAGTGATGCTTCGGAGAGTTGATCCGGAAGTGATTTTGGACAAGATGGATAAACATCGTGTCACTGTCATGCATATGGCACCGACGGTTTTAAATATGCTTCTGGAATCTTACCCTGTCGGGAAGCGTTCCAGCGGGCAGGATGTGAGGGTGGTCATTGCCGGGTCTGCACCCCCTCCTGCATTTGTTCGGAAAGTGGAGGAAGATCTGAAGTGGCAATTCATCCAGGTATACGGGATGACAGAGATTTCGCCCCTTATTACAACTTCTATCCTGAGGTCGTCGGAGCAGGGCAGACCTAAGGAAGAAAAATACCGATTGAAAGCGAAAGCGGGCTATAGCATGATCGGAAGCAGGGTGAAAGTGGTAAACGAGCTGGGAGAAGAAGTGGAACATAATGGTAAAGAGATCGGTGAAATCGTGACAAGGACCAATACGGTGATGGAAGGATATTTTAAAAATCCCGAAGCCACCAATCAAACGATTCGTGGTGGCTGGCTGCATACGGGAGACATGGCGACGGTTGACGAAGATGGCTATATAGAAATTGTCGACCGGATGAAAGACGTCATCATCAGCGGCGGCGAAAATATCTCTTCCATTGAAGTGGAGGGTGCCCTTTATGAGCATGATAGCATTCTGGAAGCGGCCGTTGTAGCCGTTCCACATGAAAGATGGGGGGAAGTTCCCCATGCAGTGGTCGTTCTAAGGGAGGGACACAGTGTGACAGAAAGTGACCTCATCGAGTTTACAAGAGAGAAGCTCGCCCACTTCAAGGCACCGAAGAATATCACATTCGTGAAAGAATTACCCAAAACCGCATCCGGGAAGATCCAAAAGGTTGTCATCAGAAAAGAATTCTGGAAGGATCATGATCGGATGGTTCATTGATAAAAAAAGGCGTGCAGCTGCATGCCTTTTTTAATGGACAAACGCCCTTATTTCACCAAAGCATGATGCCCGGCGTCTCTGTTTAGGCTTTTACAGCATAACTTATAAAAAGGAAGTTTTATCATCATAATAACAGGGAAAAGCAGGTTTTAAGAGTAGATAATTGGAGGGCGTAAAGATGAGCTTAAATTCCCCGTTGGTTCCAAAGTCTAAAACGAATTGTACCAATGAGTATGGAAAGTTGAAAAAAGTCGTAGTTGTATCACCAGAGAATATGCAGATAAATGAAATCATAAATGAGACACAGAAGCATTTTCTGCAAGAAAATATAAATATAGATAAGGCTGTTTCGCAGCATAAACTATTCGTTGAAACATTAGAGAGGCATGGTGCTGAAGTGATTCACCTCACGCCATCGCCGGAATTGAATGAGCAGGTATTCACAAGGGATATCGGATTCACGATCCATGACCGGTTCTTCGTCGCATCGATGAATACGGATGTCAGGAAGGGAGAAGTGGAAACGCTCAAGAGTTGGCTTGACACGAATGAAGTATCGTATAGTGAACTCCTTCATTCCATCGAGGGAGGGGATGTACTCGTTGATGGGGAGAATATTTGGATCGGGGTGAGCGGACGGACCAATCAGCTGGCAATTCAATCGTTACGAAATCAGCTTACACCTTACAACGTTCACGAATTGCCTTTAAGAGAAGACATTCTTCATCTGGATTGCGTGTTCACCATCATTTCAAGTGAATGGGCACTTGTGTATCCACCGGCGTTTTCAAAGGAGGATCTCGAGACCATCAAGAGGCAATACAATATCATCACGGTGACAGATGATGAACAATTCCAAATGGGACCGAATGTGTTGGCAATCGGCGACGGGAAAATCATCAGTCTCACCCAAAATCCAGGTCTTAATGAACGGATCAGAGCGAAAGGGTTTGAGGTGATCGAACTTGATCTTTCAGAGATCATCAAATCAGGTGGATCATTCCGTTGCTGTACGCTTCCCCTTATAAGAGAATAACATTGATAAAACAGGTGACTTAATACCTGTTTTTTTCAATTTTACATAAGCTTTACACTCCTGTATTCGTTTTGAAAATACTTCTTCATATTTAACCCTTATCCTTCTACATGTACCACGAATTATAGGAGGTAGGGAAAATGAAGAAATCAATGAAGAAGATCCTTCCGTTAGCGGTGGTTTCCACTTTGGCTCTTGGGAGTATTATAGGAATGAATCAGGACGACACAGAAGCAAGTGCGAAGGAATCGAAGAACGGCAAAGCAAAAAATGTCATCTTTATGATCGGTGATGGCATGGGTGTACCTTACACAACCGCCCTTCGTTATATGAATGATAATCCTGATACAGTGGAAATGGAGAAGACGGCATTTGACCCTTACCTTGTCGGACTGCAAACGACGTATCCGGAAGATGAAAAAGAAAATGTAACAGACTCTGCAGCTGCCGCGACAGCCATGAGCGGTGGAGTGAAAACATACAATAATGCGATTGCAGTGGATAATGATAAATCAAATGTAAAAACGGTATTGGAACAGGCGAAAGAAAACGGCATGTCTACAGGGATTGTAGCTACGTCAGAAATCACACATGCTACCCCGGCATCTTACGGAGCACATGAAGAATCCCGTAAGAGTGAAGATGCGATTGCAAACGATTATTATGATGAAATGATCAACGGCAAGCATAAGATTGACGTCATGCTGGGTGGAGGAACGGATTTCTTCGAGCGTGATGATCGTAATATTGCAGAACAGTTCAAGAAAGACGGATACAGCTATGTAAAATCAGCTGAAGAGCTTAAAAAAGATGATCATGATCAAATTCTTGGACTATTTGCTGAATCCGGAATGGACAAGATGATTGACCGCGATGAGAAGCAACCGAGCTTAGCGGATATGACGACAGCTGCCCTTGATCGCTTAAAAGGCAATAAAGATGGATTCTTCCTGATGGTGGAAGGCAGTCAGATTGACTGGGCCGGACATGATAATGATGTAGTCGGTGCCATGAGTGAGATGAGAGACTTTGAACAAGCATTTGAGAAAGTAAGAGATTTTGCCAAGGAAAATGGTGAAACATTGGTGATTGTCACAGCTGACCATTCAACGGGTGGTATCTCAATCGGTTCTGACGGTGAATACAACTGGGATCCGGCTCCAATCCAGGCTGCTAAGCATACACCTGACTACATGGCAGAACAAATTGTGAACGGTGCATCGGTTGAAGAAACACTTGCGAACAACATCGACCTTGAACTGACGCCTGAAGAGATTGCTTCTGTGAAAAAGGCGGCTGAAAAAGGCGATCAAACGGAAATCGATAACGCGATTGAGAAAATCTTTGATACGCGTTCAGGTACCGGCTGGACAACAGGTGGACATACAGGTGACGACGTTCCTGTGTACGCGTTCGGCCCTCAAAAAGAGAAATTTGCCGGTTTGATCGATAATACAGATCAGGCGAACCAAATTTTTGAACTATTGAAGAACAAAGGGAAAATCAAAGACAAGAAATAATAATGAAGACCACGCGGGGGCGTGACGTCCCCGGCGTGGTCTATTCTTCTTAGACCTCTTCTAAATCAGAAATACTTACTTCTGAACGTTCCTCAAGCGGCCCTCGAAGGTGCACAACAGCCGTTTTTCCGTCTTCTGATACAGAGTCAATCCAAACGGATGTATCCTTGTATTTGACTTGGATGTCAGCTGATGAAGATAAGATCTGTTTGACTCGATTTTGGTCCATATTTCATTCCTCCTACGTTTTTCATTGATTAGTGTGTCCCAATTAGGTAGAACCATGACCGCATAATTCCAATGGAGAATTGATACTCTAATAGTGAAAGGATGATGATATGAAAAAGAAGGAAGAGAGACTGTCGGCAACAGAAGCCAATATGGAGTTAAACGAACGATTAAATGGTGGCGATGATAGGGAAGCCGACCAAAGTCACATACATGTTGAATCCAATATGATCCCAGTGAATATCTCAAAGGAAGAAGAGTGACCCCTTTTTCAAAGTAAAAACCTGCCTGAAACGAATCAGGCAGGTTTTTGCTATTTCGTTTTATTTTTCTGATCTTTATTGTGCTTATTTCCCTTGCTGTTGTCCCCGCTTGTGATTTCATTTGCGAACTCTGTCGTACCGCGTTTCGGTGAGTTTTGGTTCTCGCTTCCCCGATTGTTTTTCTTTGTCATAAGAATCCCTCCAATTGAGTAGGATGATGATTAGTTTTCCATAAGGACATGGGGACTATTCAAATTTTTGAAGAATATGTGTCTTTCTTCCTGTATTTAACAATCATAATGAAAATGTATCGCTACTAAACGATAATGAAGGAAAGAACTTCTTTATAAAGGGAGGGAAGGGTTGTGCAGGAGAAACAGGTGAGACAGCTGGAGACAGGAAAACCCGGTAATTGGTTCGTAGACGAAGAAGCAGTGAATACAAATGGGTTCCCGATTTTATTTATACATGGAATTCATACATCATCAGAGACGTGGTTTTCGGGTAACGATATGCTTCCAATCACCCGTGGAGCTGGTTATCAATCGGTGTTCATCGACTTGCATCCTGACAAAGATATGTGGAGAAATGGTGAATTACTGGCTGCGAAGCTCAGGGAGATGCATGAATACTTCAATGAAAAGATTGTCGTTGTGAGTCATAGTAAAGGTGGAATCGACATCCAATCAGCATTGGTGCATTATGGAGCTTCTTCCTATATCGAAAGGGTCATCACCCTCTCGAGTCCCCATCATGGATCTGAGCTTGCAGACCTTGCCTTCAGTAAATGGGCAGGGTGGCTGACGGATGCATTAAAGAGTAAGACACCTGCCGTCTTTTCATTGCAAACAGGATATATGAAAGGTTTCCGGGCAGAGACAGATGGGCGTGAAATGGCCGGGTGTGTCCCATTCTATACCTTCGGGGGCACAGGATGGGGCGGTTTCAATTCAGAATTATTTTGGGGAGGCCTGTACTTAAGCAGGTTCGGCCAAAGCGACGGTGCCGTACTGGTGAAAAGCTCAAGGCTTCCTTATGCCAATGAAGTGGCGGTTGAAGATTGGACACACACCACGATCAAAATAGGGAGCAAGATTTATCCTTATTTAAAGAATCTATACACAGAAAAAGTAGCGTCTGTTCCATATGCAGAGGTGAACGAAATGCCCCCGGCAGGAGAAACGTCGGTCCTTCACAGGGGAGGAGAATATGAAGGGGTTATAAGGGAGCGTTTCTCCGTTGAGGAAGGGGTGGAAAGTATCACGGTCGACTGGATCAGTGACCGTCGGGATACGATGTATGAACTGGTAGGTCCCGACGGTGGAGTCTTCAAGCAGTGGAGTCTCTCTGAAGATGCTACAGGGTATTTTCCTGGCGCATATCATCATTCCATCCTTCTTTCACGACCCGTTTCAGGGAAATGGGAAGTGAAGGCGAGATCGACTCAAAGAGAACACTATATGGTAAGCATCCTTTTTTATAAAATTGGAATGAGTGATGCTGCGGGAAGTTTGGCTGTGGGGGATCCTACTGTGAGGAAGACCTATACAATTCATCATATCCCCATGAAAAGCGGGAAGAAAACGTCAACACTCATTACGTCTGAAGAACTTTCATCTCTCCCGTTAGCGGACTTTGAAGAAGGAATTCACAACATCACCACAGACCTGGAAGGAAAAACGATGCAAGGACAAAACTTCCAGCGAACGATGGTTCAAACGATATATGTAGATGGAAAGGGAAATATATATTGAAGATAAGGGAAACAACAAAGGTCCGTCCCTCTCTATAAAGAGGGACGGACCTTTACATTATAGTGTGTTCAGGAATTCTGTCACTTGTTCTGGTGATTTGGCATTGGCGCTGTGCAGGTGAGCGATTTTTTCGCCGTTTCTGTATACCAGCAGACTAGGAATGCCCATGACGTCATATTTTTCGGCGATTTCCGGAAATTCGTCCTTATTGATGTCATACCATTTATATTGATTGAACTCTTCCATGATTTCATCAATGAACATGTCCATGCGACGGCAGTCCGGGCACCAGTCCGCATGGAATTTCACGATGACAGGCTCTGTTGAACCGATTAGATCGTCAAAGGTTTCTTTATTTTTGATTGATTGCATGATGATAACCTCCCTTTTCCCCTTATTTTATACAAAATCCTGCCCCCTTGTAAAACGAATCATTTTTCGTCCGATCTTGTACATGATAATATAGGGATACATTTTGAAAGAAAAAGGTGACATTATGCAGCCCATTAAAGTTGGTTTAGCAGGATATGGTTTTTCAGGACAAAGCTTTCATCGTCCTTTACTATCTCACTTAAAGGAATTTCAGATCGAAGCGGTCCTTTCTTCCAATCAGGATAAAGTATTGAAGGACATCGAAGGGGCGACCGTCGTGTCAACACTTGATGACTTGCTTCAGAAAGATAACGAATTAGTGGTCATCACGACTCCAAATCACCTTCACTACAGCATGATTAAGCAATCGTTATTATCAGGCAAGCACGTCGTCGTAGAGAAGCCATTTGTAACGAACAGCAAGGATGGGGAAGAGCTTCTGGCTTTAGCAAAGGAAAAAGGCCTGCATCTCTCTGTCTTCCATAATCGGCGCTGGGATGCTGACTTCTTAACGATCCAGAAGTTGTTAAAAGAAGAGGCACTGGGACAACTTTATACATACGAAGCCCATTTTGACCGTTTCAGACCTGCCGTTAAAGACCGGTGGAAAGAGAACAAGATGGAAGGAGCGGGAGTGCTGTACGATCTAGGAGCTCATCTCCTGGACCAGGCCCTCATGTTGTTTGGGGCACCAAATTGGGTACAGGCAGATGTTTTACCCCAACGAAATCCCGATAAAGCGGAAGACTACTTCCTGATTACCCTTGGATATGACTTATTGAGGGTACAGCTTTACTCCCGTTCCATCGTTCTGGATCCGGGACCTCGCTATCAGGTTCATGGACTTAAAGGAAGCTTTGTGAAGAGTGGAATGGATCGTCAGGAAGACGATCTGAAAGCCGGCGAGAATCCTATTTCTAAACAGTGGGGAATGGAAGAGGAAGAAAACTGGGGTGTCCTGACAACCATCACAGGGGAAGAAGTCACATCTCAAGTCATTCCTTCTGAAAAAGGGGATTACACCCAATTCTACCTCGGTATCTATGGCGCCATAAGAGAAAACCACAAGCTTCCCGTTGACCCTGAGGATGCTTTACAGGTCATCAAACTAATTGAAGCATGTAAAGAAAGTGCAGAAAGCGGACGAGTCATAACCATATGAACATAGTAAAAGGCTCCCTTCAGATGAGGGGAGCCATTCATTATGCGTTATTCTACCGTACCAGCTTCTAAGATGTGGACCCTGGCGTCCACTTTGAATTTTACTTGGGGGTAGATGCTATCTTCCCATTCCTTGAAGTCAAACCCTCGTATCCCATGCTTTTGGTATTGACCGATGCCTACAGGATCGATCCCTAGCTCCTGGAATTCCTTCAGCATGTTCATGCAATTTTCTTCTATATCTTTTTTCATCGCTTTCTCCACTTCGATCACTTTGTCCGGCGTCAAATTCTTACCGGTATATTCCCGGATGATCCCCCTTATCTTCACTCGTACGGTCACTTCGACGGGACTGCTTTTGTGATTGATGATGATTTTACTTTTGGAAATAAGACTTGTAACTGAGGCCTCAACGGACTTTTCCACATGCCCCTTGCTCTTTTCCTTCCCCATTTTAATCACGTGACTGCCTTCTGCAAATTTATCCACCAGAAGTTTAAAGAAAAACATATCTTTAGCAGGGATTTTCTCCACCATTTTATCTTTATCAAATAACGCAATGCCCGTGATGGCGACACTTTCATTGGATAGCTGCTTCAAGATAGGAAGGTAGGGCGTCTGTCCCTCCTGGAAATAGTCATAGATGAACAAGTGAAGGTTCGTTTCGGGTAATTCTCTCCGAGTGATATTATGGTGAATCAGGTTCGATAGGTATGTACCGTTCCCCCTTAATCCATAATTCCCTTTGATGAGCTCCCCGGCTTCGCCCTCCGTAACGGTTAAATAGAGCCGTGCCCCGACACTTGCATCCCGTTGAAGGGAATCACCGATGTCAATGATTCCCTTCCTTGCTAGCTCCTCCCCAATCAGTACGATGTCAAGTCCTCCCCGAACCAGGGGTTGCTGTGACCTTCGTTCTAATTTTTCCAACACTTCCCTGGTGGAAGAAGCTTCAGCCGACAGTGTTCCATTTTGAATCGACTTGTCCGCTAAATAGATGGGAAATAGGGCGGTCCCTCTTATCTTATTCTCTCCTTCATAGTCGAACGCTTTTCCTGTCTCAATGTACAAATCATCAATGATTTCTCTCTCCACACACCCTGACAGGAACATGGTGCATATCAGAAGGGATAAGATGAAATAACGACCTTTCATGGTTTATGCCTCACTTTCTTCATGATGATCACCAGGAGCAATAGGGCCGGTATGTAAAAATAGTTAATATAGAAACCGATTTGTCCCGAAATATCATTCAGGAAATTCACTTGCTTGCGATCGGTGAATAAGGTAAGGGTGGAAAGGCATAGAATGCATATAATCAGTAACGACGTCCTGTGCCTCAATGGTGTCATCCGTTTTAATATCCTGCTGGCACACCAGGTGGCAATACAGGTGTTGGGAAGGATAATGAGACACCAATTGGCGATCCCGATGTATTCGAATCGTTCTACAAATGGCATTTCAACGATCTTCCACATGGAAAGGGTGGCCCAGACGGTCTTTTCCAGCTGCTTCTGACTAAAGAATGCAAAGGAAATGACCGCTAACAATGTGTATAGCGTAGTAGTGGTAAATAGAGCCCAATGGGCGTACTTCTGTGATTTTTTTGCGTCCTTTATAAAGGGATATAGTATCAAAATGGATTCATAGCCCAAATATGTCAGTGACATATTCTTTGTAGAAATCAACAGGTCCTTAACCGAATGATCAAAGACAGGAAGAACATTCCAGAAGTCCGAATATTGAAAGGTAAAGGCAAACGTCAAAATGAGATAGCTTGGAAGGACAATACCGAAAAAAGCCGTTCCTGTAATCGTCCGTACCCCTCCGTTCACGATATAATAAACGAGTATCAGAAAGAACAGAGAAAAGAAGAACGTGCTCAATCTCGGGTACATCCAAACCTGCAATACTTCGATATAGGTTCGTAAAATGGTAATGACTAATAAGCTGAAGTAGATGACAAATATAAAATTGAATACATTCCCTATCCATTTTCCAAAAGCCAGAGTATGAGCAGATACAAGATCTCCATCCACTTTGTTCAAGATGAAATACATCATCACCATGATAATATGAGTGAAAATACCCGCAAGAATGACAGAAATCCACCCATCGTATCCAGCGTTCATTGAAATGACCCGTTGAAATCCAAGTACACCTCCTCCCACCTGAATGGAGTGGATGAGAAAGAATACGAGAAACGGAGATATTTTTCTTCGGTCCGGAACAGGCTGCATCTGATCACCTCCAAGCGTTATTCATCGATATCGAGCTTTCTCTTGCCTTCGGACGGTCGGAACCTAAACGGCTTCTTGGTACGCAAATATTCCGGACGTCCTTTTTGTTTACTGAACGGAAGTCGAATGAGTGCATCTTTCAGGTCCTTTACCCTTGGAGGATAAAGTGGCTCTAAGAACGGTCTGCCTAAAGACGTTAACTGTAAGAGATGCCCCATAAGGAGGCAGAAACAATAAACGATCCCCAATAATCCCCAAAGCTGTGCAAACAAGAGGAAAGGAAAACGCAGCAGACGAATGGTATTACTCATCCGGTATACGGGAGTGGTAAAGGAAGCAAGTGCCGCAAGGGCTACAAGGATGAGAAGTACGTTACTTGTAATCCCCGCTTCAACGGATGCTGTCCCGATTACGATACCTCCAACGATACCGATCGTCTGGCCGACCTTTGTCGGCAGGCGGGCGCCGGCTTCCCGCAACAGTTCAATGGTCAGTTCAAGAAATAATGCCTCAAGTATCGGAGGCAGGGGGATCTCTTGTCTCGACGTAATAAGGGTTGCCATCAAATCTTTTGGAATCAGTTCATAATGATAGGTCAGTGCCGCTACGTAGATCGGTGTAATTAAGATGGAGAATGCTACAGCGAATACACGAACGAGACGTAAGAAGGACGAAATGAAAAAATTCAGGAAGTAATCTTCATAGGAACTAAAGAATTCCACCAGGGTGGTCGGCCCTATCAATGCATGGGGTGAACCGTCCACCATGATGGCAACCTTTCCTTCCACGAGTACCGAAGCGACCCTGTCAGGTCGTTCGGAGTCCAATAACTGTGGGAAGGGCGATTTACTATTATCTGCAATCAGTTGTTCTATAAATGAACTGTCCATGATTTGATCGAAGTCAATATCACGAACCCTCTGCCTGACCGTATTCACATTCGCATCATCTACCAAGCCATCTACATACAGTAATGCCACTCTCGTATGGGTTAGTTTCCCTACATTGAATAGTTCAACGACGAGTTCTTTGATAGGAAGACGTTTTCGTAAGAGATTTAAGTTATCCATCAGGGATTCCACAAATGCCTCTTTCGGACCGACGACACTGAACTCTACCTCTGGTTGGGATACTTTCCTTCCCATTTCGTTTTTAGTGAATATAAAGGCGAACTTTCGATTGGAGGCACCCATCGTAAGCAAGGTATAGCCGTTATAGAGTTTCTGTTCAATTTGAGTTTCATCTGTGGAAATTTGTATATCCAACACTGGTACGAGGCCATTCAGATCTTCCAAAGAATGAAAATCCTTAGATAGCAAAGATGGAAGGACATCATCTTGTAAAATTTTACTATCGATTAATGTGCTGATGAAATGCAAGCTGAATTTCACACCGGTATGCGGGTTTTGATAAAAAGCCTGTTTATAGTCCACGGATTTCTCCGCTTTCTTTTTCATGCTCTCATATGATTGCTTCTTCTTATCCTGATCGATCTTCTTTTTGCTCTTAAAGAATGGAAACATACTAATCCCTCATGTCCGAAGTATATTCTACCTTGTAGTGTTTCCGAAAAAAGGAGAATTATGAAAAATGGAGGGGGAGGAGGAAAATCATCGTAAGGAAGGTAGTGATGGGAGCCAGCAATGGTAGGATATAAAAAAGCCGGAAGGAGAATCCCTTTCCGGCTTACTTTTATTCCTGTTCTAAGAAATACTTCTCAATATCATCAAGCATTTGATTTGCAGCGATGACGCCGCCTGCTGTATTCCAGATGCTGTCGTTGACTTCGTATACCCGATCCTTCTTCGCTACTTCAAGGTTCTGGAATAGAGGGTCGTTGATCCACTCTTCAGCAAGCTTATTCGCTTCTCCATCACCTGTTTCATACGTGAAGTAAAATAGGACATCGCCATCCATCGCCGGTATGCGCTCCTTTGTCACACCTTTTTCAGCAAAGTCGTCTACATCCTGACCATCAGGACGGGCGAACCCTAATTCATCCAGGATCACCCCTGAGAATGAATCTTTATGATAAATGCGGACATCCCCAGCCATGAAGCGAACCATGGATACTTGTTGGTCCAGCTTATCTCCAAGCCTGCCTTTAAGATCTTCAATCCGCTGATCGTATTCATCCAATACTTTTTGACCTTTTTCTTCTTTATTTAAGGCTTTCGCATACAATTCGAAGTTTTCCTTCCAATCTCCGCGAAGGGTTTCAGCCATGACCGTTGGTGCGATTTCTTTCAGCTGATTGTACTGCTCTTCCTGACGCATTTTATTTCCGATAATCAGGTCCGGTTGAAGTTTTGCGATGGCTTCCATGTTTAATTCGCTCTCTGTTCCAACCACTTCAACGTCCTTCATGTCGTCGCCAATATGTTCATACCAGGGATCACCTGTCCATGATTGTACAGCCCCTGCAGGGGTCACTCCCATGGAAAGAAGGGCTTCTGTCCCTTCATTTGTAAGGATGACGACCTTTTTAGGCGTGCCTTTGATTTCTGTCGTACCCATGGCATGTTTCACCGTGTATGTTTCTTCTTTTGAATCATTTGCTGCAGATTCATCTTTCTCGTCTTTATTTCCACATGCCGCAAGAAATAGAAAAGTAGAGATCAGCAGTAAAGATAGTAAGGCTTTCCATTTCATATGTATATCCTCCTGATATTGGTTTATCGATGATAATGATTATCATTTACACTCATAATAGTAGTGGAGAAGGTTTTCATTGTCAATCCATAATTGATAATGATTTTCAAAATCATTGACGCTTGTTTCAATCTTCTTTAAAATAGTTAGGGAAGAACAGAACGTTATATACGATTTTCCATTCCTTATAAACGGCGTAAGGATTAGAAAGGTTAGCACATGCAAAAACAATTATTGTTATTTTTAGGTACACTACTTTTACTATTTCTGTTTATCGGCATCAGCATTGTATACGGATACACGGACACTTCATGGAAAACGGCTTTGGATGCTTTTATCAATCCAACGGGTTCGACGGAACATATCGTCATCGAGACGATTCGGCTGCCAAGGGCGCTGATTGCAGGGACAGTTGGTGCTTCCCTGGCAATTTCAGGGGTTTTAATGCAAACAATGACCAAGAATCCCCTCGCTTCGCCTGGAATATTCGGGATCAATGCAGGCGGAGCTTTCATGGTGGTTGTGGCGGTTACATTATTCGGCGTAACGAATCTTCAATCTTTTACGTGGCTGGCATTTACAGGTGCCGGTCTAGCCGCTGTCGGTGTGTATGTCATCAGTTCAGCAGGGACGAAGGGACTGACACCGATGAAGCTGACGCTAGCGGGTGCTGCCATCACAGCCATGTTTTCTTCCTTCACACAAGGTTTGCTTGTCCTGAATGAAGCGGCACTCGAGCAGGTGTTATTCTGGCTGGCTGGTTCTGTGCAAGGAAGAAGTCTGGATATATTGAATGGGGTCTTTCCTTATATATTAGCAGGGTGGATCCTTGCCCTCATCATAGCCGGCAAGATGAACATCCTTGCCATGGGGGAAGATGTGGCGAAAGGTCTCGGCTTGAAGACGACCTTGATTAAATTTCTTGCACTGGCCGTCGTCGTCCTCTTAGCAGGTGGATCCGTTGCCGTGGCCGGTCCCATCGGCTTTATCGGCATCGTCATCCCTCATTTAGCCAGGAAGATCATTGGGGTGGATCATCGGTGGCTTATCCCCTTCTCGGGCCTTCTCGGAGCGGTATTCCTATTGGCCGCTGACATTGGAGCCCGATACATCATCATGCCCCAGGAAGTACCGGTTGGCGTCATGACAGCCATAATCGGTGCACCATTCTTCGTGTATGTTGCAAGGAAGGGGTTTTAAACAAATGAATCGATTTATAGGAAAACGTTGGTTAAAGGACCGGGTTTCCATGCTTGTTGATTTATCGGCGGTAAGAAAAGTCACAATCCTTGGCGTGATAACGCTGTTTGTCCTAATTATCAGTACTGGTACCGGTGACATGCAAATCGCTCCTTGGAAGGTGATCAGTGTCTGGTTTGGAGGAGGGTCAAGCTTGGAACAGCTCGTGGTCACTTCATTTCGACTCCCCCGTATTATGATCGCCCTTTTATCCGGGATGGCATTGGCCGTCGCGGGTGGTATCCTTCAAGGGATGATCCGAAATCCGTTGGCTTCGCCTGATATTATCGGAATTACAGGTGGAGCAGGTGCGGCAGTCGTTGCATTCCTGACTATATTCAGCAATGATGACAACTCGTTGATGGTCAGTATTAAATGGCTTCCCGTTGCAGCGTTCCTTGGAGCGACAATCATTGCATTTTTGGTCTATTTTTTGGCTTGGCGTAAAGGGGTTTCTCCTGTTAGACTCGTTCTAATTGGTATTGGTATTTCAGCTTTGACTCAAGCCCTGACCACATTGCTTATGATACTCGGCCCGATTTACCGGGCGAGTCAGGCAAATATCTGGATTACGGGTACGGTGAACGGGTCCGACTGGCAGGATGTATGGATATTGCTTCCTTGGAGCCTGGTCTTTATTCTGTTAAGCTTCTTTATTACACGTCAGCTGAATATACAGGAACTAGGCGAAGAAATCGTGACAAGTGTAGGAGGGAATGTCCAGCTCCAGCGCTTCTTCCTGCTTCTCATGTCAACGGCGTTGGTTGGCGGGGCGGTTGCCTTTGCAGGAGGAATCGGATTTGTAGGATTGATGGCTCCCCATATGGCAAGGCGGATGGTAGGGTCTTCATTCGGGGCGCTGCTTCCGACTGCAGCCCTTCTAGGCGGAATTCTCGTCATGGTCGCAGATTTGATCGGCAGAACCTTCTTCCTGCCCTTGGAAGTTCCTGCAGGAGTATTTACTGCTGCGATCGGTGCACCATATTTTATCTATCTTTTATTTAAAACAAGAAATTCTTAAAGGAGTGGGCCATAGATGAGTGATGCATTACAAACGAAAGATTTGACTCTATCATACGGGGAACGGACGGTCATTGACGAATTGAATATTGACATTCCGCAAGGGGAAATTTCTGTCTTTATCGGCGGGAACGGCTGTGGTAAATCCACACTTCTCCGTTCCATTGCCCGATTGCTTAAGCCGAAACAAGGTTCTGTACTGTTAGATGGAGAAGCAATTTCACGTTTATCAACGAAGGAAGTCGCTCGGAAAATGGCCATTCTCCCTCAATCTCCCACGGCTCCGGAAGGTTTGACCGTCCTGCAGCTCGTCAAGCAGGGACGTTATCCCCATCAAACCTGGCTCAAACAGTGGTCCCATGAGGATGAGAAAATTGTCCAGAATGCTTTAATAGCTACGAAGATGGAGGAGCTCAGGGATCGGAAAGTGGATGAACTGTCAGGGGGTCAGAGACAACGTGCGTGGATCGCTCTGACACTCGCCCAGGATACAGACATCATATTGTTGGATGAGCCTACGACGTATCTTGATATGACCCATCAGATTGAAATCCTGGATTTATTATTCGAGCTCAATGAAAAGGAACAGCGTACCATCGTCATGGTTCTTCACGACCTGAATCTCGCCTGCAGATATGCCCATAATATTGTGGCGATTCGGGATAAGCAGATTTATGCCCAAGGGAAGCCTGAAGAGGTGATCAGCTGTGAACTCGTGAAGAATGTGTTCGATATGGACTGTCAGGTTTCAAGGGACCCGTTATTCGGTACACCATTATGCATTCCATTCGGGAAAGGGCGTTGCATATTGAAGGATGCAGTTGAGACGGGATGAATGCCTTGACTGAGGAACAATGGGAGACTCTCGGTAGATACCGGTTTCATCCTTCAACTGCTGCTAATCAAGGAGTTGACGCAAGCACATTCTGCGACGTTGATGAGATGAGGAATTACCTGTCCCGTCTCCGTTCAATGATCGGGACGGATGATCTTAAAGTGGCAGCATCCATATTCATGAAGCGATATGCTTTTGTAGCGGCCATGGGCTTGGTGGCGATGACGTATTGGAATAAGAAAGTAAACGTTACGCCTGAAAATCTGATTCTTGTGGATGAGGACAAAAATGGTCTGTGGATGCCTCACTTTCACTTGAAAGATGCGTCCGTCTCGGAGTTCTTGTCCCTTGAGGAAAAGAACGTGTTCATTCAATCCCTCTTTCGGGAACATCTTGATCGGGTGATTCAATCACTAAAGAAGACGACGAAGCTTTCCAACCTCATCCTTTGGGAAAACGTGGCCGTATATGTATTCTGGATTTTCGAGAATGATGACTTCCTTCAAAATGAAGGATGGAAAAGTAGACGTGATGACCAATTTCGAGCTCTTCTGTCAAATGAAAACCGGCAGTGGTTCGGAAGGTATCATCAAAATCCATTGGCCAGATATTATAGCAGGAAAGTAAATGTCGATGATGGAGAGGAGAAGGTACGTGTAAGGAAAACATGCTGTTTCTCCTATAGGATGGAGAATGGGGAGCAGTATCGATGTAAAACCTGTCCGCGCACCTGTCTGGTGAAAAAGCCCTGATTCATACTCACAAGGAGGTTAACCTTATGAAGGAATTTCCCGAACAATTTGATGCATTGCTTGAAAAGTACACGGAGCTACTGGTTGGAAAAAACGATGCCGACAAGAAAGAAATGGTGACGCAATATGCCCTTTACTCATTCATCGCCAAAAACATGCCTGCCCTCGTGAAGCATTGGAATTCACTTTATCCTGAAGGCAAGGAAGAGATGAAACGGATCGTCGGTGAGATTAAGAAGATGAATGAAGCTCATCGTGCGGAAATGAATGGGAACAAAGAATAGCGATTTAGATTGATTAGTACCCTTTTGATGAAAAGAGGGTGCTTTTTATATTGGGTTTTGTCCGGAACGGGGAGGTTAGAGGAAGGTATTAAACGGTTTTGGGGATGGATGATTAATATGGTTCCAGTCATATCGACTTTGAAACTTCTTTAGAATGCTACTCTCTCATGCACACACTACCCAACAAAAAAAGACAGACCGGAGTCTGTCTTTTCAATTATTGAACCTGACCGCCATACCCATAAGGGAATTGAGAAGAATACTGCTGGTGCTGTTGATACGATTGTTGTATTTTCTGGCTGTCGGCGGCTTCAAGCTTGTACCAGCCTTTGCGGAACATTTCATTGTACAGTTCGCGTTGGGCATTCTGTGTTTCATTAAATATTGTTAGAAGGTCTTGATAGAGCGCTTGATGACTCGCTTCGTTCAGAGCTGTACAGTAAGAAGCAGTCATGTATTTTTCCTGTGAAAGGACATCAGTGATGAAGTCACGATCATTCATCTGCGGTGTAGCCGGTACTTGAGTTTGTGGATTTTGTATTTTTTGCTGATTTGGTTGATTCACGTAAGATGGCCCCTTTCTACATCATGTTTTGGTTCGTCGTGTTTAAGTGTGCCAATAGCTGTTGGTAGTGACGCTGATGCATTTGCCCGCATTTATCCAACTCGACTTTAATCTCCGTATCCTGACAGTGAGCAGCTGCAAAGTGACACTTTTTCATGGCATTCAGATTCCAGGCCAGCATGTCATTTAAATAAAGGGAATCCTTTGTAGTGAGCATATTCGGTGGCTGTGTATAAGTCTGCTGCTGGTTACTTTGACCTTGTTGAGGTTGTTGTTGCATGATTCAGTCCTCCCTTTCCGTATTTTCAAATATGCCTTCTTTGAGATGGCAGGTTAGGTAAAATTACCCTGTATACCAAATGTTGAGAAAGCGATATCATCCTAAGGCAAAGGTTATTTTTCCTACTATTCAACAGACTTATTCACGCATTTACAAATTTCGATAATATTCTACTAAGAAAGTATTGAAAGTATATTCAAAACCTTTAAAAGGTGATAAAATGTTGGTAGATATACCGCGTATGAACTTTCTCTTTTTTAGCAATTAAGAAAACGGTTTCATAGTATGGTATATATGTTTTTTCAGGGGGTAAGCAACATGGAGCAAGCAATGCGTAATTTCTTTTTATTCCTTTCAAAAAATAAGCCAATGACGAAACTTGCTAAAAAATATGGTCTGCGCTTTGGTGCCGGTCGATTCGTCGCAGGGTCTTCCATCATGCAGGCAGTTGAGGTTATTCGTGAGCTGAATAGTCAGAATCTTGTTGTAACGATCGACTATTTGGGAGAGTTTGTGGACAATGAGCGTGAAGCAAACGAAATGGCCCTTGAATGCGTAGAGGCGATTCGTGCAATCGGAAGAGAGAACCTCAAGTCTCAACTATCCCTTAAAATGACTTCCATGGGGCTTGATATTTCTGAAGAGGTTGTCATGAAGAATATGAGACTGATTCTAGATGAAGCAACCAAACAGAACGTTTTCGTTACCATTGATATGGAAGACTACAGCCGTTGTGGAAAGACCATTGATATTTTCACACGTCTGAAGTCAGAGTATGATAACATTGGCACCGTCATTCAAGCCTATTTATATAGAACAGAAAAGGATATCGATGATTTGAATGCGTATTCCCCTAATCTGCGTCTTGTAAAAGGGGCTTATAAAGAGTCACCTGAAGTTGCGTTTCCCGATAAGAAGGATGTAGACGATAATTTCAAAAAAATCATTAAAACTCACTTGTTGAACGGGAATTATACGGCCATTGCCACCCATGACGATGAGATGATCGAATATACGAAAAGGCTCGTGGAAGAGTATAAGATTCCACGGGATCAATTCGAGTTCCAGATGCTTTTCGGCATCCGCGTGGAACGTCAGCATGAACTGGTCAAAGAAGGCTACAAAATGCGCGTCTATGTACCATACGGCACGGACTGGTACGGATACTTCATGAGAAGACTGGCTGAAAGACCGGCTAACGTCGCCTTTGTTCTAAAAGGAGTCATAAAGAAATAATAGTAAGCAGGATGCAGACTCTATGGATGTTCATAGGGTCTTTATTTGTATACATTTGGTAGGAGGGAAAAGATGAAAGTAGTGCCTTTTCGTGTGCAGGGTAGTTATTTTAGAAAGACGATCAAACTATATTGCCGGTTGTTCAACGTTGATCCCGTCGGTATGGAAGAACAGTTCAAGCGTCATTCGACGTATCCTTCTTTTGAAGGATACCTGGCTATCACCGATGGGGAGGTAGCAGGGTATATCTATGGTTATTCTTCAAGAAAGGGTCAGTATTATCACGATTTATTATCACGCCATTTACATGCAGAACATGTGTGGCTGAGCAATTGCATGGAGCTGGTGGAGCTTGGGGTCGACCCGGCATACAGAGGTACGGGAATCGCCAAACATTTGGTGGAGAAATTATTGCAGAATAGAATGGAAGAGAGAGTGCTCCTCACAACCCGTAAAGATAATCACTCTGCCATCGCCTTTTATCATAGAATGGACTTTAAAACCATACGAGAGGGATTTTTCCCTAATGTCCCTGACGAATACATCATAATGGGAAGAACCTTATAAGGAAATCGCACTAGTAGCAGGTATCGAAAACAATGAATCCTTCATTAACGTCGTATTCTTCGTTGTGCTCTTAACTGCCCTCATTGAATTGATCACTCCCAGGGGGGGCACCCTGATCAAAGCAGGCAATATTCTCTATGTACTCGCTGATAAAAGCCGGAGGAAGCGTATCCATGAAATGTTGAATGGGGAAGGCGGATTAGCCCATTCATGAAATGAAAAAAAGCCAACTCCCCCGGGAGTTGGCTTTTACTCTGGGTCAGTCAGCTGATACGGCTGCTTTTCCCATCGATTTTTTTTCGAAGATCTGCTCGAATATCGGGAAGCTGTATTGAACGACGAATCCTAAAGTAAGTGTCACAATAATCGTTCCAATTCCGATATCTCCTCTAAATAAAAAGGCAAGTGAAAGGGCAAATCCCTCGCTGATGATCCTTGAGTTACGAAGATTTAATCCGAACCGAGTGTGAATGGCCACCATAAGTGTATCCATCGGACTTGCCGGAAACTTAGCCTGCAGGTAAATGGCTATTCCAAGTCCCATCGTCAAAATTCCAGAAGCGAGAGCGAACAGTTGGTTCATCAACATCCCAGGAGCATAATTGTTAAAGACCACGAGCAGCCAAAAATCAATTAACATCCCGATCACCAGGATAGATCCCGCTGCCAATACATCCGGCTTTTTCTTCATAATGAGTGCATTCAGGCCAATCAACACAATCCCATTGATAAAGACTGCCGTCCCAACCGTAATCCCGAACATGTTCGATTCACCAACCGCCAGGGCATCCCAGGCAGAGGCTCCGAGGCCTGATTTAATGATGAGGGCAACCCCCATCGTTAAAATGAAAAGCCCAATTGTAAAAAACATTATTCTTCGCTTCATCTGTACAAACTCCTTATCTGTAAACGTTATCATTCAAATACTTAAAAAAACAGACAATCTACTTCGATCATGCTGTTAAAGTAGGAGGTCTGACGTCTTCTAATGGATAATCATAGTTTACTGTAAAACGTGAAGGAAGGCAAAGTTAATTTTTGTATGGGAAGGAAGTTAGGTGTGTGACTGTTCAGAGGGCTGGCCGTAATAGCTGGGGCAAGGGGGGGGGAGGGTGGTGGGCGAATGAGTGGTGGAGGTGATGAGAGGCACGATTGGAAGTGGTGAAATTTGTCGAACGGTCAATTAAACAAAATAAAGGTGGAAAAAACCGCACCATGTCCCTTGCACACCCCATAAAAAAACCGCACCAGATCACAATGAATCAGGTGCCGTTCCCAAACCTTTTATGGCTGCTTCTTAAATTGATTGTTCTGACTGTTCCTTTTACCGCCGCCATCCATCTCAACCGTCGGACCGGCATCCCCCTTCACACTTGCTGCACTAACCCCAGCCTTAGAAGGATTCTTCTTATGCTTCGCCATATCGAACACCTCCACCCCTAACATGCCCGAAACAAGAATGAATTATGAGGGACGGACCTCCATATTTCAGCAGCAATCAAGGCAAAAAAGGAGAAAAATCCCTTTAAATAAGGCTTTTAATAAAAAATGGGAACAGAAAAGGCCATCTACCTAAGGTCCGTCCCTCGAAAATATCATATAAATATAGTAGGACATATGTTTGGGTATTTGTTTTTCACGTGGACGGGTTTTTGTGAATAGGTTGCTGTAGATGGTTGTAGATGTTTGTCCTTGGAGGGTGTGGGAGACATTAGTGAATTTTTTGTAAATTTAACGTTTAAATATTGCGATATTTTAGAATATCCGATATATTAGATGTAATAGGAACTCATTCGAGTCTTTTTTTTAAGTGAAAAATGAATGAGTATTCATTCAAAGTGAGTATAAGGGGGAAATACCATTGGTTCGTAGAATTCAGAAAGCAGCAGTGTTAGGATCAGGAGTCATGGGTTCAGGAATTGCCGCGCATCTTGCAAATATCGGCATCCCGACAATGTTATTAGATATCGTACCAAGAGAATTGACCGACGAACATAAAGCAAAGGGACTTACAGAAGAGAGCAAGGCGTTTCGTAATCAGTTTAGTGAAAACGCTTTAAAAAAGCTCTTCAAGCAAAAACCTGCTCCATTAACATCAAAACAAAACGCTTCACTTATTACGGCAGGTAACTTCGAAGATGACCTTAAAAATATCGGGGATTGCGACTGGGTGATTGAAGTCGTCGTCGAGAACTTGGAAATTAAGAAAAAAGTGTTTGAGCAAGTGGAACGCTACCGTAAACCGGGCAGCATCATCAGCTCTAATACGTCAGGGATCTCAATCGAGGCCATGTCAGAAGGGCGCACAGAAGACTTTCAAAAGAATTTCTTAGGTACGCATTTCTTCAATCCACCTCGTTACTTAAAGCTTCTTGAAGTGATTCCGACCAAAAAGACGAATCCGGAAGTCGTCAGCTTCATGAAAGCATTTGGTGAAGATGTCCTCGGTAAAGGTGTCGTCATGGCGAAGGATACGCCAAACTTCATTGCAAACCGGATCGGAACGTATGGATTACTGATTACGGTCCAGGAAATGTTGAAAGGCGGCTACTCTGTAGGGGAAGTGGATTCCATCACAGGGCCGACCATCGGAAGACCGAAAAGTGCGACATTCCGCACACTTGATGTAGTCGGACTTGATACGTTCGCACATGTTGCCAAAAATGTGTACGACCAAGTGGAAGGCGAAGAGCAAAAGGTGTTCGAAGTACCGGCCTTTATGCAAAAAATGCTTGAAAATGGATGGCTCGGAAGTAAGAGCGGTCAAGGTTTCTTCTTGAAGCAGGGAAAAGAAATACTGGAATTGAATCCTGAAACATTGGAATATCAGCCACGCAAGAAGCTGAAAACCGCTTCACTTGAAATGGCGAAAAATGAAAAGGGATTAAAAAATAAGGTGAAATCACTTGTTTATGCAAAAGATCAGGCAGGTACCCTTCTTTGGAATATCGTCTCACCGGTCCTACTCTATTCAGCACAGCTTCATGGCGAGATTGCTGATGATATCGTAGGGATCGACCAGGCCATGAAATGGGGCTTCGGATGGGAAATGGGACCTTTTGAAACATGGGATGCCATCGGAGTAGAAAAATCCGTAACCCGTATGAAGGAAGAAGGCCACACTGTACCTCAGTGGGTTGAAACGATGCTTTCAGAGGGGCATTCCACTTTCTACAAAGAGGAAGAAGGGGAGCGTTACTTCTATCACAACGGTGACTACAAGCTCGTAGAGCGGAATCCTAAAGCTCTTGATTTAAAAGCTCTGAAAAAACAGGGGAAACTGATCAAGAAAAATTCAGGGGCCAGCCTGATTGATATCGGGGACGGAATCGCCCTTCTTGAATTCCATTCTCCTAACAATGCCATCGGGATGGATATCACGCAAATGATTAATTTTGCCGTTGATGAAGTGGAGAAGAACTTCAAGGGACTTGTCATCGGAAACCAGGGCAAGAACTTCTGTGTAGGAGCAAACCTTGCCATGATCCTTATGGAAGCACAGGATGACAACGTCTTTGAAATCGATATGGTCGTGAAACACTTCCAACAGGCGATGATGAAGATTAAATATTCTTCTAAACCAGTTGTTGCAGCGCCATTCGGTATGACATTAGGCGGAGGAAGCGAAGTCTGCTTACCGGCGGCCCACATCCAGGCATCCATGGAAACCTACATGGGATTGGTTGAAGTCGGGGTAGGATTGATCCCTGGAGGAGGCGGAAACAAAGAGCTTTATATGAAGCACTTAGCCAATCTGCCAAATGGAGTGGAATTCGATCTACAGAAAGTGGCCAATAAAGTATTCGAAACGATTGCCATGGCGAAGGTCTCCACGTCCGGTGATGAAGCAAGGGACAATAACTTCTTAAACAAAGCAGATGGAGTGAGCGTGAACAATGATCATCTGTTATACGATGCGAAACGCGCAGCACTAAGCTTGTACGAAGGTGGATACTCAGCGCCGATCCGTAAAAAGGTTCCAGTTGTAGGAGAACCAGGTTACGCGACTCTGCTTCTTGGAGCTCAATCCATGTTCCAATCAGGCTTTATTTCAGAACATGACCTGATGATTGCGAAGAAACTTGCTTACGTAATTGCAGGAGGAAAAGTACCATACGGAACCGAAGTAGACGAACAGTATCTGCTGGACCTTGAAAGAGAAGCGTTCCTGAGCCTGGTTGCTCAGCCGAAATCTCAGCAAAGAATGCAGCACATGCTTGTAAAAGGAAAACCATTACGCAACTAATCAGCGGTTGAACCATATTAGAAAGCGGGGGAATATCATGCGCGAAGCAGTCATTGTTGCTGGTGCAAGAACACCAGTCGGAAAATCAAGAAAAGGATCATTGGCCGGGGTACGACCAGATGATCTTGGAGCACTTGTAGTCAAAGAAACCCTCAAGCGTGCAGGAAATTATGAAGGTAACATCGATGATTTGATCATCGGATGCGCCATGCCGGAAGCAGAACAGGGATTGAATATGGCACGGAATATCGGAGGACTTGCAGGTCTGCCTGACTCGGTACCTGCGATTACGATCAACCGATATTGTTCTTCCGGACTACAATCCATTGCCTACGCGGCAGAAAAAATCATGCTCGGTCACTCAGACACAGCCATTGCAGGTGGAGCAGAATCCATGAGCCTGGTTCCTATGATGGGGCACGTGGTTCGTCCAAACGCGAAGCTTGCTGAAAACGCTCCTCAATATTACATGAGTATGGGCCACACGGCTGAACAGGTGGCAACGAAGTTCGGCGTATCCCGTGAAGATCAGGACGCCTTTGCCGTAAGAAGCCATCAAAAAGCAGCCAAGGCCATCGCAGAAGGGAAATTCAATGATGAAATCGTACCTGTTGATGTCCTTCATCGCTCAGTGAACGGTGAAAATAAACTGGTCGAGAAATCATTCCAATTTACAAAGGATGAAGGTGTGCGTGCCGAAACAAGCTCGGAAGTACTGGCTAAGTTACGCCCGGCTTTCAATGTGAAGGGCTCCGTAACGGCAGGGAATTCTTCACAAACGAGTGATGGAGCAGCGGCTGTTATGGTGATGGACCGTGAAAAGGCAGGTTCTCTGGGACTTCAGCCGATGGCGAAATTCAGAAGTTTCGCAGTAGCGGGGGTTCCACCTGAAATCATGGGGATCGGACCGGTTGAAGCAATTCCACGGGCACTGAAGATGGCAGGACTTGAACTATCCGATATCGGACTGTTTGAACTGAACGAAGCATTTGCTTCCCAGTCCATCCAGGTCATCCGTCAGCTCGGATTAGACGAAGATAAAGTAAACGTGAATGGTGGGGCCATCGCCCTTGGTCATCCGCTTGGCTGTACCGGCGCAAAGCTTACCCTTTCACTCGTACATGAAATGAAACGCAGAAACCAGCAATTCGGTATCGTCACCATGTGTATCGGCGGCGGAATGGGAGCAGCCGGCGTATTTGAATTAATCGGTTAATAGGGGAGGGACGGACCTCTAAATGCGAGGCCCTCCCAACTCACTACAAAATAATCAATTTTAGGGGGATTCGAAATGGCGAATCAAACAGAAAAGCTAATCAAAGGTGGAAGTTTCTTAATTGAAGATGTAAGCTTTGAACAAGTTTTCACACCGGAAGATTATTCCGATGAGCAAAAAATGATTGCAAAAACGGCAGAAGATTATGTACAGAAAGAAGTCGTTCCTGTCATTGATAATCTGGAAAATCATGAGTTCGATCACTCTGTTCGTCTACTAAAAGGAGCTGGAGACCTTGGTCTTCTTGGGGCGGATGTACCTGAAGAGTACGGCGGATTGGGACTTGATAAAGTAAGTTCTGCTTTGATTTCTGAAAAAATGTCACGTGCCGGCGGATTCTCCATCTCTCACGGTGCCCATGTTGGGATCGGATCCCTTCCAATCGTTCTATTCGGTAACGAAGAGCAAAAGCAAAAGTATCTTCCAGCTCTTTCAACCGGTGAAAAGTTAGCGGCTTATGCATTAACTGAACCAGGTTCAGGTTCTGATGCACTTGGTGCAAAAACGACGGCTAAATTAAACGCTGAAGGTACCCACTACATCTTAAATGGAGAAAAGCAGTGGATCACGAACTCTGCATTTGCCGATGTGTTCGTTGTGTATGCAAAGATCGATGGGGAGCATTTCTCAGCTTTCATCGTGGAAAAAGAATTCCCTGGTGTTTCAACAGGTCCTGAAGAAAAGAAAATGGGAATCAAGAGCTCTTCGACTCGTACATTGATTCTTGAAGATGCTGAAATCCCGGTGGAAAACCTTCTTGGGGATGCCGGTAAAGGTCATATCATTGCCTTCAACATCTTAAATATCGGTCGTTACAAATTAGGTGTAGGTGCAGTCGGAGCCAGTAAGCGTGCCCTTGAAGTAACGGTTCAATACACCAATCAGCGTCAACAATTCAAAACACCAATCTCAAGCTTTAATTTGACGAAAGAAAAGCTTTCAACAATGGCGGCGCAATTATATGCAGCTGAAAGCTCCGTATACCGTACAGTTGGATTGTTTGAAGACCGCATGAGTAATCTTACAGAAGAAGAAGTGAAGAATGGAACAGAGGTGGCAAAGTCCATTGCTGAATACGCAATTGAATGTTCACTAAACAAATTCTTCGCATCAGAAGTACTGGACTATATTGTTGATGAAGGCGTTCAGCTTCACGGTGGGTATGGCTTCATGCAGGAATATGAAATTGAAAGAATGTACCGTGACTCACGTATCAACCGTATCTTTGAAGGAACGAATGAAATCAACCGTCTAATCGTTCCCGGCACTTATCTTCGCAAAGCGATGAAGGGTGAATTACCACTCCTTCAAAAAGCACAGGCCCTTCAAGAAGAATTAATGATGCTTATGCCTGAAGAAGTAGGCGATGAGCCGCTTGCACAGGAAAAATACCTTGTGAAAAATGCGAAGAAAATCGGCTTGATGCTGGCTGGATTGGCAGCACAGAAATATGGTAAGGCCCTTGAAAAAGAGCAGGAGATCCTTGTGAATATTGCGGATATCGTTTCACAAGCTTACGCAATGGAATCTGTTGTTCTTAGAACCGAGAAAGCAATTGAAAAAGGTGGAGTAGAGAAAGCGAAGCAGAAGCTCCTTTACACACAAATCTTCTGTCAAGAAGCTTTCAACGAAATCGAACAGCATGCAAAAGAAACATTAGTCGCAACCGAAACGGGCGACACACTGCGTATGATGCTATCAGCCCTTCGTAAGTTCACGCGCCACACACCGATCAACGTGATCGCAGTGAAGCGTGAAGCATCAGAAAAACTGATCGACGCAGAGAAATATGTACTGTAAGTAATCAGGGACGGACCTCCGAATCGGAGGTCCGTCCCTTTCTTTTGTTCTATACTTGACATCCCGAACTGATTGAATTACTATAAGTTTAAACACTTAAACGTTTAAGTGTTTAAACTTTAAAACCAAGGTGGTTGCCATAGATGAATAAAACGGTATTAATAACAGGAGCTTCAAGCGGAATCGGGTTAAACTTCAGTCATAAATTTGCAGGATCCGGTCATGATGTGATCCTTGTAGCCCGCAGTGAGGGAAAACTGATGAATCTGGCCCATGAAATAGAGAGTAAATACGGTGTGAAAGCCCACGTCTTTACTTCTGATCTTTCCAATCCAGAAGCACCAAAGAAGCTATATGAAGAAGTGAAAGAAAAAGAAATACACGTAGACATACTCATCAATAATGCTGGGTTTGGACTGTTTGGAGAATTTGAGGAAACAGAGATGTCAAAAGAACTCGACATGATTCAAGTAAATATCACCGCTCTTACAGAGTTGAGTAAGTATTTCGGGAAAGAAATGGTCATGAGAAGAAGCGGACAAATATTAAACGTTGCATCAACTGCTGCCTTTCAGCCGGGACCTTTAATGGCGGTCTATTATGCGACCAAAGCATATGTATTGTCTTTATCAGAAGCTCTAGCGAATGAGTGGGCACCACATGGGGTGAAAGTGTCCGCACTGTGTCCGGGAGCCACCAGAACGGGTTTCAGTGACGCGGCGGAACTTCAGTCCTCCAAACTGTTCCAATCAGGCGTGATGAGTGTCGAGGACGTTGTGGAGGAAGGGTATAGACAGATGATGACCACTACTAAGACGGTTATCGTGCCGGGCATGAAAAACCGTATCCTTACTCAGTCGATTCGATTCATGCCGCGTAAAATGGTCACGAGTATTGTTCGCAAGGTACAAGAACGGGTATAATTAATAGTGAATGAGTTTGAAGGGAGAACACTATGGGTCAAAAAGCAATCGATACATTTCGTGCTTGTATACCATTGTTTCAAGCGCTGAGCGATCCTTATCGTCAAGATATCATTTTACTTCTTGCCGAACAAGAACCTCTTACGGTCAATGAGATAACTGAAAATCTGACGCTATCCCGGCCGGCTGTTTCTCATCATTTAAAAATCCTGCGGGATCAGCGATTAGTATCTATGGAACAGAAAGGAACGCAGCGATTCTATTCTCTTGAATTGGATAATGCGAAAGTCCTGCTTAAAGAGCTGGTTGAAACGGTAGAAAATCAGTGCGGGTAATGTTCCGTAAAAGAAGGATACTAACGGATATTGTCGAATGTAAGAAATAGATTGATGAGCGGGACGGGGATATTTCCCCGTCCTTAAATGAAATCGAAAGGTGGTGGAATGATGTCATTGACTTTTTATTCTTATCCGAAGTGCGGTACATGCCGCAAAGCTAAAAAGTGGCTGGAAGACCAAGGCATAGCTTTGAATGAAATACATATCGTTGAGAATCCCCCGTCAAAAGAGGAACTTAAGAGCCTTCATGAAAAAAGCGGATATCCTCTTAAGAAATTTTTCAATACAAGTGGAAAAAAATATCGTGAACTTGGCTTAAAAGATAAAGTGAATTCAGCCTCTGATGAAGAATTACTCGGAATCCTTTCATCAGATGGAATGCTGATCAAACGTCCGATTACCACAGATGGAAACCAGGTAACAGTTGGTTTTAAAGAAGAAACATTTGCAGATACATGGAAGTAATGAAAGTCCTTCATTTCCTGAATGATGGACAATGAAAAAGTTTCATTATTCCTACTTGGTTTTCTTGCTTTTTCAATGAAAAGTGTGTCAATATTAGGTTGTATAACTAGCATTTGGAGGGATAGAGAATGAGTACACCGAAAGAACTTCGTTATTCAGAAGAACACGAGTGGGTCAAAGTTGAAGGGGAAAATGTACGCGTGGGAATCACATCATTTGCACAATCCGAACTGGGCGATATCGTATTCGTCGAGTTACCTGAGGTTGGCGATGAAATCAAAGCGAATGAACCATTCGGCAGTGTTGAATCGGTTAAGACCGTTTCTGAACTATATGCCCCTGTTTCAGGTAAGGTAGTAGAAGTGAATGAAGAGCTGTCTGACAGCCCTGAATTCGTGAATGAATCACCTTATGAAAAGGCATGGATGGTCGTTGTCGAACCTTCAGATGCTGGAGAAGTAGACAAGCTGATGACATCTGAACAGTATGACGAAATGATTAATGAAGGATAATATCCACCCGGACACCTTGAAGATTTCTCAAGGTGTTTTTTTTTCGATTTGGGCATCATATAAGTATGTAAAAAAAGAAAGGATGAAGACAAATGGTGCTTGAACCGAAGAAAATGGAAGTCACAGGCAGAGTGACTGGTAAACTGAAAAATGGTGAAGTTGAATTATACCTTGATAATCAACCAATCGGCAAAATGGCCATGCCTCTAGAAGGATTGACCCTTGAACCGAACTTTGAAGCAAAGGAAAATAAAATTTATCAAAGCTATACCTCCACTGAAGGACATGACGCCAGATATACGGATTGTGATGAAGGTGGTTGGTGTTAGATCTTCACGGTGCCAGATTCTTTATTGAATCTGGCATCATTTCTATAGCAATGAAACAAACCACTTGCACTATTTTTTGTAAACATGAGAAAATATGAGTAGAAAGTGGACATCATCTCTTGTTATCTGAATATACTATCCTAATCTTATTTCTGAAAGATAAGGTGATGATCATGATGGAACTTGACGAAAAAGTAATCATCGTTGAAGGAACAACCGATAAGAGGAAAGTAAAAGACATCATTAAAGAACCGATTGAAATCATTTGCACGAATGGAACAATCAGCATTACAAAGATGGACGAACTGATTGACGAACTGTTTGAAAGGGATGTGTATATCCTGGTGGATGCCGATGATGCAGGAGAGAAGTTACGTAAACAGTTTAAGCGTGAATTTCCTGAGGCTGAACATCTTTACATCGACCGGATGTACAAAGAAGTGGCCGCAGCACCTGAGTATCACCTTGCCTCTGTTCTGATCGGAGCAAATATTGATGTGCATAAACAATTTCTTGGAAAAAGGATGATCTAGTTTTGATCGAGGTAAGCAATACAGAAGCATTAAAGCAATCGATTGATGGTCATACGTTAGCAGCCGTTTACCTTTATACACCAATGTGTGGTACATGCCAGGTTGCAGGGAAAATGATGGACGTTGTGGAGAAACTCCCCCAGTCGTTCCATTTTGTGAAAGCAAACTTGAACTACTTGCCGGAATTTGCAGAAAAGCACTCCATTGAAAGTGTGCCCTGCCTGCTCCTCTTAAAGGAAGGTGTGGAACAAGAAAGGATTTATGCCTTTCAATCCGTTCCTTTCATCTATGAGGCCATCACTAAGAATGCTTAGAGGGATAAAAGACCTTTTTGGACGGGGTCTTTTTGTTTTTTCTTTGAATAGTATAGCGGTTTTTCGTTCTACATTCGCAGACATATTTCTCGGGAAATAGTTCGAATCCCCTCATTTTTTGACTGGAGAACATCCAAATTCTTACTGTTCGACAAATTTGATACATACGTTCAAAACATGTCGAGAATGTTTAAAAGGGAATGATCACCTGAAGTGGAATTGTAAGTATATAGAAGTTTCACTGGGAGGGTATTCATGCGAATATATTTAGAGGAATTAGTAGATCAGTGTCATTCAAGATATCACCTGCGATTCTTGTTTCCAGACAGTCCATTTATTCTTCATTTTCAATGCAGGAATCAAACTTACGGAATTTCCATTTCGAACAGGCAATGTTTAGTATTAGAAGATGTAATGCCTGAAGCCCATTTTGTTATCGAGGGAGTAGAAGAAGATATGATTTCTCTGCTGACAGGGGAAGAACGATTATCCCAGTTGATTGAAAGAGGGCTTCTTGAAATCAGGGGGGGCTACCGTCCGCTCCTATTTGTGGAGTCCGTGCTCTGGCTGACAAGGTCCAAGATAAGGGAATCGGTTGAAGTGTAATAAAAGAAAAAAAAGAATTGACACCTTTCTCTATCCGATGATAGAATCTCTCTTGTAGCAAATTTTCAGAGTCTTTAGCTAACATAATTAAATAACTTAATACTTTACTCTTATTTAGAGAGGTGGAGGGACGTGCCCTATGAAGCCCGGCAACCGTCAATGAAAATTGAAATGGTGCCAATTCACTCAAAGCGATTGCTTTGAAAGATGAGAGAAAGGATAGTCCTATATATGATTATGCCTTTCTGCTTATCGCAGGAAGGCATTTTTTATTTATTATCATGAAAGCCTGCGATAGGTTGCCAGGAAAGGGCAGTTATTATCCTGATTAAAACGACGGTTTTACTTAGAAAGAAGGTGGCGACAACATGATTACCATTACAGATGTTAAAAAAATCTATCCATCCAAAAAAGGATCGATTGCAGCGGTTGACGGCGTCAATATTGACGTTGCACAGGGAGAAATATTTGGGGTGATCGGCTTTAGTGGAGCAGGTAAAAGTACATTGATCCGTATGCTTAATGGACTGGAGGTCCCTACAGAAGGGAGCGTCGATGTAAATGGACAGACCATTTCCAAGGTGAAAGGGAAAAAATTGCGCGAGGCAAGGCAGTCCATTGGAATGATTTTTCAACACTTTAACCTCCTCTGGTCCCGTACCGTTCTACAGAATATTACGTTCCCCTTGGAAATCGCGGGGGTACCGAAGAAGGAAAGAGTCCAAAGAGCCAATGAACTATTGGAGTTGGTCGGACTCGAAGGCAGAGGGGACGCATACCCATCCCAACTGAGCGGGGGACAGAAACAAAGAGTCGGAATAGCGCGGTCCCTTGCAAATAACCCAAACGTCCTTCTATGCGATGAGGCTACTTCTGCTTTAGACCCGCAAACAACCGATTCCATCCTTGATTTGCTGGTGGACATCAACCAACGATTAGGGATTACGATTGTCTTGATTACCCATGAAATGCACGTAATCAAGAAAATCTGTCACCGAGTTGCTGTTATGGAGCAGGGGAAGGTTGTCGAAATCGGTGATGTTCTGGAAGTGTTCCGGAACCCGGTGGAGCAGGTGACGAAGCGATTTGTGAAGGAAGTATCCCAAAGAGAGGATACGGGAGAAACGGTCGGGCACCTATTAGCACACTATCCGAAAGGAAAAGTACTAAAATTCACATTCGTGGGCCAATCGACTGAGCAGCCGCTCATAACCAGCTTGATCAGAAAATACGATCTTGAGGTCAATATCCTTCAGGGACAGATTTCGCAAACACAAAAAGGGGCTTATGGAACACTATTCGTTCATCTGGACGGGGAAGAACGAACCATTAAAGAAGCCGTTCTGTTTGCCGAAGAGCAGTTGGTTAAGGTGGAGGTGCTAAGAGGATGATGGAAAACTTATTTCCGAATGTGGATTGGGAGAAGATGTGGGAAGCCACCATTGAAACCCTTTATATGACCGGGATGTCGGTAATGATTACATTTGTATTGGGGATGATCCTTGGGATTCTGTTATTTCTGACATCCAAGGAGAATTTATGGGAGAACAAACTCACTTATACCATTACAAGTGCAGTGGTCAATGTCTTTCGCTCCATTCCGTTCATTATCCTGATAGTATTATTGATCCCCTTCACTAAATTCTTATTGGATACAATACGCGGAGCGAACGCAGCGCTTCCTGCACTGATTATTGGTGCAGCTCCATTCTATGCCCGTATGGTCGAAATCGCTCTGAGAGAAGTGGATAAAGGCGTCATCGAGGCAGCGAAAGCAATGGGTGCCAAAACGAGCACGATTATATGGAAAGTACTGATCCCGGAATCCTTACCAGCTCTTATTTCAGGGATCACGGTAACGGCTATCGCCCTTGTTGGATATACGGCGATGGCAGGGGTTATCGGAGCAGGAGGATTGGGGAACCTTGCCTACCTGGATGGGTTCCAGCGAAGCAGGGAAGATGTAACACTGGCAGCAACGATCATGATTTTACTTGTCGTATTTGCCATTCAATTAATTGGGGATTTGTTTACAAATAAATTAGATAAACGATAAAAAGGAGAGAATGATAATGAAGAAATGGATAGCAGGAATGATTGCAGCGACGAGTATCTTTGGTTTAGGAGCATGCGGGAGTGATTCAGGTTCAGGTGGCGGTGACGAGAAGAAATTAGTCGTTGGAGCATCGAATGTACCTCATGCAGAGATCCTTGAACAAGTAAAGCCGATTCTAGAGAAAGAGGGAATCGATCTTCAAATTGATACCTATCAAGACTATATCCTTCCGAATAAGGACCTGGACAGTGGAGAACTGGATGCGAACTATTTCCAAACCACACCGTATATGGACTTACAAATGAAAGACAATGAGTATGATTTCGTCAACGCAGGCGGAATTCACATCGAACCTATTGGAGTATACTCAAAAAAGTACAAGTCCCTGGAGGACCTTCCTGAAGGAGCAACGATCCTGATGAGTAACTCTGTTTCCGATCATGGACGCATCCTTACATTATTAGAGAAGAAGGGTCTGATTACATTAAAAGACGGTGTTGAGAATACACAGGCTCAACTAGAAGATATTAAAGAAAACCCTGGAAAGCTAAAATTCGATTATGAGTATGAAGCAGCCCTGCTTCCACAAATGTATGAAAACGAAGAAGGGGACGCGGTCGTCATCAATTCTAACTATGCCATCGACGCAGGATTGAAGCCCCTCGAAGATTCAATCGCCATTGAAGATAGTAATTCACCATATGTAAATGTGATTGCAGTGAACAGAGGCGATGAAAAGAAAGAGGAAGTAAAAGCTTTAGTTGAAGCATTGCGCTCAAAAGAAATTCAGGACTTCATCAAAGAAGAATGGGATGGAGCGGTAGTACCGGTAACAGAATAATATCTATGTAAGAATGTAAAACCCGATACCGGTCGTTTTCCGGCACCGGGTTTTTTCGTCTGGCTTTTCCCCGAAATTTTATAACATAATCATTTCCTAATTGGCTCATACTATTTCCGATGAATCTATTTTGAAATGGAGTTGAATGAAATGCAGATGGAACCCAGAAATACAACAGAAGCGGCCCTTCATGATTATAAAATGGGACTTGGAATTTTCACAGAGAAAATGCCTGAACTTGCAGAGCAGTATAATACATTTACCGAGCATTGCTTCAGAGAAGGGTTACTTTCAAAAAAAGAAAAGCAATTGATTGCCCTGGGAATCAGCCTTTACTCACAGGACGAATACTGCATCATCTACCATACGAAAGGTTGTCTTGATCAAGGGTGCTCGGAAGAAGAAATCCTCGAAGCCATCGGTGTAACAGCTGCGTTCGGTGGAGGAGCCGTCATGAGCCAGGCAGTGACACTGGTTCAGCAATCGATTCAAGACTTGAATCAATTAAAGCAATAATCTAATGGAGAGGGAGAAATCCTTCTCTTTTTTATATTGAGATGCAGTATTGTATCCAACCAATGTGAATAAGGTGGTAGGACCTAATAAATATACATAGCAATTAATAAATTTCCGTTGATAAGCTATTAATTGGCAGTATAGTGGCGGAATTTTGTGAAAACTTAAGAGTAACCCCCGGGAAAGATTGTGAGGGTCATTTTTGTGAAAAAATGATGAAATACCGGTTTTGTCTTGTGAACGAGGGGGTAGTATAGTTGTAAAGTAATTAAAAACCTGAAAGGAATGATTCATTATCGACTCTCTTGAGAGTATGTCGTACACAAGTGAAATGGAAAAGGCTATGCATGGAGCCCATGGGATTGGTTATGAAGTGTACAAACGAAAGCATGATGTCAGGATGCAAGTAGAGCAGAAGAGAGAGCGGGAATACAAGGAAAGCAGAAGAATGCTTGCGGCACTTGATCGAAGAGTGCACGCTAATATATAATAAGGAAGAAAACAGGAAACCAGTGTAGAGGATGCACTGGTTTTTTGTTGTTTATCGATTACTGGAATATGAAAATGTAGTTAGATCGATTCCGTTCATGGAGAAATATATTTTAGGATTGAAGCTCCAGGTGCTCGACTCCGTCGGAAAATGCTTGACTGGCGGGACCCTGCAGCTCAAGGCCCCGAGGAGATTGACCGCGAGCGGAAGACGGGCACACGGAAATCAAAACGCTCGCTATCTTTCGACATCCTACATTTTCCCACCGGTTTAGGACAACAATAGATAGGGATTCTGTTGTTCGATTAACATGAACTGACAACTTGAAAAAGTTGATAATAGCTTTTATTTGTTATAAGATTGTAATGAGAATAAATTGAGAATGATTAAAGAATTGTATTCTTAAATTCATTATAAAGTCACGGAGGTAAATACACATGGCAGGTTCTACTTTAACAATTAAAGATCTTCATGTAGAGATTGAAGGAAAGGAAATCCTGAAAGGGGTTAACCTTGAAATTAAAGGTGGAGAAATCCACGCAGTAATGGGACCAAATGGTACAGGTAAATCAACTTTATCTTCTGCGATCATGGGTCATCCGAAGTATGAAGTGACAAAAGGAAGCATCACGTTCGACGGTGAAGATGTCCTTGAAATGGCAGTGGATGAGCGCGCTCGTGTAGGTCTATTCCTTGCAATGCAATACCCAAGTGAAATCAGTGGCGTAACGAACGCGGACTTCTTACGTTCAGCCATCAACAGCCGTCGTGAAGAGGGCGAAGAAATTTCACTTATGAAGTTCATCCGTAAAATGGATTCCGAAATGGAATACCTTGAGATGGATCCGGACATGGCTCAACGTTACCTGAACGAAGGATTCTCAGGCGGAGAGAAGAAACGTAACGAAATCCTTCAACTCATGATGATCCAACCTAAGATCGCTATCCTTGACGAAATTGATTCAGGTCTAGATATCGATGCTCTTAAAGTTGTTTCCAAAGGAATCAACAAGATGCGTGGGGAAGATTTCGGTTGCCTGATCATCACTCACTATCAGCGTCTTCTTAACTACATCACTCCTGATCATGTTCACGTAATGATGCAAGGACGCATTGTGAAATCTGGCGGGGAAGAATTAGCTCAACGCCTTGAAGCAGAAGGATATGACTGGATTAAAGAAGAGTTAGGAATCAAAGACGAAACTGTCGGCCAAGAAGCGTAAGTGTTAGGGGGATGAAAATGACTGTAGAAACGAAACTACCAGTAGATCAGGACTATGTCAGCTCCTACTCAAAACAACTTGGAGAGCCAGAATGGTTAACAACCCTTCGTACGGATGCCTTTGATAAAGTAAAGGATCTTAGCCTTCCTGTTGCAGATAAAACGAAGATCACAAATTGGAATTTTACTCAATTCCAGAAGCATTCAGTGGAAAGTGACGCGTTTTCATCATTGAGCGAGCTGCCTGAAGAAGTAAAAGCATTAGTTGATGTAGAAAACAAAGATCAAAGCCTTTATATTCAACGGAATAATACACCTGCTTTTCATTCACTATCAAACGAATTAAAAGACAATGGTGTTATTTTTACGGATATTTTTACAGCTGTGAAAGAACACAGTGACCTTGTACAGAAGTACTTCATGACTGAAGGCGTAAAAACAGATGAGCATAAGCTTACAGCCCTTCACGCAGCGTTGATGAATGGAGGAGCCTTCCTTTATATTCCGAAGAACGTGGAACTCTCTCAACCGATTCAAGCGGTTTATGTTCACGACGATGCAGAAGTTGCTATGTTCAACCACGTATTGGTTGTCGCTGAAGATAACAGCTCTGTCACATATGTTGAAAACTATATCTCTACAACTGATGTAGAGAACGGTGTTTACAACATTGTCACCGAAGTGTTGGCAAACAATAATGCTAAAGTGGCATACGGTGCAGTAGATAATCTTTCAAGCGGTACTACGACATATGTTAATCGTCGCGGTGTGGCAGCAAGAGATGCACGCATCGAATGGGCCTTAGGATTAATGAACGACGGTGACACCGTTTCTGAAAACGTGACGAACCTGATGGGTGATGGCTCATATGGCGATACGAAAACGGTTGTTGTCGGACGTGGGAAACAAAAACAAAACTTTACAACGAAGGTTGTTCACTACGGTAAGAACTCTGAAGGATACATCCTCAAGCACGGAGTAATGAAAGATGAATCGTCTTCCATCTTCAACGGGATCGGTAAAATTGAACATGGAGCATCCAAGGCAAATGCAGAGCAGGAGTCACGCGTGTTAATGCTTAGCGAAAAGGCACGCGGAGACGCCAACCCAATTCTTCTAATTGATGAAGATGATGTAACAGCAGGTCACGCTGCATCTGTTGGCCGAGTAGATCCATTACAACTTTACTACCTGATGAGCCGCGGAATTCCACAGCACGAAGCAGAACGTCTAGTCATTCACGGCTTCCTTGCTCCGGTGGTAAAACAATTACCAATCGAAGGAGTCAAGAAACAGCTTGTTGAGGTTATTGAAAGGAAAGTAAACTAATGGATGTAAAAGAGATTCGTAAACAATTTCCGATTCTCGACCAGGAAGTAAATGGCCATCCACTGGTGTATCTTGATAGTGCCGCAACATCTCAAAAGCCGGTTTCCGTGATTGAGGCGATGAACGATTACTATCGGGGATACAATTCCAACGTCCACCGCGGAGTGCATACCCTTGGGACGAGAGCGACGGATGGATATGAAGGGGCCCGGGAAAAGGTCCGGAATTTCATCCATGCATCTTCCACTCAAGAGGTAATTTTCACCCGTGGGACGACAACCGCAATCAACACCATTGCAGCAAGCTACGGTCGTGCGAATCTCGCCGAGGGTGACGAAATTGTGATCACACATATGGAGCATCACAGCAATATCATTCCTTGGCAGCAGTTGGCCAAAGAAACCGGTGCGACGTTAAAATACGTTCCACTTCAGGAAGATGGAACGATTGCGATTGAGGATGTAAAAGAAACCGTAACACCTCAAACGAAAATCGTCTCCATCATGATGGTTTCAAATGTACTTGGTACAATGAATCCAATCAAAGAAATGACCAGGATCGCTCATGAAAATGGAGCCGTCATGGTAGTGGACGGAGCTCAGGCAGCTCCACATATGAAAATTGATGTGCAAGATTTGGACTGCGATTTCTTTGCCTTTTCCGGTCATAAGATGGTAGGTCCTACAGGGATCGGAGTTCTTTACGGGAAGAAAAAGCACCTGAATAAAATGGAACCGATCGAATTCGGTGGGGAAATGATCGACTTTGTCGGCCTTCAGGAATCCACGTGGAAAGAACTTCCCTGGAAATTTGAAGGGGGTACACCGATCATTGCCGGTGCCATCGGACTGGGTGCTGCCATCGACTTTCTTGAACAAGTCGGACTTCATAACATTGAAGAACATGAACATAAGCTTGCCGCCTATGCTTTGAACAAGATGAGTGAAGTAGAAGGGATGACAATCTACGGACCAAATGACCCGGGTCAACGTGCCGGTCTTGTGACGTTCAACATTGATGATGTTCATCCCCATGATGTAGCGACTGTACTTGACGCTGAAGGGATTGCCGTTCGCGCTGGTCATCATTGTGCACAGCCGCTGATGAAGTGGTTGAACGTATCGGCAACAGCACGTGCCAGTTTCTATCTTTACAACACAGAAGAAGATATTGATAAACTGGTTGCAGGCCTGGTGAAGACAAAGGAGTTTTTCAGCGATGTCTTTTAATAATTTAGATCAGTTGTATCGACAAGTCATCATGGATCATTACAAAAATCCGCGTAATAAAGGTTCTTTAGAGGATGGAAGCTTTACCATCGACATGAATAACCCTACGTGTGGTGACCGCATTCACCTGACATTGAAGGTTGAAAATGGTGTCGTTCAGGATGCAAAGTTTGATGGAGAAGGCTGTTCTATCTCCATGGCTTCTGCTTCCATGATGACTCAGGCGGTCAAGGGGAAAAAAATTGAAGAAGCCCTCAAGCTTTCCAAGATCTTCTCTGATATGATGCAAGGCAATGAATATGATGATGATGTGGATTTAGGAGATATTGAAGCATTACAAGGAGTCGCGAAGTTCCCTGCCCGTATCAAATGTGCGACATTGGCATGGAAAGCGATGGAAAAAGGAGTGTCAGAGGAAGAGCAGGACTAATGCTCTCCCTCGTCACTACCAAAGAATGGAGGAATCAACATGGCTAAGAAAGCGCCTGAGATCGGGGATTATAAATACGGATTCAGCGATAAAGACGTTTCCATTTTCCGCTCGAAACGTGGTTTGACCCGTGAAATTGTGGAAGAAATCTCCCGCATGAAAGAAGAACCTCAATGGATGCTTGATTTCCGTTTGAAATCACTTGAGCATTTTTACAATATGTCAATGCCTCAATGGGGCGGAGATATGCAGGAATTGAACTTTGATGAAATCACTTACTATGTAAAGCCATCTGAAAGATCTGAGCGCAGCTGGGATGAAGTACCTGAAGAGATCAAGCAAACGTTTGATAAATTAGGTATCCCCGAAGCTGAGCAAAAGTATCTTGCAGGGGTATCTGCACAGTATGAATCAGAGGTTGTATACCACAACATGCAATCGGATCTTGAAGACATGGGAATCGTGTTCAAAGATACAGATTCCGCCCTTAAAGAAAATGAAGAGCTATTCCGTGAGCATTGGGCGAAGGTTATCCCTCCAACGGATAATAAATTCGCTGCCTTGAATTCAGCAGTATGGTCCGGTGGATCTTTCATCTATGTCCCTAAAGGGATAAAGGTGGATACTCCACTTCAAGCTTACTTCCGTATTAACTCTGAAAATATGGGTCAGTTCGAGCGTACGTTGATCATCGTTGATGAAGGCGCGAGCGTTCACTATGTAGAGGGTTGTACAGCACCGGTTTATACAACGAATTCACTTCACTCTGCAGTCGTTGAAATCATCATCAAGAAAGATGCGTACTGCCGTTATACGACCATCCAAAACTGGGCGAACAACGTGTTCAACCTGGTTACGAAGCGAGCTGTATGTGAAGCGAACGCAACGATGGAATGGGTGGATGGAAACATCGGTTCTAAACTAACGATGAAATATCCTGCGGTCATCCTTAAGGGTGAAGGCGCACGTGGTATGACGCTATCCATTGCACTTGCAGGTAAAGGGCAGCACCAGGATGCCGGAGCGAAAATGATTCACCTGGCACCAAATACATCTTCTACAATCGTTTCTAAATCCATCTCAAAACATGGTGGGAAAGTGACGTATCGTGGAATTGTTCACTTTGGCCGTAAAGCGGAAGGCGCACGCTCAAACATCGAGTGTGACACGCTGATCATGGATAACCAATCGACTTCTGATACAATTCCTTACAATGAAATTCTGAACGATAACATTTCATTGGAGCACGAAGCGAAGGTCTCGAAAGTATCGGAAGAACAATTATTCTATCTTATGAGTCGCGGTATTTCAGAGGAAGAAGCAACAGAAATGATCGTAATGGGCTTCATCGAGCCATTCACGAAAGAACTTCCAATGGAATATGCAGTTGAAATGAACCGTCTGATCAAGTTTGAAATGGAAGGTTCAATCGGTTAATATACTTTACAAACTCCCTTGATGGATCATTATCAGGGGAGTTTTTTCATTTTCAAAATGGCATGGACTCATTCGTAAAGGCTAATCTAAAGAAAACACGACACGAGGGATTAATTCTATTATTTTATATGGGGATCAATATTTTGAAAGTACGTCATTCTCCCATACTTTCAGGCAGCCTGCTTTCACAGTGAATTTAAATTCACTTTCATATTAGATTGCACAACAATCATTTTATATTTCATTACTAACCAGCAGGAATATACCACGGTGTGACCTCAATCGATCTAAACATAAGAATTTCCATTGCCCTTATGATAAAATGGACATGTTCATAATAAAGCAGGTGAATGCGGATGATATACATAGGAGTAACAGGTTGGGGAGATCATGATATCCTTTATGAGAATGTCTCGCCACGTGATAAGTTAAAAGAATACGGAGCCCACTTTCCCATCGTAGAAGTGGACACAGCGTTTTACGCTGTTCAACCTGTTCGTAATGGTGAAAAATGGGTGCGGGAAACACCGGAAAATTTTAAATTCATTGTAAAAGCCTACCAGGGAATCACCGGGCATCAGCGTGGAGAAATTCCCTTTGAAACAAAGGAAGAAATGTTCCTTGCATTCAAGGATTCCCTTGCGCCATATGTGAATGCGGATAAATTAGCCATGGTCCTGCTTCAGTTTCCACCATGGTACGATTGTAAAAAAGAGCATGTTGCATATATCCGGTACTGCAGGGAGCAATTGAAGGACTTCCCCCTTGCACTAGAATTCCGTCATCAAAGCTGGTTCAGACCAGAGTATCGGGAAAAAACCCTATCCTTCATGAAAAAAGAAGGCTGGATCCACAGTATTTGCGATGAACCACAGGCAGGAGAGGGATCAATCCCCATGGTACCCGAATCCACTCACAAAGAGGCTACGCTCATTCGGTTTCACGGCAGGAATGTGTACGGATGGAATAAACCGAATGGGAAAGACTGGCGTGAGGTTCGCTATCTCTATCGATACAATCGCGCGGAACTGGAAGAATGGATTCCTTACATTCATCACTTCCATGAGAACTCGAAAGATTTATATATTTTATTCAACAATAATTCTGGAGGAGACGCCGCAGCAAATGCGAAAGAGCTGATAGAATTATTAGGCATTAAATATGACGGGCTTGCACCGAAGCAGCTGGATCTTTTTTAATGACAGGAGATGAAAGATAGATGGAATGGATTGTTCTTCTATCCATTGGGCTTTTAGCAGGGGCAATCGGTTCCCTCGTCGGACTCGGCGGTGGTGTGATCGTTGTACCTGCCTTGATATACTTTGGTACATATACAACCTTGATAGATGGCATGAACCCTCAGACGGCTGTAGGTACATCTTTGGTCATTATGATCTTTACGGGATTATCGTCCACCCTTGCCTACTTAAAGCATAAAACCGTCGATTATAAAAGCGGTTTGATTTTCTTTGCAGGGAGCGGACCCGGTTCGATTGTCGGTGCCTGGGTGAATAAAGGATTGAATATGGAGACCTTTAATCTTTATTTCGGAATTTTTATGATATTGATTGCCGTCATTCTGATGGTGAGGAATAAATTGAAGCCCATTGAAAAATTCAGGAATGCTTCCTTCCAGCGGCAATTTACCGATCCGAACGGAATGACTTTCCGCTACGGATACCCTCCTTTATTGGGCGCAGCCATTGCCTTTGTGGTCGGATTTACATCCGGTTTATTCGGCATCGGAGGAGGTTCATTGATGGTTCCTGCCATGATCCTGATCTTCTTATTCCCCCCTCATGTGGCCGTGGCAACGTCCATGTTCATGATTTTTCTGTCGGCAATCGTAAGTTCCGGCACACATGTCCTGTTCGGGAATGTGAAATGGCTGTACGCGCTGGCTCTCATCCCTGGAGCCTGGTTCGGGGCAAAGATCGGGGCCTTTATCAATACGAAGCTCGAATCAAAAGTATTGGTGAGCGTACTGAGAATTATATTGATTTTAATTGGAATTCGATTGATTTATCAAGGAATGACAGGATAATATACCTCCTATAGGAGTGAACGATTTATGAGAGAAACCATTCATATTTATCATACGAACGATCTTCACAGTCACTTGGAACATTGGCCGAGAATAAGGGATTTCCTCAAACGGCGAAAACAGCAGCATGAGAAAGACGGAGAAACGGTTTATGTATTCGATATCGGAGATCACATTGACCGCTGGCACCCTTTAAGTGAAGCGACGCTGGGACTCGGGAATGTGGAGTTATTGAATGAAGTGGGGTACGATGCTGTCACGATCGGCAATAACGAAGGAATCACCCTGGATTATGATGATTTAAACAACCTATATAAAGAAGCTGAATTTGATGTGATTGTCGGGAACCTGTTAGACCGGTCATCCAAGCGTCCGAACTGGATAGATACTCACCGGATTTATGAGTCCCGGAATGGAGGAAAGGTGGGTGTCATTGGGTTAACGGCCTATTTCAAACCCTTTTACCAAGCTCTCGGCTGGAATGTCACCTCACCCTTGGAGGAGCTGAAGAGACTGGTTCACGAACTTCATCCCCAAGTGGATATGATCATCCTCCTTTCTCACTTAGGCATCAGGGATGACGAAATGATTGGAGAGCAATTCCCTGAGATTGATGTCATCCTCGGTGCCCATACCCACCATGTATTACCCGAGGGCAAATTGGTTAAGGGAACCATGCTGGGTGCTGCCGGGAAATATGGTCACTACGTCGGTCATATGGCCATTGAAATGGATACGGTCACAAAACAAATCGCAGGAAAAAAGGCACGGCTTTATAAACAGCATGAACTTCCGTCAGTGGATGGGGAAGAAGAGGAGACTCTGAGCTGGAACCGCAAGGGGGAAAGATTATTAGAGCAGGAAATTACCCGGCTGAAAGCACCTCTTCCAGTCGATTGGTTTCACGCGTCCCCCCTTCCGTATCGTCTCTGTGCAGCACTTGTAGAATGGTGTGGTGCAGATTGCGGATTCCTGAATGCAGGTCTGCTCATGAGTGGCCTTCATGAGGGTGCGGTCACAAAGCAGGATCTGCACCGCATCCTTCCCCACCCCATCAACCCCTGTTTGATCCGGATGAAGGGGTCTGAGCTGAAGGAAATCATTAAGCAGACTCTCAATGAGGATTGGCCGAATCTTGAGGTGAAGGGCCTTGGGTTCAGGGGAAAAGTGATGGGGACATTTGTTTATTGCAATATTCACTTTCATAACCATGAAATCCTCATTGGGGACTCCCCAATCGAGCCTTTAAGGATGTACAAACTCGCGCTACCTGATATGTTCACTTTCGGCCACTTCTTTCCAGATCTTCAAAGGCTCGAGAAAAAGTACTTTATGCCGGAGTTTTTGCGAGACGTTTTGGAGTGGAAATTAAAACAGTAAATAGGTCACCGTTTTCTTACTCATAACATACATATGAGTGAAGGGAGCGATGAAATATGATGAATGTATCTCCAATTACCATTGGGGGACATACTTTTACAGCCATTTCTGTTGAACTTCCGAAAACGAATCTCCTCGTCGTGACGAGTGAAAAAGGATATATTATGTGTGGGGCACTTGATGTTGCGCTGCTGAATGAGAAGTTAAAGGACAGGAAGATCATCGCTGGAAGAGCGGTCGGTGTGAAAACCATTGATCAGCTACTGGATGCGCCACTTGAGTCCATCACCTACGAAGCTGCGAATCTCGGTATCCATACAGGGATGGCTGGCAGGGATGCCTTGTTAAAGATGATATAAACGTTGAGTATGACCAGTGCTTATTAGGGAGTATCTGGTCTTTGTTTTGTGAGGGGAGAGGAGATTTACGAGAAATAAAAATACTTTTACAGGGCATTTGGATATAAAATGGACTGTTCCGGCATTTTAAACCGTATTTATTTTTCTTCCATGACTTTTACTCCTGACTATTGCGTCGAAACTCGGAGGAATTGCGTCATTTTTTGATTTTTCGCTTCAAAACCAAATGGAATTGCGTTTTTTTAAAAGGCTGTTTTCGCAAAGATTGTTGCTATTCGCATACCAACTAAGATTTACGATGCTCTGTCATTTAAGTTGTGGTGCAAGAGGGTGAAGGGAACAGTCCCGCTTTCCACGGACGTTCGGCCAAGCCTCCTCAGCAAAAACCGCTTCCGGGGTCTCGGCACGCCCGTTTTCCGTAGGAGTCTACACAGTTCACTTCACCCTCTAAAGTAGTAAGTAGGTGACTAGCAAATTAGTTTGTGACCATCCGTTTAAAAAGAGTAACGGACTATTAAATAAAATCAGTCACTGCACCGAATGAAAAAGCAGTGGCAGGCATACGCAATCTCCACATTTCTTTTGTGATTGTCATACTTTTCGTCTGTCTAGTTGATTGGAGCGGAAGGTGCTCAACTCACGCCCCGCGGAAAGCGAGCACCTGTAGCGGAAATCAACCGCCACTCGCTACATCCAAAAGCAACAATGTTTACGAAAACAACCTTTTTAAAAAAAGAAATCTAATCTTCTACCATGCAAGCACCCCAAAAAACTCCACTCAAAACCCTTGTTTTCTTCAATATTCTTTCATGAATATTTAACGAAATACACCTTGCAAGATCACTTTTATGCTTTATAATGGAGATACTAGGAAATTTTGTCGAAAAATGAAAGAATTACATAGGAGAATTCTATGAGGCTTATATCAACACGGGCTTTAAAACCCGGCATGGTTCTAGCTACAACGGTATATAATATGAGAGGTCAAGCTTTGATTCATGATAATGTTCCTATTACAAAACGCATGATTTTCAGGCTGCAAGAGCTTAGTATTCAGTATGTCTATATTGAAGACTCTCTTTCCAGTGGAATCCATGTGAAAGGGACCGTTTCGAGTAAAGTGAGACAGCAGGCGGTCAATGATATAGAGAAGGCCTTCAATCAATTAAGCGCATCGGATGCATCACCCGGTGTCCTGATGACTGAAGACAGCGCCAGGCAATTGAAGCAGGTGATCAATGTCGTCCTGTCAGAAGTAAAGGCGAATCATGACCTTCTCACCATTTTGACGGACGTGTTTACATACGACTCCTATATTTTTCACCATTCATTTAATGTAACGTTATATACGCTGTCCATCGGTCTTGAACTCAAGCTGTCACAGAAGCAGCTGGAGCAGCTCGGGGTGGGAGCGATTTTGCATGATATCGGTAAGATGCTTGTGCCGGAGGAAATCCTACTAAAGCCGGGGAAACTTACAGAAGATGAATTCTTGGAAATCAAGAAGCATTCGGAGCACGGCTTTGAAATACTTAGGCAGCTTCATTCTGTGTCCCTGATCATCGCCCACTGTGCGTATCAGCATCATGAGAGGCTCGACGGCTCCGGTTATCCACGGGGAATTAAGGGGGAAGACATTCATCCATTTGCAAAGATCATTGCTGTTGCTGATGTGTTTGACGCCATGACCTCAAATCGGGTGTACAGGAAAGCGATGCTCCCCCATCAGGCTTTAGAGGTATTGTATGCGGGATCTGGCTCCCTATTCGATCCACATGTAATTGAAGCCTTCCGCTCATCGGTGGCGATCTATCCAAATGGCATGATCGTGGAACTGAATGATGGACGGAAAGGGATTGTCACAGACCAAAATAAAGGGGTGACAGATCGGCCGGTCATCCGGATCATTGAAGAGGGTGGCAGGGAACTGAACACTCCTTATCCACTCGATTTAAGCAGGGAATTGGACAAGGTGATTACAGGTTTTGATCCGGATTATGAACCCCAATCTCTTAAGATTAAATAAATTTTTGCGTTAATCCCCTCTTACAGAGCATACAAATAGCTTGTAAGGGGGGATTTTTTTGTCAAAGTTCAAAACCTACAAACCCCGAAGAGGAGGTCCACTGCCTTTTCGACATGTTATGATCATTACATTTCTGTTCTTTATGATTTCCACTGGATTTGGATTATGGATCATTAACAAAGGGTTAAAACCGACCCTTCTTGCTTATGCCGAGACACAGACGAGCAGGATCGGTACCCTGGTGATTAATAAAGCGATCAATAAAAAGATTGCCGATGTTCTGGATATTTCGGATATAACCGAAGAAGTGAAGAACCAGGAAGGCGATATTGTTTCGTTCAAATATAATACGCAGACCATCAACAGGGTCCAGGCAGAAATCACGAATCTGGTCCAGCAGAATCTTCAGGAAGCAGAGGCCGGGAATATTGAAAATCTTGAGTTTCTCACAGAGGTGGAAATTGATAAAGGCAAATCGAAGACTGCGAAGGGCATTACGTATTCCGTACCTCTAGGTCAGGCTACGAACAACGTTTTGCTCGGGAACTTGGGGCCGAAAATCCCCATTCGCTTTCATTCCATCGGTGACGTACGTTCCGATGTGAAAACGACGGTAGAGCAGTTTGGAATCAATAACGCAGTAGTGAAGGTGTTTGTGGAGCTTGAAGTAAATGTACAAATCATCATCCCGTTTGCAACGAAAACCGAAACGATCAAGCAGGATATCCTGGTTGCGATGGGGACGGTTCATCTGGATGTACCGCAATTTTATAATAATGGTGGAGGGGGATCGAGTCCTTCCATTGAATTTCCCACAAATTAGTCCGGGAAAAAAGTTGTCAAAAGAATGATAGTTTGTTATATTAATAAAGAAAATTTTATAACACACCACATCATCAGTCCGATGGGGTAGAGGCGCAGGGTTCAAGAGTAATCTGTTCGAGGATGACAACGAAGAAAACAGATGAAAGGGAATCTTTGCCGAAGTAAATATGCTTGTCAAAGGTCTATTTACTGGGGTTGTCTTGAAGAAGGATAACACTGTCATTATAGGGAAATCTCTATAATGGGGAGCTACAGATCGTGATGGAGCACTTACGTTACTAACAAAGGTAATGATAGTTTCTCTATCGTTGCCTTTTTTTATTATCCTCTGTCATGCTACGATGGTTCCCCCCTATCAAATAGGAGGAGGACACTATGGAAAACACGATTTACTCATTATTACCACCCCTTTTAGCCATTCTTATGGTTATACTCACAAGACGGGTCCTGCTTTCATTGGGAGTAGGAATTGTCGCATCTGCCTTTCTGTTGGCGGATTTATCCATTCCTAAAACATTCAGCTTTGTATGGGACGCCTTTAAGGGCATCTTTGTCGCTGATGGCGGCCTGAATACTTGGAATGTCTACATCATTTTCTTCTTACTCATTCTCGGTGTGATCACGGCATTTGTGAATATCTCAGGCGGGAGCCGCGCGTTCGGTGAATGGGCGATGAAACGAGTGAAGACAAGGCAGGGTGCACAGCTTTTGGCTGCGGTATTAGGTATCATCATATTTATTGACGACTATTTTAATGCCCTTGCTGTCGGACAGGTTTCAAGACCCATCACGGACCGTCATAGAATTTCACGTGCAAAGTTAGCTTATATCATCGATTCAACCTCTGCTCCGATTTGTGTCGTTTCACCGATTTCGAGCTGGGGAGCATATATTATCGGAATCATCGGTTCCATTCTTACTGCTCACAGTATTACGGAGTACACGGCATTTTCAGCTTTCATTCAAATGATCCCGATGAACCTATATGTGTGGGCAGCGGTCCTGCTTGTTGTCATGGTTGCTTATAAGGGACTTGATTTCGGTAAAATGAAAGAGCATGAAGTGCGTGCCATTGAAACCGGAGATCTTTATGATCCCGGCAAAGAAATTCCCGGTGAATTGAAAAATGATCTTCCTGTCAGTTCAAAAGGATCTGTGGGTGATCTTGTCTGGCCGATTGTGGCTCTTGTCATCGGTACAGTTTCCATGATGCTATGGACTGGATATCAAGCGGTGGGATCTTTTGATCTACTGCCGATCTTTGAAAATACAGATGTTACTAAATCGCTATTATACGGTGGATTATTCGGACTGGTGATTTCCCTGATTTTCTTCCTTCGCCAAGTAAGCCTGAAAGGAATTGAAGGCAGTGCTCTTGGAACGGCTGTACTGGAAGGAATCAAGTCAATGCTGCCGGCTGTTTATATTTTAATCTTTGCCTGGACCATCGTAACACTGATTGATCAACTGCAAACCGGTACATATCTTGCCGGACTGGTTGAACAATCGAGCTTACCAGTGCAGGCGCTGCCGGTCATCTTATTCCTGGTCGCCGGAATTATGGCTTTCTCAACGGGAACTTCTTGGGGGTCGTTCGGGATTCTCCTGCCGATCGCCGGAGAAATTGCAGCAGCATCGGATGTCAGCATTTTACTTCCTGCCATGGCAGCGGTCCTTGCAGGATCAGTGCTGGGTGACCACTGCTCGCCGATTTCGGACACGACGATCCTTTCCTCTACAGGTGCAGGAAGCAATCATATCGATCACGTCATCACCCAGCTTCCATATGCGATCATCGGTGCGGTTGTAGCCGCAATCGGATACCTCGTATTAGGATTCACTGGAAGCACCATCCTCGGACTCGTGGTTGTCATCATATTAATCATGGCAATCGCTTTACTGTTCGGTGAAAAAGCAAAGCCAGCATCTGCAGAATAATGGAATTGAAAAACCAGGAGCTAACCCGCTTCTGGTTTTTTTTCTTGATTGGAAGTTGAATCCGCTGCATGATTCTATCTCCTCCCATTCCCTAAAAACCGACAAATTTCTTATAGTGAAATAGTACTGCAGGCATTTTATAATATTCTCACTGATTCACTAAAATAAAGCTTTGACAATTGTCCTGGAACTAGCTATACTGACTTTAGATTATAAATAATCTGAAAATATAAAAATTTCAAATACCTCTTGAAAGGTAGTTGGAAAGAACTAGGGGGGAACAGCATGGAAAATCGTGCACAGTTTGGTACACGAGCAGGATTTATTCTGGCTGCTGTCGGATCGGCAATCGGACTAGGGAACATTTGGCGTTTTCCGGCAGTAGCGTATGAAAATGGCGGGGGAGCATTCTTCATTCCTTATTTATTCGCTCTTCTGACAGCAGGAATTCCATTATTAGTACTTGAATTTACAATTGGTCATAAGTACCGTGGTTCAGCACCGTTATCTTATTTCCGTCTTAATAAGAAAACAGAATGGCTTGGATGGTGGCAGGTATTAATTGCATTCGTTATTTCCACCTATTATGCCGTCATTATCGCCTGGGCGATGTCCTACAGTGTTTTTTCTTTCAATTTAGGTTGGGGAAAGGATACAGAATCCTTCCTGTTCAGCGATTATTTAAAGCTTTCAGTTGATGCAGGTCAGACGGGCAGTGTGGTTCCAGGGGTATTCATCCCCCTTGTGATCGTATGGGCCGTGACGCTCGGTATTCTTTTCAAGGGTGTAAAGAAAGGGATCGAAGTAGCGAATAAAATCTTTATTCCAGCACTTGTTATATTATTCTTAATTATAGTTGTTCGCGCTTTAACTTTACCTGGAGCGATGGAAGGTCTGGATGCATTCTTCAAACCGGACTTCAGCAAAATCGCTGATCCTGGTGTATGGGTAGCGGCCTACGGGCAGATTTTCTTCAGCTTATCCATTGCCTTTGCGATCATGATTACGTACTCAAGTTATCTGCCGAAGAAATCGGATATTACGAACAATGCGTTCATTACAGGATTTAGTAACTCGGGATTCGAGTTATTGGCTGGTATTGGGGTATTTGCAGCACTAGGTTTCATGGCTCAATCACAGGGAGTTGCTGTTCAGGATGTTGTAAGTGGAGGAGTGGGACTGGCGTTTGTGGTCTTCCCGCAGATCATTAACGAATTCCCGGCATTCAACGAAGTATTTGGTTTCTTGTTCTTTGCTTCTCTGGTCCTTGCCGGACTGTCATCGTTAATATCGATCTCGGAAACATATGTAGCAGCGGTTTCTGAGAAGTTCGGAATCTCCCGTAACAAAGCTGTTCTATTCGGTGGAGGACTTTCAGCCGTTATCTCCATCCTTTTTGCCACACAGGGAGGTCTATTGTTCCTGGATGTAGCTGATTACTTCATCAACCAATTTGGAGTGGCGTTTGTAGGATTGGTGGAAGTAGTTGTGATTGCCTGGTTCCTTCGTAAACTGGGAGCATTCCAGTCTCATGCCAATGGAATTTCAGATATCCAGCTTGGAGCATGGTGGAAAGTATGCTTAGGCGTTATTACACCAATCGTCCTGGGATGGATGATGTTCGGTTTGTTCAAGATGAATTTACTAAAAGAATTTGAAAATGAAACTGGAAACTACGGTGGCTACTCAGATACTTTCATCCTTTACAGTGGATGGTTTGTAGCGGCATTTGCCATCCTGGCAGGAGTAGCCTTCGGATTCAAACGCTGGCATGCCAAATCGAATGCTGATAGCTATAAGGAGGTAAGCTAACATGTCTGGTAGCGCAATTGCAATGATGGTGGTCGGAGTGATCGTCATCTGGGGTGGATTAGCAGCTAGTATCATGAACGCTGTTTCCAAATCAAAAAAACAGGTATAAAAGGAAAAAGCAGACGATGGATCCTCCATTGTCTGCTTTTTTAATGTTTCCTGCTTTCCATTCTGTCCTGGCGTTCCCACATTCTTAGATGAGGATACGGATCAAAGGACCATTCTGTCAGGCCGTTATCCTTATACATACCGTAATGCAAATGGGGAGGGAATTTCCCTGACGTTCCCGGTGGTCCATAACCTGAGCTTCCGACCCCGCCGATCACCATGCCCGGCTCAACCACCTGTCCTACATGAAGGTCTTTCGCAAAACCACTCAAGTGAGCAAAGTAGTGATACGTATTATTGATGTCACGGATGCCGATGCGCCAACCTCCATAACGGTTCCAGCCTTTCATTTCAATGATACCGTAGGACGTGGCTCTTACCGGTACGCCGTAGTCAGCGAATAGATCCGTCCCTTCATGGATTCGTCTTCCACCCCATCCACGGGCATCTCCCCATGTGTTCCGGTAACTATAGTTAAATCTCAAGGGGAGTGGAAAGGCTTTTTTATTCAGGTGAATTGTTCCGTACTGTTTATATATTTTGGCATTTCCCATGATGATACTGACGGTTTTATCCCGTTTGTAATAATCCCAAAGGGCCAACTTGAAGTTATCACGATCGATACCATATCTCAGTATAAAGTCCGTTAAGGCAGCTAGGACATCTTCATCACTTTTCAAGCTGGCTTTCCCGTCCAGGTCCCCGTCCCGACCGATTCCATTGAAAAGCGCAATCGTTTCCGGGTTCTCATCATCAGAGTGTGGATTCAGAGGGCCAATCCACTTTTCGGATTCCATAAAAATCGAGATATAAGAAGATGGCTTTTCTCTATCTTTACGGGCGAACCGGAGACTTCGTTCATATTGATCAACGGCAGCTAAGTAGTACCAGGGAATATGAGTCAAAGCCTCGCTCTTCTGAAACAATTCCATTCTTTTGGTGTGAATCTGCTCATCCGTAAGCTTTTCTTCTGCAAAGCCTTGGGTTGGGCTTATCACGAAGGAGAAAAGAACAATGAGTAAGACCAATCGTTTGTACAAAATAATCCCTCCATTTTTAGGGGCCTATTTGTAGTTTGTATCGTTCACCGGGATTCATAATCATCAATAAATGGTAATAGGGTATCGCATGCTTGTTTTCACTTTTTTAGTATGATAAAGTGACAAAAGAAGTATATTGATGATGGCTTGTTTACATAGGATGAACGATACAGCGTTTCACTCTTTGCCTAAGTCAGATTATTTAGGATTGGAGATGAGGGGTATGAGCAAGAAAGATGAACATATTCGTAAACCGGATTGGCTTAAGATTAAGCTGAATACGAACGATAATTATATGGGCTTGAAAAAAATGATGCGTGAGAACAATCTTCATACTGTGTGTGAAGAGGCCCGCTGTCCGAATATTCATGAGTGCTGGGGAACAAGACGTACGGCTACTTTCATGATTCTCGGGGATATTTGTACACGCGCCTGCCGTTTTTGTGCGGTAAAAACAGGTCTTCCGACTGAATTAGATCTAAAAGAACCAGAACGTGTTGCAGATTCTGTACAAATGATGAATCTTAAGCACGTGGTTATTACAGCTGTTGCCCGTGATGACTTGAAAGACGGCGGTTCACAAGTCTTTGCTGAAACCGTTCGCGCCATCCGTCGTAAGAGTCCGTTCACTTCTATTGAAGTGCTGCCTTCCGATATGGGGGGAGTCTTCGATAACATTAAGACGTTGATGGACGCTAAGCCTGACATCATGAACTACAATGTTGAAACGGTCCGCCGCCTTACTCCAAGAGTTCGTGCCCGTGCGACCTATGATCGTACATTGGAATTCCTGCGCCGTGCAAAGGAACTAAATCCTGAGATCCCGACAAAATCAAGCATCATGGTTGGTCTGGGGGAAACGAAGGAAGAAATCCTTGAAACGATGGATGATCTTCGCGCCAATCATGTTGATATTGTGACACTGGGGCAATATCTGCAACCATCGAAGAAACATTTGAAGGTTCAAAAGTATTACCATCCAGACGAATTTGCCGAACTTCGTGAAGCAGCTATGGAAAAAGGCTTCAGCCACTGTGAAGCAGGTCCGCTTGTACGTTCTTCTTACCATGCCGACGAGCAGGTGAACGCAGCTGCAAAAGCAAGACAAGCCAAAGGTGAGCAGGAAGTTCAAAATGCATAATTTCACATAACAAGAAAAGGACTGACGTGTCGGAGATGCTCTCTAACGGTCAGTCCTTTTTGTAACAGATGGTTTTCTTCGAGGTCCAGCTGCGGCGGCTAGCCCCTCGAGGTCATAAGTCAAATCAACCAAAAAGGCAAAGAGCGCCTTTCCGGTTGATTCGTCTTATGCTTGTCGGGTCTGACCAAGCCGCCTCCGCTTTTCTTGATGTCCAGCTGCGGCGGCTAGAGGCTCGAGGTCATAAGCTAAATGGACCAAGAAGGCAAAGGGCGCCTTCGTGGCCCATTCATCTTATGCTTGTCGCCTCTGACCAAGCCGCCTCCGCTTTTCTTTATTCCATCATGTTATTGTTGTCGGTATAATCGTTGCGTTTCTGGCGGTCCATATTGATTTTATGGGTGTCGTCGTCACGCATTTCGTATTGATCAGATGTCATTTCGCCGTTGGCATTCTCTCCCGAGTCGACATTTCTTCCTTGAGGAGAGTCTTTCAGCATAAGATTGATGGTGTCGTCAATCGCTGTATTGACGTTTTTACTGTCGCTATCCATTTTGGCCAGGTTTTCGACATTGCGCATCAACGATTTATCATCGGTTACATAGACATGATACCAACGTGGGATGACAGACATGGCTGTTTTCTTTACCTGATCGGCTACTTCAAAGCGTCCGTTTTTATCTTTTTTGTCGGTCACATAGGAGACAAGCACTTCTTCGTCTGTCACTAGCGTAGAGCAATCCTTCACGTTAGGAAGGGCGACACTCATCTTGCTGATGCTGTCAGCTACCTGCTCCCGGTTGATGCTATACATATCCTTCGTGGAGATGTTCTGACCACCGGTAGGACTTTTCTGCTGTCTGACATAACCGAAGTCTTCACCTCTGTGGGCTCCTTTTTTGGTCCAACTGTCTTCGTTATACAGGTCTTCCCTGTCCCTAACATTGATCGTATTTCCGTTATCGTGGAACATTTCTTCATTGGCCGTGTCAATGCCATTACAGGCAGTTCCGATTAGCGTAATGCTCAGTACCGTCGTACCTAAAATTAATTTATTCAACTTAAACACCCCCTATTTGATAGGGTGACCATCTTGTATGGTAATTTTTCATAGAAATTAATGGACAATCCGTTATAATTTAAGATAAGGAAACGAAAGTGGGTGGACAGAGGTGATTTGCGTGCAGAATACATGCTATGAAATCGTCGATGAATTCAGAGACGGTTTCAACGAAGAAGCATTTAAGGAAAGATATAGCGATATTTTAAGCAAATACGATTATATCCTCGGTGATTGGGGATATGGACAGCTGAGGCTGAAGGGGTTCTTTGAAGATCACAACCAGAAGGCTTCTTTTGATACAAAGGTAAGCACTCATAAGGACTATTTATATGAATACTGTAATTTCGGATGTGCTTATTTTCTCGTTAAGAAAGTCAATAAATAAAGATGAAGAAAGGAACAAACGGTGACCGTTTGTTCCTTTTTTTACTTATTTTCAGTATAAGGCGGCTCTTCGTTTACATCAGGGTCAGCATGAACAGGGTGTGAACCGGGTTCCTGTCGCGGTATATCCTGATGGAGGGATTTATTTTCATAATTGAAAGCACTATAATAACGTTGGCCTTTTTCCCATGGGGTGCTTTTGTTTTCGACAGGGGCATGCTTTCCTCTTGGTGATCCATAGGGACCTTCGGGAAGGGTTTCAGGTACGATGAAATTACGGTACGTCTCTACATTTGAAAAGTCACTGTATACTTCTTCTTCTTTATCGTAGTTACTCTTTTTACTCAATTGATCTCCCACCTTTCATACCAGTAGTATGTGAGGGGGAGGTGGAGTTCATTCTCTTGGTATCCTTGATTTAAAGAATAATTTCACCTAAAAAGTCCCTTAATTCTTCTGCTTCTTCATCTGTTAATTTAAATACACTTTCTATATAGCCGGGTTCATCCAGGTCATCTCTTCCCATAATGGCAAATCGGTTGCCCTGAAGGTCCAGTACTAATGATTTCCCGTAATAACGTTCCGTCTGAGTGATGGCCAGGTCGTATCGTTGACTTTCCCCCATGAAACTTACAAACCGGGTTTTGGTGTTTTCCATATCGTCATACAAATAAAATCGTTCATTCATCACGATGCCCTCCTCTTTTTCTGCTCATTACATCATATCAAACTAAAACGGGAATTGCAGGATGTATCTGTATGATGCTGAAGTTATGTTAAAATAAAGTGTGAGGATTTTGTTTTAGAAAGAGGTGTGCATCATGTATTTTGTAGACAGGGAAAAGATTGAAGAAATTCTGGTCTATATGAGCGGGCAACTTACGATTGTCAGTCGTCAGGAGCAGTGGAGATCCACATTAGAAAAGCTGGCCCTTGAGCGGGTTGCCCACGTAATCATTGAATCCATTTTGGATGTAGGAAACAGTATGATCGATGGATTTATCATGAGGGATCCCGGCAGCTATGAGGACATCATTGATATTCTCCTTGATGAGAAGGTGATCACTGACAACATGAGTGAAGACCTTAAACGTCTCGTGGAGCAGCGTAAACCACTTGTCCAGGATTACACATGTGTTGATCACGAAAAGTTACATACCATCTTACATGAAGTGTCTGAAACGCTGGTCCAATTCCCAACACAGGTCCGAGACTACCTGGAAAACGAACTGGGTCCTGTATCGGCATTTAAAAATTAAGAGTATTTGACAGCGCTTTCTATTGAGGGGCGCTGTCTTATTTTTCATTCAATGCCATACTAACTAATGGTCATACTAAGCATAACGTTAAGGAGGTACTATAAAATGAAAGAATATAAAGGATACTTAATCGATCTCGATGGGACGATGTATAAAGGAAAAGAGAAGATCGAAGAAGCGGGAGATTTCGTTAAACGATTGCAGGAGAAGGGCTTACCCTATTTGTTCGTGACGAATAATTCCTCCAGAAGACCTGAGCAAGTTGCTGAAAAGCTTCGTTCATTTGATATCCCTGCGACGAAGGAACAGGTATTTACTACATCCATGGCGACTGCCCAGTACATGGCAAAGGAAAAGCCGAATGGCACAGCCTATGTCATCGGTGAGGAAGGAATTCGCTCCGCACTCGAAGAGAATGGCATTACGTTTCAGGAAGAAAACCCTGATTTCGTCGTAGTGGGAATTGACAGGGAAATCAATTACGAGAAGTTATCACTCGCTTGCTTAGGAGTAAGAAATGGGGCAACGTTCATATCAACGAATGGGGACATAGCGATTCCCACTGAGCTGGGACTGCTTCCTGGGAATGGTTCTCTGACATCTGTCGTGACCGTCTCAACTCAGACAGACCCGGTCTTTATCGGAAAGCCTGAATCCATCATTATGGAACAAGCATTATCTGTATTAGGGGTGCCAAAGGAAGATACGTTGATGGTTGGGGATAACTATGACACAGATATTCTGGCTGGAATAAATGCAGGGCTCGATACCTTGCTTGTTCATACAGGAGTGACCACGAAAGAAACATTAAGCAAAAAGCATGTTAAGCCAACCTATACAATTGACACCTTGGATCAATGGGATATTTAGTAAAATAATGGAGAAGGTACGGCAGCCTTTCCCTCTTTATCAGCCCTTGGCGAGTACTCAAATAGAAAAATATCTTGAATTAGAAGCATATTCATAATGGACAATACACGTCTGTATAAGTAAAATAGAACTAGTGTAAAAAGAAGTAAGCAAAATACTATTTATACTTCAGGGGACTTTTGTCACGGTCCTTTTTATGAACAATATTTTCGCCTCTATAGCTATTGTTGAAAGTATGGTAGTAAGAACGTAAATTATACTCCTATTGTATTATGCGGTTTTCCTCTAACGAACTTTAATTAATTTTTCCAATATTTGAGTACTCAGAACGACCAGGAAACAGAAACTGAAGAGAGAAAGTAAAGATTTTTTCAATTTTTTTAGAAAATATTTCGGAATTAAGTGTAAAGGTATTCAACTAGGGTAAACATCAAAGGTAGTAGGGGACTATTAGCATTGATACCTTTTCAATTTCTAACTATTCTTTACGAATGCAAACAACTTTAAGAGTGAAAGTCACTGTTTCTTAGCTTGATTTTCGAAACATTCCACGTCATTTCTAAAGAATTTTTAAAAGGGTAGTGAGGTAATGAGTATTACAGTTACAGGACTTGTCGGAAAGAAAATAAGGCACCATAGAAGAGCGAAAGAAATCACCATACAAGAATTAAGCCACAAATGTGGATTGACGGTCAATTATATTTCGTTGATCGAAAAGGGAGAGGCAAACCCTTCCCTGAACAAGTTGAATGCCATTGTATGTGCTCTTGACGTTCAGTGGGAAGACATTATGCCGACTTGTGAGGAACACGAAGACATCTACAATCAAACGATTCTTTAATGAACTAATTTTCTCTTTTTAATTTCTTGTTCGATCAGAATGATGAATTCATTACTGAGTTTTAACTGTTTTGCTTTTTCATAGGCATCGATTAGGGCTTTGTCACTCAGGAGCCGGATATGATTTCACCTCGATTATTTTCAAACGTATGTATGATGGGGGAAACTTGTATACTTCATAGTAGTGAGAGCCTATATTCGGTGTGTATATTTTTTTGGTATGTGATGGGTACAATTATATTGAATATAATTACAACTATAATTGTAATTATATAAAAATATTCATTGATATGCAATCATTAAGTGAGTTAAATGGATCTCATCATTCTAACTGTATAGTCATTTTGGGCAGATTGTATCATTTACCTTGAATACTTTTTTTATCACTAAAAAATCAGACGACCCTGTCGTCTGATTTGGATACTTATGTCTTTCATTCCGAACATTTTGCCCTGTGTGCTAAACGGCTTGAAGCGGCTGCTGCGATGGCGCCGACAATATCATCAAGGAAAGTATGGCACTTACCGGAAGACTTATCATTCAATTCCTCCAGTATCCCTGGTTTTTGCTTATCGATATATCCGTAGTTTGTAAATCCAATGGAACCATATACATTCACAATGGAAAAGGCCAGGATTTCATCCACACCGTATAATCCCTCATCCACTTCAACAATCGCCTGCAGGGGCTCCATCAGCATTTTTTTCTCAGCTAATATATCAAGTTGAATACCTGTCAGGATCGCATTCTGTACTTCACGCTTCGTTAATACACGCTCAACGTTATAAATACATTCCTTAAGTTCAAGATCAGGATGATACTTTTGTTGAAGGTACATGACTAATTGAGCGATATCTTCAATTTCCACTCCTCTTTCATGCAGCCATTTACGCGCTGTACTTTCTAATAAATCCATTGATTCCTTATCCTTCATCCTATTCACCTTTTTCTTTGAAAGATTATATAACCCCTATTTCGATTAGACGAAGCCTTGTTTTACTCATATGATTCCCTTTTGGAAAATAGACATAATAATAGCTTCTATTCTCATTCTTGCCCATCTCTCGTTTTGGATATTCATGTATGGATTGGTTTAATCGTTCTCCAACTATATAGAGTGAAGGTTATATACGAATGGCGAAAAAGAACGGTCATTATAGATAGGAGAGGTCTGTATGTCTCAAGAGATTCTGAATAAACATTTTGGGTTGCATCCTGAGCGGGCATTCTACGATGGAATGATGGATCGATACATGGTCGGGGGATTAGTATATAGTATTGTAGGCGTATCGAATATGGAACAGGAAACCCTTGTGGAACTTTACAAATTGGCTGAGCATCTAAAAAGTGCCGGAGATCGCCATGTCGCTACCTTTGTCCAGAGTAACGAGGGAAGATTCCTCGTTGTGGAAAAGGATAAAGACTATGTCGTCCTCAGGAATGAAAGTCTCGAGTCCCCACCTGACAGGAAGCTTGGTAGAAAGCTCAGTAAGTTTCATTACAGGGGACGGACCTTTGAAGAAAAGGTAGAAAAGATTAATCGCATGGGGGAGTGGAAGGGTCTGTGGGAAAAGAGGCTGGCCCAGTTGGAAAAGGCGTATTATCAGGTCATTCAGGACCAGCCCGTTGATGAATTTGAACGTCGGTTTGTGGAGAGCTATCCGTATTACAGCGCATTGACCGAAAACGCCATACAGTATCTCGTCGACACGGAGCTGGATGAAGAACCCACGCCCGAAGATGCAGGGACGATTTGTCATGAACGGTTCCTCGAGTCCACGTGGGGGACGGAAGTGTGCATTCATTTTCCGTTTCAATGGGTATTCGATCACTGTACCCGGGACATAGCAGAGTGGGTGAGGGAACGGTATTTTATGAGGAGCCAGACGTTTCATCCAGAGCTTCAGGAGTTTATGAAAGAGTATGAATCGTTTACCCCACTTTCGCCGTTTTCATGGAGGCTGCTGTATTCCCGGCTATTATTCCCGCTTCACTATTTCGAGTGCGTAGAGGAATATTATATTTCACAATCGGAGCAGAAGAAAAAGACGGTTGAGGAGAAACTCGAGAGATACTTAAAAAATTCCCATCAATATGAAGCGTTCCTGTCTGACTTTTATCATATGTCGGAGGTCCCTGTTAAGAAATGGGGAATCCCTCTTATCGCCTGGTTATAACCCCATGTCCTGAAATGAGTGGGACCTTCACTTTTATGCTAAACTGAAAAAAAGAAGTGAAGGTGGGGAATACATATGAAGCCATACATCTATATCACAAGAAAACTTCCGGAGTCCGTCATCGAACCATTGCGGGAAAACTACGAAGTGGAGATGTGGGATCGGGAGGATGAACCTGTTCCGAGGAATATCCTCCTTGATAAAGCAGAGAAAGCGTCAGCGTTACTGACCATGCTGTCGGACAAGGTCGACGGGGAGCTCTTACAGAGAGCGGAATCTTTGAAGGTCGTATCCAATCTGGCTGTCGGTTATGACAATATCGATCTTGAGGCAGCAAAGGAAAAGGGAATCACCATTACGAATACGCCGGATGTATTGACAGAAACAACGGCGGATTTGACGTTTGCCCTATTGCTGGCTGTTGCAAGAAGGGTCGTTGAAGCTGACCGTTATGTAAAAGAAGGAAACTGGAAAAGCTGGTCGCCTCTTTTACTCGCTGGCTCAGATATTCATCACAAAACCATGGGGATTGTCGGTATGGGAAGTATCGGTGAAGCTGTGGCAAGAAGAGCGAAAGGGTTCAATATGGAGGTACTCTACTACAATCGCTCCCGGAAGCACGAAGCAGAACAGGCCATGGGAGTAAAGTATGCCCCATTCGAAGAACTTCTTGCTCAATCAGATTTTGTTGTGATCCTGGCACCTCTAAATGCTGACACAGAAGGGATGTTTCAGGAAGGACAGTTTAACAGAATGAAGGAAACATCGATTCTCATCAATGCAGCGCGGGGACCCATCGTCAATGAAGATGCCCTCGTACAGGCATTAAGAAGGGGAGACATCAGAGGAGCCGGGTTGGACGTATTTGAAATGGAACCCATCAGTAAAGATCATCCTCTTCTAACGTTCGATCGAGTGGTCGCGCTTCCCCATATCGGAAGCTCTTCTCAGGATACACGGTATAATATGATGACCCTTTGTGCAGACAACATTCATGCCGTACTAAAAGGAGATCAGCCCAAAACAGCGGTGAAATAAAAAAAAAGCCTGAATCCCTTGAAGGGATTTCAGGCTTTTAACATGCATTAGAATACTTGCTCTACTTCCACGATCCCAGGAACTTCTTCCACTAGTGCGCGTTCGATTCCAGCTTTTAGTGTGATGGTTGAACTTGGGCAGCTTCCACAGGCACCAAGTAAGCGTAATTTCACAATGCCATCCTCAACGTCTACAAGTTCACAGTCTCCACCATCGCGAAGTAGGAACGGACGTAATTTATCTAATACTTCCTGAACGGGTGCAATCATTTCGTTTTCAGCCATAATTATCTACTCCTTTCCTTATTATCTATTATAATGACATATTCGAAAAAAATCTATCAACCTGCAAACGATTGGGCGCATCTTTTTCAAGAAATGTTTCCCATGCAGAGAAAATCTTATTATATGGTTCCAACCTTTGTGCTTTTTTTGTAAAATAAACAAAAGAGGAAACGAAGGGGAGATTCATATGGAGCGTAAGCCGGTTGAACTTTACGTATATGGGGCGGAAATACTCTGTCCAAGCTGTGTAAACTTGCCATCATCGAAAGAAACATATGAATGGCTGGAGGCTGCTGTGAGCAGAAAATATCCAAATCAGCCATTTATGATTAAATATGTGGATATTCACAATCCACCAGAAGAAGAATCTGTCAAACAGTTTGCCATAAGGGTGATTGAGGAGGATATGTTCTATCCAGTCGTATTGTTGGAAGGGAATATTGTTGGAGAAGGAAATCCCCGCTTGAAGACAATATACTCAGAGCTTGAGAAGCATGGGTATAAGGCGGTTTAAACCTTGAAGCAGCCAATTTGAGATAAACGTATAAGTAATGATACAAAACAGGACCCCCTACTGTTGAGAGTAGGGGGTCTTTGATTATCCATTATGATATTTATACATCCATAACACACCGGATTTCAACAAACGGGCGACCCTCCCAGTGATGGAGCGGTCATTTACCAGTCCGAAACCGTGTTTCTTTCCGAGTGAGCCCAGGATTCCCTTTAACTTGATCTTCGGTAATTCTGCAGGAAGCTCTTCGTTATTCCACCGTTTCAATAAGATCATCACAATTTGTTCTGCCTGTCCTTCAGCCAGTTGGGCACTTGGGGCTTGAGGAAGGCTTGCGCAGTCCCCGACCACGTATACATGTTCATCCTGCGGAAGGTTATGATACTTTGTCAGGGTGACGCGACCGCTTGCATCCTTCTCTACGTCCATGTCACGCACGACCTTGCTTGGCTGGATTCCCGCAGTCCAAACGATGGCATCGCAGAAAATCTGCTCTTCGTGGTTATGTAACGTGTTGGGTTCCACTTTCGTGATATTGGAATTGTTCACGATTTCCACACCGTTTTCATCGAACCAGCCGTGAACGTAAGAGCTCAGACGTTCCGGGAAGGCATTGAGGATACGCGGTCCACGATCGAATAGCTTTATTTTCAGATCCGAACGGCTTTCTCGCAGCTCACTGGCAAGTTCAATACCGCTTAAACCGGCTCCGACGATTCCGACAATGGAACCAGCAGGAAGGTTACACAGCGTTTGATACGTCTTACGGGATCTTTCAATTGTTTGAATCGAGAAAGTATGTTCATCAGCACCAGGGACATTATGATATTTATCTTCACATCCTAGACCGATGACCAGGTCATCATAGGGTACGGGATCCTGATCCTTCATCCGGACGAGTTTATTCTCCATATCAACTGCTGAGATATCTCCGTATACATAGGATAAACGGGCATGTTCCGGAAAGGATACGCGTACATGTTGATCTGAAATCGTACCTGCAGCCAAAGCATAATATTCTGTCTTAAGACAGTGATAAGGATTTCGATCAATCAGGGTAATCGATACATCTTCAGGTAATTGGTTGGGTAATAAGCGAAGAAGGACGCGCATGTTGCCGTATCCTCCGCCAAGCAGCACTAATTGTTTCATGGTAATTTCCCCTTTTGCACTCTACATTATTGTTGAAATAGTGTTTGTATATGGTTTATATCCCAGAATGATAAGGGACAGGATTCAAAGGACATCCACGCCGAAGCGGGTCCTGACAAAGTAAGCATTTTCAATATTAGACATAATTCGATCAAATTCTACATAAATAAACCTATTAACATTAAAAGTATATCGAAATACAGGTGTTTTCACAACAGAAATAAGCGAAAATGTTCACAATCTGTTATACCATTACATGGAATGCAAATCATTGACGAGTATCATAAAAAAAGGTAGCATAACAAAGAGTAGTGAGGTGATGGAATTGAAACCTATTATTGAATTTTGTATAAGCAATCTTGCTAGCGGTGCGCAAAAGGCGCTTGAGATATTAGAAAGAGACCCGAACCTTGACGTCATTGAGTACGGATGCCTGGGTTACTGCGGAAAATGCGCCCAATCCTTTTATGCTCTCGTCAATGGGGAGGTCGTAACAGGCGATACGCCTGAAGAACTCGTGAATGAGATCTATCAATTCCTTGAAGACAATCCGATGTTCTAATGTAAAGCCGGTATAGCCGGCTTATTTTTTTGTTTTATTGGAGGGTTTTTACAATAAATGTTCTCTGCTCTTTGCTTGATTGAAACAGGCGAGGGGGTCATTAGTGGAGTCACTTATCCGGTTTTACAAATATCTGAACAATACAAGGATGTTCTTTATAAGACCCCCGTGGAAAAAGGAGTTCGGGTGGAGCCAAATCCCGGACATCTCAGTCATTTTAAATTCTATGATCCAGAGGGGAATATCCTCGAGGCATATTGTCCAGGAATATATGAAGAAAACTAGTGGACACTCCACTAGTTTTTTTACATGGACTTGGTTTCTTTGTACCCTTCGCGAATTTCGTACCACCGGTCTCTGGCCATTTCGATGATGTTTGGTTCGGTTGAGAGATGCTGTTTACTGATCACCCGGGATAGGTACGCAACCGACTCATCGATTTTATCCTGCCTCCTCAGTAATTCAGCGATGATATAAAGAAGCTTTGTTTCTGACATCAAAGATCCGGATACATTATCAGTCAAATAGGAGTCTATGTATTCATGTGTAGCCAGGTTAATGAAGCGTCTTTCCTGATCTCTTTCTCCGATTTTGCGATAAAGCCATGCTGTTCGAAGGTATAATCCTGCAATGGTCATCTTTTTCTCTTTCTTGATCAAAGCGCAATAGGCTGCCAGCTTATAGGTGTTGATCGCATCTTCATATGATCTGATCTTTCCATAATCCTGTGGCTTCCAGTGCAGACTGATTTTCTCTTCCAATTCTGCCTTGAGGACAGGGAGAATGTATGACGTAAAATCATCTGTATATGAAAATCCACAGACGGGACAAACCGACACGTTATAGAGCAGAGGATTCACTTCGTCGGACTCATACAAGGGACAAAAGTCGGTATCGTACCCAGACAATTTCACAAAGCGTGACCGGATCCGTATGGTGCTGTATGAGTGTTTACAAGAGAGACACTGTGTCTTTTTATCATAAAAGGGTGTCACAACCGTCATGAATATCACCTCGCAATAGGGACTATTTACCTCATTATACCTTGGTGAAAGGTGGGGGGACCACTGTTTTTTTGTGTTTTTAAGCAAAAGGTCACGATTCGTTTGAATATTCTTGACTATTTTCTTCCAAACGTTCACCAAAGCTCCTTTGGTTGAGTAGTAAAATAGAAAGGAGTATACTAAGTAGTAAGAAATGAAAAAGTTGGGGGTGTAATGAATGAGTGAAGTTGTCATTCTAACAGAAGCTGCTGCCCTTCAGATAAAAGATATGATGAAGGAGCATGACGAAACAAATGCCATGTTACGTGTAGCGGTGAAAGGGGGAGGCTGCAGCGGCCTTTCTTACGGTATGGGATTCGAACATGACCTGCAGGATGGGGATACCACGACGGAGCAGCATGGAATCAAGCTGGTCGTGGCGAAAGAGGATGCGCCCATCTTGAACGGCACGAAAATAGATTATAAGCAGTCCATGATGGGCGGCGGATTCACCATCGACAATCCGAACGCCATCGCTTCATGCGGATGTGGATCATCTTTCGTGACAGCGACGAATAAGGGAACACCTGAGAATTGCTAAACTTAAAAAGGGACGGACCTCACAATGTGAGGTCCGTCCCTTTTTTCAAGATTAATGGATTTTTTTCAGTGCTTCTTCGACAGGCGTATCGCCGCTTAAGATCTCAAATACTTTATGATTTGTTTCTTCAATGGTCAAGGAGTCCACAAGCACTTTGGCGACATCGCCACGGGCGATATCACGGCTTTTATCTTCGATGCTTGAAGCTGCTTCGATTTTTCCTGTTGCGTCATCATTTGACAGGGATCCAGGGCGGACGATGGTGTAATTTAAGCCGCTCTCTTTCAAGTGGGCATCCGCAGCACCTTTGGCTTTTAAGTAGAACTGTAATTCATCCGGGCCGCTTGAAGGGTTATCTGCACCCATGGAGCTAAGCATCACAAAACGCTCAATGCCCATTTTCTTCGCATAGTCCACTGCTTTTTTGGCACCTTCCTGGTCGATGGCAAGTGTTTTGTCGTCACCTGTCGATCCACCGCTGCCGGCTGCGAAAATGACGGCATTAACGTTTTCGAAGGCATATGAGAAATCCTGCTCAAGATCTGCAACTATCGGTCTTGCTCCTAAATCTTCCATGTCCTTCGCCTGTTCCGTTTTGCGGATCATAGCCCTTACGAAATGCTGACTGCTGTTCGAAAGTTCTTTCACTATATGACGGCCAGTGTTGCCGTTTGCTCCTATTACTAATACATTCATTTTCTTCATCATCCTTTATCCAAAATTTTTATCCTATTATTGGTCTACCCATCCAGAGTGAAAATAAACAAAACAGTGGGTCAGGGAGGATGAAGTACTGGGAAAATCCATTAATTTGTTGGTTGGATATTCTTCTTCATATAAGAGGCAATTCCACGGCTGTTATCTTGTTGGATTTGTTCAAGGTGCTTGATTACGCGCTGTTGTCTTTCCAAAGGGTGATTCTGGCTCAGCTTGGCTTTTCCTTCAAGAGATCGGATGGGGATTTTAAACCCGACAATCCCTCTTCTTAGACCGGTTTGAACCTTTTCATCGACTTCGTCCAATGAATATGGACTATCGGGTTTTTCATAGTTCTTTACAAGTGACGAAAGGGAATCAATGGTATCGGATTCATGCTTCAGCAGCTCAAGATTGCCATATACATGTACCGCCACATAATTCCAGGTAGGAACGGTTTGGTCGGTTTCATACCAAGAAGGGGAGATGTAAGCATGGGGCCCCTGGAAGACAATGAGAAAATCCTTACCGGCGCTTTCACGCCATTGGGGATTCGCTTTGGCGAAATGTCCATAAAGACACTGGTTTTCCCTATCTAACAAGAGAGGTAAATGGGTAGCAAAAGGCTTGCCACTATGCTGAGAAAAAACGATGGCGAAACTATTTTCCTCGATGATTGAAAATAGCGTTTCTTTATCATGAATGATGAACTCTTTCGGGATGTACATGGAATCCTCTCCTTTTAATGAAGAAGAGGCTCAGGAATCAATTCCCGAGCCCCCTTAAATAAGAGCATGTTGATCAATCTGTAAACATGGACGTACTGTGCATCGGCTGCACCCTTGCTTTTGGATCCATATATGCTTTCGCATTATTGACCGCTGTAGGGGCTTCACCAAATCCACTCGCTATGAGCTTGACTTTCCCGTCATACGTACTGATATCACCAGCAGCATAAATGCCGGGGATATTTGTTTCCATCCGGGAGTTGACGACGATTGAATTCTTTTCAATCTCAAGTCCCCAATCTTTTATCGGGCCGAGGGATGAAACAAATCCGAAGTTTACGATTAACTCGTCAAGATCGATGATTTCCTTTTCGTCCCCCTTCGTTTCTTCCAGTACGAGCTGATTGATTTTATCTTCATCGACGACCAATCCAGAAGGGACAAACGGTGTTTTCAGTTCAACTGTTGAGTTGTGAAGATTCTCCACACTATGCTCATGTGCCCTGAACTTATCACGTCTGTGTACGAGGTAAACCTTTTCTGCGATCGGCTCAAGCATCAGGGCCCAGTCGACGGCTGAGTCACCGCCGCCGCATATGACGACTTTCTTATCCCGGAAGTGTTCCAGGTTATCAACGAAATAATGAAGATTCTTTCCTTCGAACTCACGTGCATGTTCGAGTTCCAACCTGCGTGGCTGGAAAGCACCGTTTCCTGCCGTGATAATGATGGTTCTTGAAAAGTGGACTTCTTTATCCGTTGTGAGCTTGAACATGCCATCAGCCTGTTTCTCTACACCTTCCACCGCCTGCTCCAGACAGATTGTCGCTTCGAATTTCGCCATTTGTTCCTTGAGATTGTTAACAAGATCCTGGGCTTTCACTTTAGGAAAACCGGCAACATCATATATGTATTTTTCAGGATATAAAGTAGCCAGTTGGCCACCAAGTTGTGGTAAGCTTTCGATGATCTTAACCGATGCTTTTCTCATACCACCATAGAACGCCGTGAACAATCCCGTAGGACCGCCGCCTATGATCGTGATATCATACACTTTCTGATCTTCCTTCAATTTGATCCCTCCAACCGATTAGGTATGCTTCAATTTACTTTATTCTATCACACAGCTTTTGATTCTTCACAGTGATAGGTCTGATAAGTTCAGATAAATCAGACTTATCTATGAGAGAGCCTGCGACTTTTGAATGATTTGAGACCCACATTTTTTAAATATTCTTAAGAGTTTAATTTCCTATATATATCTTGAAAATACCAGGCAAAAAGAATATTATGTAATGTAGACATATTGTTAAGAATTTATGACAATTTTCGCATAACTATGGAGTAGTTCGTGAAATTCGTCACATACTTTTGTTTTTATATTTTTTATACAATATTTTCCTCGATAACTGAAGGGAAACATCGCGTTTGATTTGTTTTAGTTCCTTTTTTATAGGGAAAAAGATAATAGCATCAGATTGAACGGGATAAAAACGCATGATGTGGAGGACTCTAAGAGTATCCAAAGCAAATTTATCAAAAAAGGTGGATGTGATTCAGTTGAGAAAGCCAAGAATCGTTGTATTAGGTGCAGGTTATGGTGGATTAATGACGGTTACCCGTCTTCAAAAACAATTAGGTACAAATGAAGCAGAAATCATTTTGATTAATAAGAATGATTATCACTACGAAACCACTTGGTTACACGAAGCTTCTGCAGGTACTCTTCATCACGATCGTGTACGCTACGATGTGAAAGATGTTGTCAATACGAGCAAAGTTAACTTCTTACAATCTACTGTTGAAGACATCAAAGTGGAAGAGAAGAAGGTCATCACAGGTGACGGCGAAGTAGAATTCGATTACCTGGTTGTCGCACTGGGTGCAGAATCAGAAACATTTGGCATCCAAGGTCTTCATGAGCATGCATTCATGATTTCAAACATCAACTCTGCCCGTCAAATCCGTGAGCACATTGAGTTACAATTTGCTACTTATAAAAATGAAGAAGAAAAGAACGATGAGCGTTTAACAATCGTTGTTGGTGGAGCTGGTTTCACTGGAATCGAATTCTTGGGTGAACTAGGTAACCGTGTTCCTGAGCTTTGCCATGAATATGATATCGATCGTAAGAAAGTACGAATCGTGTGTGTAGAAGCTGCGCCAATGATCCTTCCGGGATTTGATCCTGAATTGGTAAAATATGCTCGCGCCAAGCTTGAGAAAAAGGGTGTTGAATTCCATATCGGAACTCCACTTAAAGAAGCTAAGGCAGACAGCGTACTCATCGCTAAAGGCGAAGATGAAGTGGAAGAAATCAAAGCGGGTACAATCGTATGGGCTGCAGGTGTCCGTGGGAACTCCATCATCGAAAAAGCCGGAATTGAAAACATGCGTGCCCGCGTCAAGATCAACAAAGATCTTCGCGCACCAGGACATGACAATATCTTCATCCTCGGTGACTGTTCACTTATGATCAATGAAGAAACGGAGCGTCCATACCCTCCGACTGCACAAATCGCGATGCAGCAAGGTGAAGTTTGTGCCCGTAACATCGCTGCTTTACTTCACGGTAAAGAAGAGCTTGAATTATTCACTCCAGACATTAAAGGAACAGTATGTTCACTTGGCGAAGATGATGCAATCGGTGTCGTTTATGGTAAGAAGATCACTGGAACAAAAGCTTCCTTCATGAAGAAGGTCGTCGATAACCGTGCTTTATTCATGGTTGGTGGACCATCCCTTGTATTCAAAAAAGGAAAGTTCAAGTTCTTTTAAGCTATAAATGTTCAGAATGAAGAGCAGGGTGGATTCCACTCTGCTTTTTATTATGGGAAAATGAAGTGGGGGTGCTTATGGTGAAAAGGGGAAAAGTTTGGTTGGCCGTTGCGGGGCTGATCATCGATGAAAATGGTAAATGGCTTGTGGTGAAAAAGAAATACAGCGGATTAAAGGGTATGTGGTCACTGCCTGCGGGGTTTGTAAATCCAGGAGAAACAGTGGACGAAGCGGTAGTGAGAGAAGTGAATGAAGAGACGGGGTTACATACGACCATCAAGGGAATTGTAGGGGTTCGGTCAGGGGTCATCCAACATGATATTAGCGACAATATGATGATCTTTTTGTTGGAAAACAAGGGAATTTCTTCAATCGAAATCGAAGAAAAAGAATTGTGGGATGTTGGGTGGAAATCACCTCAAGAATTATTGAAAGATGATCAAACATCCGTCATGGTCCATGAGATGATCAAACGAGTGTCATCTCAGCACGGGTTAAATATGATTGAAGGCATCAATCCGGGAGATCAATTTGCATACACGCGCTACAACTTATTTTTATAAAATTCTGTAAATTTTAAGAAAAAAAGAGATAATGAAAGAAAAACATAAATGTATTCGCTTTCTTAGAGGTACATCCCCTTTAGTGTCCCTTTTCTTTATGTGAGATAGATGATATATTATCAGAAAATTAAGAAATTAAAGAAAAGGGAGAGGGAATGATGAGAGCTACTGCAAGTGCTAAAACGAAATATTGTCTTTACTGTTCAGGAAAAGGATACTTTCAGTTAGTATTGGGTGGTTCTGAAACGTGTCCATGCTGCGGAGGCAGCGGGAAACAAAAATAAGCCTGATAGGATCGATCATGAAAGCAGACCTGTTTAAGGGTCTGCTTTTTTACATACGTAGGAAAAATAAGTTTATTTTGTGAATGAGCTACAAATCTTTCCTGAAAATATTGACGCTTACATTTCCCTCGAGGTACACTATTACTTAGTGTTTATGGAGGTGCAATTGATCAAATGCCTATACATGTAATGATTATTTCAATGCTGCTATTTTTTGTTCTATTTTTCGGAATAGGCTTTTTGTTGAATATGTTATTGCGTATGACCTGGATCATGGCGATCATTTATCCGATCGTGGTCATATTTATCGTGGACGAAGTTCGTTTTATAGATTATTTCAGAAATGCAGGAGAATCTTTTTCCGAGTTAGGGACAAGACTCACCCATTTGGCAGTCGCAGACCTCGTCATATTAGGGAGCGGTCTCGCCGGTGCCATCCTTTCCGGTATCGTCATGAGAATCCTAAGAGCCAAAGGATATCGCATGTTTTAACACCAACCGTTTGACCCGGATATTTATTCCTGGGTTGAACGGTTTTTTTACGCCGACAGTGCATAAGGGTTCCTGACTTTAAGGGAAAGAGTACTATGAATATTTTTATACATGTGAGGATAATAAAAGGTGGATTGCAGTTTGAATAAGTCATAATATAGAATCTCATTGGAATTTTTTTGTGTTTGGATACCCTTTTATACACTCACTGTACAAACCACAGAGTGGATGGAAGCGGAAGGCACTTGACTCCTGCGGGAATAGCACGAAGCCGAGGAGGCTCAACGCCCGCCCCGCGAGAATCTTGTGCCTGGAGCGGAAAGGAACGGTCCTTATATTCACGCAACCACCGATATAAACGAAACTCTTCGTTTTTTTATGTAAGTATTTTAGAAGTTGAACATACTAAGGAATGTAAGGAATGGCCAATTTTTTAAAGGCGTATTTCACCAAATGAAATACCAAATTAATTTCCAAATATTGAAACTATTCGATTTTTTTATCAATTTATGCATATATCTCCTCACCAATGGGAAGTATTAAGGGTGGGAGGAGTGAATGCATGAATCTGTTTAAAATTTGGACAAAGAGGTTCGTAATGGTCAGTTTGTTTACCCTTGCACTTGCAACGACTTTTCAATCAGTATCTGGTGTAGAGGCGCAGACACTAAAGACCTGGATGATGGAGAAGGGTAAAGCTGATCAAACAACTCTGGATTATAAAGAGCATAGGACAAGTCCATTAAGCTTGTCATTTAAATTTCTTAAAAGGTTTACAGGATATGAGACAAAGGTGTCAGCGAGTTCTTCTGTAAAACCTGCTACATTGGAAGAATCCGTGGATTGGGATCAATATACGAAACATACGGTTGTGGCGACGGGGTATACTGCCGGTGTCGAATCGACGGGGAAAGACCCGGGACATCCCCTCTATGGTATTACATATTCAGGAGTGAAAGTGAAGCGTGATCTGTATTCCACGATTGCAGCCGACATTTCCGTTTATCCTATCGGTACCATCCTGTTTATCCCCCATTATGGATATGGGGTTGTTGCAGACACTGGGAGCGCAATTAAAGGGAATAAGTTGGATCTTTACTATGAAACCGTGGACGATGTCTATAATGAATGGGGCAAGCAGACACTGGACGTATACGTGATCCAGGTGGGTTCAGGTGAACTATCGGAACAGCAATTAACGGCCCTGAATGAGAATAAGTCCATGCAGGTGTTCAGGCAACAGATCCTATCACCTGAAAAAGAATAGACGAAAGCACGCAGTTCCATTGTGAACAGCGTGCCTTTTTCGATTAGCCTGCACTTTGCAACAGTGTTTGAACATCTTAAAAAGGGGAAGAGTAGAATTAGATTCGAAACTAAGAGGAGTGGATTGTATGAACAAAAGTCAATTAGACAAAATGAAGAACGGAAATGGATTCATCGCGGCCCTTGACCAAAGCGGCGGCAGTACTCCGAAGGCGTTGGCTGCATACGGTGTGCTTGAAGATTCCTATTCCAGTGAGGAGGAAATGTTTGATAAGGTCCATGAAATGCGGACGCGAATCATCACATCCCCGTCCTTCAGCCCTGACAGTATCCTGGGGGTCATCCTTTTCGAACAAACGATGGATAGCAAAATCGAAGGAAAATATACAGCGGATTATCTCAGTGAAAAAGGCATCGTCCCCTTCTTGAAAGTGGATAAGGGACTTGCGGAAGAGAAAAATGGCGTTCAGCTTATGAAGCCGATTACCGATTTGGAAGATATTCTCCGTCGCGCCAATGAACGGGGGATTTTTGGTACGAAAATGCGCTCCGTCATACATGAGCCCAATAAGAGCGGGATTAAAGAAGTAGTTCAGCAACAATTCGAAATCGGAAAACGCATTATCGAGGCCGGTTTAGTCCCAATCATTGAACCTGAAGTGAATATTCACAGTGAACAAAAGGTAGAATCCGAGGAAATACTGTGTAGTGAAATAATGAAACATCTGAATGAATTATCAGAAGAGGAAAACGTCATGCTGAAGCTTTCCATTCCAACAAGAGCGAATGCGTATAAACAACTGGTCGACCATCCTCGCGTTGTACGTGTCGTGGCGCTTTCAGGCGGCTACACCCGCGAAGAAGCAAATGAGAAGCTGAAAGACAATGACGGCGTGATTGCAAGCTTCTCCCGGGCATTGGCAGCTGATTTGAATGCCAATCAATCTCAGGAAGAATTTGATAAAGCGTTGAAGAAAGCTGTTGATTCCATATATGATGCGTCGGTCCATAAGAAGTAGAAATGGATCGTTTCATAAAAAAACATGCCTGCTCACCTCTGAAGAATGAGCAGGCATGTTTATTAATATAGGAATTAACCGTGATATAAATCAGGATGCAGCAAGCCTGCAAGTTTTACAGCTCCTTTTAAAAGAAGGGGGGATGGCCTGCAATAGAGGGCTTCTTCCAACACAAATATCCGATCCCGCTGTACAGCCTCTAATTCATTCCAGCCAGGACGTTTCTTCACGAGCTCCGGCTTCACTCTGTCTTGCCGGACCCCCACCCAGGCAAGGCATATATAATCCGGGTTGCGCTTTACTACGTCATCCCAATCGGTTTGGACACTTGCCAATTCAACATCATCAAACATATTCTTTGCACCGACCATTTCACTTAACTCGGTTAGCCAGTTGATCTTTCCAGGGGTGAAAACGGGCTTTGGCCACCATTCCCAATAAAGGGAAGGAGGATGTGACACCTTTCCACCGAGGGTTTTTAAGCGGTCTACAGTACTCATGAATTCGTGGCGACACTCTATGGAGCGTTCTTCGATTCCGCACGCTCTCCCCACCGTTAAAAGATCATCTGCAATATCAGTGAAACTCTGAGGGTTTAGCGTGATATGAGGGATATTCCTTTTTTCAAGTTCTGCTATATTCTTCTCCATCCCGGGTACGCTTAATGACGAAAGCACCAGGTCCGGCCTCAATGACTCCAGTTTATCCATGTTAATGGACAAATCAGGTCCAAGCTGCGGAAGGGACTTTACCTCCTCTGGATAATCGGAATAATCATCGACGCCTACGAGGGCAGGTGTCAATCCAAGGTAATCGATAATTTCTGTATTACTGGGACAAATGGAAACGATTCTCATGATCACACTCCTAGACAATAAAGAAATAATGAAGAAGAAGCGTCAGGATGATACCAGAAAGTCCGCCAAAGAATACTTCAATGGGTTTGTGCCCCAGTAATTCCTTCAGCTCTTTGCGCTTTTCCTGTTCAGGCTTATTTTGCCAGCCTTTTGCTTCTGACATGAATCTCTGGAAGTCCACCATCAATTGATTGATAACGATGGCCTGCTCACCAGCCTGTCTTCTGACACCCGTTGCATCAAACATCGTGATGATGGCAAACATGGCGGACACGGCGAAGATGGGGGAAGAGAGTCCCACTTCAAGGGCGACTCCCGTGGATAATGCGGTTACGGCTGCAGAGTGAGAACTCGGCATCCCGCCAGTCGATGTGATCAATGACCAATTCCATTCCCTTGTCGCGATAAATTGTATGGGTACTTTAACAAATTGAGCGAAAAAGATGGAAAATAAAGAGGCCCATAAGGGAAAATTAAACAGTACTTCCATGCTGTGAAATGCCACCCTTTCAATTGATTGAATAAAAATAATGTTCTCATTATATCATACCCTAATGACTGCCGGTTTAACTTCAAATGGGAGATTGTTAGAAAGTCGAAATAATGGGACATCTCCGTTATAATAAGGAGTGGAGGTGTCGGTAAACATGAAATTTTCTATTAATCAAAATGAAGTAACGACTTCAAATGGGGAATGCCTGATTGTGGGCATTTACCATCAACCAACATTTGAAGGTGAGCTGAAAGCACTCGATCAAAGATTTGAAGGCTATCTTACTCAGCTTGTGAAAGATGGAGATATTTCTTCTAAGCATAAGAAAGTGTCAAAGATACATACGTTTGGAAAGATAGAAGCCAAAAGAGTGATATTCGTAGGTCTTGGAAAGCAGAAAGAATTAACGTTTGATCGCTTAAAAGAGTCATTGGGAACAGCGTCGAAAGTAGTAAAGGGTATGAAAGTATCGTCCTTTTCTGTCGCACTGGAGACATTTGTATCTGAAGAAATGTTGGCAACGGATGTGGCCCACGCATTCATGGAAGCATTTACGATGTCCACTTATGAGTTCGATGGCTATAAGAAGAAATCGAATGAACCGGAAGTACATGTAGAAGCAATCGAATTTTTTACAACTGGAGATTCCAAAGAAATAGAGACGGCATTACACATTGGCTCCGCATTTGGAAATGGAGTAAACTCTGCACGTACACTGGTGAACACACCCGGGAATCTATTAACCTCTACAAAGTTGGCAGAATATGCCCTGGAATTAGCCGAAAGATATAGCTTTGAGGTTGAAATACTGGACAAGGAAGAGATGGAGCACCTTGGAATGGGGGCCCTTCTCGCTGTAAACCAGGGATCAGTGGAACCTCCGAAAATGATCGTCCTTAAGTACAACGGGAAAGAGGATTGGAAAGATGTGATCGGATTAGTCGGAAAGGGGATCACATTTGATACAGGTGGCTACTCCCTTAAACCAAAGGATGGTATCGTCGGAATGAAAACCGACATGGGTGGCGCAGCAGCCGTACTCGGTGCCATGGAAATCATCGGTGAAATCAAACCGGAACAAAATGTGGTGGCCGTCATCCCTTCAACGGACAATATGGTCAGTGGCGCTGCATTCAAGCCTGACGATGTGATTACATCCATGAGCGGTAAAACCATTGAAGTGTTAAATACCGACGCTGAGGGCCGTCTGGCGCTTGCTGACGGCATGACCTATGCGAAGCACCAGGGAGCGAACTACTTAGTTGATGTTGCCACATTGACAGGTGGAGTCATTGTTGCCCTCGGCGAAGATAAAACGGGTGCCCTTACGAATAATGAAGCATTCTTCGAACAGGTGTTGGAAGCTTCGGGTGAGTCAGGTGAATACATTTGGCAGCTGCCTTATACGGAAAATGATAAAAAGCGTGTAAGGGGAAGTAATATTGCGGACTTGAACAACTCACCTGGCCGTGCTGGACACGCCATCATGGGAGGAGCCTTCGTAGGAGAATTTGCCGAAGGTCTGCCTTGGGTACACCTCGATATTGCAGGGACCGCCACGACAAAAGGAAGTCATGATCTGGGTCCTTCAGGCGCAACCGGCGTCATGGCGAGAACGCTTGCACTACTGGTCGAACGTTTTGAGCCTTTAAAGAAATAAGTACGATGGAAGAGTCTTTTTTCAGTGCCTGTGCAAGGGGGCGCTGGGAGGGGGCTTTTTTTTGTCGGGAGATTAGTAGATGGAGGGGGTGGTATGTGGGAATGGGGTGTGGTTTGGTTTGGTAATAAATAGTAAGAGACGCAATTAGGTCTGGGAATGACGCAATTAAGTTAGAAAATGACGCAATAAATGGAAAAATGACGCAATCACTCTAGAAAATGACGCACTTCCCACGTACCCAAACCTATTCTAAACTCACATGTAAAACCCAGCCCTGGGAATCCGCGTCAGGTGAAGAGAATAGAACCTGAATGATAAAGAATACGGCTGCTTATGGTTAAAAGCAGGCCGAAACGAAAAAAATCCAGCAAAAATTGGACCGGATCCAGCTGAAACGACTAATCATCCAGTCTATTATCATGAATAGAAATACAGCCAACCACCAAAACACACCCCCTCATTATAATAAAAGTCCCCACCCGTCTTTCATCCTACTAAAGTATTGACAAACGCTCTTTATCTTGTTAAAGTTGAAATCGTTATTTTATTACTCTACCAATTTAGCGAACTAAAGTAAAATATCGATTTGATATATTGATCATGTAAGGAGGAAGTAGTTATGAACGCGGTTGTTATAGCGGTTCTTGTCATGCTCATACTGAGTCTCGTGCGAGTGAACGTTGTATTCGCCCTGATCACAGGTGCGTTAGTAGGGGGAATTACCGGCGGGCTTGGACTGGACGATACCATATCCGTCTTTACTGAAGGAATCAGCGGAGGGGCAAGTATCGCCTTGAGTTATGCACTATTAGGTGGATTTGCAGTGGCGATTTCCTATACAGGAATCCCGAATCTGCTTGTTGACTGGGTGTTGAAAGTCGTTGGGAAAAAGGGAGATTCAAGAAAAGCAGCCTTATCGAAAGCACTTATTGTTTTATCCATCTTAATCATGGCTTGTTTTTCACAGAATGTGATTCCGATTCACATCGCTTTTATCCCGATTTTGATCCCGCCTTTATTGAAGGTGATGACAGAGTTGCGTATCGATAGACGTTTAATCGCGACCGTGATTACGTTCGGATTGACGGCTCCCTATATTCTGTTACCAGTAGGATTCGGATTGCAGTTCCACGAAATCATCGCTCAAAACATGGCTTCAAGCGGAATGCAAATCAATCTAAGTGATATTCCGAAAGCGATGCTTCTCCCGGTGGGAGGAATGGTGATCGGGTTGCTGATTGCCGTGTTTGTCAGTTACCGGAAACCAAGAGACTACAGTCAGGCAGAAGAAGTGGTTGCAGAGGAAAAGGTCGTTTACAATAAAAGGGCGATGATTTTCGCACTCATTTCCATCGTAGTTGCCTTATACGTCCAGCTTCAGCTGGAATCTATGATCTTTGGGGCACTGGCCGGTATTGCCGTCCTGTATATTTCAGGATCAGTTAAATGGAAAGAGGCCGATGGGTTACTGAATGAAGGAATGAAAATGATGGCCTTTATCGGTTTTGTCATGATAACCGCTTCAGGTTTTGCCGCAGTAGTATCAGAAACAGGAGATGTCGAAACACTGGTGAAGGCGACGGCGGACGTCATTGGAGGTAACCAGGCAATAGCTGCTCTCATCATGCTGGTTGTGGGGCTTCTCGTCACAATGGGAATCGGTTCTTCATTTGCGACGATTCCGATCATTGCAGCCATCTTCGTCCCTCTTGCCATGGAGCTGGGATTCAGTCCCCTTGCCACCATCGCGATTGTCGGGACAGCGGGTGCTCTTGGTGACGCAGGGTCTCCTGCATCCGACAGTACGCTTGGACCCACAGCCGGATTGAATGCAGATGGGCAGCATAACCACATTTGGGATACATGCGTCCCGACCTTTTTACACTATAATATCCCTCTGATCCTGTTTGGTTGGATTGCAGCGATCATTTTATAAATGGAAGAGGCTGGGACAAAAGGGTTTCAGCTAAAGAAAAATCCGAACGAGTAAGCCTTTTATTACCATCACTCGTTCGGATTTTTAATTTTAATGCTAGAGCTTAATCCATGTATTAAGCAGGTTCTAGCTGTTGATTGGAGTGCCTCTTTCTTTCACATCCACCGAACAATCACGATTAAATGACAGCAGTCCACCTGCCCCAGTTTCTCATCAAAGACAAGGCGAACGCCATCCGGATTGAATGAAACAATCGGCTGTACCCTGGTACCGATGGTTTGAAGTAGCTTATGTACTTCAGGTAAGTTCGATTGTTGTGCAGCGTTCATGAATTTCGAAGAGAATTCTTTGGACGTGTTGATTTTTTGAAGTACTTTCTGGGCATCACCCATTAGACGCAAAGTTTTACCTGCCGAAGACATGAACGTCTTGGTTTCCACAGGTGGATAGTTCCGATTATATGAGGGTATTGGTTGTGCCCGGGAGTGGACAGGTGAGTAGGGGCGTTGAACAGGCGGATAAAAAGGATGGTACCGATACATAACAAAAACCCCTTTCTTTAGAAATGCTCTAAGGAAATGTATGAAATTGGGCACGGGAATATTCATGATGGCTTTTCAGACAGGGAAAATAGAGGATTTTCACCGTCTTTCCCGAACAGATAGTAGAGAAGACAATAATACGAGGTGATTCATGTGAATACAGAGAATACATTAATCGGTGCGTTAGGGATTGAACTTGTGGAATTAGGAAAAGGAAAAGTCATAGCGACGATGCCTGTGAATGAAAACACGAGGCAGCCGTTCGGTTTTCTTCACGGCGGGGCTTCTGTTGCCCTTGCGGAAACGGTAGCAAGTGTTGGAGCGGTACAATTGATCGACCTTGATAAAGAGATTTGCTTCGGCCTTGAAATCAATGCGAACCATATTAAAGCAAAACGTGAAGGAATCGTCACTGCGACTGGGACCGTCATGCATCAAGGAAGAACAACCATGGTTTGGGATATTAAGATCACAGATGAGGAAGATCAATTAATCTGTGTATCACGATGCACAATGGCAGTCGTTCCGAAACGATAGTCCAGGTAAGGTTTAAACAGTGAAAAATTGGGAAATCAACTACTAATCAAACAATTAGGAGGCCAATACCCAATGAGTTGGACTAAAAAGGATTACCCTGATTCACTGAAGAACCTGCCTGTGGGTGTACGGAATAAAGCGATAGAAATCGCCAATGCCCTTCTGGATGAGGGATATGAAGAGGGACGGGCGATTGCTATTGCCACTGATCAAGCCCATAAATCGGAAGAGGGAAGCTCAAGTGAAAAGACTGAATATCATATCACTCCCCATGACGAAGGCTGGCAGCTAAAAAAGGCAGACGGCAAGAGGGCCATCCTGGTCGAGGATACGAAGGAAAAGCTCCTTTCAAAGGCCAAGGACTATGTGACGGATCACTCCGGTACACTGGTCGTGCATAAGCAGGCTGGAAGTGTGGAAGACCACTTGTACCAGCGATAGGTAATTTAAAAAGGCTTGCCCCTAATGTAAATTGGGACAAGCCTTTTTTAGGTTGTTTATGATGAACTGTTCTGACGTTCGTAATGCTCTTTATCCTTTAGGTCATCCCGTACACTTTTATCCCAAAGCTTTACGCCCGAGTTGTAGGCAGCTCTTGAAATGAGGTGTCCGGCGACAGGTGCTGTGACAAAGATGAATACAATCGCAAGAATCAGTCGTGAATTGAAATGTCCGTGCTCCAGATAAAAATAAAGGAAAGTCGCGAGCAAAATCGACATGACCCCAAGCGTCGCACTTTTTGAAGCAGCATGGTTCCGCGTATATACATCGGGAAGTCTCAATAAGCCGAAAGCTGTGACCAGGCTCAGAAACCCTCCAATGACTAAGAAAAATCCGATTAGAAATCTAATGATCTCGCTCACGTTCGATGATCTCCCCTTTCTCTAAGAACTTTGAAAAGGCAACGGTCCCGAGGAAAGCAAGGATCCCGAGAAGCAGGATGACTTCGAGAAATGCGTACGTATCCAGCATCATGGACACAAGGGCAATGATGGCAATCAGGTTAATTCCGATTGCGTCCAGTGCCACGACCCGGTCCGGCGTCGTAGGACCTTTTACCACTCTGTAAACCAGGCCCAGCATGGACAGGGAGACGCATAGCAACGTAATTTGAAAAATAATGTGTAACATTAGCGGCTCACCTCCATGATGGCTTTCTCAAAGGAACCTTTAATCTCATTGATGGCTTCATCTACATCCGGAATATCAATGGCATGAACATAAAGAATCTTATTGTCATACGAAACATCCATAACGAGTGTTCCCGGTGTCAGTGTAATAAGATTTGCTAAGAGCGTAATTTCCCAATTGGTCTCTAATTCGGTCGGTAAAGCGAAAATCCCCGGTTGGAAATCCAGCTTCGGCCGCAGAATGGTTTTTAATACAGCGATGTTGGCAAGGATCAGCTCTTTCATAAATAAAAAGAATAAGCTGATCACGGCAGCCACCCGCAATAAATAAAACCGGGAACTGAAAAATCTTCTGAATGCAAAGATAACAAGCAATCCTAGTAAAAAGCCAATGATGAATGACTGAGAAGTAAAGGATACCGAGAGAAACATCCAGACAAAGGCCAGGAAAAAGTTTAATAATATTTGAAATGCCATTCTACATTACTCCTTTAACACTGCGTCTATATAGAGTTCCGGATTCACCAGTACTTCGGTTGCCTGTGAAAAGAGAGGGCGCATCGCTTCGGCTCCAAGGCCGTAGCATACTGCCAGCACAACGAGTATGGCTGAAGTCATCCACAGATAACGCGCATCTCCTTTTGATATACCCTTGTATTCCTTCGGTGTTCCCCATATGCCGTTTAGGAAGATCTTAATGACTGAATAGAGTACCAACAGACTGGAAGCAAGAACAATTCCTGCCCCTAAATAGGCTTCTGCTGCAAAACTTCCCCGTACAATTAAGAATTTGCCGATAAATCCACTTAAAGGAGGGATTCCGGCAAGGGAGAATGCCGCGACGAGAAACGTCCAACCGAGCCAAGGGTAGTCCTTTATCAACCCGCCCATTTTCTTTAGGTTGGCCGTGCCGGTGATGGCCATCATAACACCAACGAGTAGGAATAAAGCGGCTTTAATGATCATATCGTGCACAAGATAATACAGGGCACCTTCTAACGCTTCAGGATTCATGGTCGATACGCCGAACAAGATCACCCCGACTGCAATGATGATGTTATAGATGATGATCTTCTTGACATCCCAATAGGCTATGGCGCCGATGCATCCCATGATCATGGTCAGGATGGCAAGCATCGCGAGGATCTCATGGGTAAATCCGGTATCATGATAGAAAAATAAGGTATACGTCCTTAGAATCGAATAGACCCCGACCTTCGTAAGCAGAGCTCCGAATAACGCCAAAACCGGTGTCGGTGGCGCATAATAAGAGCCTGGCAGCCAAAAGTATAGGGGGAAGATCGCGCCCTTAAGACCAAAGACCAATAGGAACAGGATGGCGATGGCCGTCAGGATCCCCGGCTGATCCACCTGGGCTATCTTTCTTGAAATATCCGCCATGTTGAGCGTTCCCACAACGGAATACAGGTATGCAACGGTAATGACGAACAGTGCGGAAGAAATGACATTGACGAGAATGTATTTGATTCCTTCACGCAGCTGCGCCTTCGTTCCTCCCAGAACCAATAGCACGTAGGAACTCATCAGCATCACTTCGAAAAACACGAAAAGGTTGAAGATATCCCCAGTGGTGAAGGCCCCGTTCACGCCAACGAGCAGGAATTGAACGACGGGGTAGTAGTAGAACCTTTCCCGTTCAATTCCGATTGACTTAAACGAATAGAGCAGTACAACAAACGTAATGATGCTTGTCGTCGTCACGAGTAATGCCGAAAGCATATCCGAAACAAGGGTGATTCCGAAGGGAGCGGCCCAGCTCCCCAAGTTAACCGTCTGGATTCCTTCCTGGTGTACTGTGTTGATTAAAATCAGGGATGTTACGACGGTAAGCAGGGTAGATAGGACTGAAACCCCTCGTTGCACTTTCACGTATTTGCTTATAAACATTAAGATAATCGCCGTGAATAACGGGATTAGAATCGGTAGTATCAATAAGTTAGTCATTTCCTTCGTTACCTCTCATCTGATCCATATTATCCGTGCCAAGTTCCTGATATGCCCGATAAGCGAGAACAAGGAAGAAAGCGGTCACTCCAAAACTGATTACGATCGCCGTCAGGATCAAAGCCTGGGGAAGGGGATCTACATACCGTTCAGCATGCTCCCCGAGTAGAGGTGCGGCTCCCCCTTTAAGACCACTCACAGAAAGGATCAATAAATGGGCACCGTGGCTTAATAGAGCTGTCCCGATGATGATCCGGAGTAAGCTCTTGGATAACATTAAGTATACGGCGCTTGTAAATAGGATTCCGACCACAACGGCCATAATGATTTCCATTATTCACTCACCCCAATCGTTTGAATAATGGTCATGGTGACCCCGATGACAACCAGGTACACCCCGGTGTCAAAAAGCACAGCTGTATGCAAGGATGTCTTCCCTAAAAGGGGAAGGTAAAAATAATCGTATGCATGAGTAAGGAAAGGGACATTGAATACTAAAGCCCCTGCCCCTGTCGCCACGGAGAATAACAGACCGATGGCTGTGATGATCTTGTAATCCACCGGTAAGATGGTGGCAACGGTTTTGATATCATACGCCAGTAACAGTAGCACAATGGCTCCCGACGTCATCAAGCCCCCGATGAATCCTCCCCCGGGAGTGTAGTGGCCCGAGAAGAAGAGTCGTAAGGAGAACAGGATGATGATGAATGCGACCACATTGGTAACGGTTTGCAGGATGACATCATTCGTTTTTACTTTTGTTTTCATCCTTCATCCCTCCTTGTAAGGCGCAATTTGATCATTGAGAATATACCGAGTGCCGCAATGGCAAGGACGCAAATTTCAAACATGGTATCAAACCCACGGAAGTCTACGAGGATGACATTGACCATGTTTTCCCCGCCTGCTTTATCATGGGTATTTTCAATATAGTATTTCGAAATGGATTTAAACATCTTCGAACTGTAGGACGAAATGGCAAACAACGCGACCACCACTCCTACTCCGATGGAGATCAGAGCATTCCCCAGTTTGAACCTCATCCGTTCTTCATGCCTGCTAAGTTGAGGCAGGTGATAAAAACAAAGGAGGAAAAGGGCCACTGACACGGTTTCGATGACCAGCTGTGTCAGGGCCAGATCCGGCGCACGGAATAAGACGAAAAAGAGTGAAACCGTATAGCCGGCAGCTCCAAGCGAAATGATCGATGTTAAACGTGATTTCGCGAATAGTATGGTAACCGAACTGATTACGAGAAGAAGGGCGATGGCAATCTCATACACCCCGACCGGAGCCAGTTCCTTCGTATTGATGGCGAAAGCGCCTTTAAACCATAGGGCAAAAAGGGAAATGGCGATCAAAAACGAGAAGATGTATACCAGGTACGTTCGAATGAATCCTGTCATATAACCGCTCGTAAAGTTCTTGGCACCGCGTTCACTCTTGATCAAACCTCCATCATAGAAAGAGTTCAGCGTCATGCGTTCAGGAATCCATGTGTATACCTTTTTCCATGAAGGAAGGAGAAGATACAGCAGGACTCCGAAAAGAATAACACCAAGGGTCATGAATAACTCAGGGGTAAATCCATGCCAGAATGAAATATGCGTTTCAACGGCATGTCCTTCCTGAATCAGACTTGGCGTGATAGCGGCCACTGCAGGAGCAATGATCCGTTCTGACAGGATATTCGGAAAGAAACCGAATATGATGACGAGAGAAGCCAGGATGATCGGTGAAATCAACATGCCGAGAGGTGCTTCGTGAGGTTTCTTTTCAAGCTTCTCGGGCTGGTGCTTCCCTGTAAAGGTTTTGAATACCAGGATCATGCTGTATATAAACGTGAACACACTTCCCACCCAAGCAAGAAGGGGGAAGATCATGCCGAATGTATCCAGGTTGAAGATATCCATTTCAAGTACCCTGACCATTCCCGTAAAGAACATTTCTTTGGAAAGGAAACCGTTAAATGGAGGAAGTCCTGCCATGGAGAAGGCTCCGATGATGGCAACGGTGAACGTGATGGGCATGAAGTTCATGAGCCCCCCAAGCTTCCGGATATCCCGGGTACCTGTTTCATGATCGATGATTCCAACGACCATGAATAAACTTCCTTTAAACGTTGCATGGTTGATCAAATGGAATACAGCGGCGAGTGTTGCCACCATATAAATATTATCATCCAGCTCTGTGTAGTGAAGAGCCGCAGCTCCCACTCCCAACAAGGACATGATGAGACCGAGTTGACTGACGGTGGAAAAGGCGAGGATTCCTTTTAGATCCGTTTGTTTCACGGCATTGAAGGAACCCCAGAATAAAGTGAAGATCCCCACACCGCCAACAAGCCATAACCAAACGCTGGATTCCGCGAAAACAGGACTCAAGCGGGCAACCAAGTAGATCCCGGCTTTTACCATGGTGGCAGAATGCAGATACGCACTGACCGGCGTAGGTGCTTCCATGGCATCAGGCAGCCAGATGTGAAACGGGAACTGAGCTGATTTCGTGAAAGCCCCCAACAAAACCAGAAGCAAAGCAGGAAGGAAAAGTGCCTGTGTCATGAGCTGATCAGTCTGCATGATTAATTCCCTGATGCTGAAGGTACCGCCCATCAGATAAAGAAGCAGGAATCCTCCAAGCATACTGAGTCCTCCAAAGACCGTAATAAGCATGGATTTTTGTGCTCCGTAACGTGAACGCTCCCGGTGATACCAGTAACCGATCAATAAGAATGAAGAAATAGAAGTAAATTCCCAGAACATATAAAGAACGATCAAGTTGTCTGAGAGAACAACACCAAGCATCGCTCCCATGAACATCATTAAATACACATAAAAGTTATGTAATTGCTCCTTCTTCTTATCTAAATAGTAAATCGAGTAAAGGACAACCAGTGAACCGATCCCCGTGATGAGCATGGCAAACAGTAATCCAAGGCCATCCACATAGGCGATGAAGTCGATCCCGAAAGAAGGCATCCACTCCAAAGTTTCCTTGACGGTATCCCCGGCTTTCGTAATGGAGATGAATTGAAAAAAGTACGTAAATAAAGCTACTGGCAACAATAATACGAACCAGCCGGTATGTACATTCCGAAATGCTTTATAAAGAAATGGAATGAGTATCGCAAATAAAAAAGGCGATACGATTGCCCAATGTAATAAAGTCATGTAAAACCCCCCTTATGTAAAATTCATTTATTCTCAGGCATGGTCTATATGCCAACACTGTTCATTAACTGGCAACATTCTACTTAATCTTGACCGAAGCTGAACCCTAAAAAGCATTATAACGTAAAAAATAAATGCTTGCATTACTCAGCATCCCATCCATATCACAACTTTCAAGAAGTATTAAATATGAAGACAGACGGAAATGCGGGCTGAAAATTTTTGTTGAATTTTCTACTTTTGTCCGGACGCTTACAGAATAGTTTCGGTCAATTTGGTGAATCCTATCCATAAGGTGGTGAAGTTATGAAAAAGAAAACAGTAGCGGTTACGACCATATTTTTTGCTTTTTTTGGCTTTGCGTGGCTGGTTGAAACCGAAGACCGGTTTAATCGCGGTATCATTGAAACCGAGGATCCGACGAGTATGAATATTACGCCGGTGCAATATAGTGAGACAGAAGAAGTGGAAGAAGAGTTGACGAAAGAACCCATCCGCAGAAGGCAACCGTTCGGATCACGAGAATATATCAGAGTCGTTCCCCATTCCCATTTTCAGCAATAAGGATGTCCTTTCTTTTAATAGAGAAGGGACATTTATTGTTTATGTGCGAGAGGACAGGATAGGCCTATTGTCATTGTTCCATCTGTTTCTATACCCTTTTCAAGATTTCCATAAACGATTATGATGAGAGTGGATGAAGAATCGTTATGGGAGAGTTTTTAATTGAAAAATACATACTTAACAAGTTATCTGCCACTTTTTTCAATCTTATTATTCAGCCTTACCTTTTCCGTATATGCTGTGGAAGTATTCGTTGATGTATTTAAGAAAATAGGGGTTTATCCCGGAATGAGGGAGTTCTTATCAGAAATACAGCTTAAGCTTGCCATCTTGATCTTGATGATGGTCGCCTTTTTCATGGTGTTTGCTGCTCTTAAACTGATTGCGGAGACAATCAATGGCGTCTCCATGCTGTTCTTTGCGACGGATTCGGATGGGGAATTATACAACCTTGTTCGTTCAGGGTCCATGATTTATTTCTTGGGGGGCCTGGTGTCTGTCGTAAGTTTAAAGTCCTTTCTGGGATTATCCATCATCTTTGCCATAAGCTCCATAGCCTATTTTATCTACTTTGTATATAAAATAAGTCCGTCCCTCTCCAAATGGGGAATATTCGGAGTGGTGAGTTTGCAGGTGTTTTCTTGGTCTTCGTTGTTTTTGACGATTTTCTTTGTGTTTCTGAAGCTTTATAACGGAGTGATGGCAAGTTTGCCGATCATGTCGAAGGTGAAATTATAACGGAAAAGAGTCTGCAGCATGCTGCAGACTCTTTTTTAACAGGATCAAGGGGGTTATTCCATGATGCCTTTCCAAATTTTATGACCGGGCCGCTGTCGTTCGATTTCACTCATGTCACGGGGGATATCGTGGCCGACCCATACGCCTGTCGTAAGGGTGTCGGTCAAGCCCATCACCCAGTAATCATGGTAGTTATTGGTCGTGCCCGTTTTGATTCCAACATAGGGCTTGGATACGTACGCAGCTCTTCCGGTACCCGATGTGGCTCCTTCATTGAGCATTTTGCGTATTTTGGAAGTGGTATCAGAGGACCATACCTTCTTCGGTTCATTTTTCCAATGATAAAGAATCTTTCCGTTATTATCTTTCACATGTATGATGGCATGGCTCTTCTGGTAGTTTCCATCAATAAAAGAAGTATAGGCATCCGTCAATTCAAGGGGACTCATCCCATATGTGAATCCACCGATTGATGCGGCGTAGGTTTTGTCTTCCTCAATCACCCTTTCAAAGGAAAAAGGCGCTATGGATTGAAAAGCTCCTTCGATGCCGACTTTTTCCATGAGCCGAACCGCGGATCCATTATAAGACAGTGACATGGATTGCTTCAATGTGACAATTCCGGGCTGGGCTCCCCCATAGTTGATCGGACAATAGTCACCTACGCAATACTGATTGGCATTCACCTTATCATTGATGCCGGCCTTGAATTTCTCGATATAAGGGCCGTATACAAGCAGTGGTTTGATAGCTGAACCGGGTTGCCGAAAAGCCTGAAACGCATGATTGAAATTATACTTTTTATAATTCCTGCCTCCGGATAAAGCGACAATGGTCCTTGTCGTATTGTCGATAGTGACGGCGGCCCCTTGCAATTCTGCATTCAATTGTTCATTCAAAGCTCTGATGCTCTTTTGCTGAAGAGAGGGGTTCAGGGCTGTTTGAATCCGGACACCGGACGAAATCACTTCCTGATATCGATCCTCGAGCTTCTCTCCGATCACTTTCTTTTCCTCTGGAGAAGAAGCGTTCTCCAGGTCCAGCACATAGCCTTCATTACGCGCAATCAAATCTTTCAACTCATTCTCAACGTAAAAGGCATAGTCAGGATAAAGGTCGGTTTTCTTTCTGACATTCAGGGAGATGGGTACTTTCTTTAATTGATCCGCTTCGTCTTTGGATAATTTCTGTGTGTTCACAAGAATATCAAGCAGTCGCTCCTGACGAACCTTTGTTTGATCGAAATGGTCGATGGGATCATATTTCTCCGGATTATTCGGGATTGAAGCGATAAACGCCATCTCCGCTTGATTCAGCTCAGCAACGCTTTTTTGAAAGTAGTATTGGGACGCCGTCTCGATCCCGTATACACCATTACTGAAATAAATGACATTCATATATAATTCCAAAATTTCATCCTTTGATAAGGTTTGTTCGATTTCATGGGCGTAGAATAACTCTGTCAATTTTCGATTGTATGTTTTTTCCTGGCCCAGATATAGATTCCGGGCCAATTGCTGTGTGATGGTGCTTCCTCCCTGCTGGATATGGGTAAACACCAGGTTTTTCACAACGGCCCGTAAGATTGCACCTGCATCGAAGCCGACGTGCTCATAAAAATGCTGATCCTCTGAAGCGACCAGGATATCTTTCAGAAACGGAGGGATCTTATCATCCGCTACATAGAGGCGATAAGGACGATTTACTTCTGAAAACACTTTGCCGTCTTTGTCGAGAAGGAGGCTGGTGCGGTTCAGATCGATCGTATCCGTGCTCACCGCATGCTCCAATTCCTGTTGGAAACTTTGTACCTTATTCCATTCGTCGGTGGCAAAAAATAATGTCGTAAAAAAGATGAGCATAAAGCTGATCACCGTTATATAACCTGCAAAAACTCTCATATCTCACTCTACTTTTCTAGTAATCTTTCACATGGCTGGTTGTTCCAGAATGACGTATACTCCACCATAATAATCCAAATGCCCCTAAGAATAAAGCACCTGTTACATAAAATACGGAAGAAATGCCAATATATCCGGAGACGATACCGCCAAATGCCGGCCCGATCACGTTTCCCAGAAAACGGAAACTTTGATTATATCCAAGGACTTCCCCCTGCATGCTCAAGGGTGCTTCCTGACGGATATACGCTGTGATGCAAGGAATCATACCGCCAATGGCAATCCCGAACAGGAAACGGAACAGGACAAGCTGCCAGAGTTCGACTGCCAGGGCCTGTGGAACGATGAAAATGGAGGCAAGAACGAGAAGGATTGATAACACCTTTTCATAGCCGATGTCATCACCCAGCTGTCCCCAACGTCTAGTTGCAATTAAATTCCCGAAACCTGTAGCCGAAAAGGCAATCCCGGCCAAAAATGCCAGATTACTAGAAGAGGTAAGCTCATCTACATACAGGGCAAGGAGCGGCTGGATGCTGAAGTTCGCCACTTGGATAATAAGTGAAAGCAATAACACCGTCACGAGCAGCTTATGGCTGAAAATATGCTGAAGGACTTGTTTACTGGAATACTTGTTCCGTTGATCCCGCTGTTCCTTGCTTCGCTCCTCATGTATTCCTGCCAATACGACCGTTGCCGCAACAGCAATAGCGATGGAGGTGAAAATGAATGTATAGGAAAACCCTACATTATCGGCTAAAAGCCCACCAATGACGGGGCCGAATAGTCCTCCCGAAACAGTTCCCATCTGAAGAGTACCGAGCGTCCGGCCAGCTTCTTCCTTCGGGGTCTGGGAAGAAATCAGCGCCATGGATGTCGGGATGAAACCTGTCACCGCACCCATGATCATCCGCAGAAAGAAGAGTCCCCAAACAGAATCCATAAAACCCATTAGAAAAATAGAGGTGGCAATGCCGTATCCCGTGATGAGCAGAATCGGCTTATATCCAAAACGATCCCCGATCCTGCCCCATAAAGGGGAAATAAAGAACGCGGTCAAGAACGTTACCCCAAAGACAAACCCTGACCAGCGCTGTACGTATTCGTGGCTGTAAGTGCCAAAGGTTTCAATATAGAGAGATAAAAACGGCAACACCATTGTCGCACTTGCCGCTACTAAGAAATTGGCCATTAGCATGATTGTCAGATTCTTCTTTTTGTTTGTAATGGTTAACACCTTCTATATCATTTTTATTTCGTATGCCTAAATATTCATTTTATTAAAGATTGCCTTCATAGTCCACCGAATGACATTTATTCATGGTAAAACAGGGAATCAGTCATAATTTCCAGATGTAACATGATATAATGTAAGAATAAGAAGTATGGAGTAAATGTGCGCCAGTCCACTAGGCGTAGGGTTTGACATTCAGAGGAAGCAAGGAAAATGCGAAATGCAACCATTATCGTGAAAAAATTCTTTTATTATAGATGAATTGGGGTTTTATCTGAATTTTGAGGAGGGAGTTTAAGTGGTGAAAGCGGAACAGCTGGTTTTTATAGATTTTGAGTTTTCTATGCCTGAACGACATAGAGTCCCCAAAGGTTTCTTTCCTGAAATCATCGAAGCCGGGGTAGTGGTGGTAGAGAATGGCAAAGTGTCTGATACGTTTTCCTCTTATGTGAGGCCGACTGCGTTTCCGAAATTAACGAACCGATGTAAACGATTTTTATCCATCAGCCAGAATGAAGTGGACTCCGGGATATCGTTTCAAAGCCTGATTGATTATTTTAACGGGATAAATGCCGCGGGAGTCGCGAAGGTAGTGACGTGGGGAAATATGGATATGAAGGTACTGCGTGATAACTGTGTACAGTCAGGATTTCCATTTCCGTTCCAAGCTCAATTCGTGGATCTCTCCATGGAATACAAACGCTTCTTTGGTGATCAAAACCAAACGGGTCTGTGGAAAGCGGTACAGGAATACGGGAGGGAGGGAGTCGGAAAGCACCATAAAGCATTAGATGATGCCCTCACCACCCATCACATCTACAATCTCGTAGAAAAGGATAAAAAATACCTCGATAAAGCAGAGCCCACCACCATCGGGGATCGAATCGACCTCTCCAAATTCTATAACCAGCTCGCATGACAAGACGGGGGACGGACCTTCAACATGAAGGTCCGTCCCCCGTCTTGATTTAAAATGTAAGGTTATACATCAGTTCGTATTCCCGTTGGATGGATTTCAGTGTTTCAAGACTTTTTTGTGCATGGGGGGAAGCGTCCTTTGCCAGTTCTTCCTTTAATGCCGTGTAGGAATCGATTAATGATGCATTGTAATCAGGGACCTCACCTTCATATGGTTTGACTGTTTTCTCTGGCATATTGGCTCTCTCACCATTGGCGAGGGCTTTACGTTCGTGAAACAAAGGAACGTCCACTTCCTTGGGATTGTGCAAATCTCCCTGTCTGGGATGCTTTAAGACAGCAAGGATTCTTACTACATAGACGCCGGGCCGCTCCCCTGTGATTTCCCCTACGTACTTCCCGGTCTTATAAAAAGCCGTGACATAATCACCAATTTGAATGTTTTTCATAAAAAGCCTCCTTTATTGCATCAAACTCTATTATAATGAATACAGAATGGTACTTTTGAATTAACTACTATAAAGGTAACATGTGGAGGTACATATATGAAGCGTTTAATGATCGTCATCCTATGTCTCCTGGGTTTAGTTCTTGCCTCTTGTGGACAAACAGAAAAGGGAGATACGACAAAAGAACAGACAAAGGAAGACAAGAATCAGAAGACTGCAGAAGAAACCAAAGGAGATGAAAACATGACCTATCCCCAGCTTACAACAGAAGTTGCTGAAAATGAAAAATTAGTCGAAATGAAAACATCCATGGGAAGCATTAAAATCAAGCTTTTCCCTGAACAGGCTCCAAAAACCGTGGAGAACTTCATCACACACAGTAAAGAAGGCTATTATGACGGATTGAAATTCCATCGTGTCATTAAAGACTTTATGATCCAGGGTGGAGACCCGAACGGAAACGGAACGGGTGGAGAAAGCATTTATGGTGAATCATTTGAAGATGAATTTTCACCGGAATTATACAATCTTCGTGGTGCTCTTTCTATGGCCAATGCAGGCCCTGATACAAATGGAAGTCAATTCTTCATCGTGCAAAAGAGTGACATTGACCCTCAATTGGAAGATCAAATGAAATCTGCAGGATTCCCGGCAGAAATCATCGACGCCTACATGGAAAACGGCGGGACACCTTGGCTTGACCAGAAGCACACTGTGTTTGGACAAGTGGTCGAAGGTATGGACATTGTAGATGAAATCGCAAACGTTGAAGTCGGTGCAAACGACCTTCCGAAAGAAGATATTATGATTGAAAGTATCAAAGTTATAAAATAATCGTTCAAGAGCTGTGAACATTGTTCGCAGCTCTTTCATTTAGAAAGAAAGAATGAATGAATGAGTATTTCCTCGGAAATTGTCGGATGAACGTTCAACAATCGTTAAAAACGGGACGAATTGAAGTTGGTTTGTCTCTTACAGTGTTGTTATAATGGACCAAGAGTTTGATTTTCGAAAGGAGCTTATGATGCTTTCTTCATTTGTATTAAACTTATTTCTCTACTTTCCTGAAGATAAGTCCGAATATATCCCCGCCGGCATCACAATGGCCATCTTCATGATCGCTGCCCTGGTGACCTTCCGGATCATCCAGAAAATTTCAAAGCGTGAAGAATTGAAAACAAAGAGATTGGAAGAGGAAGCCAGGTTCCATAAGAGAACTGAATGACGATTATCGAACACGCCTTGGAGCGTGTTTTTTTTGTCTGATGGAAGTTCTTCTTTCTATGGTCCTTCATCAAATGCCCGCTTATTCCAACATCCCTATGTTTGTTGAAACAGCCTTATACAATTAGGAATATTTTTCACCTCGGGAGTCAACAATGGTGAAAGAGCATTCAGATATGGAGGAAAAGGCGATATGAAAAAAGTAACGTTATTATATATAATCACGATCTTAGTCCTGACAAGTGGCTGTGCCATTGAAAACCCCAAAAAGCTGGAAGTGGAAATGAAAAACGAAACCGGTGATTCATTAGGCAAAGCCACTCTTCAAGAGCAATCCGATGGAGTGGAAGTCGGGTTGGATCTAGAGGGACTGCCACCGGGTGAACATGGCATCCATATACATGAAAAAGCCGTATGCAAACGGCCGGATTTTGTATCGGCGGGTAATCACTTCAATCCGGATGACACGAAACATGGACTTCTTCATCCTGAAGGTGCTCATGGAGGGGATCTTCCCAATCTCATTGTAGGGGATGACGGGACTGTAAAGGTGACTCTCATGGCGCCAATGGTAACTCTCTCAAAAGGGAAAACGTCGTTGTTCACTAAAGAAGGCACTTCGCTCATCATAGACGAAAACAAAGATGATGGAATGACGCAGCCTTCTGGTGACTCGGGTAAACGCATTGCATGTGGTGAGATTAAGAGTGATCAGAAATAGAGCGTGCAAATAAGAAGAAGGTACCAGGTGCGGATCTGCACCTGGTACCTTCTTCTTGTCAGAAACCATTCTTTTATTGGAGTGCGGCTTTTAATCTTTCCAATCCGTCCAGCAGCGTCTGGCGTGGACAAGCGATATTCATCCGCACAAATCCTTCTCCTCCGGGGCCATACTTCGGGCCTGGTTCTAGACCAAGTTTCCCCTTATTCAGCAGACGGCTCTTTAACTCTTCATCGGGCAGGTTTAATTCCCTGCAATCGATCCATAGTAAATAAGTGCCTTCAGGATTTACAAGCTTCAAGTGAGGAAGCTGCTCTTTTATGAAGTCCTCGGTCACTCTTACATTTTCCTCTAGATACCCGAGGATTTCTTCCAGCCATTGTTCTCCATGGCGATAAGCTGCTTCCATTCCGATGATCCCGAATGTATTGAGGGTGAAGAAACCCTGTTTCTTATGGACGGAAGCAATTTTTTCACGAATAGCTGCGTTGGATGTAATCATCGCAGAAGCCTGTAATCCGGCAAGATTGAACGTTTTGCTAGGGGCAATACAAGTGATCGTCCTATCTCTGTATGTTTCATGCAGAGATGCCAGTGGAATGTGTGAATGGCTTTTATACACCAAGTCGGAATGAATTTCATCGGACACAATCACCACATCATACTTATGACACAGTTCAGCCATCTTCGTCAGCTCTTCCTTCTTCCATACCCGTCCGCTTGGATTGTGCGGGTTGCAGAGCAGAAAGAGTTTCACGCCGGTTTGAAGGGATTCTTCAAATGCTTGAAAGTCGATGGAATAGCTTCCATCATGATAATCCAATTGAGCATTCACGATCTCCCGTCCGTTATCCTCCACCAAATGAAAGAATGGGGTATAGACCGGTGATTGAACAAGCACTTTGTCCCCCGGGATGGTCAATGCCTGGATGATGGTTGAAATGGCAGGAACGACCCCAGGGCTGTATTGCAGCCAGGACGTCTCAATTTGCCAGCCGTGGCGCTTTTGTACCCAGTCTTTGATGCTAGTTGCAGTCTCATCCCCAACAAAGGTATACCCAAAGATTCCATGCTTCAATCTGGTTTCTAAAGCCTTTAACACGTCCTCTGGAGGAAGGAAATCCATGTCTGCCACCCACATAGGCAGGACATCGTCTTTGCCAAACACAGTACTTGTAAGGTCCCATTTAACGGAGGACGAACCTTTCCGGTCTATGATTTCTTCAAACTTGTTCATTGATTTTTCCCCTTTCGATTATGTACTTGATAGTCTTATCATATGATGGATACGAAAAAGATGAAAATGATATGTTTATTGGTCCGTGCGGAATTGAGCAGGAGCAATCGGAAGCATCCGGTGAAAAAACGGGTGTGCAAACGTTAAACGTCAACAAAGAATATACGTATGGACATAAAGCAAAAGGGAGAGGATGGAAGCCGGTCTATTGTGTGGAAAAGGTATATTCTGTATGTTAGAGTCATTAGAAAATGAAAAAGGGACTTCTCCCTACGTTTCAGAAATAAGCGTGTGGGAGAGTCCATTTTGAAATAGGGGCTCTGTAGGAGTGTCCCCTGTAACTTCTTCTGTCGTTTCAGAGACGAACGCGTGAATATGCTCTAAGACTTCCGAAGGCTTTTCCTCGGGAACAAGATGCCCCGTTTCTTTCAGTACTACGAGTTTAGAGTTTGGGATATCCTGTTTGAGCCTGAGACCTGTTGACAAAGGCACCACTCTGTCATGCTCACCCCAAACGAGAAGGCAGGGAGTTTGAATGTTATGCAGTTGATTTACGGATAGATCTCCTTCACGGTCCCGAATCATCCTCGTCAATGCCTTGAAGATATCGTCTTCAAGGAATGGCTTCAGATAGCCGAACATCATCTCATCGTCAATCATGGAAGCATCATGCACGACATTTTCAAGATTATTCCGAACCCCAGACCTTGTTAGCCACAGCTTCACATAAAGGTGGAAAAATGGCATGCGGCTTAAAAGCGTGACGGGCCAATTCATCCTTTTTAAATATCCCGAACTGCAAAGAAGAACGCCTTTTTCGACCAGGGAAGGGGCTTTTTTCATTACGTTCAAGGCAATCTGGCCACCCATGGAATGACCCATCAGATGAACATTGCTGACCTTCAGCTGATGAAGCAAGGCAATGACTGTGTTGGCCAAATTATCATAAGAGTATATAAACCGATTGTTCTTCCCACTGTTCCCAAAGGGAGGGAGATCGATGGAAATGACGTTATAATTTTCTTTCAATAAAGGGGTAAGCCGCCTGAAGCTAAAGGTTGAAGAAAGAAATCCGTGAAGAAGGACGAAGGTTTCAGTCGCTGTAGGGTGTGGATAATGTTCAAAGTACACGTTAGCCCCGTTGACCTCAACCACTTTGGCAAAATCCTGCTCTTTCATTCCCAGTCTCTCCTTTCTTGTCAGTGTACAGATATTTTACCCGTAATTTTGCAATTAACACCTCGTTTCGAAAGTTCTAACATATCCCATGAGAGCAAAGGAGAAAATAACCTTACCTCTTTTCTTATGTGTGACTTCTGATATAATGAAACCATTTAGTGGCGATGAGGAGGAATTGGCATGCAACTGAGAGAAATGGAGCTTGATTTAATAAGGATTTTACAAAAGGATGCGAGAATGTCTGTTGAAGATTTAGGGAAAATGCTACAAGTACCAACTAAGGAAATTGAAGAGGCGGTTGAAAAGCTTGAAAAAGAACACGTCCTGGTCAGGTACAGTTCGGTCATCGATTGGTCTAAGGTGGAAGGACATGAAGGGGTGACTGCCATGATCGACGTGAAGGTAGCTCCGAAACGGGGAGTGGGATTTGATGAAGTGGCTCACCGGATTTATCGATATAAAGAGGTGAAGAGCGTCTACCTGATGTCAGGGGCATATGATCTTTCAGTGACAGTAGAAGGACGATCAATGCACGAAGTGGCTACATTCGTTTCGGAAAAACTGTCTACCCTGGATTCTGTTTTATCTACAACCACTCATTTTCAGTTAAAAAAATATAAGCATGATGGAACGATCTTCGGTGATCATGGAGAAGATAGAAGAATCGTGGTGTCACCATGACCACGAAGACATCGTACATAGCTCAATCCGTGAAAAATTTGAAGCCTTCCGGAATCAGGAAATTCTTTGACCTTGCTGCCAATATGGAAGGGGTCATTTCTCTGGGGGTGGGGGAGCCGGATTTCATTACTACCTGGACGGTGCGGGAAGCAGCGATTCTCTCTTTGGAGCAGGGGTATACCTCCTATACAGCGAACGCAGGGCTACTGGAGCTGAGAGAAAAAATCTCCCGATACATGAAAAACGGGTACTCCGTCACCTATGACCCGAAAACGGAAATCATCGTGACAGTTGGAGCCTCTCAAGCACTTGATATCAGTATGCGTGCAATCATTGATCAGGGGGATGAAGTCATTGTAGTGGAACCGGGCTTCGTCTCGTATGTACCTCTTGTACAACTAGCGGGGGGAGTACCTGTGCGGGTGAAAACCAAGGCGGAAAATGGCTTTAAGGTCACAGCTGAAGAACTGGAAGCAGCCATTACGCCAAGGACAAAGGCTGTACTCCTTTGCTCCCCTAATAATCCAACGGGGACGGTCCTTGAAAGGGAAGACTTGGAACGTCTGGCTACGGTCATCAAAAAGCATGATCTCGTCGTCTTCTCGGATGAGATATATTCCGAACTTGCCTATGATCATCACCATGTATCCATTGCATCTTTAGATGGCATGAGGGACAGAACCATCGTTATTAACGGTTTCTCGAAAGGGTTTGCCATGACGGGCTGGAGACTGGGGTACATATGTGCACCTGAAGAAATCGCATCTTCCCTATTGAAGATCCATCAGTACGCGATGATGTGTGCGTCCACACCTGCTCAATACGCCGCAGTGGAGGCCCTCGATAAAGGAATGGACGATGTACTGGAAATGAAGAGGAGCTACCGTCATCGACGACACTATTTCGTCGATTCCCTGAACGAAAGCGGATTAACATGCCACACCCCTGGGGGAGCATTCTACGCTTTTCCTTCCATTCAAAAAACCGGGATGACTTCAGAGGAATTTGCAGAAAAACTCCTTATGGAAGAGAAAGTGGCAGTTGTACCCGGTAATGTGTTTGGTATGGGCGGGGAAGGGTATATCCGCTGCTCATATGCCTCAAGCATGGAACAGCTGCAGGAAGCTGTGAAACGGATCAAGCGGTTTGTGAAAAATCACGCTTAAGAGAAAATAAAGGGTCGCGGGGCATCCATCGCGAATGGATGCCCCGCGACCCTTATAAAAGCAAAAAAATAGGACGATCCAAGTGATCGTCCAACAAATGAAAACAAAAGGGGGAATACTTAGAAAGCTTATTTTCAGTATGACCGCTCTTTTTTCTTTTTATACATCATTTTACGAAAATCTTTTATGACTCGGTTGTTTCGTATTTCAATTCGTATAACATCTGCATCACACGCAGGAAATCTTCTTCCGTGAATTCTTTGGCTTTACGAAGGATTAGCTTTGTTCGCTTCGTACCGATTTCTTTAATAAGCTGTTCAATTTCTGCATCTACCCCTGCCGGAGGATGCTCTTTCACTTCTCTTTCCATGAGTTCGGAAGCGGGGATATCAAGAACGGTAGAGAGTTTAAGGATCGTTTGTGTATCAGGGATCTGCAGATCAGACTCATATTTCTCAATCGTTTTCGTCCCCAACCGGGCCCGCAATGCAAGCTCCTGCTGAGATAATTTCCGTTCTTCTCTTACCCTTTTCAGATTCTCACCAAAATGTGACATACTAAAGTCCCTCCTCTTAAATGACCTTCCTTATATCTCTAGTTTATCACCATTTGGAAAAAATTAGCCCGGAAACACGTGAACAAAATGTTAAATAAATAAGAGGTCCGTCCCTCAATTGTGAGGGACGGACCTCCGGTGTTCACGTTAAGAAAACGAGTACGATGGCGATTGGTACGATGTAGCGGAGAAGGAAGATCCAGCTGTTAAAGAGACCTTCGGAAATGGACGAACCGGATTGTAGTTCGCTCCAGACGTCTTCGCGTTTTAAACGATAGGATACAAATATCGAGATAAGAAGTGCGCCTATCGGTAATCCGAAACTGCTCGTTATATAATCGGCTAAGTCAAAGAAGTTCTTCCCGCCGATCAAGAATTCATTGAATACACCGAACGAGAGTGCACTTGGAATCCCTGCGATGAATACAAGGATCCCGATCAGCCAAGTAAAGGGCATCCGTTTCTTCTGATTTCCTTTGGACAGGGCAGCGACCCCAATCTCAAGAATGGAAAAAGCAGAGGTCAGTGTGGCAAAGAGTAACAGTACTAGAAACACAGTTAAGAATATGCCACCGAATGCAATTTCATTGAAAACGGCAGGAAGGACGACAAAAGCAATCCCGGGACCTTCATCGGGTTGAAAGCCCAGGGCATATACAGCCGGGAAAATGACCAATCCTGCAAGTAGCGAGATAAAGATATTCAGTCCTGATACACTGATGGCTGACCTTGGCATACTGTCATTCTTCGACAGATAAGAGGCATATGTCACCATGACGGACAGACCCACGGTTAATGCAAAGAATGCCTGTCCCAGAGCAAGTAACACCGTCTCTCCATTCAGATAACTCCAATCAGGAAGTAACAGGAAACGGACACCTTCCATCGCTCCTTCAAGCGTTAGGGACCTGATCACTAAAATGATAAATAAGATGAATAATGCCGGCATCATATAGCGACTGGCACGTTCGATGCCTTTTTGAATCCCGCCTTGAACCACAAGAACGGTAAGAACAATAAAGGCGAATTGTGCGATTAGCACTTCCTTGGGATTCGCTATGATACTTTCAAATAATGCCCCATATTGTTGTTGCGTCTTGCCGATCAGAGTTCCCGTCACACTCCTCCATAAATAGGAAAGAATCCATCCCCCAACCACACTGTAAAAGGATAGGATAATAAAAGATACCACTGTTCCCAAGTATCCGATCCAGTGCCATTTCGAATTCGGGGCCAGTATTCTATACGAAGTGACAGCATCTGCTCCAGCGCGCCTTCCGATGACAAACTCGGCGAGAAGAATGGGGGTACCGATTAAGACAGTAAATAGAATAAAGAGCAAGAAGAAAACACCCCCGCCATTCGCGCCGGCCATGTAAGGGAATTTCCAGATGGCACCCAGGCCGATGGCAGATCCTGCAGCTGCCAGAATAAAGCCAATCTTAGAAGTCCATTGATCTTTCTTGGCCATATTGAAAGCCTCCTCTCAAAAAATAAGATTTTTCAATCGTACTATGTTTTAGATGCCCTGTACACCGGATTTTTAAATTTTCAATAAATAGGGTATAGGGTAGGAAATAGATGAATGAAGGGAAGGTATGTAACCAGTCGTTTTGAATTTCCAGTTATTATGTGTGAAAACGTTTTTTTTCATTACTTTTTAACTAATTATTAGAAAAGTAGTCAAAAAGATGTTAAATAGGCTGGAAATTTTCTCAAGATGTAGTATACTAATTGTAACAAAACGTTCACAAATTATTCTTTTTTTCGCCACAATTGAAAGCGTTTACTAAAGGATTGGAGGAATGGAAATGGATGTCTTTCTTGTATACCTATTCGTCGCAACGGCAACACCGCTTTTTCTTTGGGTCGAGCATCGTAAATGGGCTGTTCTTCACATCCCATTCGTTATAGCGTTATGGTCAGTATTTATCTACTATATAGCCGTACCGGAATTAGGTGGCTGGGGACATGTAACCCTGTGGAGCTTATTTGTTGCAAACCTTGCTTTCGCACATATCTCAGCCTTCATGTTATATGCTGTCCCATTCATTCAAAAACAAAAGAAAAAAAGATCAACGACTGTCAGGAATTTTTAGTCCAGTCCCTCTTGTATAGGGTTGGGCTTTTTTTTTTGTTAAACTAAAAGGAAAATATTACATAATAGAATATGATTTAGAAAATGTTATTTTAAGGCAATGTTTAAAAAACAGAGATTAGCTTGAAAAACCCTGATGAATGCTATACTTACACTGTTTTAATTATGTGGAAATTGGGGAAGCATAACTAGTGAGAATGCAATTATAGATTACGATAGGATGTTCATGGCAGGCAAAGAATATCTTTGCCGAAATTGCGATTCTATGATATAATCTACAATTGCGTGTAAAGACGAAAAATAATATATATACTAGGAGTGTTACCATGACTACAAAATTCGAAACAGGCTCTGTTGTAACAGGTAAAGTTACAGGCATTCAACCATACGGTGCATTCGTTGCACTTGACGAAGAAACACAAGGATTAGTTCACATCTCTGAAATCACTCACGGATTCGTTAAAGATGTAAGCGAGCACCTTTCAGTAGGCGACGAAGTAAAGGTTAAAGTTTTGTCAGTGGACGAAGCAGCTGGTAAAATCAGCCTTTCCATCCGTGCTACAGAGGAAGCTCCAGCAGCACCCCAAGCTAAACCTGCAGCAGCGAAAAAGCCTCGCCGTCAAGGTCAAGGAAGTGTGAAACAAGCAAACGAAGAAACAACACCAGCAGGTTTCAATACACTTAAAGACAAGCTTGAAGAGTGGATCGAGCAATCAGAACGTGAAGATCTTATCAAGAAATAAGATCATTTAAATGAGGCTGTCCTTTTGCGGACAGTCTTTTTTTATGGGTTAATGTAAACGTCTAATTCTGTAGAATCCCCTTATAAAAGAGGATTTTACAACTATATTATAGAATAAGTGATACAATATGATAGATTGGAGGTGGCGAGAATTGAAAGAGAAGATAAGTGATCTTATAGCCGGCAATGAATGTGCTCATGTTCTTTATGCCTACCAGGATAGGGGAAAGTATTTGAAAAATACCATAACCTACATTCTTGAAGGGATTGAAATTGGGGAACACATCATTCTAATAGAGAACGAGAGAAACATGAACGCATTATTTATAGAGTTAAACACCCAATTAACAAGTGATCAATTGGAAAGGGTCCACGCTATTAGTAACTTTGACTTTTATCAATCAAGTGGAAGTTATCATCCTCCAGCTATTTATGAGCAATTAATGAATACCATCACCCCCTTTATTGAGAATGGGGTTGCCTTTAGGTCCTGGACAAATGTGGAGTGGGGGACTTTGGATGATCCTTGCTCTATCGTTGATTGGTTCGAGAACGAAACCGACCGGGTGGTCCACAACCTCAATCTGACCGTTGTCTGTGCTTACGACTCAGAGAAAATGCCGGATCAACTGGAAGAATCCCTAAAGAAAAATCACGGTCATCTAATGTCGGATAAAGATATTTCAACCTCAAAAATATATAGTCAGTGAAAAAAGATGGTCCTCAATGAGGATCATCTTTTTTTGATAGAGGAGGGGGATTGATGGTCCATGGAACAAGTTGTCTTAAATTGACTAAAAATATAGAATGTTTACACAATAATCTTGTCCGTACCTCATAAATGCCCTATAATGGAAAATGAAAGCGCTTAACTAAAAAAATACATAAAAAACAGGAGGATTTTAGATGCTTTATAATAATCCGAACACTGAAGGGTCATTGGTACAATTTAAAGACAAATATGAGAACTTTATCGGAGGGGAATATGTACCACCGGCAAGCGGAGAGTACTTTGAAAATGTATCACCGGTAACGGGGAAGGTCTTTACAAAAATCGCCCGATCGAACAAAGAGGATGTTGAAAAAGCATTGGATGCTGCCCATGCAGCGAAAGAAGCATGGGGAAAAACCTCTGTAACAGAAAGATCAAATATCTTGAATAAAATTGCGGACCGTATAGAAGAAAATCTGGAGATGCTGGCTGTAGCTGAAACGTGGGATAATGGAAAGCCTGTCCGTGAAACAATGGCGGCAGATTTACCGTTAGCGGTTGATCATTTTCGTTACTTCGCTGGATGTATCAGAGGCCAGGAAGGATCATTGGGAGAAATTGATCATGATACGGTTTCTTATCACTTCCATGAGCCGATTGGGGTTGTTGCGCAGATCATCCCTTGGAACTTCCCGATTCTGATGGGGGTATGGAAGATTGCTCCTGCCCTTGCTGCAGGGAATTGCGTGGTATTGAAGCCGGCAGAGCAGACACCAGCTTCCATCATGGTCCTTGTTGAACTGATAGAAGACCTGCTGCCGAAAGGCGTATTGAATGTAGTACAGGGCTTTGGTGTGGAAGCAGGGAAACCTCTGGCTCAAAGTAAGCGTGTAGGTAAAGTAGCCTTCACGGGTGAAACGACAACAGGGCGTCTGATCATGCAATATGCTTCCCAAAATATCATCCCTGTCACATTGGAGCTTGGTGGTAAATCACCTAATATCTTCTTTGAAGATGTAATGGATCAGGATGATGACTTCCTGGATAAGGCGGTAGAAGGTTTCGTCATGTTTGCGCTGAATCAAGGAGAGGTGTGTACATGTCCTTCAAGAGCACTGATTCAGGAATCGATCTATGATAAGTTCATGGAGCGCGCAATCGAACGCGTGAAACAAATCAAACAGGGGAATCCGTTAGACACAGATACAATGCTGGGTGCCCAGGCTTCTCAAGAACAATTGGATAAGATCCTCTCTTATATTGAAATCGGAAAAGAAGAAGGAGCGGAATTACTTATCGGCGGTGAGCAAAATACCCTGGACGGGGATCAGGAAACAGGTTTCTATGTGAAGCCGACGGTATTCAAAGGAAACAACAAAATGCGTATTTTTCAAGAAGAAATCTTTGGTCCGGTTGTTTCTGTTACAACGTTCAAAACGAAAGAGGAGGCACTCGAAATCGCCAATGACACACTGTATGGACTTGGAGCAGGGGTATGGACACGTGATATGAACACGGCCTACCGTTTCGGCAGGGAGGTTCAGGCAGGACGCGTATGGACAAACTGCTATCATCAATATCCGGCACATGCAGCATTCGGAGGCTACAAAATGTCCGGAATCGGTCGTGAAAATCATAAAATGATGCTATCACACTATCAACAAACGAAGAATTTACTTGTCAGCTATAGTCCTAAAGCGTTAGGATTCTTCTAAGATGGAACAGCGACTAGAGGCGACAGAACAGGCACTTCAGCTGATTGAAACGCTAAAGGGTAAGCACGGCACCCTCTTGTTTCATCAGTCTGGAGGATGTTGTGATGGCAGTTCCCCTATGTGTTTAAGTCAAGATGATTTGATCATCGGTGACAGTGATGTATTGGTAGGTACTGTAGCCGACTGTCCTTTCTATATGAACGAACAGCAATATGAGTATTGGAAGCATTTCAAAATCATATTGGATGTAAGAGAAGGAAGAGGAGGAGTGTTCTCCCTTGAATCCACGGAAGGTGTACGATTCATTACGGACTCTAAATTGATGAAAGTATAAGATACTGCACTTTTAGAGGCAGCCTGTTTTCCTGGTTGTCTCTTTTTCTGCGGTGTGAGAAGTCTCCGGCTTGTGGTTCAGGTGAGTTTTTAAGATATCGACCACTCTACACAAAACTACAAACTTCGCCCACCATCCCCCTCGGCCAAAGCCACCCCCGCAAAAAGACCACTCCCCCCAAAATAAGAGAGAAAGAAGCCTGCAACCAATCAAAATGAATTCCGTTCAATCCTATACTTCCGTATCCTGTATTGTAGATTCTGTCTGCTCATTCCAAGTGATTTCGCGGTTTTGGTGATATTAAATTCATGGTATTTCAATGCTTTCTGTATATAATAGGTTTCCGCTTCCTCCATAAATAGTTCCAATGGCTTGATTTCGGTCCCCGATTGGTAGAGGAACTCCGATTCATCCTGACTTTCTTCCCCTCCGGCTGTATGATGAATCCTCTGCCGGAATCCAAATGGAAGGTGGCTGAAGCCTATTTCCTCCTCGAACCTGACCAAATGAAATGCACCCTCTATGACATGTTCAAGCTCCCGGACGTTACCCGGCCAGTCATATTGTTGGAAAATGTCCTGCACCTCATCGGATATCCCTTTAATGTTCATCGCAAAATGATGGTTAAACTGATTGATGAAATAGTCCACAAGCTCCGGCAGATCGCCTTTTCTCGAACGGAGAGAAGGGATGAAGACCGACACGATGCTGAGGCGATAATAAAGATCCTTCAACAGACGGCCATCTGCAATGGCATCGATGGGATCTTCGTTCACAGTCGCCATCACCCGGACGTCAAATGGAAGGTCAGTCCCTTCGGTGAAGAAGTTCAATAGCTTCTCTTGAAGGGAAGGAGTTAATGAGTTGATTTCGTCTAACAGGAGCGTTCCTCCGTCAGCCTGGTGGAAGAGGGAGGGGCGGTGGTCTTCTGAATTGCCTCGTTCTCTTTGATCCTGAAATAACGCTTCTTCGAGCATGTCATCACTCAAGGAAGAACAATTCTGAGTGACGAAAGGACGATTGGCCCTGGCGCTTTCGTTGTGAATGCTTTGAGCGAACAATTCCTTCCCGGTCCCGATTTCACCGCAAATCAATACGGGGGAAGAGGTTCTTGTGGCCTGCTTGCCGGTTTCTACGGCATCCAAGAGCCGGGGGTGATGCCCGAGGATACTGTCGAAGGTGAAAAAGCTGCTTGGCTTTCTATGTACTTGATCTCTCATCACTTTTTCAAGCTTGGTGATATCCCTTGCAATTTCGATGGCTCCAATCAGCACGTCACCGTGAAAAATCGGAAAGGTATCATTCATCGTCGTGATTTCGATGCCGTTCATATTGAAATACGTTTGCTTCACGTTAAGGGTGGGTTCCTTTGTGTTCAAGACTTTTAAAAGGGTGCTTTCTTCCTCAGAGTGAAACTGGAAGACATCCAGCAAATTCTTATCCAGGACGTCTTCGATTTCCATCCCTTCAATTTCCCGCATCTTGCGATTATAGATGATGGTCCTTCCTGTCGAGTCGATGACATGAACGCCTGTTTCAAGATGTTCGGCGACTTTTTCGTACATATACAACCGTCTTTCAAATTCCAGCATACGGTCTCTCTCCTCTTCATAATCATGGATTCTAACTGCAAATGGAATGTCTGGAGGTTTCCATTTGGTGCAAATGTATCGGCGGCTTTATGGTCAGTTCAGGTTAATTTTTTGAAAAAGAATGGGATAATAGAAAATTTTAAAAAAACTCTTGAAAAACGCAACTATCTTTTGCATTATTATAAGTGTAAGGGTTTTCTAAATGCAAATTTTTTTTGCATATCAGTTAATGGACCTTTTCACTCCGGTGTATGAGTGGAAACAGGAGGAGCCTATCGAAACATTAGCTCTATCCTTGTATTTAAATATTTAATTGTTTTTTTATTACGTAAGGAGGAACCTTTCATGTCAGTTAGTACTCATTCAATTATTGAACAAACGGAAAAATATGGTGCAAAAAATTATCATCCACTACCAATCGTTATTTCAGAAGCGGAAGGTGTCTGGGTGAAGGATCCTGAAGGAAATAAATATATGGATATGCTTAGCGCCTATTCAGCAGTAAACCAGGGTCACCGTCATCCAAAGATCATCCAGGCGTTAAAAGATCAGGCAGATCGTGTGACATTAACTTCGCGTGCGTTCCACAATGATCAATTAGCTCCTTGGTATGAAAAGATTTGTCAGCTGACAGGTAAAGACATGGCTCTTCCAATGAATACGGGTGCAGAGGCTGTGGAAACGGCAATCAAGACGGCTCGTCGCTGGGCATATGATGTGAAGGGTGTAGCAGAAAACAGTGCAGAAATCATCGCATGCAATGGAAACTTCCACGGAAGAACGATGACAGCTGTTTCCCTTTCTTCAGAAGAAGAATACAAGCGCGGATTCGGTCCGATGCTACCAGGGATCAACCTGATTCCTTACGGTGATCTGGAAGCTTTGAAAGAAGCAATCACTCCAAATACAGCGGCTTTCCTCATTGAACCGATCCAGGGTGAAGCGGGGATCGTATTCCCTCCTAAAGGGTTCATGAAAGCGGCGTATGAACTATGTAAAGAAAATAACGTTCTGTTCATTGCCGATGAAATCCAGGCAGGTCTTGCGCGCTCCGGTAAAATGTTTGCCTGTGAATGGGAAGATGTCGATCCTGACATGTACATTCTGGGTAAAGCACTAGGAGGCGGAGTATTCCCGATTTCATGTGTTGTAGCGGATAAAGAAGTACTGGGCGTATTCAATCCAGGGTCACACGGGTCCACTTTCGGAGGAAACCCAATGGCTTGTGCGGTATCTGTTGCATCCCTTGATGTGTTGATTGATGAAGATCTTGCAGGGCGTTCTCTTCAAATGGGAGAATACTTTATGAGTAAACTTCGTGAGATAGATAATCCTATGATTAAGGAAGTTCGTGGCAGCGGTTTATTCATTGGTGTGGAGCTAAATGAACCGGCTCGTAAATACTGTGAACAACTGAAAGAAGAAGGACTGCTTTGTAAAGAGACGCATGACACAGTGATTCGTTTCGCTCCACCGCTTGTCATCTCACAAGAAGACCTGGACTGGGCAATCGAGAGAATCAAAAAAGTATTGTCTTAATACGTGTTCGGGTAAGAAGATTTTTTCCTGAATTGGGTCAAAACACGCAGGAAAATAAAAATTATTTCTTTCCTAAGTCAATGGTTTAAGATACGGTAATATGTTACAATTACAACGTTTCAGATCACATAATAAAGAGGCGAATGTTTACAATGGGAGAAAACCTTAATCTGTTTACTTCTACACAGCATGTCATCAATGATGCTTTATCAAAGCTTGGATATACGGAAGAAATGTATGAACTTCTGAAAGAGCCGATTCGTATGTTGACCGTTCGTATCCCGGTTCGAATGGACGATGGCAGTATCAAAGTATTTACAGGCTACCGTGCTCAACATAATGATGCAGTAGGCCCTACCAAAGGTGGCGTACGATTTCATCCTGAAGTCGATGAAGAGGAAGTAAAGGCTTTATCCATGTGGATGAGCTTGAAGTGCGGCATTGTGGATCTGCCATATGGCGGGGGAAAAGGTGGGATCATCTGTGACCCAAGAACGATGTCCTTCACTGAACTGGAGAAGCTGAGTCGCGGGTATGTCCGTGCCATCAGTCAGATTGTCGGACCGACAAAGGATATCCCGGCTCCTGATGTATACACAAATTCTCAAATCATGGCTTGGATGATGGATGAATACAGCCGTCTCCGTGAAAATGATTCACCAGGATTCATTACAGGGAAGCCGATTGTCCTTGGTGGTTCACAAGGCCGTGAAAAGGCAACGGCTCAAGGTGTGACGATCTGTATCGATCAGGCAGCGAAGAAACGTGGCATTGATATTAAAGGTGCTCGAGTCGTTATCCAAGGTTTTGGAAATGCCGGCAGTTTCTTAGCGAAATTCATGCATGATGCAGGTGCCAAGGTAATCGCGATTTCCGATGCCCATGGAGCCCTCCATGATCCGGCAGGTCTGGATATTGACTATCTGTTGGACCGCCGTGATAGCTTCGGTACGGTCACGACGTTATTTGAAAACACGATTTCAAATAAGGAATTACTTGAGCTTGAATGTGACATCCTTGTTCCTGCTGCGATTTCAAACCAGATTACGGAAGAGAATGTCTATGATATTAAAGCATCCATTGTGGTAGAGGCTGCAAATGGTCCGACTACCTTTGAAGCAACACGAATCCTCTCTGAAAGAGGAATCCTCCTTGTACCGGACGTCCTTGCAAGTGCCGGTGGAGTGACGGTTTCTTACTTCGAATGGGTTCAGAATAATCAAGGGTACTACTGGACGGAAGAAGAAGTAAACGAGAAGCTTTATGCTAAACTTGTTGAAGCTTTCAACAATGTATACGAAACATCTCAGAATCGTCGGGTGAATATGCGACTAGCCGCATACATGGTCGGCGCACGCAAAATGGCTGAAGCCTCAAGATTTAGAGGTTGGGTATAACGATCGCATGATGAAGGAACGTATTCTCATTTTTTTATATGAGGTGCGTTCTTTTTTGTCTTTAAAGGAATTTGGATAAAAATGTAGAAATGATTAAAAAGCGTACATTGTGGGTAAAATCATTGAAATTGACTTAGAGGTATTTTCATCGTACGATACGTATGTTCTTGTGTTTAAACCGTTAAACATTAAAAATTCGGAGGGAACCAAATGTCTACTGAATTATTCATAGAGGAAGCTTCGCCTGAAGCGATAGAATCCAGCCTTCAACAACATAAGCAATTCTTCAAATCCGGGGTGACAAGGCCTATTGAATACAGAAAAGAAGTGTTGGAGAAGTTCTCCACCGTCATCAAAAACCATGAAGCAGAGATGATTGATGCACTGAAAAAAGATCTGAATAAATCAGAGATGGAAACGTATACGACAGAGATTGGTATCCTGCTGGAGGAAATTCGATTCGTCCTGAAGCATATCCACGAGTGGGCGGAACCGAAAAAAGTGAAAACAGCGAAGACCCATATTGGTTCAAAAGCGTACACGGTACCGGAGCCTTACGGAGTCACTTTGATCATCGCGCCATGGAACTATCCGATTCAGTTGGCACTTGCACCGGTCATCGGAGCGATCGCAGCAGGGAATACGGCCATCATAAAGCCCTCAGAGCTCACTCCTACCACTTCTGCGTTACTGGCTCAAATGATTAACACCCACTTTGATCCAAGACAGCTCTTTGTCATTGAAGGCGGAGTGGAGACGACACAGTCGCTTCTGAAGCAACCATTCGATTATATCTTTTTCACCGGGAGTGTACCTGTTGGGAAAGTAGTCATGGAAGCTGCCGCAAAGCAATTAATACCTGTCACCCTTGAATTGGGCGGAAAAAGCCCTTGCATCGTGGACGAAACGGCAGATATCGCACTTGCCGCCAAGAGGATTGCTTTTGGGAAAGTGACGAACGCAGGTCAGACCTGTATTGCTCCGGATTATCTATTTATCCATAGCAGCAAGAAGGATGAATTCATAACGGAATTTAAGAAAACGGTGATTGACTTCTATGGAACAGAACCTTTGAAAAGTGATAAATTCGGACGGATTGTCAACGAGCGACACTTCAATCGTTTGACCAGTTATTTGGAAGATGGGGAAATCCTTTTGGGAGGGAATGTGGATTCTGCAAGTTTGAAAATAGAGCCAACCCTTATGAAGCCAAGAGATTTTTCGGTACCTGTGATGCAGGATGAAATATTCGGCCCTGTTTTTCCAATGATAGAATTCCAGGAACTCGACGAAGTCATTGACTTTGTGACAGAACGGCCGAAACCTCTGGCATTATATTTATTCACGAGCAACCCGGTTACAGAAGAGAAGATCAACGGATCGATTTCCTATGGGGGAGGGTGTGTAAATGATACACTTATGCACATCGTAACGCCTTATCTTCCTTTTGGCGGTGTTGGGGAAAGCGGTATCGGGAATTATCATGGAGAATCAAGTTTTTCAACCTTCTCTCATTACAAGAGCATCTTGAAACAGACGACGAAATTCGATATGAGCTTCCGATATCCGAGTGCGCGATTCGGTATGCAGATCATCAAAAAGTTGTTGAAATAGGAAAAAGGTTGGGACATAACTAAATCCATATGCTCTAAAGACGAACAGCCTATGAATATTTTTAAGATCACGTGATACACCGCTGTTAATTACCGTGCATGACTTCCCTTTCCGCGGGCGGAAGGCTAACCTCCTCCCAGCTTTCGCTCCTCTAGGGGTCTCACCTGTTCCGCTTTTCTCCCAGGAGTCTTCGCCTTGCACTCCAATCAACAGCCAGAACCTGATTGATAAATGGATTAAGCTTTAGCACTAAAAATGAAAAATCCGAACGAGTATGATTTTTAGTTAAATCACTCGTTCGGATTTTCCTTTAGCTGAAATCTTTTTGTTCCAGCCTCTTTGCGTTCATTTATCTCGTTGGTTCTGTATGTGGTTCTCTTTCAAGCTCTTCCGTCGGTTTGAATAACAGACCAAGGTTTATGAGGCCTGCAATTCCTACTAAACCGTAAACGATTCGGGATAAAGCGGCATCTTGACCACCAAAGATGGCTGCAACAAGATCAAATTGAAAGAAACCGATAAGTCCCCAGTTGACGGCTCCGATGATCGTAAGAACCAATGCAATACGTTGAATTCCACTCATGATGTTTTCCTCCTACTATTCAATGGCTCATATATAACTTTCCCTTAGTGAGCATTCCTATTCAATGTGTTCATAATAAAATTTCCTTGTGCAGTTTCTTTGCAATTTGGGGATGATATATTCGATAATAGAAAATGTGTTCAAAACATTTTGGGTTACGAAAGAAGTCAGCCCTCATTAAATACAAGGAGGTAACAAATAATGAATGAATTTACTTTTTATAATCCGACTAAATTGATTTTTGGTAAAGGACAAGTAGAACAATTAAAAGAATTGGTACCTCAATATGGTAAAAAGGTGCTTGTCGTTTATGGCGGCGGCAGCATCAAACGAAACGGCCTTTACGATCAGGTCATGTCAATTCTTAAGGGAATTGACAGTGAAGTATTCGAACTATCCGGAGTGGAACCGAATCCGCGACTGTCTACAGTGAGACGGGGAGTGGAAATCGCTAAAGAAAAGTCCATCGATTTCATCCTGGCGGTTGGTGGAGGTAGCGTCATCGATTGTACAAAAGCGATCGCCGCCGGTGCAAAATATGACGGAGATGCTTGGGATCTTGTAACGAAGAAGGCTTTTGCGAAAGAAGCTCTTCCATTCGGAACGGTTCTTACCCTTGCTGCCACCGGTTCTGAAATGAATGCCGGATCGGTCATCACGAACTGGGAAACAAATGAAAAATACGGCTGGGGAAGCCCTGCTACATTCCCGCAATTCTCCATCCTTGACCCTGAAAATACATTCACAGTACCGAAAGATCATACAATATATGGAATGGTTGATATGATGAGTCACGTGTTTGAGCAGTACTTCAATAATGCTACAAACACACCACTTCAAGATCGTATGTGTGAATCTGTACTGAATACAGTGATCGAAACGGCTCCTAAGTTGATCAATGATCTCGAAAACTACGAGCTGCGCGAAACGATTCTGTACTCTGGTACCATCGCGCTTAATGGAATGCTGCAAATGGGTTACAACGGTGACTGGGCAAGTCATAACATCGAGCATGCCGTGTCTGCTGTATATGACATCCCTCATGCAGGTGGACTTGCGATCCTGTTCCCGAACTGGATGAAGCATAATCTGAAAGTGAATCCTTCTCGATTTGCTCAGCTGGCAGAACGTGTATTCAATGTGGATCCAGCCGGTAAATCGGAAGAGGAAGTGGCCCTTGAAGGAATTGACAAGCTTCGTGAATTCTGGTCAAGCCTAGGTGCTCCAACACGCCTGGCGGACTACGACATTGATGATAGCCAGATCGACCTTATGGCTGACAAAGCAATGGTGAACGGAGAATTCGGTAACTTCAACAAACTGAACAAAGAAGACGTACTTGCCATCTTAAGAGCTTCACTTTAAGAAAGTTTGGGAGGGACGGACCTTGTCACAAGGTCCGTCCCTCTTTTTTGATGGGGTTCTCAGCAAAGGCGCGGGGAATCCTGCCGAAACCGAAAGAATTGAATATTTCCTTTTATAATCTGATGTTAGGCGGTTTTCCTGCCAGGAATTAGGGGAACATAAGCGGGTGAGGCCAGTGGTAAATAAAAAGTTTAAGATGCACACGCTTACATGAAGAGGGCTTTCTTGATTCTCGGGTCCGCTTTCGATAAAGTGAGATAGAAGAAAATAATTATTTAATCGGAGGATGGTTATGACACACATTCGTTTTGATTATTCAAAAGCGTTATCGTTTTTTGGAGAACACGAACTTACATACTTAAGTGATGCTGTGAAGGTTGCTCATCATTCACTACATGAACAAACAGGAGCCGGGAGCGACTTCCTTGGTTGGGTCGACCTTCCTGTAGATTATGACAAAGAGGAATTTTCCCGTATTCAAAAATCTGCTGAGAAGATTAAAAAAGATTCTGACATTCTGCTTGTCATCGGTATCGGCGGGTCTTACCTCGGTGCACGTGCAGCGATCGAGATGCTGAACCACAGCTTCTATAATGCCCTGCCGAAGGATAAGCGTTCAACACCGCAAGTGTTATTCGTAGGACAAAACATCAGCTCCACCTATATGAGAGACTTAATGGATCTTCTGGATGGAAAAGACTTTTCCATTAATGTGATCTCAAAGTCCGGTACAACGACTGAGCCGGCACTTGCCTTCCGTATCTTCCGCAATATGCTTGAAGAAAAGTACGGAGTGGAAGAAGCGTGTAAGCGTATTTACGCGACTACGGATAAATCAAAGGGTGCCTTGAAGACCCTGGCAACGGATGAAGGTTATGAAACATTCGTCGTTCCTGATGATATCGGCGGACGTTATTCTGTTCTGACAGCAGTAGGATTGCTTCCGATCGCCGTCAGCGGAGTGGAAATTGAGACGATGATGGACGGTGCAGCTCAGGCCCGTGAAGATTTCGGTAAATCCGAGCTTACCGAAAACCCTGCATATCAGTATGCTGCGGTTCGTAACGCCCTTTACAACAAAGGCAAAACAATCGAAATGCTCATCAACTATGAGCCTGGGTTACAATACTTTGCTGAGTGGTGGAAGCAATTGTTCGGTGAAAGTGAAGGAAAAGACCAGAAAGGAATTTATCCTTCTTCTGCCAACTTTTCTACGGATCTTCATTCTCTTGGACAATATGTTCAGGAAGGTCGCCGTGATATTTTTGAAACAGTCATCAAAGTTTCAGAGCCACGCCACGAGCTGAAGATCGAGAAAGCAGACAGCGATCTGGATGGCCTGAACTACCTGGCTGGCGAAACAGTGGACTTTGTGAACAATAAAGCGCTCGAGGGTACACTGCTTGCCCATACAGATGGAGGGGTACCTAACCTCATCTTAGAAATTCCTGCTATGGATGCATACACATTCGGTTACCTTGTGTACTTTTTCGAGAAAGCATGCGCCATGAGCGGATACCTCCTTGGAGTGAACCCATTTGACCAGCCGGGAGTGGAAGCGTACAAGGTGAATATGTTTGCCCTTCTTGGAAAACCTGGTTTCGAAGAGAAGAAAGCCGAGCTTGAAAAACGCCTTAAATAATTACAAAAAGAGCACCGAGGTTGAAACGGTGCTCTTTTTACATTTTTCTTTCCCTTTGGGAGAAACTATCCCTAAAAGAAAGGGGATGCATCCATGTGATTGAGCTTTCATCGACTATAGAAGGAAAACATTATCAACTGTATAAACTTGAACAGCTTTTAAAGCCGCTTGGGTATTCGATTGGCGGTAACTGGGATTACGACCATGGCTATTTCGACTACAAAATTGATGACGAGGTAGGCTATCAATTTTTAAGGGTGCCGTTTACCTCAGTAGACGGGCAATTGGATTCAAGAGGGGCTACCGTTGAATTCGGTAAACCGTTTCTTCTTTCCCATAAATATCAAATCGGTTTGGATGATTTTGCGTCAACCGGAAGCTTCTCCGGTTCGGTCAATCAATTCTCGGAGCCCCAGGATCCCGATGCAAGCTTTCCTGAAGAGTACATTGCCGTAGGGAAGGAGCTTGTGAAAGAACTTGAGAATACGCTGTTCTCTAGTTAGAAATTACAAGAAGCTCGTCTGATGCTTCAACGATAGTTGTTAAAGGAGGATTCACAGTTGTGTTTTCTCCTTTTTTTATGCCTAAAAGGATAACGTTGTGCTTGAGAAGATGCCCACTGAGAGAGTGGAAATTTTCATTGATATACTCTTCTGCAACAGGGACCAGTTTCAGGTTATTTCCTTTAAGGTGGTTCAACAGCTTTAAAATGGTTTTAGACATTCCTTGAGATATAATGCTGTTCATCATCACATAGCTTGTCTGCATATTCGTCTGGATGACCTCATCGGCCCCAGCCCGCTTCGCATTCGCCACCTGATCTTTCTGAAGAATTTCAACCACCGTATACAACTCCGGATGGTTTCCTTTGATGGCAAGGAGCGTCAAGACAGAATTCATATCCGATGTGACTTCATCTTTATTTTGATCGGCGGTAATGACGGCTATCGATGCTTCATGCAAATTGACTTTTTTCAGGATCGCGTCCTTGAAAGGGGTTCCCTTTATAAAATGAATATGATGATTGTTATAAGGGTTCTTCTGGAGGGTTTCATCCACCAAGATGATATCACACCCTGCCTGAAGGGAGGTAAGCTGATTGATCACTTCCCGTGCACGCTCATTCCAGCCTACGATCACGACATGTTCTCTTCCTTTGAAAGTAGCCTTCCCTTCAAGGTAAGCGTTCTGTGTCATGACGGTTTCCGCTGCAAGAGTGACAAAATAGGTGGAAAGAAAGCCGGCACCAACCAGGATAAGCACAATACCGAGCAGTCTTCCTTCTATTGTTAGTGGAACAAAATCTCCATAACCAACCGTGGAGGTCGTAATAATGGCCCACCAGATCCCGTCGAATAAAGATGGGAAGGTATCAGGTTCTATGAAATGAATGATGGTGCCAAATGACAGCATCAGCGTGATGGCAATCATGAATATCCGTATAACTAAGGGCCAGCGCAAGAACCCATGAAACAATTGCTGTACCATTCTACCAGCTCCTTTTTCACCTGCACTGACCATTATTTCCTTTTCAGGATCGTCTCATAACTATTGAAGCCATTCTTTCTTCAATAAGCTGTACATATTGGCATCATATGCATGGCCATCCTGAAGGATATATTCCCTCAGAAGCCCTTCCTGCTTGAAACCAAGCTTTTCCACCACTCTTGAAGAAGCTTTGTTAAAAGGAACGATAACCGCACCGACGCGGTTCATGCCTTTATCCGTAAAGAGATAGCTGAGTAGCGGGGAAAGTGCCTCACCCATGATTCCTTTACCCCATTGATCGGGTGTCAGATCGTATCCGATCTCGCAGCGTTTATATGCCTTGGAGATGGCGTGGAACCCGCAGGTCCCGATCATCCTGTCAGCCTCTTTCTCCACGATGGCAAAGCGCATCGGACCGCCTGATTCCAAATGCTTTTTATAGTTCTCCACCATGGTGATTGCCACATCTTTTGACTCAATGGGACTCATCCCAAAATAGGCAAGAACCTCCTCAGAAGTATAGAGCTCGTATAGGAAATCGACGTCTTTCATGGTAATTTGTCTTAAAATCAATCGTTCTGTTTCAAATAATGGGTATTTTTCCAAAATTATCAACTCCTCGTGAATGAAAGTATATCATGGAATGATTATGGGGAGAGTAGAAAGTTTCATAGATTCCCCCTTTCATTTGAGATCATTTTTTTGAGGAAGTATCGTGAAGGAGACTAATCCAGAAGAGAATAAAAGCCCCTGTCCCGATGGACAGAAGCTTTCTCGTATAGAAATTATACCCGAAGATTATGCTTTCTGCCATTGAGAGTCTTTCATATTGATCAAAAGAGACCGTTTCAACGCGGAAACGGATGTCTGGCCGGAGAGAGCCATTGTCAAATCAAGGTCTGCCAGGACATTCCGGATCACATCTTTAACACCCTGCTCCCCAGCGAGAGTCAACCCGTACATATAGGGTCTTCCCAGGAGAACCGAACTTGCTCCAAGGCTCAGTGCTTTCACCACATCCGCTCCCCGACGGATACCGCTGTCAAATAGTACAGGGATTCGATGGTTCACAACCTGACAAATCAAAGGCAATGAGTCTAAGGCACCCATTGCCCCGTCTACCTGTCTGCCGCCGTGATTGGAAACGATGATCCCATCCACCCCATGATCGATAGCCAGTTGTGCATCATCGGGATGAAGGATTCCTTTCAACAGGATCGGGAGACGGGTATGTTCCCGGAGAAACCCAAGGTCTTCCCATGTCAACGCTGCATTGCCAAATACCCTGGCCCATAGGGAAGCCGCTGCCTTCTTATCCGATTCAGGAGGGTCTTTCAACATGGAGCGAAATACAGGATCGCTCACATAGTTCCCCACCCCTTCTCCCCAAAGGAAGGGAAGATAGGCATTTTCCAAATCTGATTCACGCCATGCCATCATCGGAGCGTCCAGTGTCACGACGATGGCTGAGTATCCTGCTGATTCTGCCCGGCGAAGCATGCTGGCTGCTATCTCCGGTTCCCTGCTCCAATAAAGCTGGAACCATCTGGGGGCATCGCCCATGACAGAAGCGATTTCTTCCAAAGAAAAGGTAGAGGCGGAGCTCGCGATGAACGGTACATTCATGGAAGCGGCCGCCCGTGCAGATGCCAGCTCCCCCTCAGGATGAACAATGGATTGCACGCCGATGGGAGCCAGCAAAAGGGGGGAGGGATAGTATTCTCCAAATAAAGACACTTGGAGGTTACGATTTTCCGTGTTCCTCAGCATGCGGGGAACAATCTGCCATCGCTCAAGAGCATTCCGGTTGGCACGCATCGTCTCCTCACCGCCGGCCCCACCCGCTACATAATAAAAAGGACCGTCCTCAAGCTTTTCCCTGGCCCGCTGTTCAAGTTCTTCAAACCGGAATGGGATGGAGGGACGGACTTTACCCTGATAGATTTCATTTTGGACTGTATTTCCATATTGATTCATTGATTTCGTCTCCTTTCTATGTATGCCGCGGTGGTGCAGATAGTAAAAAGGAAGCGTGTGTCATCGGCGGGCTGTCCTTTTATAAGAAAATCGTAACGTCATTATACAGAATAGTCAATCAATTAAAAGAGGAAGAAGCCAGATTCTAAAGACCGGACTCCTCCGCTTATATCCCAACTTGATCTTCAATCGCATCCAACTTCTGTTCAAGCTCGTCAGACACGGTTTTCACTTCTTCCCGTTTCTTTGATTCCAGGTCATTCATGTAGTTTCTGATTTTCTCCTGACGTTCATCAAAGAGAGCAGAGATGGCCTCCCGTTTTTCAGAATCAATGACTTTCTCTTCTTCCAGGCTGTTGAGTATTTGTGTCAGCCTGTTTTGCTCATTTTGTCGCATGCTTTGATAAGTGGAGAAGATTCCCCTTATGGCATTGTAGTGGTCGACGGTCGTCCACACATTGTCGCTGAACCGGTTGACCGCCCACCATCTCCAAGTATTTTTATTGATCGCTTCTTTCCAGACATTTTCAATCTCGGATAATTGCTGTTTCGTTTTGACTGAAGAGTAATCTCCACCGCCTGCTTCTGCAACTCTCTTCAATTGTTCATCTGCTTCTGTGTCTACATCGAATCCGATGATATTGATGTTGACATTGGTGTTATCGTTCTTCACCTTTTGAGCGGCCTTCACCGGATCGCCATCACAGGTTTCGATTCCATCGCTCACCACATAGATGAAGTTCTCCGTATTCTCATCACTTTGGGAGGAGAGCTGTTCGTTGGCTAATTCGATACTCGATGCCAGCGGGGTCCAGCCTTTTGGGTTGAATGTCGAAAGTGATTGTGAGAAAGCGGATCTGTCATATGGCTGAAGGGGGTATAATGCTTCAACGGCCTTACATGACATGTCCTTGTCTGCATCACTTCCTGTCCCCTTGTGACCGAACGCAATCAGGGAAACATTCACGGATTCGGGAAGTTCCTTTGCAAGACGATCCAGGCTCTCCTTGGCAAGGGACATCTTGCTTTCACCGTCCACCTCGGCCTTCATGCTCCCACTAGAGTCGATCAATAAAGCAACATTGATCCCTTTGTCTTTTTTTTGGGTGATTTCATCCATTTCCATATCCTGCAGGAGTCGTCCATCCGGCAATTTCAATTCATCGTACACAACCTCATATTCTTCAAGCTCTGAGGCAATGTCTCCATATCCGGTCTGGAGGTGGGAGAGAATGGAGTGTGCCAACTCCTGTTCAGTCCATTTCTTTGTTCCTTCTTTGCCCGCCAGTTCCATATAGTCATCGATGGCTTTGCCGGTAGCATCCTTATATGCTTTGGGTTCTTTGGTCCAGCTTTTCTTTTCTATGTAAGTTTGATAGAGTTCTCCCGGGTCAGAACGGATCCATTCTTCCGGCGGGATGCCCGATACGTCCACTTTCTTTGATGCCGTGGTCGAACTGTCCGGCTCCTGTGGGGATCTATCCTTTGTGGATGCCTTTTCTGAAGCATCCTGACATCCAGTTAAAAGGATGAAAAGGAGGGCTAAGTGGAATAATGGTTTCAATTGTTTCATAACCTTCGCCTTCTTTCTCTAACATTCTGCAGTGTCCTGTTTTATCCATAAATTTACTTTTTATCTACTACCCTTTGGACCATGACAATAACCCCATTAAGCATGGAGAAATGCTGTTACAAATTGAAGTTACGTGTTTTCGTATACATTGTTGTTCTTGGATGTAGCCAGTGGTGCCCGCAGTTCCCTTCACCCTCCTGCACTACTACCTAAATGACAAGCATCGTAAATCTTAGTTTGTATACGGATAGCAACAATCTTTGCGAAAACAACCAAAGGTAAACATAAAAAAAAGACGTCCTTATCGCAAATAAGGACGTCTTTTTTTATGTATTCGGTATGGAGCATAGCGGGATCGAACCGCTGACCTTTTGGCTGCCAGCCAAACGCTCTCCCAGCTGAGCTAATGCCCCGTGAATCGGTCAAGATTTATTATATGAAAAGTAATGCCATCCGTCAATCCCTTTTTGGGAATATTATTTATTTTCCGCTGGAGAATTTACATTCGTTCAAACCAGAGCCTACCCGGCACTTTAAAGTGGCGTTACATTAATAGATTGTATCCCCAAGTTTCCTCCGCACCTGTCACGGACCGGCAAATATACTAGAGTGACAAACATACATTTTGCTAGATTTAGGTGAAAAACCAGTCCACTTCCATAGGGGTGAATATACATATAGGGAATGGGACATGCAACCGTGCATGCCAATCATTTAGAAAGGAGAATAAATATGTCTTTCACGATAGGAATGACGATATTTGTATTCGTGATGACGATGGTAGTGATTTTTTTGAGGCCCGGTGGAATGAATGAGGCATGGCCGGCAGCCATAGGCGCGTTGGTCATCTTTATGATGGGGATTGTATCCTTATCTGACGTTACCGATATCATTGATAAAATAGGGGGGGCATCCATTACGATTATGGCAACCATTGTCATGGCAGTCATTTTAGAAAGCTTCGGTTTCTTTCATTGGGTGGCTGCCCGCATGGTGAAGTTGTCTAAATACTCAGGATATCGTTTGTATTGGTACATTCAATTGCTGTGTTTCACTATGACCCTGCTATTCAATAATGACGGCAGTATTCTCATTACAACCCCCATCTTGATATTGCTTCTTAAAAATCTTCGACTCAAACCACATGAAATGATTCCGTATCTATTGAGTGGTGCCCTGATTGCCACTGCTTCGAGCGCTCCGATCGGAGTAAGTAATATTGTGAATCTGATTGCATTGGAGATTGTTCATATGAGCCTCTACATGCATACTGCCATGATGTTTGTACCTGCGACATTGGGATTGGTGTTCATGTCACTGCTGATGTTTTTCGTGTTAAAGAATAAGCTGCCGAAGACATTACCCAAATCCAGTTATGATGTGGAAGAGCGATTTTTCACGAAAAATTTCCATCCATTAAAAGGGGCAATTTCCGTCGAAACAAAGAAAAAGAGGACAGCCTTCATGTTGAAAGTGTTACTGTTTGTCTTCATCATGCGCTGTCTCCTCTTCGTCGCTTCCTTCTTCGCAATTCCAATTGAATTGGTTGCGGTACTTGGGTCAATCGTGCTCCTGTTATGGAGATGGTACCATTTGGGCACGAACCCGTTGGATATTTTGAAGAAAACACCCTGGCATATCCTGATCTTTGCGTTTTCCATGTACGTCATCATTTATGGATTGCATAATGCGGGGCTGACGGATATGCTGGTTGCATTCTGTGAACCGATCGTCAACCAGGGACTCTTGCAGGCGAGCTTCACCATGGGGGGATTGGTTTCAATTCTTTCGAATGTCTTTAATAATCACCCGGCACTCATGGTCGGAACGATTACACTGACGGAAATGGGGCTGGATCCCATTACGCTCAAGACGATTTATCTTGCCAATGTCATCGGCAGTGACATCGGTTCCCTACTGTTACCGATCGGCACCCTGGCATCACTTATTTGGATGCATATCCTCAGACAAAACCATATTAAAGTCAGTTGGAAGGATTACTTAAGTGTATCCTTGATCGTTATCCCAGCTGCAACGGTGGTTTCTCTATTTCTGTTATTCTATTGGGTACAAATGGTGTTTGCATGAAGAAAAAAAGCGGAGAACATTGGATTGTTCACCGCTTTTTCTTTATGCTCTATTTTACATTCTAACCCTTTCATCTAGCCAATAATTTATGATTCTTCACCAAAGTCACCGCTTCTTCATCGGCAATCACCGTCACATTGGAATGACGGTTCAGGACAGAAGCGGGAAAGTCCTCTGAAATGGTTCCTTCCACTAACTTTTTCATAGCCTCCTGCTTAGAATGACCCGAGACGAGAAGAAGGATTTCTTTACTTTTCAAAATAGTTGCGATACCCATCGTAATGGCATGTGTCGGAACTTCGTCAATGGAATTGAAATAACGGGCATTGGCCTCACGTGTGGATGGTGTAAGCTCTACAATATGAGTGGGTGAATCAAAAGAAGTCCCCGGCTCATTAAATCCGATATGTCCATTGCTTCCAATTCCGAGTACCTGAAGGTCGATTCCTCCCTCTGATTGGATTTTCACATCATACGCTTCGCATTCCCCGTCGAGGTCAGCGGCTTTTCCTGAAGGAATATGGGTGTTTTCTAAAGGGATATCAATATGATTGAACAGTTTCACTTTCATATAATGACAATAGCTGTTGGGATGGTTGCCGGACAGCCCGATGTATTCATCCAGATTAAAGGAAGACACATGCTGATAGGACGTCTTATTTTCCTGATGGTCATTGATCAATGCTTGATAAAGACCCTGTGGTGTGCCACCTGTGGCTAATCCCAGTGTAATTTTATTATTTTTCTTCACTTTGGATAACAGATAGTCTGCCGCGACATGACTCATTTCCTGGTAGTCTTTTACTTCAATTAGTTTCATGAGTATCATCCTCTCGAAGATAGGCTGTTTTTCCTTTGCAGAGCGTTGTATACACATCTTTGTTTTCGTCCAGTATCACGATGTCTGCATCTTTAAGGGGAGCAAGGCTTCCTTTTCGGTCATAGACATGTAATTGCCTGGCCGGATTTTTTGAGGTCATTTTGATGGCACTCTTCATATCGGCCTTTGTGAATTCTTGAATGTTTGTAAAGGCATCTTTCATTTTCAGGACGCTTCCTGCCAATGTGTCCTCATCCAATAAAGCCTTTCCGTCCTTGACCGTCACCATCTGACCGCCGAGATCATACTGACCGTTCTTCAAGCATTTTGCTCTCATAGAATCGGTAATCAGGATTAAGCGTTCATCTGAAATTTGATTGAATGCGAGCTGAATCACTTCCGGTCGGACGTGGATGCCGTCTGAAATCAATTCCACCATTAATTCCTCTCGTAAGAAGGAGGCACCGACAATACCGGGCTCACGATGGTGTAACCCCGACATCTGATTGAACAGGTGGGTCACATGAGACAATCCGGCATTGATGGCTTCCCCGACTTCATCAAAGGTTGCGCTTGAATGTCCGACTGAAGAAATAATCCCATGTTCCTTTAAGTATTGGATCAATTCATATTCATCATCCAGTTCAGGAGCCAATGTGACTACCTTTATTTGGTCTTGGGATATGGCCTGCCAATGTTTAAATGTATCGACACTGGGCCTTTGGATCTGGTTGAGGGGCTGTGCCCCTGCTTTGCCAGGATGGATGAAAGGGCCTTCTAGATGGATGCCAAGAATTTCTGCCTGACCATCTTTTTGCCGCGATGACATATAGTCTGCAGTAGCCTTCAATGCTTTTTCGATTGCACCGGATTCTTCTGTCATGGTCGTAGCGAGAAAGCTTGTGGTTCCTTCTTTCGGAAGCGTCTTTGTCATTGTATCAAGTGCTTCCTCTGATGCATCCATAGTGTCGGCTCCATTTACTCCGTGAATGTGTATATCGATCATTCCCGGGATCACACTATATCCATGTGGGAGGTTTAGCTCTCTATACTTATCTGAATGTGTTAACTGGGAGAGGTCACCGATTTCGGTGATCAGTCCATTTTCTATTTTAATAAATCCGTTTTCATAGACGTCATCTTCTGCATAGATGTCTCCGCCTAGAATAAGCAGCTTTTCTGTATATAAGGTCACTGATATCACTCCTTCGAGTACATTACTCTTCTAACAATACCACCAGAGAGTATAGTTGTCTATACCAATTCGGGGATGGGGATATATATTTTTAGTGTAATAAGCGATAATGTGCTTGTGAGAGTAAAAATTTATGCATAAAATTGGTATAGACATCTATTCCTTTTTAATGATATGATTCTGCCTAAGCGCTTTCAATTGAAACTAAGGAGAGAATAGTATGTTAGGTTTTTTGCAACGAATCGGTAAATCACTCATGCTTCCCATCGCGGTCCTTCCGGCAGCAGCCTTATTGTTGCGCCTGGGTCAGGATGATCTAATGGGAATCGCGTTCATGTCTGAAGCAGGAGATGCCATATTTAAAAATTTACCCTTAATCTTTGCCATCGGGGTGGCCATCGGGTTTTCAAAAGATGGAAATGGTACAGCCGGGTTAGCCGGTGCCATCGGTTATCTCGTATTAACGGGAGGATTAAAGGCTCTGGACCCTGATGCCAGTATGGCGATATTCGGCGGAATCATTTCAGGGGTCGTTGCGGGGCTATTATACAACCGCTTCAATGATATTAAGCTTCCGTCATGGCTCGGCTTCTTTGGGGGAAGACGTTTCGTTCCCATCGTGACGGCTGCTTTCATGGTTATTCTTGCAGGTATATTCGGGATTGTCTGGCCGCCGATCCAGAGCGGAATCAATTCCATCGGTGAATGGATCATCGGTGCCGGGGCGACGGGAGTCGGTGTGTTCGGACTATTGAACCGCCTTCTGATTCCGGTTGGGTTACACCATGTATTGAATACACTTGTTTGGTTTGAATTCGGGACTTTCAAAGATGCGGCAGGGGAAGTTGTGAAGGGGGATATTCCTCGATTCTTCTCAGGAGACCCAACAGCAGGGACGTTTCAAACGGGATTCTTCCCAATCATGATGTTTGGTCTTCCTGCTGCTTGTCTTGCCATGATCGTGACAGCAAAAAAACATATGCGTGCCAATGTAGCGGGTATGTTAATCGGACTCGCCGTTACTTCCTTCTTAACAGGGATCACCGAGCCGATTGAATTCAGCTTCATGTTCTTATCTCCTGTCCTTTATGGAATCCATGCGGTTCTGACGGCGAGTGCCATGGTCATTACCTACGTGCTCGGCATTCATCATGGCTTCGGTTTCTCGGCAGGTGCCATTGACTACTTCTTGAACTTCAGTATAAGTCAAAACCTTGGATATTATTAGGAGTAGGGATCCTGTATGGAATCACCTACTTCCTCTTATTCACGTTCTTAATTAGAAAATTCGATTTAAGGACCCCTGGCCGTGAAGAGGATGAAGAAGGGGTTCCAGCAGAGAATTTAAGGGGAGATAGTAAATACGAAACCATGGCTTCCCATTTTCTTCAAGATCTCGGCGGAAAAGAGAACTTGGCAGCGATCGATAACTGTGCCACACGTTTACGTTTGAAGATTCATGATGTCACCCTTGTAGATCAAAAGGCATTAAAGGCTCACGGAGCAAAAGGTGTGATGAAGGTGAATGATAAAAACCTTCAGGTCATCGTAGGAACGGATGTAGAATTTGTCGCAGATGAGATGAGGAAATTACACTGAATGAAGAGGACGGGGGGAAGACCCGTCGGACTTTTTCTATAGACACCGTATAATAGTCTGTTATAAACAGTGGGAATATAATAAAATAGAACATACATCCGTTATATCGAAAGGAGAACAGTTCGTGGTTAATAAAAATTCTCCTCTTCCCTTGTATTATCAGTTGGAAGAACATCTTAAACAATTAATACAGTCTGAAGAGCTTAAGCCAGGAGATGCCTTGCCGTCTGAGAGAGAGCTTGCAGAATCGTTTAAGATCAGCAGGATGACCGTGAGACAGGCGATTACCAATCTTGTTAATAAAAATGTTTTATATAGAGAAAAAGGACGGGGGACATTCGTCTCCCATCGAAAGATTGAACAAAGTCTTCAAGGATTGACAAGCTTCAGTGAAGATATGAAGAGTCGGGGGCTTGAACCTGGGAATAAATTATTGCACTTTGAGGTTTCGCCAGCAGAAGATGAGATCCGGGAACTTCTTTCATTAGAGGAAGATGAACTTGTGTATACTATGAAGCGGATCCGCCTTGCCAATGGGGAACCGATGGCTCTGGAAACGAGTTATATACCTGTGAGACTGCTTCCTGGGTTGAATCAGGAAATACTCGGGAAATCACTGTATCATTACATCGAAAGCGAACTGAATCTTCATATCAGCCATGCCACCCAATCAGTGGAAGCGGCGACTGTGTCGGATGCCGACACGAAGCATCTGAAGGTGAAGAGCGGGGAACCGGTCCTTTTCATTCAACGGGACTCATTCCTCGAAGACGGTACCCCTTTTGAATTGGTACGCTCCGTTTACCGTGCAGATAAATATAAGTTTAAAATCAATTTGAATAGACTGTAAAAAAAGAGCAGGAGGCTAGCGAACCCGTTTTATAAGGGCTCCTGCTCTTTTTAGTCTTTATAGCCCTTTGGTTAGCAGTGGGATTCTCCTGCGGTACTTTTCAATCAACCGTTCGTTATGATCCTCTGCCCCATCTACATTTCCGCTCTTGAAGATAGGGGGGGCAAATCCTACTTCCGCCATATGTTCGATGGCGCCGGCCATGACGCTATTCAAAATCGCAGCTCCAATGACGGTCGATGAAGAGGAGAATGGAACGGCCACCCGTTCATCTTCCAGGACAGCATCACCCACAATGGAGTGGTTATTAATGGCAAGATCCGCTATTTCACTCAAAAATTTTCCGCTTCCATGTCTTGATGCTTCACTTTCAACGTAGGCAAAGGAACTGATGGATACCACATAAGCACCGATATCTTTAACGTGAAGAGCCACGTCGATGGGAACAGGATTTTTCCCGGAAGTGGAGATGACAATCACCATATCATGTTGCTGAATATCCTGTCCTTCCATGAATGTACCCGCATATTCTTTCGATTTTTCTAATTGTGAGGATCGTACGGCTCCTTCATGAAGCATGAGGGGCTCAATCAGGATCGGGTTGATTGGAACGAGTCCACCTGCTCTGTAGAAAACCTCTTCAGAGAGGATGTGAGAGTGACCGCACCCGAAGAGGTGGATGATGCCATCTTCTTGAATGCAAGAAGAAATTTTTTGGGCGAGTATCACCAATTTGTCAGCTTCTTCTGTTTGTACAATGTTCAGCTTTTCCTGGACTTTTTCAAAATAGGTAGAAATCATGATGGTCCCGCTTTCCTTGTTTTCTCTCAGCATATCATATGTAACATGAAAATCCTGAATCCACACACTTAACTGGTTCACTTTCCAACAACTCGTGGTAACATAATAGGTAATGAATAGTACGGAGGATATGTATGCGCATTTTTAGAATATTGAACAATAATGCTGTCGTAGTGGTGGACGGACCTCAGGAGAAGATCGTGATGGGAAGCGGGATCGCTTTCCGGAAAAAGAGGAACGATATTATTCCAAAGAATAAAATTGAGAAAATCTTTGTCCTTCATGAGCATTCATCCGAGAAATTCCAGCAGCTCCTGGCCACATTGCCTGAAGAACATATTGAGATCGCTGAAAACATCATCAGCCACGCAGAAGGTCATCTGAATGCCCCTTTAAGTGATCATATTCATATAGCCCTTACGGATCACCTTTCATTTGCTCTGGAAAGACTTCAGCAAGGAATACCCATTCAAAATAAGCTGTTAAACGAAATCAAGCTGCTTTATAAGAAAGAGTATGAAGTGGGCTTATGGGCAAAGACGGAAATCAAGGAGAAACTGGGCATCGAAATACCCGATGATGAGGCTGCTCACATCGCCCTCCACATCCATACGGCGAAGATGGATGCATCGTCCATGAGTGAATCATTGAAGCAGGCGACGATCCTGAGAGACTTTGTGGAACAGGTAGAGTCCATCTTGTCCATAGAGGTCGAGGAGTCGAGCATTAACTATCAACGCTTGATCACCCACCTTCGTTTTGCCTTGAACAGGATCGAACAGGGGGACCAGTTTGACCCCATTGATGAGGATATGCTTGATCTCATTCAGGTGAAGTATGTACGGGCATATGAATGTTCTGAACAAATCGCCGGGTACCTGGAAAAAGAATACGGTATTCAGTTCCCGCCATCAGAGGTCGCGTATATCGCTCTCCATATTCAGCGTTTGTTAAAGTGAATGGGTTGACGGTATCGCTTTCATCTTGTAGAATGAACTCATCCATTTCATACAGTAGGATTGTTACTGATTATGCAGGCAAGACCTAGAATCTTTAAGACGATACTGGTAAGCGTCTCACTTTGACCTACCTCTATCTTTTTAGGGATACTAGGTCTTTTTTTATTGAAATTTTTAAAACAGGAGGAATTCATGATGAACTATCGTGAAGTTGCAGAACAGCTTGTCCCGTTATTGGGCGGTAAGAGTAATGTGGTAAGTGCCACTCACTGTGCGACACGTCTGCGTCTTGTCATCGACGACGAAAGTCAGATAGAAAAGGGCGCCATCGAGGAATTGGATGGTGTGAAAGGGGCATTCTCAAGCTCCGGACAGTTCCAGATCATCTTCGGGACTGGGAATGTAAACAAAGTATTTGAACATTTTGCACCGCTTGTCGGAGCAACGATTGATGATAAGTCACCAACAGGTGAGACACACAGTGATGCAGCGAAACGGAAGATGAACCCGTTTGCCCGCTTTGCCCGTACACTCTCCAACATATTTGTTCCGATCATCCCGGCCATCGTAGCGGCTGGTATGTTGATGGGATTACTTGGCCTGATGAAAACGTATGAATGGGTCGATCCTGAAAGCGGTCTATTCGTCATGCTCGATATGTTCTCTTCTGCAGCCTTTATCATATTACCGATCCTTATCGGGATGAGTGCGGCGAAGGAATTTGGCGCGAATGGTTACTTAGGTGCGGTGATCGGCGGAATCATGACACATCCTGCATTACTGAACCCTTGGGGGCTTGCAGATGCACAGCCATCCACACTGGATTTCTTCGGATTCAGTGTTGAAATGCTTGGTTATCAGGGAACGGTCATCCCAGTATTATTAACGGTTTTTGTGATGGCAAAGGTTGAAAAGGGATTACGGAAAATAGTACCGAATGCCATAGATTTATTGGTGACACCTTTCTTGACTGTCATCTTTACAGGGTTTACAGCCTTACTTATTGTGGGACCACTTGGAAGAGTCCTCGGTAACGGTATCACCACGGTTCTGGATGTTGTCTACAATACGGCCGGACCAATTGCCGGACTCATCTTCGGTGGATTGTATTCCACCATTGTATTAACGGGCGTGCATCACAGTTTCCACGCCATTGAGGCTGAGCTGTTATCGAATATAGGAGGAAACTATTTGCTTCCAATATGGGCCATGGCCAATGTTGCACAAGGCGGGGCCACACTTGCTGTCTTCTTTAGAACGAAAAACAAGAAAACGAAAGAAATTGCAGTACCTGCAGCTGTCTCTGCTTTCCTGGGCATTACAGAACCGGCCATTTTCGGGGTTAACTTAAAGCACCGCCGTCCGTTTATCGGGGCAGCCATCGGGGGAGCACTTGGAGGTGCATACGTGGTATTCACACATGTGACGGCCAATGGCATCGGACTGACGGGCATCCCGATGTTTGCGATTGCTCAAGATCCGCTGAATTATGGAATCGGATTTATCATTGCTGTAGCAGGTGCCTTTACAGCAACCTTATTGCTGGGCTGGAAAGAAGAAGCAAAATAGATATCTTTATCCTTACCAGCGCCCCCCTCTGGTAAGGATTTGCTATATTTAAAGAAACTCTCATGGGAAGAGGAGGAACACACATGAAACAAGGTATTATTTCACTGGGTGAAGCGCTGATCGATTTCATCCCGTTGGACAATCAAAATATGACTTATCAAAAAAGTCCTGGCGGAGCTCCTGCCAATGTGGCTGTCGGCCTGGCCAGACTGGGCGCGAGGTCTACCTTTTTAGGGAAAGTGGGAGAGGACGTATTAGGGGAGTTCCTGAAGAATACTCTTCAGGAATATGGTGTCCGGACCAATCAAATGCTGCTGATTCCTGACGTTCGTACAGGTGCCGTATTCGTAACAAATGGAGAAGACGGGGAGCGCAGCTTCGACTTTTATATCGACCCGAGTGCCGACCGGTTCCTCCAAGAGAGTGATATAGATGAAGAAGATTTCATTTCCCATAGGATCCTTCACTTCGGTTCTATCTCCATGATCAGCTCCCCTGCGAAGGAAGCGACACATCATGCGGTGAAGGTAGCCAAAGAGAATGGTTTATTGGTGTCGTATGATCCCAATTTACGCTTGGGATTATGGGATTCCGAGGAGAAGGCCCGGGAAACGATCAAGAGCATGCTCTCTCAAGCGGATGTGGTGAAGATCTCTGAAGAAGAACTCGAATTCATCACCGGTGAAAAAGAAATTGGAGCGGGTGTGGTGAAACTAAAAACGTATAATATCCCTTTCTTGATTGTCACGATGGGCTCAGAAGGAAGCTATGTGTATGTTGGTGGAGACCGTGAGTATGTACCGGCCATGAAGGTGAAAGCGGTGGATACAACAGGTGCAGGGGATGCCTTTGTATCCGGTATCCTCCATTCCATTCACGAATACAAAGGGAGCATTGAATCCTTATCAATCGAAGAAGCAGCGAGCATGGCCCGGTTTGCAGCCGTATCAGGAGCGCTTGCGGCCTCCACCAAAGGGGCGATGACCGCTCTTCCTTCCTTAGAAGAAGTAAACCATCATCTTGAGAAAGGTGAGAGACGATGACAAATGATGAACAGCTCCGCAGACAAGCCTATGAAGAGATGAAGAAGCACAAGGGAATGGTGGAACAGGATCCCTACCGTCTTCATTATCACATGATGCCGCCTGTTGGATTATTGAATGACCCGAACGGATTCATCCAATTCCAAGGGGTCTATCATCTTTATTACCAGTGGATGCCTTTTAAAACGGGACATGGTGCGAAATTCTGGGGCCATTATTCGTCAAGGGACTTAGTGAACTGGACACATGAAGAAATCGCCCTTACTCCATCAGAATGGTTTGAGAAAAACGGTTGTTATTCCGGCAGCGCCATCGAACATGACGGGAAGATCTATGCGTACTATACTGGGAACGTGAAGGATGCGGAAGGGAATCGTGAAACCTACCAGTGTTTGGCCCTTTCAGAAGACAGCATTCATTTTGACAAAAAAGGTCCCGTCGTTCACCTTCCTGAAGGATTTACCGCTCATTTCCGCGATCCGAAGGTGTGGGAGCAGGATGGGGCATTTCATATGGTGGTAGGTGCACAGACGAAAGAGGTAAAAGGAGCCGTCGCATTGCTGAGCTCTGAGGATCTAATGGCTTGGGAATACCGGGGTGTCCTTGCAGGCGGAGGGGAAGGCAGGCTTGCCGACTTCGGTTATATGTTTGAGTGTCCTGACCTTTTTAAGCTGGGAGATCAAGATATCCTTGTTTTCTCACCCCAGGGAATAGAACCTGCCGGAATGAAGTATCAAAATGTGTATCAGGCAGGCTATGTTGCCGGACGCTTTGATTCAGCTGCCGGAACCTTTGAACACGGGGATTTCGAAGAATTGGACCGGGGCTTTGACTTCTATGCCCCACAGACGACAGTCGACGGTCAGGGACGCCGTATCCTGTTCGCCTGGATGAGTGTACCTGATCAGAATGAACAGGATCATCCCACCATTGCACATAAATGGCTTCATACGATGACGATCCCCCGTGAGTTGAAACTTGTCGAGGGGAAGGTGAGGCAGGTACCCCTTAAAGAAATGCAGGATTTAAGAGTCGGAACAGTGATCGAGCACAAGGTAGAATTGTATCAAGAAACCCGGGAACTCATTGGAGTGAAGGGAAAAGCGTTAGAATTGGAAATGACGGATCTGTCTATTACTGAAGGTTGGTTTGATATTACTATTGGAGGTGGGATCAGGCTTGTTTTTTCTGCCGGGGAGCGGATTGTGACACTTGAGCGCAAAAGTTATGTGAATGGAGTGGTCGAGAAGCGTCAATGTTCAGTGAAGAATTTGCATTCACTAAGGGTGTTTGTCGACACGTCTTCCATTGAAGTATTCGTCAATGAAGGAGAGGAAACCTTCACAGCCAGGTTCTACCCATCACCTAACAATGATACGGTTCGATTTGAAGCGTCACATAAGGCTGTTTTTACCATTCGAAAATGGAATTTGAAACATGTAAACTAATAGTAGACTGCCGCTCTGGCAGTCTATTTCCTTTTTCATCAGTCATGATAGATGGTATAGTAAGATAATATAAAACGGATTTCATGAAAGGATTTTTTCATCATGACCTATAAAATGATCGTACTGGATTTAGATGATACATTATTGAGAGATGACCAAACGATTTCAGATCGTACAAAGGATGCTCTCCTTCAAGCTCAGGAAGCAGGGGTGAAGGTCGTCCTGGCATCCGGCCGTCCTACCTATGGAATGCGGTGGGTAGCGGAAGAATTGAAACTGAATCAATATGGCAGCTATATCCTTTCCTTTAACGGATCAAAAATCATAGATTGCAAGACAAACGGGGAAAAATACAGTCGCACACTTTCACCTGAAACGGTACATCGCTTATACGATATAAGTAAGCGTGAAAATGTAGGTATTCTGACTTATGCAGAAGACGCCATTATAGTAGAAGAAACCAATCCATTTGCTTCTATAGAAAGTGATCTTACAGGACTTCCGGTGAAGATCGTCCCTGATTTTAAGGAAGCCATCACAGGACCGGTTGTTAAAGCCCTTATGCTAAAAGAAGCGGACCGCTTGGTGGATGTGGAGAAAAAACTTCAAACCGAACTTGACGGTGAACTGAGTGTGATGCGATCGAAGCCGTTCTTCCTTGAATTCACCCAGCTTGGTGTAACAAAAGGAGCAAGCCTCGATTACCTGATCAAGCCTATGGGGATTGCTTCAGAAGAAGTAATAGCCATAGGGGACAGCTATAACGATCTCACGATGATTGAATTTGCCGGCCTCGGGGTCGCAATGGGAAATGCACCGCAGGATATTAAAGAAAAGGCGGACTATGTCACAACTTCAAATATGGAAGATGGCGTAGCGGAAGTCGTTGAAAAATTTGTTCTGAATCAATTATCCAGAGTTTGATGATGAGTTGGTGACCGGGAACCCTTTTGGGGGATTCCGGTCTTTTTTTGTCTGCTGTGTAATAAAAGGGAAAAAATGTATATAATGATCCGATCTATGATACTATTAATAGAAACCATTAAGTGGAGGACAGGCTATTGAAAGTTATAGGAGGAATACTGCTTACATTTTTATTTTCCGTGATAGGGATCATCTTTATAGGGGGATTGCCCGTGCTGCTCTCGGGTATCGGAGACCGTGAATTAAGAATAAGTGAGTACTGGCAGTCCATAATGGAAATCGTCTATGCCTTGTTTCATACAGGGGATTTGACCTATATGGTGATTGGTGGACAAAAGGAAAGAGATTTATTTCCGTATTTGTGGGAACCGATCATTTATTCACTGATCATTCTATTTTCCGCGTTTCTTCTCGCAAGCTTCTTAAGTATTCTCTTCACGATCCTCACCATGTTGTTTTCCCAAAAGATCCGAAACCGGATCAAGTTCTGCTTTTACCTTTTTGAATCGATTCCAGATGTTCTGGTGATTTTACTTTCCCAGATCCTCATCCTAACCCTGTACAAAAAGACAGGGATCCTATTTTTTGAAATTGCGTCTGTCGCGACGGAAAAAATCTATCTCCTTCCTATCATAGTGTTGGCGGTTATACCGACGGTTCAGCTATTCAGGGTTTCGATTCTTTCATTTGAAAATGAAGAAAGAAAAGACTATGTGACGCTGGCTCAATCAATCGGATTGGGGAAACTCACGATCTTAACTTTCCACATATTAAGAAATGCCATCATATCTGTCTTTTTTCAATCGAAGAAAACGGTGTGGTTCATGCTGTCGAACTTATTCGTTCTGGAACTGCTGTTTAATATTGCCGGGATTACCCGCTTCCTGAAGTCGACACTGCAGCCGAAAATGTTTACGATCGCCATCCTTTCAATCTTCATTCCTCTATTTATATTTTATACGGTGGGAGAAAGGGTACTCTCGAAAAAAGCCAATAAAGGGGAGGAGATTTAGTATGAAGAAAAGTGTCTGGAGAAATCCGTTCTTTCTTATTGGATTCACCTTCATTGCCGTAATGATCGTGTCAAGCATCGTTTATTCCATGGTATGGGGCAACGAGGTTCGCAGGCTGTATTTCATTTCTGTAGAAGGATCTGTCGTGGAGTCTTCCCCGATTTCCCCTAAGTGGCTATTTCCATTCGGGACCGATGCCCAGGGACTGGATATGTTCGGCAAAATCATCATCGGTGCGAAGTATACGATTCTTACGGCATTCGTCATTGCCTTCTTACGGGTATTCTTGGCGATTCCATTAGGGGTGATACTGGGAACGTACCTGATGAGATATAAAAAATATATCAACGGTTGGATTGATTCCTTCCATTACATTCCGTTAACGATTCTCGCTTATTTCCTGCTGTTCCCGGTCCTTTGGGAGCCATTTGACGGGTTTTCCAATTCCATCGCGGAGCGTTTCGTCATCGAAATTCTCATTCTGACCCTACTTATCGTACCGATTCTGTCTACTCTTCTAGGGAATGAAGTGTCACTATTGTATAAACAGGAATTCATTATGAGCGCCAAAACCCTTGGTGCCGGAAAATGGAGAATCATTTTCAAACATATCCTGCCCTCAATGAAAGAGAAGCTTTTCCTATTGTTAGGACAACAATTCATGCAGACACTCATTATTTTGATTCATCTGGGGTTACTCACATTGTTCCTTGGCGGTACCGATGTGGACTATCAGTTGGTTCCCGACCCACCCAGGTCGATTACGTATGAATGGTCCGGTCTCATAGGGGACTCCTTCCGCTACCTTCAAGGGGCACCATGGATCCCCCTGACGCCGATCCTGTTTTTTTCAGCTACTATGTTATCCGTTTCCCTCATGATTGAAGGGTATGTACAGACAACGAACGGGCGGTCTCATTACAGAGAGAAATTCAAAGCGGCTTATCGCCCCGTGAAGGAAAAGGAGATGAGACAATTGAATAAGTCTGATTTTCAGAAGATAAATATGTGAAAGAATGGAGCATAATAAAGGATGGGTGCAACGTAAGATATTGGTAAAAAATTCATTCACTCTAAATGTTTCATGTAAATGGATATGGGGAATAAGTTTACACTGAGTAAACAAAGCGCCGGTTTTCATGTTCAGCCCCCGAAAATGGGAATAGTTGGACAGTTCACTCGTTGTTCAATTTTTAAATATCCTGATAATCCTTTCAGGACAAGGTATCTGCGTCATTAACGGCAGGGATTGTCGAATCTCCATGAAATATTTTTGTTACATTTACTGCAAATTGTTATACACATGAAATTAATTTTTGTTATAATACTCGTTGTTGATTCAAATGAATTTACATTTGCTGAACATTTTCTTAATGAATTTACATTCATAGATGCTCTAACTTAAATACAAAAGTAAAAAGGTGATGAAGTATGAACTTCTTTAAAAGACAATTTGAAGATATGCGCACTGGGAAGTTATCGTTCTTCTTTACAGTCGTAGTATTATTTTGGATTAAGACCTATGCAGTATATTTAGCTGAATTCAACCTGGGAATACAAAATGCGCTTCAGCATTTTCTTTTATTTCTAAACCCGTTAAGTTCGGCACTTTTATTCTTTGCCATCGCATTATTCTGGAAAGGCAAGGGGCGGTATATCGCATTCATCGTCATTAACTTCCTGATGTCCTTTGTCCTGTATGCAAACGTCGTATACTATCGTTTCTTTAATGACTTTATTACAGTACCGGTATTACTTCAGGCGAAGACGAATAACGGACTTGGCGGCAGTGCACTTGAACTCTTGAATCCTGTCGACATCCTGTATTTCTCTGACCTGTTCATAATCATCGGACTGATGGTCCTGAAGAAAGTTAAACCGCAGGAAAAGCTGCGCTTCCGTTCAGTATTTGCGGTTATGACATCGGCAGTCCTGGTGTTCCTGCTGAACCTTGGCCTTGCGGAAATCGACCGTCCAGAACTATTGACACGAAGCTTTGACCGTAACTATCTTGTGAAGTATCTTGGTACTCACAACTTTACGATCTACGATGTCATCCAGAACTCCAAGACGTCTGCTAAGCGTGCCCTTGCAGACAGTAATGAAGTTTCAGAAGTAGAAAACTATGTAAAAGCAAACAAAGTGGAACCAAATCCTGAATACTTCGGTAAAGCAAAAGGGAAAAACGTCATTTATGTTTCAATGGAATCCCTTCAGAACTTTGTCATTGGGAAAGAAGTCAATGGTCAAGAAGTAACGCCATTCCTTAATTCATTAGTGGAAAAAGAAGATGCGATCTACTTCGATAACTTCTTCCACCAGACGGGTCAAGGGAAAACATCGGATGCTGAATTCATCATGGAAAATGGATTATTCGGTTTACCTCAAGGTGCCGTTTACATGACGAATGCCAATAACACATTGCAATCAGCGCCTGGGATCTTAAAAGGTGAAGGATATACGTCAGCGGCGTTCCACGGAAACTATAAGACTTTCTGGAACCGTTCTGAAATGTATCGCACGATGGGATATGATGAGTTCTACGATGCAACGTATTATGATATGAGTAAACCTGAAGAACAGCTTCCGTATGGACTGAAGGATAAGCCTTTCTTCGAAGAGTCCATGCCGATGCTTGAGAAATTACCAGAGCCCTTCTATACAAAATTCATCTCACTTTCCAATCACTTCCCGTTCGACCGTCATGAAAATGATACGGACTTCGAACCAGGGCAATATGGAGATGGAGTTGTGAACCGTTATTTCCAAACGGCCAATTATATGGATTCCGCTTTGGAGCAATTCTTTAATGATTTAAAAGAAAGTGGTTTATATGATGATACCGTCATCGTCCTTTATGGTGACCACTATGGTATCTCCGAAAATCATAACAAAGCAATGGAACAAGTCACAGGCGAAGAAATCACAGATTTTAAAAATGCCCAGCTTCAACGTGTTCCTTTATTCATCATCGCTCCTGGAGTGAAGGGTGAAGTCAACCACACATATGGTGGTCAAGTCGACGTCCGTGAAACGTTATTCAACCTTCTTGGTGTGGATAACAAAGACTACATCAGCTTCGGTCAAGACTTATTGTCAAAAGAACGTAAGCAGATTGTACCGTTCCGTAACGGTGACGTCATTACACCTGAATACTCTGAAATTAAAGGAGTATGTTATGATAACGAAACAGGTCAACCTGTTGAAGAAGGAAGCAACGCATGTGAAGATGTGACGAAGGAAGCTAATAAGCGTCTGGAACTATCAGACAAGGTCGTATATGAAGACCTGTTACGCTTCTACAAGCCTGAAGGTTATAAACAAATCGATCGTTCAGATTATCAATATATAAACCCGAATCCGAAGAGCACAGAGAATCCTGAGGCAAATCAGGAAGGCTCTCACGAGTAATTTTGGCAATCACAAGCCAGCCCTTTTCGCCATGATGGCGGAGGGCTGGCTTTTTTGTTGTGGGCTTAATGAGGCTGGGGGTTCAGCTGCTGACTATTTGTGGGGAATCAGCTGCTGAAATATAGAGGAAGTGAGACTGCCGAATTTCTAAGGCCATCTCACCTGCTACATACACCACGGAATTCACCAGCTGAATATCCTTCAAAAACAGCAGGTACACAAAGGACACGCAAGATACGATGATCACTTATGACTGTTATTTAACAGATATTGACCGAAAATGATTATTTTTGGTTGATTTTTGCAAGCGTTATCATTATAATAAGGATAACAACAAGCGGAGAAAGAGGGAAAATACCATGTTAACCGAGGAACGGTATCGAATCATTTTAGATTTGTTGAAAGAGAAGGAAGCCATTAAGATTCAGGATATCGTGGATGCTACAAATGCTTCCGAGTCAACGATTCGCAGGGACTTAACTCAGCTGGAGGAGGGGAAATTCCTTAAACGGGTCCACGGTGGTGCATCCAGGCTTCAAGGAAAGCTGAAAGAATTGAGCGTCTCTGAAAAATCATCCAGAAACTTTCATGAAAAGCAGGTAATCGGTCAATACGCAGCCTCTCTGGTGGAAGAAGGAGACTGCATTTATCTGGACGCTGGAACAACAACGCTGACTCTCATCGACCATCTACCTGAAAGTGATATTGTTGTGGTCACAAATGGGTTGACCCATGGGGAAGCCTTAATCCAAAAAGGCTTTAAAACCTATATGATCGGAGGATGCATTAAGCCGGTAACAAAAGCGATGGTTGGAAGTGGAGCCATCGATGCTCTTCGTCAATACAGGTTTGATAAAGCCTTTATGGGGGCGAATGGCGTCCATGAACAATATGGCTTTACAACACCTGACCCGGAAGAGGCACAGGTGAAGCGCGTGGCGGTTGAGTTGGCGAGGGAAGCCATGTTTCTTACAGACGGGACAAAATTTGGAGAAATTGCTTTCAGCAAGATTGTGAATCTCGATAGAGCGATGATCATCACAAACGGAATGGATGACGAGCACCGCACAACGATGATGAAACAAACGACGATAAAGGTTGTGACACCATGATTTATACATTAACGCTAAATCCATCTGTGGATTATATTATGGAACTGGACTCCTTTCAAAAAGGTGGTCTGAACCGGAGTAGGATGGAAAGTGCCCTTCCAGGGGGGAAGGGAATCAATGTCTCACGTGTCTTGAACGTATTAAATGTCAGTAGCGTGGCTCTAGGGTTTGCAGGAGGATTTACCGGTGAGTATATTAAACGATTTTTAGACAAGGATGACGTACGCACCGATTTTGTGGAGGTAGACGAAGCATCACGCATCAATGTAAAGGTGAAAGCGGACGATGAGACGGAAATCAACGGCAGGGGGCCTTCCATTACCAAGGAGCATATCGGACGGCTTCTCGATCAGATATCATCCTTAACATCGGATGACATGGTAGTACTGGCAGGAAGCATTCCAGGATCAGTACCTAAAACATTTTATCAGGAGATTGCCGCTCAATGTCAAAAGCAAGGGACGAGAGTGGTCATCGATGCTGAAAAAAACTTGATTCAACCGGTTCTTGGCTTGAAGCCATTTCTCATTAAGCCCAATCATCATGAACTTGGAGAGATGTTTGACACTGAAATCGCTACCATTGATAAGGCGGTTCATTACGGTAAGAAACTTAGGGAATATGGGGTGGAAAATGTCATGATCTCCATGGCTGAAAAAGGTGCGCTCTTACTAACGGAGAACGAAGTATTTTATTCTTCTGTACCAAAAGGAGAATTGAAAAGTTCAGTAGGTGCTGGGGATTCAACCGTTGCAGGATTCCTTGCCGGCCTGTCGAGGGGCTGGAGTGTTGAAGAATCTTTCCGATTAGGAACGTCAGCCGGATCAGCGACCGCTTATTCCATTGGGCTTTGTTCAGCTGATAAAGTGGAAAGCTTATTTGAAGAAATTCAGATTACGAAAATATAGAGGGGGAATCACAGATGAGAATTACTGATTTGCTGACGGAGGAGACGATTCAGCTTGATCTATCATCTCGGACGAAAGATGGCGTCATCGATGATTTGGTATCCGTTTTAGATAAGAGTGGTAAACTGCAAGACCATAAAGAATTTAAAAAAGCAATTTTGAATCGTGAAGCCCAAAGCACGACAGGTATCGGGGAAGGAATCGCCATTCCTCATGCGAAGACATCTGCTGTTAAGTCTCCGGCCATTGCGTTCGGTAAATCAGAGGAGGGAGTAGACTACGAATCCCTTGATGGTGCACCTGCCCATCTATTCTTCATGATTGCAGCGACAGAGGGAGCGAATCAAACCCATCTTGAAGCATTAAGCCGGCTCTCATCCATGCTGATGGATATGAACGTCCGTCAAGGACTTCTTAAGGCAAAATCGAAAGAAGAAATCCTGGAGATCATTAACCGTCACGATGAAGATGAAGAAGAAGCTCCACTTGAACAGGCAGACACTGGAGAAATGATCCTTGCGGTAACCGCCTGTCCCACTGGTATTGCCCATACCTATATGGCAGCAGATGCCCTAAAGGCCAAGGCAAAAACGCTTGGCTTGAAACTAAAGGTAGAGACCAATGGTTCAGGTGGGGCAAAGAGTGTCCTTACTTCACAGGAAATTGAAAGGGCTACAGCCATCATTGTCGCAGCTGATACAAAAGTGGAAATGAACCGGTTCAAAGGAAAACACGTCATAGAAGTACCGGTGGCAGAAGCGATCAGACGTCCTGAAGAACTATTGAATAAAGCGGTGAATAAGGATGCTCCTCTATATAACGGGGGGAATCAAGGGAAAGAAACCAATGAGGGGCCTGAGAAGAAGCAAAAGTCCGGATTTTATAGGCATCTGATGAATGGTGTATCCAATATGCTTCCCTTCGTTGTCGGGGGAGGGATACTGATTGCGATCTCATTCCTATTCGGAATACAGTCAGCCAATCCCGATTCTTCGGAATACAATGAATTTGCTGCTATCTTGAATACAATCGGGGGAGGTAATGCCTTTTACCTGATGGTTCCTGTCCTTGCAGGATTCATCGCCATGAGTATTGCTGACAGGCCCGGATTCGCTCCTGGTATGGTTGGCGGGTTAATTGCAGCCACAGGTCAAAGTGGGTTTTTAGGTGGAATCATCGCCGGTTTCTTGGCGGGTTATGTGGTACTTGGAATCAAGCGGTTGACGCATAATTTCCCTCCGGCACTGGAAGGGATCAAGCCCGTATTGATTTACCCTTTACTCGGTATCTTCATCACTGGATTCATCATGCTCCAATTCCTCGTGGAACCCTTAAGTGCCGTCAATACCGGCATACAGAACTGGCTGGACGGTCTCGGAACAGGGAATCTGATCTTGCTTGGATTAATTCTTGGTGGAATGATGGCCGTCGATATGGGAGGACCGATCAATAAAGCGGCATTTACCTTTGGTATTGCCATGATTGAAGGTGGAAACCTTGCTCCCCATGCAGCGATCATGGCAGGAGGGATGGTTCCTCCCTTAGGCTTGGCAATGGCTACGACAATATTCAAGAATAAATTCAATGATAGTGAGCGAAAAGCAGGTATTGCGGCTTACTTTATGGGGGCATCTTTCATTACCGAAGGAGCGATTCCATTCGCTGCAGCCGATCCATTCCGGGTAATTCCATCCATTGTAACAGGTTCAGCGATTGTCGGGGCCTTGACCATGTTCTTTGGGATCGGGCTGCCTGCACCACATGGCGGATTATTCGTCTTTCCGGTTGTAGAAGGAAATCCTTTCTTATATCTTCTGGCGGTGCTGGTCGGGTCATTGATCACAGCACTTATGGTCGGGCTTTTAAAGAAACCGATTAAATAAGCACGCAAAGAACCAGGTGAACCTATGTTTACCTGATTCTTCTATGTTTAGTGAGATACTTGGAGAGGCAGAGTCTTACTGAAAAATGAAAAACGGGAGGATAAAGGCCCTCCCGTTTTCAAGCTATAGACTTTCAATCTCCACATCTATTATTCCTTCAATATCAGAAATGGTATAGTAGATGTCCACCGTCTTTTTCCTAAAGTCGACAATGATTTTTAACTCCAATAGGTGCTGCTGATTTTTTAAGTCTTTAATTCTAATGTTTTCAATGGCAATCTCTTCGGCTTTGATTCTTTCAATGATGGATTTGATTTCCCGTTTTTCTAAAATGGTGGCTCTTAGGGATAATTCTTTCTCTCTCAGGCGTTTTGGCCCCAAATAGGTGATGATAATTGGTACCACTTCCACCGAAACGATCAAGAGGATAACCCCGGCAGTTGCTTCGATATAAAAGCCCGCACCGACGGCAATCCCAATACCGGCGGCTCCCCAGATCATGGCTGCTGTAGTCAATCCGGAAATACTGTCGTTCCCCCTCCTGAGAATGACACCCGCTCCTAGGAATCCAATTCCTGAAACAATCTGGGCGGCCAAACGAAGTGGATCCATGGTTATATTCACTTTGTCAGATCCCTCAGCCAAGTAGGCCGATTCGATGGACACAATGGTCAACAAACAGCTCACTATACAAATGACCAGTGAGGTCTTCAGACCCACAGGCTTTCTTTTTAATTCTCTCTCGAGGCCGATGATCAATCCTAAAACGGCCGACACGCCAAGTTTTATCATAAAGGTCGTATCCAATAGCTCCATCCGTTCCCCTCCAGTCCTCTAAGCCTTCTCCCGGAAAAAACTGTAGTAATTAGACCTGACTGATTATAAAATAAGAGCAATGAGTACCACAGATCAGGAGGTCTACCATGACAGAAACAAAGATTAACCCTTACCTCATACTTGCTATTGGAGTCATCTCCGTTTCTACGTCTGCCATTTTAGTGAAGGTATCGAGTGCACCGGCAGGCGTATTGGCATTTTATCGACTGTTTTTCACAGTTCTTTTAATGTCCCCGGTATTTTTCTTAAAGTATGTGAAGGAATTGAAACTTATTACTCTGAAGGATTGGATGTTTTCAATTCTGGCGGGAGTATTTCTGGCTTTTCACTTTATACTGTGGTTCGAGTCTTTGCAATACACTTCGGTGGCTAGTTCCACTGTACTGGTCACGTTACAGCCGTTATTTGCATTTATCGGAGCTTACTTATTCTTTCAGGAGAAGTTGACAGGGAAAGCTCTTCTATCTGCTGTCTTAGCCGTGGTTGGCAGCTTCATTATCAGCTGGGGGGACTTCCGGATCAGCGGGAGTGCCCTTTGGGGTGATATATTAGCATTGGCGGCATGTGCCCTCGTGACGGGATACCTTTTATTCGGTCAGGCAATCAGAAAGCGGTTGTCCCTTATTACGTATACTTATCTGGTATATGTCATCAGCTCAATCGTCTTATTCATTTATGCCCTTGCCCGCTCGGAAAGCCTAGGTCCATACCCTAAAGAGGATTGGATCTATTTCCTCCTTCTTGCCATCATCCCAACCCTTCTGGGGCATTCATTATTCAACTGGTCGTTAAAATGGTTAAGCACTTCAACCATATCAATGGCCATCCTATTTGAGCCAATTGGTGCTTCCATCCTTGCTTACTGGCTCTTAGGGGAAAAAGTACTCGTGACTCAAGTAATAGGAGGGATCGTGATCATCATCGGTGTCACTCTCTTCCTAATAGAAGAAAGGAGACTTAAGAAGATGGTTCAACATGTCGGTAAGGTGAATACAGATGCACTTTAGAAAGGCTGAGTTGCATGACGCGAAGGGGTTGGCGTTCGTCCGTGTTCATAGTTGGAGAACGACCTATCAAGGAATCGTTTCCGAATCATATCTCCAATCCCTATCCATTGAAGAAAAAGAAGAAAAGTGGGGGCGAATTCTCTCAGGAGCTCACGACACGTATGTCTGTGTGATCGAAGACAATAAAATCGCCGGTTTTGTTTCAATCGGGAAAGAGCGTTCAGGTGAATACGAAGGCGAGTTGTATGCGATCTACCTTTTAAAGGAATATCAAGGCAAAGGGATTGGAGAGAAATTATTTGAAATAGCCATCAGAGAGCTGAAAAAGCAGGGATTCAATTCTATGTGGATATGGGTGCTGAAAGAAAACCCCTCAAAGCATTTTTATTACAGATACAAACCTGAATTGGTGAAAGAAGAGAAATTAAAGATAGGAAATGAACTTCATCAGGAAGAAGGTTTGCTACTGAACCTGAAGGAAAAAGAGTAAGGAGTCGCGCTCCTTACTCTTTTTTTAATACATCAGGATATTCATGAAAATACGTATGTAAAACCGGAAAATACAAATGCCATGACAACTGACATGATAAAAGTCATTCCCCTTACAGGAGTTGTGCTTTCACAGATGATGAGGGCTTGTACATAGGAATACGCAAATAGATACACAGCCATAATGAAAGATAGAAATAATGCAACGTCTGGAAGCATGTAGTGGGATCTCCTCTCAGATATGCGTAGTAATCCTATATATATGAAGTGGGACCGTTTCACAGAACATGACGATACTTTATTAATTTTTTAAAGTTTTCCTTAAAAATATATTGCAATAGCATTAACAGCGTGTTATATTAATAAACGTCGCTGATACAGCAAATTACATCTTGAAAAAATAAATGAAATAAGCTATTGACGCGAGAGTGAATGATGTGTTAAATTAATAAAGTCGCTTCTTTAAGGAGTGGACAAACATTGAACCTTGAAAACTGAACAAAACAAGACAATACGTCAACGTTAATTCTAGATTTATTTTTAAAGAGCTATTC
>NZ_JAFKOH010000099.1 GCF_017303375.1 Bacillus sp. NTK074B | reverse complement strand
CATTCCAGCCTACGATCGCGTCGCCGTACTCATCAAGCGCTTCCGGAACTTCACAACCGTTCGATCCTTGCTCCCAAACACCGACGATGGTCTTGCCTTTTTCACGAGCCCGCTCGATTTCCCAGTTCACCCACTCACTGTTTCTTGTTTCCGGAGTGATATAAACGATAAGTGTACTAGCCCAGTCAATTCTGGGCGCAAGGATCTGAGACTTAATATAGTCTGGAGATTTTGCGTTGTTGGGTTTTTCTGAATTTATGGAACC
>NZ_JAFKOH010000098.1 GCF_017303375.1 Bacillus sp. NTK074B | reverse complement strand
ACCCGGATTTCATCAGGTTCATGCGCCCGGTCATGATGTTGTCGAGAACCGACATGCCTTCGAACAGGGCGATGTTCTGGAACGTCCGGGCGATCCCCGTGCGGGCGACCTGATAGGGCGGCATCTTGGCGCGCTTGTAGCCCTTGTAGATGATCTCGCCTTCCTGCGGCACATAGAAGCCCGAGATGACGTTCATCATCGACGACTTGCCTGCGCCGTTGGGGCCGATGATCGCGCGGATCTCGCCGGTGCGAATATCGAACGA
>NZ_JAFKOH010000097.1 GCF_017303375.1 Bacillus sp. NTK074B | reverse complement strand
CCATGGTGTTGCCATCAAAACCGTCGCGCTGAGCGCCTCGGTCTTCGCCGCCGCGCTTTTCGGCTTCGGGCGTGTGCTCGACGACGCGCAAGCGCAAACTCTTGCCTCGCTCAGCAGCGAGATCGCGATGCCGATGGCCAGCGCCGAGGTTCAGATGGCCTCGGCCGCCCGGACCGAGGTCGAAACCGCGTTGCGCGGGATGTCGGATCTGGATCTGAGCCTGGCCTATGCGCGCATCTACGCGACCTTCCGCGACTATATCGGC
>NZ_JAFKOH010000096.1 GCF_017303375.1 Bacillus sp. NTK074B | reverse complement strand
CAATCGCCGCATCCTCAAGGCTCACCCGGCAGGGCACGCCCGGCGAATGCGTAACGACCGAGCGCCGGGCATGGCGCGCGGCAAGGTCCTCGTCGGATAACGCGAAAAGCGGCGCGAAGTCGGCCTCTGGCAGGGCATGGATCTGAAACGTCATCGGGGTCCTCCGTCAGGTATGCCCCGTCTTCCAGGGATGCCCCGTCTTCGCCGACCGCATGAGACACCGCGACCCGGATCCTGCGCAATGCGCGGCTCAGCCCACCAAGGG
>NZ_JAFKOH010000095.1 GCF_017303375.1 Bacillus sp. NTK074B | reverse complement strand
ACTTCGTGGTGGGAAGCTTCCATTTCAAATCCGAATTTCTTAAGCGTACGAACGATATCACGACGAACTTGATCACCTTTATCTTTTGGTGATGCATCGAAATAACCAGCGCGGTCATTCATTTTACGGATTGGGTATCCTTCTTTATCTAATTTAAATAGGAAGAATTCAGGTTCTGGACCAACGTTAACAGTATAGCCCATGTCTTCTGCTTCTTTCATAGCTCTTTTGAGAATATAACGTGGATCACCTTCGAATGGCTCGC
>NZ_JAFKOH010000094.1 GCF_017303375.1 Bacillus sp. NTK074B | reverse complement strand
ATTAGACGCTAGTGATGAGAAAAGAGATGGTAGTGTTGTAATCTCATTTGGTAATCCAGAAATTGTTACTTTTGTTACGTTACTTTCAAATGCCAGACCCCTGACGACTAGATTTTGCTCCATTGATGCTACCTCCTCAATTAACGTTCCAGGTTCATTCGTAAAGCTTGAGCGGACCTCAAGCAATATATTGTAATTTTTAGCGAACTCAACCGCTCTTGGATGCAGAACTCCTGCCCCCAGATTGGCTAGTTCAAGCATTTCA
>NZ_JAFKOH010000093.1 GCF_017303375.1 Bacillus sp. NTK074B | reverse complement strand
ACGGCGCGTTCGTCGAGCTGGAGCCCGGTGTCGAAGGTCTGGTCCACGTCTCGGAAATGAGCTGGACCAAGAAGAACGTGCACCCCGGCAAGATCGTGTCGACCTCGCAGGAAGTCGAAGTCATGGTGCTCGAGATCGACTCGGCCAAGCGCCGTGTCTCGCTCGGCCTCAAGCAGACCCAGCGCAACCCGTGGGAAGTCTTCGCGGAATCGCATCCCGCCGGTTCGACCATCGAAGGCGAAGTCAAGAACATCACCGAATTCGG
>NZ_JAFKOH010000092.1 GCF_017303375.1 Bacillus sp. NTK074B | reverse complement strand
AAGGTCGAAGAGACAACTTCGCCCTTCACCGAGCGCTGCATGTCCGTGACTTCCTCGGGCCGCTCGTCGATCAGCAACACGATCAAGTAGCATTCCGGATGGTTCGAGGCGATCGAATGCGCGATGTTCTGCATCAGCACGGTCTTACCCGTGCGCGGCGGCGCCACGATCAGCGCGCGTTGGCCTTTGCCCAGCGGCACGACGATGTCGATGATCCGGGCCGACCGGTCCTTGATCGTCGGATCCTCGATTTCCATGTTCAGAC
>NZ_JAFKOH010000091.1 GCF_017303375.1 Bacillus sp. NTK074B | reverse complement strand
CACACCAAAGCCCGTGTGCCTGATTGGTTCTGCAACTGTTAGGTCAGGTCGAGTAATGATGTCATTTGAGACGGTTGAGGAAGGGAAGCCTGGCGGCCTCGTATTGGAGTTGTCGATCGCGAAGAAGGTGAACTTTGCATCGTCTCAGAACGGCGTTTCGGTTCTAAAGAAGTTGTTGCTGAAGAATCAATTTGAAGCGCCGCTGGAGAAGCTAACGGTCGAACTCAGCAGTCGCCCCGGATTGATACGTCCGAAGAGTTGGACC
>NZ_JAFKOH010000090.1 GCF_017303375.1 Bacillus sp. NTK074B | reverse complement strand
CTACTGAACGTATAGCTGCTCTCGGAGGTGGTATCGCTCGTATTAAGGTTGGAGCAGCTACTGAGACTGAACTTAAGGATAAAAAACTTCGTTATGAGGATGCTTTGAACTCTGTCGATAGTGCAAGAGAGTTAGGTATTGTCCCTGGAGGTGGAGCTACTCTTGCATCCTTGCAGTTATACATTGAAGAAAAGGTGTTGGAGGAAATGAAAGATGATGATGAAAGGACTGGAGCATCAATTTTGCTCAAGGCATTATCTGCACC
>NZ_JAFKOH010000008.1 GCF_017303375.1 Bacillus sp. NTK074B | reverse complement strand
TGCACCACAACCTAATTGACAGAGCATCGTAAATCTAAGTTTGGATGCAAATAGCAACAATCTTTGGGAAAACAGCCTTTTAGTAAAAGGAGAGAAGAGCATGAATAAGGAGAATAACAGAAGAGACGATCTGGAATGGATCAAGGTGATAGCTACATTATGTGTGTATTTGTATCATTGCTCCATGTTTTTCAATCCATTCGACTGGCATGTAAAAAATAATCAATTAGATTCACCCGTCATCCTGGCTTTTTCCCTTTTGATTGGGAGTTGGATCATGCCGATCTTCTTCATCATCTCGGGTATCAGCTCATATTATTCGTTACAACGGAGGAATTGGGATAGGTATGTAAAAGAAAGGTTTATTCGCTTGGGCATTCCCCTCCTATTCGGTGTATTGGTTCTCACCCCTCCCCAGGTCTATGTAGAAAGAAAGGCCAACGAGCAGTTCTCGGGATCATTCCTTGAATTTTTGCCACATGCTTTTAAAGGAATATATGTGGAAATTGGAGGAACCGGAAATTTTGCCTTTTTCGGGTTACATCTATGGTACTTGCTTGCACTCATGGTTTTTTCCCTGTTAACAACGTACTTATTTGTAAAGACCAATCCACTGAAAAGGATCACCGTTTTTCATCTGCTGGTCTTTCAACTGACCATCCTTCTCGTAACGATCTTTATGGAGAGTATTCATCTCGGTGGGTGGGATCTTACTGTTTATCTTCTATTCTTTCTTGCTGGTTATTATGGTTTCAGCAGCAGTTCTTTGCTCGGGCTTTTGCATCATCATTTTCGTGTTTATCTTTCTGTTGGATTGGCTTGTCTTATCCTCTATACTGCATGGTTCATAAAGGGACTTCCACCTGAGGATTCTCCGGTATCCTTTCTCTTTACATGTTTCATGGTAATCGGGAGCTTCAATCTAATCCTGGCATTTTACGCTTTAGCCAACCGCTATTTGTCCTTTTCTAATACATTTCTCCAGTACAGCAGTGAGGCTTCCCTTCCGTTTTACATTCTGCACCAGCCTGTCATCATTATCATGGGGTTCTTTATCAGGGACCTGAACTGGCCTATTTGGGTAAAAGCGCTCATCCTTGTTAGTCTCTCGTTCGGAATCATCTCCATCGCCTACCATGCCCTGATCCGCCGTTTCTCCTTTACGCGCATCCTGTTTGGGATCAAAGAGAAGAAAAAGTCCGTCCCTCAAGCTACGCAGATGAGCCATAATACGCATCCATAGGCAGGGACGGACCTCTCACAGAGAGGTCCGTCCCTTTCATCGATACTGCTTCTTCTTTCTTCCTTTCTTCTTCAGTAAACCTCAAACTGCTTCAAGCTTGTGGGTTTTCCCACTAGCATGCCTGATTTAAGGCATCCATTCCAAAATCAGAATAATGATGCGGAACCTCCAGCAATCAAGCCGCCGTGTCGATTTTTTTTGACAAAAGCCCCCTCCCACAAAGAGGTCCGTCCCTCCCGCTTAACGCAGGGAGGGACGGACCTCTGTTGTACTTGGAGGGGTTGATATTTGCCCTTTTTCCTGTTTGTTGTAGGGTGGGAAGGATAGGATGACGGATGTACCTTTTTCCGGTTTGCTTAGGACTTTGATGGTGCCTTTCATGCCTTCGACGAGTTGGAAGACGGTCATCATGCCGAGGCCAGTTCCGTTCTTGCCTTTCATGGAGAAATACGGTTCACCGAGGCGCATGAGCTGTTCCTTGTTCATGCCAATCCCCGTGTCATTGATGACAATGAATACCTTTCCCGCTTCAAGGTAGCTGAAGAGGCGGAGCGTTCCACCGGTATCCATGGCCTCCATGCCGTTTTTCATGACGTTGATGAGAACTTGCTGAAGCTTATTCGGATCTCCCTTGATCGAATGGTGATGGAGGATATTCGCCTTTAGGATAATCCCTTTTTTGGCGGCAAGGGGCATGATGATTTCCTTTGACCGGTTGATTTCATCCCTGATACTTACTTCTTCCTCAAGTTCTGGGTGAGGCCTCGCAAAGTTCAGGTATTGGTTGATGACTTCTGTCGCCCGGTCGATTTCACTGACGGCGACCTCTGAGAGTTCTTTATTATTGGTCATATTGTTTGGATCTTCATTGATTAATTGAAGGAATCCTTTCACAGTCGTCAAGGGATTCCTGACCTCATGACTCATGCTGGCTGCCAGGTGACTAACGACCTGCATCTTCTCGTATTTAATCGATTCCAATTGAAGAATATAAATGGTCCTGATGATTTCACATAAGTAGAAGACAAAAAACGTAGATCCTGTCAGGACCGCTGAGTAGATTGGGAACGAGCTAAGCTGACCAAAATCAAAGATGACAGACGGTAGCCAAAAAGAAAGAACCGAGTATACGAAAGACAATGCCGTATACGCATAGACCCTCGCCTTCAATGCCTTGTTTGCCATTTTAGGACGCACATACAAAATGACGACAGTGAACAGGATCGCAATGATCATGGTAATGATGACTCCCGTCCCCATCATCGGCAGCCGGATCACAACCATCGTAACCGCAAGCCACGGCATGACCTTCCTGCCACCGTAGATCCCTCCCAGTAAAAAGGGAATGCAGCGCAGGTCATATAGGAACCCATCTTCCAACTGAACAGACAAGCCCATACTGACGAGCATGAGAAATGAGCTGATCAGGTAGATCGAAAGAGATGACATTTGAAGCTTATGTACTTTATTTCTTGATAGATAGTGAAAGTTCAACAGCAATATGACAATTAGAATGACTAGGAGATTAATCAGTAGACCGGTCAATAAATCAAAATGATTCATCGGAATAGCATCCCCGCTTTCGATTATTTTTTTAATATTAAAAAAATAATTCCTCTTTCCCTATTATAACGGAATTTGGCCGAATGTGAATCACCATTAAAAAGTCCTATCTATTTTTCATGAAAATGCCCGAATCAGTGAAAAGAGAAGAAAAAACCCTCAAAAATACCTAAAATATCGTATTCCATTAATGATTTTTGAAAGATGGGGTTTGGGCATACGTGCAACTTGGCAAAGTTGATAGAACCATGGGGACCATGGCTCCTATTCAAAAAACGGGCCAGGGGACCTATCCTCATGGTCTCTTCTGTCCCCCCTGATCTTTTTTTCTCATACCGGGATCCGGATCACAAACTTCGTCCCTTTTCCCTTCTCGCTGAACACATCGATCGTCCCTTCGTGCATGAGCACGAGCTGCTTCACGATGGAAAGGCCGATGCCGAATTCCCCGTAAGGGTTGTTCGTTCTGGAAAGATCTGCTTTATAGAAGCGGCGCCAGATCGACTTGATTTCATCCGGATCCATGCCGATTCCGGTGTCTTCGATTTCGATGCGAGTTTCCTTTTCATCTGAAGACCCCTTTAACGTAATCGTTCCACCGGACGTGAATTGGATGCTGTTTTTCGTAATATTGATCAGAATCTGGATTAGCCGGTCGTAGTCGGCATGAATCCTGGCCTCTTCACTGGCAAGGATTCTGATGTCATTCCCTTTTTCCTCTGCCTGGAAATCAAGCTGTTCTTTGATGACTTCGAAAGCATCAAGGATAGGCAGGGTGACTTTGTTGAGCACCACCTGATTGGATCTGATTTTTTCATAGTCCAGATTTTCATTGACAAGACGGATGAGTCGCTTTGTTTCCTCGCTGACGAGGCCGAAGCTTTTTTCCTTCTGTTCTTCAGGGATCATGTCGTTCCGGATGCCTTCGATAACACCCCGGATCGTTGTAAGCGGCGTTCTCAGTTCATGGGACACATCCGCCATGAACTGGCGCCTCCTGCTTTCAAGATTATCGATTTCCTCTTTGGATGCCTGAAGTTTCGTGACCATTTCATTGAAATCTTCGGCGAGATCCCCGATTTCATCGAAGTTGGAGCTTGGGACGTGAACATCGTAATCCCCTGATGACACTTTTGATGTTGCCTCCCTGATGCGCTGAATCCGTTTCACATGGAGCTTGGATAAGAACAAGCTCACCAGGACGGAAATCGCCAGCGCCAACAGGACGATATATAAAAGATAATGATTGATTTCACTCAGCATTTCCCTTGTCCCGCTGATCGGGGATATCAAGATCAGTCCACCCGTCAGCTGATCGTTGACGATCCGGGGCATGATGACAAGGGATACCGCCTGGTTGAAGCGTCCGAAATCTTTTTTCAACGGAACGGTTTCACCGCTTTCGATCTTCTCCCACTCTTCCTGGGAGAGCTCAATGCGAGGATACACCCCGCCCCTCGAGAAGGAGACTTCCCCCTGACGATTGAACGTGATCACATCGATATTCCGCGCATGAAGCAGGTTACTGTACTCTTCCAGATAAAGGGGTCTTCTCGGACTCGGACGCTCTAAATCCGATAAAATTTTATCGCCATATGTCCTGAGCTCCGTCACCTTATTTTCGTACACAAGATTCTCCACATAATGGGAAAACAGGAGGCCGAGGATCATGAAAGCGATGATGAGGACGCTCGTATGGCTGAGAAGCAGCTGATACAAATACCTAAACTTCATCGCCGACCGCCGTCTCATCGAATTTATAGCCTACGCCCCATACCGTATGCAAGTAAGGCTTGTCCTTGCTTCCGATCTTGTTCCGGAGCCGTTTGATATGGACATCCACCGTTCGCTCGTCTCCGTAGAAATCATATCCCCATACCCGTTCGAGGAGCTGTTCCCTTGAGAACACCTGACGTGGATGCTGGGAAAGGAAATAGAGAAGTTCAAACTCTTTCGGCGTCAGATTCGTCAGGGGGGCACCGTTCAAAAAGACTTCACGGGTTTCCTTGCTGATCCGGAAATCCGATGTGTCGCCCACATCCGAAGTGCTCTTCTCCCCTTGATAGCGACGGGTCACGGCACGGATCCTCGCCATCAGGGCAAGTGGAGAAAAGGGCTTGGTCACATAATCATCTGCACCGAGCTCAAGTCCGAGAACCTGATCGGACTCACTGTCCTTCGCCGTCAACATGATGATCGGGACCTGTGATCCTTCCTCCCTGATCTTCCGGCAGATCGTCACGCCGTCCATCCCCGGAAGCATCCAGTCCAGAATGACCAGATCCCACTCGCCTTCCTTAAAGGCTTGATACCCATCAGCACCATCATGGACAAACTCACCTTTTATATCCTCTTTCGAAAAAAACATTTCAAGCATGCTTGTGACGCTTTGATTATCCTCTACCACCAGCACGTTCATCTCCATCGCTCCTTTCCGGGACAGGCCATGGGGACAGGTACCCTGGTTCATGCGCCACGGTACCTGTCCCCACGGCTCCCTCTTCCTTCAAGTATAGTCGTTTTTCACGATTCGTTCTACAATGGAAAAACCCCCGCTCAGATGGCGGGGATTCCCTGACTTATAAGGCTACACTTTCAGATTCTGCCGATGTTTCATCCCTTTGGTCAGCATCGTGAGGTCCTTTTCCATGTCCCGGACCGTGATGCCCTTTACCGCCCAGGGGGAAAAAGAAGCCTTCCCTATCCTTATTGAATGGGAAGAAATCGAGTTTCTTCGCTTCATCGGGATGTTCGGTCAGTATTTCTTTCATCAACTCTTTCGATGTTTTGCCTTCTGTTTCAATGCCGATTTCTTTCGAAGCTTTCAGGATGGAAGCGTCAAAAATTTCCTGCCTCAACTCTTGATGATCTTTTCCGTCTGTCTCGATCCCAAGGTCTTTTGCCTGTTTCATGAGGACGGCTTCCCTTACCTCATCCGCAAGGGCTTTCAGGTCCTTGCCGTCGGTTTCAACTCCAAGTTCTTTTGCCTTTTGCTTCAATACGGCTTCTTTTATTTCTTGAGCCAGCTCTTTCTGATCTTTTCCATCAGTGGAAATCCCCAGTTCTTTTGCCTTATTGTTTCGTTTTACTTGACGGATTTCCTCCATAATAGCTCGAGGATCTTTCCCTTCTGTATCAATCCCTAATGCTTTCGCTCTTTTCTCAAGCTCTGCCCCCATGATCGCTTTGGCAAGTTCACGTGTATTCTTATCGGTGGTGTCAACGCCCAATTCCTCTGCTTTATCCCTCAACTGATCTTCATTCAGATGAAACTTCCCAGGTCCGCCGCGCTTACCAAATTCATGATCTCCTATCACTGCCGAATCACTTGTCTTCCCTGCAATCTTCTCTTCAGCTGCGAAAGCCGGAAGAGCCGCCGCGATACCAATCGCTAATACTCCGGCCAACGCTATTGTTTTCTTATTCTTCATTTGAATCCCTCCTATTATAGGGTGCAGCTGCACTAACAGTATTTCCACCAATTATGACCAAATCATGAACAAACCATGAGGGGATTATGAATCTTTCAACAGATTTTCAATTTTATAGTCCTCTTTCTTTTCCTGGAGCCACGTTCCATACTCCGCTTGAAGGGCCTGATCGAAGAGGATATCTTTGATTTCGTCTTTATGATCGGCAAGAACGGCCTCTTTCGCTTCTTTCTTGCCCGTCACCTTGATGATGTGATACCCGAACTCGGTTTTCACCGGCTCGCTGATTTCACCTTTTTCCATGGAAAACACCTTATCATCAAACTCCTTCACCATTTCACCTTTCCCAAAATAACCAAGCTTCCCGCCTGACTCGGCATTCGATGTATCCGTGGAGTACTCTTTCGCAAGTTCCGCGAAATCGCCTCCGTCATCAAGCTTCGCCTTCACTTCTTGTGCCGTCTGTTCATCATCCACCAAAATATGACTGGCCTCTATCTGTTCCTCTTGAGCAAACGAATCCTTATTTGCATCAAAGTATTCCTTGACTTGATTATCTGTAATGGAGACCCTGTCTTTCAGCAGCTTCTCCGTCAGCAGATACGTCTTAATATTTTCTTTCACACTATCCAGATCCGCCCCGCTTGAAGTGAGCGCCTCGTTGAATGCCTTTTCACTGTCATATTGTCCTTTAATATTCTTAAGTTCCTTATCGATTTCACTATCCTTCACCGTGAGATTTTCCTTCTCACTCTCAAGCTTCACAATCTTCTCGGCAATCAGCGTATCCAACGCGCCATCCCCGTATTGATCCACTAGGGTGGAATACAAATCGTCTTTCGTAATCGACTCGTTCCCAACCTTCGCTACCACATCATCTCTGGAAAAACCGAATACAGCGAGCAGTGCTCCGATGAGGACCACCCCTCCGACGATGCTCCATAGTGTGATCGATCGTTTTTTATTCGTCACGAACCCGTACTCCTTTTTTGTTCATTTAAATGTACTGGGTGTTGTTTTGGTGCCCTCGTTTTGGTGCCTGGTACAATTCGGGCGGTTGGTACCAGGCACCTTTCACTCGGTTGGTGCCTGGTACGTTCTAATCGTTTTTACCAGGTACACTCCCTTTATACTGCCCACCAAGTCAAACCAGCTGCCTTACCCATTCATCATCGCATTACTAGTCAGTTTCAAACTCACCTTCATTTTCTTACCTTCCCGGATAATGGTCAGGTCGATCTTATCCCCTACGTTCAGGTCTCCGTACAGCTGCCTTCTTAAATCCGACACATTCTCCACTGACTTCCCGTTCATCTCGGTAATCGCATCGCCCTCTTTTATCCCGGCGTCAGCCGCTGCTGAAGTTGGGTCGACATTGGCGATGACTACACCGGATTTGACTGACTCTGGCAGATTCGGCAGGTACGAGCGTGGAATATCGGACAGGTTCTTCATTCCGATTCCGATATATGGACGCTCCACTTTTCCTGTTTTAATGATTTCGCTGACAATCGGCATGAAGTCCTTACTTGGGATTGCAAATCCGAGTCCTTCTACGCCGGAGTTCGAGATCTTCGCGCTGTTGATCCCGATCAATTCACCCTTGGTATTCAGGAGTGCGCCTCCACTGTTACCTGGGTTGATGGCGGCATCTGTTTGGATGACGTTCAGTTCAGACTCTCCTTCTGACGTTTGAACCGGGATGGTTCGGTCCACGGCACTGACGATTCCTTGTGTCACCGTTCTGGAAAGATCCAGTCCGAGTGGATTCCCGATGGCGATCACCTGTTCACCGGCACGCAGGGCACTGGAATCCCCGACTTTCAATAAGTTGTCTGCGTATTTGCCGTCAATCTTCACGACGGCAAGATCCGTCAGTGGGTCGGCTCCGATCAGTTCACCCTCCGTCTTTTCTCCATCATAGAGGGATACTTCAATCTTGGAAGCCCCTTCGATCACGTGATTATTCGTGATGATAAACGCACTGTCCCCGTCTTTTTTGAAGAGGACGCCTGAGCCTGTCCCGGCTGCCGCATCCTGGGATCCTCCCATGCCATTCTGCTGCTGATAGTTGACGATTCCGACGATGGACTGGGAGGCATCCTCCACGATACTTGCTACATCCCCACTGCCCGCAGTGGATACGGTCGTTGGCGTGATTCCTGAGTCTGCGGCCGTATCGGTCTGCCCTTGATGAGTGGATTGTTCGATACTGTCCTGGGCCAGGTTCTGATAGTAATCCGTTTGAGGCAATACGGTCAGGGTCAGGACGGACCCGATGATCCCGGCACCGACTGTGTTCAGAAACCCACGTCCTCTAAATGTCTTCTTCGGTTTCGGGCTTCGCTCCATGCCTTCTTTCTTCTCAACTTCTTCTGACTCTATATGCTGGGTTTCTTCGTTTTGATTATGTTGGTCTAGCATTTCACTACCTCCTAAAGTGGTTTTGCTCTGTTAATCTTTGTTGTTACATTCATCTTAGAAGGTAAATATGACGAAACTATTAACAATGTGTGTACAGGGTGGGAAGATTTCACGAAAAAAAAAACCACGGTGACATTTCGTGGTTCACAAGTCCATTTTTAAACTGGGACAACCCGCCCATCCCACTCTCTCTTAAACTTCGTAAGCGACTGATGGCGCTCCTCCCTGTCATCACTCACAGCCTTCACCGCCACTTCATATAACTCTTCGCTCAGTCTCCATTTTCCCCTGGAACGATCCCTCTCCCCGCCGAACAAGGCAAAGGCGGTGGCTCCCATCACATACACATTGGTGATTTCATCGATTTCGGCACCAAGCTTGAATTCCTCCGGGGACATGAAGCGTGATGACCCCCACATCCTGCCCATCGTATTGATATAAGGGTGTTTTGCATAGAGATCGATATCACAGATCAACGTCTTTCCTTTTTGATAGTCATAGAGAATGCTGCCGTCATAGAAATCGATGGCCACATACCCTTTCTCCGCAGCATGGATGTGAAAGTCGAGGATATCACGGAACACGTCAACCCTTTTACTGTCAGGTAGCTGCATGAACTTCTCCCGGGAACGGGGATACATCCTCCCCATGCACTCCCCATCTGTCCTTCAAAAATGGCAGCAAAACCTTCCCCGACTTCCTCGGAGCGGATCAATCTCGCTAAATGGGGATGGGCCAGATCTTCATACACTTTCACGGCATCCTTCAACCAGGAGACCGCTTCTTCCGGTTTGCCTTCATATCGCGCGGTCGGGGCACCGGCGAACTTGATGAACCGTCTCTCTTCACCGTTCCTGACTCCGAAGCAAATATTGCCCGAGTCCTGATCATCATATACTTTAAAGACCTCTCCGTACTTTTTAATAAAAGAAAAATCGAAGGGTGCCTTTAACTTATGAGGAATGCCATCGATGTACTGAACGTAAAAGTCCTCCACATACCACGTCGGTACAGGATGCCTCATCCCGTCAAACCACCCCAGCACTTCCTTCGCCTGTTTCTTCATTGTCTCCACTTCCTCTTCCCCGAACCTCATGGCCCACGGGAGGGACGACAGCATATTGCTGCTGATGTAAAAGGCCAAGAGCTTGAAGAACTCTTCCGGTGGTCGCCCGTTAAAATAGCCGTTCAGCTGTCCCGTGGCAAAATGAGGACTCGCCGATGCACTGAAGGCGATTCGGTTGAATTCTTCCCACGGATCACCGAAATCATGGCGATTGAAATCGATGATGGACAGTTCACCCTTTTTCGAAATGACCATATTTCCCACGTGGTAATCTCCGTGATGGAACGTTTGTGGACGGCCGGCGAGGAGATGTCTGTTTGCCTCTATGTATTCTAAGATAAGATCGCCGCTTTCAATCGTATGGGGACAATCCTGATACTGCTCTATCTTCTTATTTACTTTCCCGTTGAACTTTGTTTCCCACGTTTCTTCCTCTAAAGGCGCAGGTGTAGAGTGGATTTCCCGTAAATAACGGCCCGACTTCAGACCAAGCTCGTATTGCTCCGTATCCGTAAGCTTCGGGAGTATCTCCGCAGCATCTTCTCCCTCACACCAGGTAAAAAGGGTATACACTAGTTGGCCATCATCACCCATTCCAAATTCCAAAGGCTTCGACATTGGGAGGCCCGATTCAGCCAAACGCTTCATCGCTTCAAATTCGCTCTTCTTACTTTTATATTCAGAAGCGTCCGCCGTCCGAAGCAGCAGCCTTTCACCCGACTCGGCTTCCACATAATACTTCTTATCACTCGACCAGCCTTTGGTGATCGGTTTAATTTTTTTAAAAACATAATTTGTTTTCACTTCAAGCATGTGACACCTCCATAGAGTTTCAAGTTCTCATCTCGCATTCGCAAACCTAATTTTACCAGAAGGTAGTCCGAAATGGGAACGTCTGAGGAATACATTCGAAGGATATATTTGGTTATGTTAAAATAATCCAGGTACTGTATTTTGAACAAAAGATTGGAGCTGTAACAATGAAGAAAAAGAACCTATTTATCGCCACAGCCTTATCCGCCATGTTATTGGTGGGGATGTCCGCCTGCAGTTCATCTTCTGAAGAGGATGCTGCCAATCAGCCTGAGTCGGAGGCCGTTCCGGCAAGCACAGATAAGGGGGATTCATCGGTATCGGATCTCAATGAAAAGGACCAAACAGAAGGAACATCCGCCGCATCTTCCGAAAATCATGGCACAGACAACTCAGAACAGGATCATCCAGTCAAAAAAGCAGAAGGCAAACAAACCTACATAGAAAAACTGGACAACATCCAAAAAGAACTGGATGCCATGCCGGAAAAGAAGGATTCCGATAAAGGCGTCACCAACGCCATGAAAAGCTACTACGGAGTGTCTTACGAAAAATATGATCATGCTTTAAATGAGATATATGCTCTCCTGAAAAAAGAGCTGTCTCCAGAAGTCTTTGCAGATTTAGAAACGGAACAAGTGAAATGGATCGAGGAGAAAGAAGAAAAAGCAGAGAAAGAAAGGCTGAAGTATGAAGGCGGGACGTTTGAAAATGTGGCTTGGTACATTTCGTTGTATGAGTCGACGAAGGATCGGTGTTATGAGTTGGTGAATCAATTCATGACGGATTAACCTCTATTTCAAGATGGATTCTAACTGTCAATGGACTAATGGTATTGACCATTCTGTTATCAACACCCATGGTTCACTGTTTACTGACATTTTTCAAGACTTTATTCATTCCTCAGGCGAATATAGAATAAATTCAATTAATTTGCAAAGACCCGAACGAATGGGCTGACAAAAGCATATAGTATCCCATAGACAGAGAGGTGGGAAACTGTGCAGACTGTAGTAAACCTTTACTGTATGAAGGTAAACAGCATATCCGGAAATGGCTCCATTACCATTGGAGAAGCGGTGCATAACAGCCATACAGCGAATAATAAATCTCAGGGTATTAACTCTTCATACGGTGATACTTCCCCGACAGAATCAATGATGGAAAATGTATATATTGATCCAGATGTAAATGATCAAACGTCCGTGGCCAATGCGGATTCAGTCAATGCGGGAGCACCTTTGCCGGTTCCTGTACCGGTTGACCCAAGAGAAGCCGAGAAGGAGGATCCTCATGCCGTATCAGATCAACATATTTAATATTAAAGTAAATGGTGTGACGCAGAACGGAAACGTTGATATCGGTCCAACGGTACACAACAGTCATACGGCGAATGCAAAATTATTCGGCGCGAACTTTTCATTTGGTGATTTATCGCCTACCGGCTCACAAATGAATACTGGGGTACTTGACCCTGATGTAAGCGACCAGGATCAAATTGCCAACCCGGCTATCCCTTACACAGTTCAAGTGTAAACTTTACGCTTCCTAAGGAGAGGTGATGTGTGAATGGACATGGAAAAGATGAAAAAATGGCTCGAACTGACCAATCAATACAAAAGTGATAATTTCTGGAGCAATATTTTCGACAGCCAAAATCCTTCCCAGTTCTTTCAAACAGATGATGATTTCCCGAGATATGATGTGTATCAGAATGAATCCCATATATGCGTCATCCTTGAAGCCCCCGGCTTATCTCAAGAGGATATAACCTTTTCATTAAGTTCCAACACCAATCTCCTCATCAAAGGGGTTGTCAAACCGATATACCCTAAAGAAATGGAAGTCAGGTCGGAACGGTTTTGCGGGGAATTTGAGCGTACAATTCCCCTTCCAGAACCGACCGAAGCTAAATCAATCAATATCCAATTTCTTAACGGACTCATACAGGTTGCTTATCCCAGAAAAATTGAAAATGTGACATTTCATGGAGGCTCACAGTGAAAAAATAACTAAAAGAATGTGAGAATATGTTATATACTTTCTTTCAGAAGAAATTAACTTCACTCATCAAAAAAAGCATCGATGCAGAGCAAAATGAGATGAAAGACAAGATTAAGAAGCTGGAAAATGAAATCGAATGGCTAAAAACGGGGCTTGTATCAGAGGTCCGTAACAATCTGGCCACTCAGCAAGAACCTTCAAAGATCGTAATCGAGCACCTATCGATTGAGAATGTCAACATTGACCATGCTGATTTGAGCAATAACTTCGGTAATCTTGGAATTAAGGATTTAAAAGGACAGTTATTTATTGGTACGACGTATGACAAACTGTCCACTCATCAAAAGCTGGAAAAAGAAATGTCCCTGCCTGCAAAGGAAAAACAATTTTCCAAGTCACCCCTTGCCCCAACTGTAAATGTCTCGTCCAGAAAAGGAAACTAATGCTCTCCAAACGACATTCCTTCAAAGATGGAATGTTTATTTTGTTGGGACAAACCTTGAAACATTTGGGGGCTGTTTCTTATGCTTTTCATACAGCCAGCATAAGAAGCAGCCTCTTCTGCCAGAAAAAGCGATCTTCCCGGACTTTCGTTATTCATTGATTACTTTCTCGAAATCATTATAGGCTAATATGGCAGCAATAAGTGACCCAATTAGAAAGAGTACAGATCCTCCAAGGGTAAACAATCTGCCAATCAGGATGGATTTTGATTCTAGAACCTGCTCATTGTTCATTTTCACCATCTCCACTCATTTAGTGATATACCATATGCCCAGTTCTTCCGAATGGTTCCCATAAGGTTTTTCACCATCATAGGCGTTTACATATATACTACAACGGTTAATCCTACATGGGAGAAATGATAAAAAATGAACTTGCAGTCATATGGAATTGAACTGACCCCCATTGGATCAGAATCTCTGGGGTGCAGGCGACCCCAACTTACGCCGTAACTGCCACTCTAATATTCAGATATGTGAATCAGCTGTGGAAGAATCAAAGAGACTTGATCCCCCTTCCCTCATAAGGGTAGAACACACCAAGCTAGTTAAGACAATATCCAGGGGGCTATGAAACCCAATTAGAAATCCTGGAAAAACAATATTCCATGTTAGACCGAAGTGCAACGAATCCTCCAAAAAGTCAACCACATCGAAAAACAACTGGAAATACAGCCTCTACCCCTGCAACCGTAATGAGGGACGGACCTACTAATCCTGGTTTTTGATTTGGTGAATTCCGAATCAAGAGGTCCGTCCCTGTAATTTAACGAAAGCTGTCCCCCCTTCTCACCCAAAAGCATTCCATCTGTCAAAATCGCGCTTACGGGGTAGATTTGTCGGGCTTAATGAAGAATAATACGAGCAGAAACATCATGATCCCAAGTAGTCCTGCACCTATAAGACTGGCATTCAGGAGTGATTTCATGACCATTGCCATTAAGGGTGGTCCTGCCGCTACCCCGATGAATCTTGAAGAACTGTAGAAAGATGAGATGGTTCCCCGCTCCTCTTTCTCAATATTTTCAGTGATCAATGCATCCATCGTGGGCAGCAGGGCACCAATGGATAGACCGAGGACGCTCGTAACGACCAGGAGAAGAACCAATCGCTGATCTACCCACCCGATACAGGCAACACTGATGCTCATGAGTATGAGGCTAACGGTCATGATCAGTTTCATCACCTTCAGATCCCCCTTGATCTTTCTTCCGGATACAAACGACGCGATACAGAGAGCCAATAATGGGATCGCCAGGACAAATCCTTTCTTTACCCCATATAAGTCATGCACCTTCTCAAGTGAATCCGAGAGAAAAAACAAGACGCCGAATAAAACAAGCATGATATAGATCCCGACAAGAAACACAGTAAAGATCCATTTCCCTTCCTGCTTGAAAATCTTCTTCGTCTTCTGGAGGAATTCAGACAATGCCACGGGCTTCTCTTTCTTCTTTGGAACCTTTACAAAAAACCACACGAGGAGGATCGAAACGAAACTGAATACTGAAATTGAGAAAAAAGGAAGATACCATAAATACGCAGCAAACAAAGCCCCCAATATGGGACTTAACACTTTACCGAATGTATTGGATGTTTCGATCAGTCCGAGGCAGGAGCTTGTTTTTTCATCATCATCCTTATACAGGTCCCCAACAAGAGGTAAAATGATCGGCGCTGCACCGGCTGCCCCGATCCCTTGAAGAACCCGTCCGATGATGATCCACGTAAACGGATCATCCATCTTCCACGAAGCAAATCCTGAAACCAGCCCACCTAGCAAGGCAATCAAAAGGCTCGGTAGAATAATGATTTTCCTCCCAAATCGATCAGACAGATAGCCTGCGACCGGTATGAGGAAGATAGAAGCAATCGAGTAACTCGTGATGATCATACTCGTTTGAAAAGAGCTGATACCTACTTTTTTTTCGAATACGGGCAGTACAGGGATCAACATGGAATTCCCAAGGGTCATCACCAATGGGATCGAGGCCATGCTGACCACACACCAATTGCTAATTTTCTCACATTGCTGTTTCACCTAATCATCCTTTAAACTGATGTATTATTTAATCAGTATGTGAGAACTTGCCGATCATCATCCTCTTGAAAATATTGAATTATGTCCAATTAGTGGAAGGATCTGAATGATTTATGTACCGGGGGCATCACAATGAAAGAAGATTTCAGGCAGTACAGGCTACCCGGGTGGCTGCCTGATTCATTTGTCGCCGCGACCCTTGTTGCAGGGGCAGGAGACATAAAGAAAGACCGGGGTACCAGCCATCCCCGGGTCTTTCTTCACTCCACCACTCCAGTCCTGATGATGACAAAATCGATGTTGACGTTCACTTTGATGTCCTTGAACATATCATGCCACTCTTCATCAGTCAGATTGGAATGGATTGATTTCGTTCGATATTCTTCACCAAAACCAAATACATCGGATGATTTGGACTGACAGTAGGCGAGGAGATCCTCGATTTCATTGGTATTTTTTTGCTCAGCTTTTTTTCGATTAACGACAGGTTTTCGTTTTTCTTTAAATCAACATTACGGATGATCTCCTGCAAGCGTGCATTGATTTGGATATTCAAGTCGAATTCCATGGATTTCGGTTCGACAAGTTTGATTTCGCTTTTACTTTTGATCGTATCCAAGGCGACAGCGATATCTGAGGATGGGACCTCTTTGTTTCTTGTTCAAAAACATATGCAGCCCCCTCCCATTATGTAGTAGTACCATCCTTGTCTGTTCGGGATGAAATTATACTCTTGGGGTGTGAATGTTCTGTCCAAAAAATGCCGGGGTCAGGAAGGAGAAGAAAGACCTGCACAGAACTCTTTCAGACAAGTCTCCTGTAAAGCTTACGGTTTTCAAGAGAGGTGAATGGAGAGGAAGATTATTTTTTTACTGCGTCTAATTCCTTCCACCAAAGTCAAGAAAGGTAAAAAAAAGAGCCACAGGTGGCCCTGCGGCTCTATTCCTCCGGTTCCAAGGGACCCGATCTTATGATCCCGCTAATTCAAAGAGAGCTGTTTCCCCTTTTCACCCAGCAGCATCCCAGCTGTCACAATCGCGCATACGGCCAGGACCACCAGGATAATAAACACGGTGTGGAGACTGGACTCTAATGCGTGGCCGCTTAACTGATCGCTCAGCCACAGGCCGGAAACCGCGATCCCGATGGACTGACCGAGGTTTCGCATCAAGTTGAATGTTCCCATGGCAGCTCCCCGGACCTTCCATTCAACAGAGGATTGAACCGCCACCGTGAAGGCGGTGAGGGATAGACCGAAGCCAAAGCCGATCATGGCGGTGACAACCATCATCAACGGAACGGTCGTATTCTCCGTTAATAAGACCAACCCGAGACATCCCGCTGTAATGACTGAGATTCCCATGATGGTGATTCGCCCAATCGAGGTTTTGGCCATCAACTTTCCGGACAGCACTGCAGCGAACGGCCAGGTAATCGACATTGGGAGCATCGTCACCCCGGACATGGTGGCGTTTAAACCGGTGACTCCCTGAACCCATAAGGGAATATAAAACGTAACGGCTACCAGAATAAAGCCAAGCATAAAGCCGGCAATCGTCGAGATGGTAATAAAGAGGTTCTTGAATAATGTCAATGGGAGCATGGGCTCTTCCGCCTTGGATTCAATCCAAAGAAACAGGCTGATTCCAACGGCAGCCACAATCAGCAACGTGAATATGCTCCCCGTCATATGATTTTGTTCCTTCAGGAGCGTCAGAGCATATAGGAAGGCAGTAATACTGACAGCAAACGTTATAATACCGCTATAGTCGATTTTGTGCTTTTTCTTCTCGATGTTTTCCTTTAACGACGTCCATAATAGGAAGAGAGAGACAATACCGAATGGCAGATTCATATAGAAGATCCAGTGCCATGAAATCGTATCGACAATAAACCCTCCGGCAAGGGGCCCTGTAATGCCGGCGATCCCCCAGACGCTGCTCATCCATCCCTGCATCTTCGCCCGCATTTCAAACGTAAACACATCGCCGATGATGGTAAACGGCAAAGTCGTGAGGGCTCCTGCCCCGATCCCCTGAATCAGACGGAACAGGACCAGCTGCTCCATGGATTGCGATAATCCTGATAGCATGGATCCAGCGAGAAAGATGCTGACCCCGATGGTAAACATGATCTTTCTCCCGAATAAATCAGCCAGCTTCCCGAAAACGGGCGTACTGATGACAATCGCTAATAGATAGACAGAGATGACCCACGTATACAGCTCACTTCCGCCCAGGTCCTCCACAATCTTCGGCATGGCCGTACTGACGATCGTACCTTCGATAGCTGTGAGGAACGTGGCAATTAAGAGTGCAAAGACAACAGACTTTTGTTTGGTTTCTTGATTCATATTGTCATAATCCTTTCTTCTATGTACATTCATGATAATACTGGACAAAAAGCTTTCTATTTTTTATATCCCACATCTATCTTAACACTCAAGAAGGCGGAGGGACCGACCTAATGCTTCCTTTTATCTGTTATGTTGGAAGCGGGAGAAGCGTCCCCATGCTTACCTGCCTGGAATGAGGATTTGACTGGGATTCTTGAGGAAATGGATTCGAATCCTGCGGGTTTTGAACTATTCATCCGGGAATATCCACAATCAGACCGACGTGTCGAATTTTCTTTATAATCATGAAAAATTAAAAAGGGCCTGACTCACGTTACCGGAAGTCAGGCCCGAAACTATTCCATTCATTCTAGCATTCAGAAGCAAGAGAACCGTTCCCACGCTTCTTTATCCAGCCACTTCACCAAACTGACTATTATAAAGATCAGCATAGAATCCGTTCTCTCGAAGAAGTTCTGCGTGAGTTCCCTGTTCAATGACAGACCCTTGGTCCATGACCAGAATCAGGTCGGCATCCTTAATCGTCGAGAGCCTGTGGGCGATGACGAAGCTCGTTCTGTTGTCCATCAACCGGTTCATGGCTTGCTGGATCAGAAGCTCTGTCCGGGTATCGACACTGGACGTCGCTTCATCAAGAATCATGATCGGAGGATCGGCCAGTATCGCCCCGGCGATGGTAATAAGCTGCTTCTGTCCTTGAGAGATATTCGATGCTTCCTCATTCAGGACCGTATCATAGCCTTCCGGAAGCGTACGAATGAAGTGATCGGCATGGGCCATCTCGGACGCACGCATGATCTCCTCTTCCGTTGTCCCCGTCTTACCATAGGAGATATTCTCCTTGATCGTCCCCTTAAAGAGCCACGTATCCTGCAGCACCATCCCGAAGCTTTTCCTCAGATCACTTCGAGGGACGGACCTTGTGTCGACGCCGTCAATTTTAATTTTACCGTCATTCAATTCGTAAAACCGCATCAACAGATTGATCAGAGTGGTTTTACCCGCTCCGGTCGGCCCCACGATGGCAACCGTCTGGCCGGGCTTCACATGAATGTTCATGTCGTTGATCAACAGATTTTCGCTATATCCGAAGTTCACCTGATTGAACACAACCTCGCCTTTCGGACGGGAAAGATGAGCGACCGTTTCTTCTTTCACTTCTTCTTCCTCATCCAACAGCTCAAATACCCGTTCAGCCGCTGCCACCGTTGATTGGATGATATTCGCGATATTCGCCGTCTGGGTGATCGGCTGGGTGAACTGGCGCGTGTAGGTGATGAACGCCTGAATATCACCGATGGAAATCGCCCGGTTCGTCACCAGGATTCCTCCGACCACACTGATCAGTACATAGCTGATGTTTCCGATGAACGTCATGATCGGCATGATGATACCGGAGATGAACTGGGCTTTGCTTCCCGCTTCATACAATTCATCATTCACCGAATCGAACTCGACACCAGCCTTCTTCTCATGGCCGAACGCTTTCACGACTTGATGTCCCGTGAACATTTCTTCAATGTGTCCGTTCAGTTGACCAAGGGTCCGCTGCTGATCGCTGAAATGTTTTTGCGACCGTTTCAAAATCGGACGGATGGCGAACACGGAAACCGGTAAGCTCACCACGGAAATGAGGGTCAACAAGGGACTGATGGACAGCATCATGATGATGATTCCGACGATGGTCACCACCGACGTGATGAACTGGGTAAGACTTTGCTGAAGCGTACTGCTGATCGTATCAATATCATTCGTCATCCGGCTCAGGGTTTCCCCGTTCGGACGTCCGTCGTAATACTTCAGGGGAAGCTTTTCAATCTTTCGATTCACATCTTCCCTTAAATCATACGCCGTCAGCTGGGCAACGCTTGACATGATGTATTGCTGGATAAAATTGAAGATGCTGCTGAACAGATAGAGTCCGGCAAGAAACAGCAGGATCTCCCCGATTTTGCCAAAGTCAATTCCTGCACCGGGCACTCCCTTGAACTTCGCATAGGCACCTTCGAATAATTCCGTAATGGCATTCCCCATAATCTTTGGACCGATAATAGCAAAGACCGTGCTTAAGATGGCGGCAAAAAGAACGGCGAACAACTGCCCGCGGCGCGGCTTTAAATAACCAAGCAGACGCCTGAGGGTTGCCTTGAAATTCTTGGGCTTCTGCCCCATCATCATCATGTTTCCGCCGCCGGGTCCAAATCCTCCGTGACCTCCGCCTCTTTGAGGTTTTCGTTCCTTACTCATGCCGATTCCTCCTCTGAAAGCTGTGATGCGACGATTTCCTGATACACCTCATTGGTAGCAAGCAGTTCCTGGTGGGTACCGATCCCGGCTACTCTTCCTTTCTCGAGGACGATGATCCGGTCGGCATCGACGACTGTGCTGACCCGTTGAGCGACGATGAGCACCGTGGCGTCTCCGGTTTCTTTTTTCAAAGTGGCACGGAGCACTGCATCCGTTTTATAATCCAGGGCAGAGAAGCTGTCGTCAAATAAATAGATATCCGGCTTCCGGACCAGTGCTCTTGCAATCGACAACCGCTGTTTCTGACCTCCGGAGAGATTGGATCCGCCCTGCTCGACTTCCGCCTCGAATCCACCCTCCATCCTGCTGACGAAGTCTTCTGCCTGGGCGATCCGTGCGGCCTCCGCCACTTCTTCATCCGTCGCATCTTCTTTCCCAAAGCGGATATTCTCCGCGATCGTTCCTGTAAAAAGCGTCGCTTTCTGGGGGACAAGTCCAAGCTTGGATCTGATTTCCTCCTGAGAAGCTTCCCGGATATCCACGCCGTTGACGCGGATGGTTCCACTCGCGACTTCATAAAAGCGTGGAATCAGGTTGATAAGGGTTGTTTTCCCAGATCCGGTCCCCCCAATGATGGCCGTCGTTTCACCGGGATTCGCGGTAAAACTGATATCCGACAGGGCAGGCTCTTCGGCACCAGGATAATGGAACGAAACCGAATCGAATTCAAGGGTCCCTTCGTGAACATCCGCTCGATCTGTTCCATTATCTTCAAAAGAAGGCTTCATTTCGAGTACTTTGTTGATCCGCTTCGCCGATACATCGGCACGTGGCACCATGACAAACATCATTGACGCCATCACGAGGGCAAACATGATTTGCATGACGTATTGAATGAAGGCCATCAAATCCCCGATCTGCATTCCGCCGTTATCGATCCGGATGCCCCCGAACCAGATGACGGCGACGACGGTCATATTCATGACGAGCATCATCACCGGCATCATAAAGGCCATGATTTTATTCACCTTGATCGACACATCGGTCAGTTCCTTGTTCGTTTGCTTCAGGCGCTCCTTCTCTTCCGGTTCCCGGTTGAACGCACGGATAACGCGAATCCCCGTCAAATTTTCACGAAGCACAAGGTTCAATTTGTCCAACTTTTTCTGGACGGTTTTAAATAACGGGATCCCTTTATATAAAATCAGGAGGATCGAGCCCACCAATACAGGCATCGTCAAGATAATGACCAGGGATAGCTTTGCGTCCATCAACACCGCCATGATGATCCCACCGATCAACATAATCGGAGCACTGATGATCATCCGGAGCATCATGATTACAACCTGCTGTACCTGGGTGATGTCGTTCGTCGTTCTCGTGATCAGGGAAGCCGTCCCCACTTCATCGAATTCCTGGAGCGAGAATTTTTCAATATGATAAAAAAGTTTCCGGCGGACATCGCGCCCCAATCCGATGGCGGCTTTCGAAGAGTAGTAACTCGCCACAATGGAGGCCACTGCACCGAGGGCGGAAACGCCAAGCATGAATCCGCCAATCTTCCATATATACGGGATGTCCCCGACGACGACACCTTTGTCAATAATGTCAGACATAAGCGTAGGCAAATAAAGGGTCGACATGGATTGAAGGAAGATCAGCCCAAAGATCCCGACGACCATCCATTTATACGCCGATAAATGTTTCAATAACTTGATCATGTGGCATCCTCCTTTTTCTCTTTTTCATCAAAGAAGTCGGCAATCCGCTCATGGGCCTGCAAGAGTTCGGCAAACTCCTTTTCTGACAGCATCTCCACGGCCCCGGCCGTCAGCTGATGGACGCTCCCTTCCTTTTTGTGAATGCCTTTTAACATCGTTTCCCCCTCACAACTGAGAGAGAGAAGCATTTCCCTTCGATTATCCTCCACCTGCTGCCGATGGAGGTACCCTGCCTGGACAAGGCCATCGACGGCTTGACTCAGTGTACTTTTCGGCAGGAACGTTTTCTCTCCAACGACTTTTTGAGTCAACGCTTTCTCAGGGGCAATCGTCACTAAAATCGTATATTGTGGGACCGATAATCCATTATCTGCAGCCGTTTTCTGAACGAACCTCATCATCGTCTTATTCACCCGTGAAAAGGAACGCAATAACTGCAGCGCTGAAGTGATCCTCTGATTATCCATTGGTATGCCCTCATTCCTTATTATTCATATAGTTAATTGTTCGCAATGGAACTGTTATAGTTTATTCCTTTTCTAAGAGATAGTCAAAAGGATAGGCTCGATATACGTTTAAAAGAATGTAAGGTCCGTCCCTCTCAAATCTTCTTCATACCTCAGCACAAATAAACGTCCCCTGCATGGCTAAGGGACGTTTTCTATACCGTTTTTCTCTAATGTGTATATTTCAAACGTTCGATTCTTCATTCTTCCTTCCCTTGATAAGGTGGATGGCCCGAGAATCATACGTTTTCAGTGCCATCGTCCGGGATTCGGAAAGATCATGAGAATGATGATGGTCTTTCTTTTCAAGGGTCATCCCCCATGGGTCCACGATCACTCCGCCGTTTTCCCTTGTTCCTTCTTCTCGAATTTCTCATTGTACATGGCCTGATCAATGGATGAAAAAAGTTCGTCCAGCTTTTCCTCTTTTGTGGAAACAAAACCGATTCCGGAACTCATGGAAACATCCAGGCGACGCTCGGCCCATGCTTGATTTTGCTGTTGGATTTTATTCTGTATCATGTGACGGACCTCTTTCACCTGATTTTTCTCATGAGGGATATACAAAAGGAATTCATCGCCACCGAAGCGAAAGACCCGATGGTGAACGGCTGTGATTTCTTTCAGACATTGGGCAGTTTCACAGAGGATCTTGTCGCCTATCTCATGCCCCCAAGTGTCATTGATGCCCTTAAATTGGTCCAGATCCACAAATACGACAGTACCCGGCTCTCCAATAGAAGGGAACCCTGCCTTGAAATATTCCCACGAAGCGCGATTCTCCACCCCGGTCAACCCGTCCGTTAAATAAATTTGTTCCAGGTCGCTTGCTTTCTTGAAATAGTGAACGGATGAATAGATAGCATAAAGAAGAAGAACAGGGATAATGGCAGAGGCGACACCATACGCTTGAGACAGTAACACCATACATATGGTGACCAAATAGGTGCTCAGATAGCCCCAATTCAAATCCTGCCTGATCAACATAATCTGTTTTCCCATATGTTGATGCTTCCTATATGAAACAATAAAGGCTGAAATAAAACGATTGACGAGGAAATGGACGGCAAGAGACGGGATGATCCAAAAGAGGGCGTCTGGAAAAGAGTCCCCGAACGGCGGATGCCATTGCACGGTGGTGGCCCTTGCAGCTAAGATCCCAAGGGACAGGTGACCGAAAGTAAGCCAGATATCCCTCCATCTCTCCCCTTTCTTCCATAATGATATGACCATTCCAACAAACGTGATCAAGATGGAATAGTGATAGGGAAAAAGCAGCGCAACATACAAGATCAATCCAATGGAAGGTCTCCAATATGTTCCACTCGGCAGCTTCACGGCTTTCGGAAACATAACTAATAAAAAAAGTGTGATGACAAGGCTCTCCTCCAACAACCGAGTCTCCCATCCCCCTCTTGCCAAAACAATAAGCCCGTAGAGGAAACTACCGATTCCACATAAGGCAATGAGGATGAGAATATAACGCTTCCATCTATGGTTATAATCATTTCTCATTTTTTTCATCCTATCTTCATAAATTCTTTGACTAGGAAAATACTACTATACACTCTCTTAAATTGTATAATACTTTTTTCCTTTTAACCAATAGATTAGAAGGGTGTGTGTGCTAAGGGATGAATCCTGCCTTTGTGACACTCTACCATGAATAAATAAGAACGCATCCAGACAAGCTCAATAGAAAGCTCGGAAACCGTTTTCTTCCACAATTTTTACAATCATATTGATCCATCAAAAAAGAACCCTCTTTCCACAAGAAGGCCCTGCTTCCTATTTTCATCTCAATTTCACTGGTGAATGTAAACGGTCAGCATCCCGGTAGGACCGATAAGAAACAAATCGCTTACCCTCTTTAGATCCGTCCAGATAGAGTATGCGGCCACTCCTTGTTTCCAAATAGAAATCATACTGGTTCAAATTCAATCTGAAAAAAGAAAATGAGTTTCCCAGGAGATCCATCTTCGTGGCTTGAGATTCAGGGTGCAGCTGAATAAAAAACGCCAACTCCTGAACAGACGATGAGGGGATCTCTGCCACCGAATAGTACGTTTCTTTCACATTGTCCTTCAACTTACTCATAGCTGCCCTGGCCTTGTCTTTTAACGTTCTTCCGGCTAATTCCATATGTCCACTCCTCTAACGTTCCTATTAAGAAGAATCCCCTAACTGTCTGAGAATCATCCGTTAAGCAGAATCAATTCATAAGAACCTTGAATGAATAAAATTAGATCTCCGAATAAACCGATGCAAAAAAAGACGACAAGCACTCTTATCACTTAAAATCGCGAAAGGTTCATTCCTGTGATCCCCTTTCATCCATACCCCTGGACCCACCATCACCATTCCAATCACGCTCACATCCATTTCGGCAAGGTAGACCTCCCCATCCCGGAGTAACTGGATGAGAAAGGTTGCCCCAAACCCGGTCAAGATCAATGCTCCTGTAAAGATGAGCCCTTTTTTTAAATAGCCAACTCCTGTCTTCACAAGTGGAGACTTTGAAAGAGAGAAACCGTCAGAACGGGTGTCAACATGGAGCCTGCTGACGTGAGAATCATTACTTTCCGATTGCTCTGGCACTTGTCCGGTTTCAAAAACTCCTGGATCGCAACAAGCCAAATCAGGGTGGTCAGTAAGGAAAGCATTCCTGTAGACATCCTATCGACTCCTTTTTCTTCTATATACGGAATGTGTTTGAACAAAATTTCAGTTAAAAATATTCAGTGATATATAAAAAAAGTAATCCTAATCCGTCCAAGACCAAGATGCTGTTCAAAAACATTGAAACCTTGTTTCTTTTTCGAATGGCTACAATTAATTCGAATAAGCTCATATACACCCAAAACCCAATCATCGCCATCCAGCCTTTATAGTCATTAAAGGGGGCTTCATCGAACATATACTTTGTTGAAATAATGAGAAGGATGACAAGGGGGACCGTTCGAAGGAATGTTCTTTTCTTAAATGGTGTTTTGTTATTCATTCGATTCTCCTTTCCCCTGCTGCTTTATCAAGAGGTCCGTCCCTCAGTTTGATTATCCAAGGACTCTCACAAAATCATGCATTCCGATTGGTGATGCTTTCCCTTGGATATTTACCCATGATGTTCAAAATCAGAGCATACACTAAGCATGTTTTGACCTCTTTATCTTTTTTAATATCTATCAGAATGGACCTTTCCTTGATTACCCACTGATCTTCCCGATCAATTTCACAACCTCTTCATCTTCCCCTGCCTGAACCGAAACATTCTCAACACTGTCCACAATCTTCTGCGTAAACGACTCCATAGACTCCTCGATCTGCTCACCACTCGGCCAGTGCGACGGAACATCATACACATTAATCGTCCCATCCCCATTGCCGCTGTAGGTGACGGTTCCGTCAGCCATGCCTTTACCGCTTAACATGATGACGTCTTCCGGATACGCGACGCTTTCGTCATCATAAGGGTTCACCTTTTCCCCAGCCGGAATCTGCTGGACGTTCAGTTCTCCTACATCCTGATTCCCGATCACCTGCAGCCATACTCTGGCATATTCGATTTTTTCTGAAGAGTAAGAGGAAAGCGGGTCTTCCTTATCATCCAATTGATCTTCTGCCGTGGCTTCTTGTAAATCGACTGAATCCACTTCTTCCTCCGCTTCTCCTGATGGTTCCTCCCCGTTATCACTACTTTCACTTTCCTGTTCAGGCTGTGCCTGTTCCACCACTTCCTGTTTGTCACCGCTGCACGCCATCAGCAGGTAACCCAAGGCAAGGATCATAATGAATACGATTCGTTTCTTCATTTCCGCCCCTCCAACACTCTTTGTATAAAGGCTGCTTTCCCTTCCGAATACGCTTCCCGATCGTGGGAGAATTGGTTCGCCAAATGCATCTTGAGCTCGGCATATTCTTCTTTTAAAGAAGGATCCCCGTTCAACCGGTCCCTGAATAACCGCTGCTCGTCCCACCGGGGTTCCCCTTCCGGCATAAGATGGAGATGGGCCACACGCCTATCATCCTCCACTTTGATGAAAAATCTCCTCCACGCTCGGTTATCCAGCTCAACCGGGACAAAATGCCATTCATCCTCCGCAAGTACCCCTGCGATTTCGTCAACGTCCTCAAAGGACGGAATCTTCGCCATGACGTCAATGATGGGTTTTGCAGGAAGGTCATGGATCGCCGTACTTCCGATATGCTCCACTTCATGTACACCAAAGGGGCGTAAAGAGTCCATGAGTCTCCTCACTTCTTCTTTTCCCGCATTATTCCATTCCGGATGTGGAGCTGCAATCTCAACGGATTCCACCGCCCACTTCGGCCAATCTCTACTTTCCATCAACCGTCACCACCTTCTCCAATTCAATTTCATCCCTGATCGGAATCCCATCATTGCCGACCAATGGGATCTCCGGCTTGATCTGCCTCGCTTTCTCTACGGCATTCCGGTGGATCGCCGCCATCACGAAGCCCCTCTTTTGGTAAAATTTCAGAGCCGCCAGATTGTCATTGGTCGTGATCAACGTGATTCGCCTCCATCCATTTCCGGCAGCCATTTTCTCTACTTCTTTTATCAGGGTCGTGCCGATTCCCTTTTCCTCTTCCAAACTATCAAGGGAGATAATCTCGCATCCCCCTCCCTTGACCACATATGTAATCAACCCTACAATCAACCCGTTATCAAGAAGGACGGCAAATCCGTCCAAAGTAGCACAGTCATAGATTCCGCTTGAAACCACCATCTCAGGGCTTCCCCAATGCTCATGGAAAAAGGCAATCAACTTCTCTTTCCGTATCTCTTTCAGTGACACGACGTTCATCCATGTTCTCCCCTTTTTCAGGTACTCTACTGGAAGATACCACAGATCAAATTGTAAAAAAAGGAAAAATAAAGAAATAGCTATGATAAAATAGAAAAAGTCGATAACACCTACAAAAGGAGAAACAAGCATGCAACTGACCGTTAGAAGAAGAACCCATGAAGATATCAATGAATTCCTCACCTGGACGTATGACGGAATCTACTCGTTTTACGATAATAATAGTCAAATAGAAAAAATGGATGGATTGAAAGAGAGCGTCCACTTGGAACGAGCCTTTTCCGTCGTGGACGACATATGAAGGTCCGTCCCTCCAGCTTAGGTAGTCCTTTTCCCCATCCTATGATGAAAAGTCGTTCGATTGTCTGTTTTTAGTTGATTTCTGCTCTTAAAAGGGATTCGAGGTAAGGATTTTGGATGGATAGATCCCATAGAAAATCCCTCCGATTTGATAATCAACCCAATTTGTACGTTATTCCCCCCTGATTCTCCATTATTCATCCTGTTTGGAATCTATTCCCCCCTCTTTTCGATTTATTCATCCGCTTTTAGAATAATTAATCCTCCTTGTCGAATATTCTTTACATGTGAAGTGCCTGTCCGAGTACTCTGTATGAGGGACGGACCTCCTGCATCCCCTTTTGGATAAAATGATTTCTTCATTTGGAGGTCCGTCCCTCACAATGGGCTTATGTATCAGGCACACTCCCTTTCCCCGTGACATATGTTGATGAAGAGTGTTCACGTTTTTGGTGCATTTACCTAGTTTTGAAATGCTTTTGTGTAGAGAGCCATTGGGTATTTTGTTTAGGAGGTAATGGAGAGAATGAATAACTTTCATAATGAACTTCAAAGTCTGAATATAGGTGATTTCCAGGCAACGCAGCCGGTTTCATGGGATCAGAATATGTATGACCCGAATGATGAGCGGCTATTCCTTGGGTTTGGAGGGTGTTTCGGATTTGGGTTTTCGTGCTTCTTCAGCTGCTTCGGATGCGGTGGCTGTGGTGGTTGTTTCCGCTGTGGAGGATGCGGCAGATGCGGTGGCGGTGGCCGGTGTGGCGGATGCGGCAGATGCGGACGCTGCGGTCGTTAGTCAGCCTTTGAAAATGTAAAAAGATCCCTGCATGAGTCCGTGCAGGGGTCTTTCTTTATACATAAGGGACAAATTGGCTGTCATACGATGATAATGATAGTCACATTTGTGGATGTAAGGAGGAGCACTATGACGAAATTGGACCCTTCTATGATGGTAAAGATGAAAAGGGACACGTTTTACCTCCCTGAACCAAACAGCGGTGTTTACTTCAGGAATAACCAATGCTCTTTCCGGATGCAGGGAAGCGGGATCGATCAATGGGTGGAGAAGCTGCTGCCGATGTTCAACGGGGAATATTCGCTTGAGTATTTAACAAACGGACTGCCTGAGCCTTATCAAAATAGAATCATGGAAATCGCGAAGGTACTGATTGAGAACGGGTTTGCACGGGACGTTAGCCGGGATCCTCCACATGAACTTCCCTCTCATGTTGTGCAAAAGTTTGCCTCACAAATCGAATTTGTTGATAGTCTGGAGGGCTCGGGTGCTTCACGATTTGAAACGTACCGCGGGGCCAATGTCCTGGCAGTCGGATCCGGCACTTTCCTGACTTCACTCGTTTCCTCCCTGATAGAATCGGGGATGGAGAAGCTTCAGGTGCTTATAACCGGCGAAGGACCGACGAATAGACGCCGGCTGACGGAGCTTGTGAAGCATGCACGTCAAACGGATCCAGACGTCGATCTTCTCGAAGTCCCATTCAGCCCCGGCGGATGGCGGGAAACTTTGAGACCATTCGACTCGATTTTATATGTCAGTCAACAGGAGGACCAGGAGGAACTCGACCTCATCCATGCCCTTTGCAGAGCAGATAAGAAGCTGCTTATTCCGGCGCTATGCCACCAGGTGAAAGGGATCGCGGGACCCATCATCCACCCTGACACTGAGGCCGGGTGGGAATCCGCATGGAGACGGCTCCACTCCACGGCCTTAGGAAACGGGCACCATGCATCTGTTGAATCGGGGGTCCCTGGAGCGATGCTTGCCAACATGATCGTCTTTGAACTGTTCAAGGAGCTCACAGGGGTATCACCCTCCACTCAGAGGAATCGAATCTATCTCCTCGATACCGAAACCCTTGAAGGAAGCTGGCATTCCTTCCTCCCTCATCCCCTTGAAACGGGACGGACGGAAGCGGAAGCGATTCACAGTCCTGAAACGCGGCTGGAACAGAACTCTGAAAGAGCCGATCCTGAAAAAGTGCTCTATCTCTTTACACGGCTCACGTCAAAAGAAACGGGAATTTTTCATATATGGGAAGAAGGGGACACAAAGCAGCTCCCCCTCGCTCAATGCCGCGTTCAGCCGGTGGATATCATGTCCCGGGGACCTGCAGAGCTCCTCGATGAAGTGATCTGCAGCGGCTTGACCCATGAAGAAGCGAGACGGGAAGCAGGATTCATGGGCATTGAGATGTACGCATCAGAACTCGGAAGATTCCTCATCCCTCTTGATGAGGGGGAATATATGGCCACCGCAGCAGGAGTGACGTTTGCAGAATGCGTCGGCCGCGGAGTTCAGAAGTGCTTGACGGCTCGATTGAGAAAAAGAGAATCTGATCAAATCAGTACGATCTGTCGTCTTGAGTTGGATCAAGTCGAGGATAAGAAATGCGAATTTTATCTGAGGGCATTGACCACTCTCGGAGGAAAGCCACCGGAAATCGGATTGGGGGAAAAGGTTGCCGGTTTTCCCGTCCTATATGTCCGTGGGGAAAATGGCTGGCATGGCCATACGGGATTAAACGTCACACTGGCCCTGAGAAATGCTCTTCAGCATGCACTCTTTCAGCTTCAAAATGATGTCCGTGATGCACAGCCTGTTGCCGTTACACTTGCAGAAGGCAATGGGGAGAGAATCAGCATTCTATCAAACGATGAGTCTGTGAGAGAAGCACTCGAAACCCTGAAACAGAATCATATGCAGATGGTCATGTACGAACTGAATATCGAACCCCTATTGAAACAGGAGCTTGCAGGGGTGTTCGGCATACTGCTGCGAGAGGAGGGAACGTCATGAGCTCTTTCGTCGTAATCGTTGGGGAAGGGATTCTGGCAGACTCGGTTGGCTCCGTCTTATCAGCCCGCTACCCCGTTTTCCGGCAAAACAGTGTGGAAGCGACATTCCCGGCCAATACGGAGTTGGCCCTCGTACTGGATGACGCATGGAATCCCGCTGTTCATGAACGGACCGAAGAAGTGATGAGGCAGCTTTCGGTCCCCTGGCTGAGAGGATTCGTGTCGTTTGGAGAAGGAATCATCGGACCACTGGTTCGGCCGGACGCACCGGGCTGCTCCCAATGTGCCGATCTCAGGCGTCTCCTTGGTGGAAAGGAACGTCATGAGATGCGGCAGGTTCAGGAAAAGCTTTTAGAAGAAGGCGGAATTTCCAGAGATCCATGGGCATCCCAGACCGCTTTCCTTCACATGACTCATATCTTGTCAGCAGAAGCGGCACGGATTCTTGAAGGAAAAAAGCCATCCTCCGAGGGACGGGTATGTTTCACCGACTTGAAAACATTGAACAGTTCCTGGCATTCCTTCATTCCCGACTCCCTCTGCCACGTGTGCAGCGGGATCCCTAACGATGCGCCGGAACACGCACGTATCACGCTTCACCCCAGTCCGAAGATCCGCTCCGACAGTTTCAGGTGCACTCCCCTGGATGAGTTAAAAAAGGGCCTCGTAAACGACTACCTGGATAACCGGACCGGACTTTTTAACAGCAAGATGTATGACCTCGTCACCCCCTTTGCCGATGCGAGCGTGAATATGCCTATGCTCTCTGGCGATGAAGGGACGGCCGGTCGGACACAGGTATACGGGGATAGCGAACTGACGGCCATTCTTGAAGGATTGGAACGTCACTGCGGACTGCAGCCCCGTGGCAAGAGGACCGTCGTTCATGACAGCTACCGGAATGTGAAGGAACATGCCCTGAATCCACTCAAGGTCGGGGTCCACACGGATGAACAGTACGATTTGCCGGGTTTCCCATTTGAAAAATTCGATCCTGACCGGGCCATCGACTGGGTGTGGGGCTATTCCCTCATTGATGAGCGGCCGATTCTCGTCCCTGAGCTTCTTTCCTATTACAGTCTGGGCTGCCGTTCATCCGGTTTTGTGTACGAAACGTCCAATGGCTGTGCCCTCGGCGGAAGCCGGGAGGAAGCGATCTTCTATGGCATCATGGAGGTCGTCGAACGGGATTCCTTCCTGATGACCTGGTATGCCGAGCTCAACCTCCCCCGTCTTGACCCCCATACCGCAGGGGATGAAGAGCTTCAACTCATGATCGATCGGATGAGGGCCGTTGCCGGGTACGATCTTTACTTGTATAACTCCACCATGGAGCACGGCATACCCAGCATTTTTGCCATGGCGAAAAACAGGAAGGATTCGGGATTGAATCTGATCCTAGCGGCCGGCGCCCATCTCGATCCCGTCAGAGCCGCGAAAAGCGCGATTCAGGAACTTGCCGGGATGATGCTGAATCTCGATGAAAAGCTGGAGAAGAACAAAGCCGACTATGAAAAAATGCTAGATGATGATTCCCTTGTCCGGCAGATGGATGATCACGGCATGCTGTACGGTCTGCCCCAGGCCGAGGAGCGATTTGGTTTTTTACAGGATGACGAGAGGCCATTGCAGAGTTTCCAGGATGCCTTCAAGGAGACGCCTGCCCATCTCGACCTGACCGAGGACCTGAAGGAGATTCTCGATACATTCCGGAACCGGGGCCTTGAGGTGATCGTTGTTGATCAGACCGCACCGGAACTCGCAAAGAACGGCCTGCACTGCGTGAAAGTCTTGATTCCCGGCATGCTTCCCATGACGTTCGGACACCATCTCACCCGCCTGACCGGGCTGGATCGAGTCCTGAACGTACCGGCGGAAATCGGATATGCCGGCCGCCCGCTGACGTTTGAAGAGCTTAATCAAAAGCCACATCCGTTTCCTTAACGTAAGAGGAGGTGAAAAGGATGAGTCTCGAATCCTTTCTGCACAATCTGCAATTTGATATCAATCGGGCCAATCAGCCAGTTTTCGAAGTGGACTGGGAGGATGCCCCCCTCCCCTACAAGCTGTACCGGGGATTGCCGGCTGTCCCGCTTTCCATGGAAGTGCCCTTGTCGCTTTCCGGGAGACCGGGATCTGTCAGCCTGGAACGAATCGGGCACTTTCTCTGGTATGTGTATGGCATCAGCGGGGTGAGCGAGTCCCTGTATCCTGATGATACGGGGAGCGAGGAAGTCTCCCCCGTCCATTCCTGCCGGCGATTCGCCCCATCGGGAGGGGCACTGTATCCGAATGAACTGTATATCTATTTAAAGCTGAATGATCTCCCACATGGAATCTATCATTATGATGCCGCCCACCATCGCCTCGTCCTCCTTCGGGAAGGCAATGTGGACTCCTATGTGGAACGGGCACTCGGCAACCGATGTGACCTATCATCCTGTTTTGCCACGACCTTTGTTTCCACACGATTCTGGAAAAATTATTTTAAATACAACAACTTTTCCTACCGCCTTCAGGGACTCGATGCCGGCGTTCTCATCGGGCAGCTCTTGGAAACGTCCAAACGGTTCGGATTCGAGTCGGGGGTGTATGGTCAATTTCTGGACGCGGCCATCAACCGATTAGTCGGGCTTTCTGAAGAAGAGGAAAACGTCTATGCCGTTATCCCCCTTTCGGTTGGACCAACGAATTGGGCTGCGGGGAGGAGCGGGATGGGACGGGAAGTCAGGTCGGAAGAATTGAGTCGGGAGCTTCCTTCCGTCGATCATGAAGTCTTTGAAAAGTCTGAAACGCTGAGAGAGTTCCCTATGCTCCTGGCGGTGAATGAGGCTTCTCAAATCCGGTCAACCGGGGAATTTCATAAACGAGGAAAACAGTTCGCCACTGGTATAAGAGGAGGAACCGAAATCCTTCTGCCTGAGGTGGAGTCCTCTGCGTATGACTTTGTGGAAGCGTGTAAGGATCGCCATTCCCCTGAAATGGATTTTGTGATGGGAAAGGTCAGTATGCAGAGACTTTCGGCTTTATTGAAAACAGCCATTCACTCCTATTCTTATCGGAGTGATATTGACGAAGTACCTTATGACAATGGGAATAGTGTTTCGATTGCTGGCTGTTTCTATAACGTAGAAGGCGTACCGAATGGAGCATACGCCTATGACAGCAACCGCCATGCCCTGCGGAAAATTCAGACAGGGGATTTCCGCCTGGAACTGCAGACGGGTCTCACACTCGATAACGTCAACCTGCTTCAGGTACCCTTATGCCTTCATATCATCGGAAATAGAAAAGCCTACCGGGACACCCTCGGATACAGGGGATACCGGATCATGCAAATGGAAGCCGGCATGCTCGTCCAACGCCTCCTGTTGGCATCAACTGCCACAGGCTTCGGCGGCCATCCCCTCCTTGGATTCGACACCAAACGGACCGACCACATCTACCAACTAGACTCAGAAAACCAAACCACCCTCATCCAACTACCCATCGGCCCCTTTCGCCAGCGTGCCTGGCTCAAAGGAAGGTTGATGAGTTAGAGGGACGGACCTCTATTTTCCCGTTTTGATTTTGAGGGCGGAGGGATTTGGAGGTCCGTCCCTCTTTTTATGCAGGAAAGAGTCGGTAGATTGTCTATTTTAGCTGGGGAGTGTTCCTGGATGGATAGTAGATATGAGGGTTGGAGAGAGAGGTGCCACGGAATATCCGTGTGGAATTGGAATTGATCCGGTTTGAGCGTTATTTAAGCAGGATTTTCGATTATTAATCCCTTTTCGGGTTTATTTCCCCCCTCATTCCAATTAATTAATCCGCTTTTTTAATAATTGATCCTCCGTGTCGAATTTTCTTTACATCAAAAGCACGGGATCGCTCCCGTGCTTCCCTTTTTGAGAGGGACGGACCTCCAACACCACACTTTCGATGAAACGAATGCTGAATTTGGAGGTCCGTCCCTCACTTCACTTCCAGCACTTTCGTCTTGATCCAGCTCCGGCCGAATAATCCTGTATATACGAGGACCGTTCCGATCATGACGATGAAGCCGATATAGACACTCATCATTGTCGGTATCAGGAAGGCCCCGATGATAATGGTGGACCGTGCGACAAGATCAGCTCCGCTGAAGGACAGGTTTGAAAAAGCGGAATAAGATCCTCGTTTGTCGCCAGGGATCATGTTCGCCTGCTCTGCGTTGCGAATCGGAGAATAGATCAGCTCTCCCAACGTTGCAATCAGGTTGAAGGCGATCAGGACGTACCACGTATTGGCGGATGTAACCGTCACATAGCCGATGCCATACAGAACCAACCCCATCAACAAGGCATGCTTTTTATTCAATGTGTCTGTGTAGCGATTGATGATGAAAGTCAGACACACAACGAGCATCATGTTCTCGATGTTCAGGATACTGAGCATCCTGACCCCGACGATGTCAAATTCCCCTATACTCACAGCTTCAAACGTTTCCGCCAGGCGGATCCCGATATAGCTGTTCAAGGAAAACTCCGCCGCGAAGATGAACGTCGACCCTGCCACTACTTTCACAAATGCCGAATCCTTGAAGGCAATCCGGTAATTGTTCACTAGGTCGATGAATACATTCTCATGCTTTTTCTCGAGCTGATCTTTAAAGTTGTCCTGGAGCCAGATCCCATACGCAACAGGAATCGTCGTCGACGTGAAGGTAAGCATCATGAATAGCTCGGTCTGATGGTTCAAGTACAGCAGTCCCCCGAGGGCCGCCCCAATCGCCATACTCAGATTGATGAGCCAGTAATCCAAAGCATAGACGGCTTTCCGGTTCTCCGGCGTCGTCGAGTCGATGATGATGGCATGCATCGCCGGACGTCCCAGGCTGCTCGTGATGATGAATCCGATATAAGCCCCTGCGAACAGCAGGATCAGATTCTCTTCTGGAAATAAACTTGCCGTCATCACCAAGAAAAACAAGGCGTTCAGCCAAGACGTCGAGAGCAGAACCTTTTTCCGGGGAAAGCGGTCAGATATATATCCCCCGACCAGGTTAACGAAGAATCCGATCACCACAGTCCCGATCAGGAAGATCCCTGCCCAGATCTTGCTCAGTTCCTGGGCAAAGAATAGCGCCATGAACGGCATGACGGCAGATGAAACGGCACGATTGAAGAATGACGTAATCATCCGTACTTTAATATTTCGAGGTAATTCCTTCCACTTCATGTTGTTCCCCCTCCTCTATTTACTGTATAGTAAACTAGACGGAACATTATAAAAATAGACATTTTTCTAATTGATGTCCCCTTTTAGGAGGAAAAACATATGGAGAACAAATTACTCACCCTGTGGAGGTACTATCCCTCTGGCAGCATCCGAGTGGAAGAAATCTCTGAAACCCTGCAGTTAAGCCATAAACAGACTTCCCGCTATTTGAAAAAATGGGATCAGGAAGGCTGGATCACCTTCACTCCCGGTCGCGGACGTGGGAATGTCTCCACCCTCCAATGGAAGAAAGACGTGGAGGACGTGTTTGAAGAAGAAGTCGTGAGGCTGATGGATGAGGAGCCGATTGACGAAAGCAGCAAATATCTCATGTACAACTGGTCCACGGACAGCAAGATGAGGCTGATGACACATTTTCACAGTAAGCTCGGGTTCGTGAAGGAATCCAAGGACAAGCTGATTGTACCGAAGCGCTATCCCTTTTTCTCCATCCATCCGTTGGAGGCCGCAGACGTCATGAGCGCCCACCTGGTGGCAAACGTCTTCAACCGACTTGTCTCGATTACTGAAGAAGGGGAAATCCTCCCGGAACTCGCCCACAGCTGGGATGTTTCCCCTGGCAAACTGCGACTTTATCTAAAAAAGGATGTCCGCTTCCACGACGGATCGATGGTAACGGCGAAGGATGTCGCTCACTGTCTCGAGGAGCTCAGGACCTGTCACCACTATCAGGAAATATGGAAACCCGTTAAAAGGATCGAGGTGAAGGCGCCCCTCATCGTCGACATCCACTACCCTGGAGGCTGCACCTATATCCTCCCCATGCTCAGTATGATGTACGCCAGTATCTATAAAGAAGCCAAGGGACGGACCTTGGGTACAGGATGCTTCTCCCTTGAGGAGAATAACGATTCGAAGACGACTCTCGCTGCCTTTAAAGAGCATTTCCAGGAGAGGCCGCTCCTCGATGCCGTTGAATTCGTCCAGGTGCCGAAAGACTTCAAGGGAATCTATCATTCTCATATCGAGGAAAATCAAACTTCCTCATTTGAAGTCGAGAGTGACTCTGGATTCGGGATTGTGGTCATGAATGCGATACCGGGACGAGATTCCCAGATTCAACGAAAAGACGTCCGGGATTATCTGCATTGGATGATTGCGAAGAACCGCGACACCCTCCGTGACCTGGATCCCCGCCTGATACCGAACGGGAAAAGCATTCTCGTCGGGCAGGATCAAGGCATGACCATCCCTGAAGTCGACCGTCCCCTGTTCATGGAACCCATCGTGATCCGGTCCGCGGCCCATACGGCGAAAACCACCGAGTGGCTTGTAGAGATTCTTGAAAAAGAAAGGATACCCGTTGACGTGCAGTGGTTTTCATTCGCCGACACCTTGACGAGGCAGCCGGAAACCTTGAATGTTGATTTGTTCGTACACGGGGAAATCTTTGAATCGAACCAGGATTTTTCGTTTTATCATTTCCTGAAGAACGGTTATTCACCTCTTCACGGACTTTTCGAAAAAGAAAGCCTGTGGAATCAGCTTCTGGACGAGTATCGGCATACGCCATTTGAGGATTGGACGTCGTTGAATAAGAACTTGGAGAATAGGTTAATGAAGGAATCCATTATGATCCCGCTATATTATGAAAAACGCTATATCCCTTTTTCAACGGATATTATGAATATTGAAATCAAGCATTTTGGGTATGTGGACTTTTCGAAGCTGTGGGTGAGGCCGGAGATATGAGCCGGGGGGGAAGCATGGGGGCGGTTCTCATGCTTCCTTTTCGGGGAGAATCGTGATGATTTATTGATCCCCACTTTGATTAATGGTCGAATCCCTCTGGATCAGCCCCCTCCAAGAGTCTCTTCTCAACCTGCCGCCCATCTGTTATGCTATCAAAAACACAGACTATTAAAGGAGTCACTTACCTATCATGATTTCATTTTCCCTCACATTAAAACGACTGGTCAAAGCTTTATGGCAGGCCTTTAAACTGAAAAACTTCCAGGTTCTCTTTACATTGGTGCTCGTTCTGTTGTTCTCAGGCACAACCTTTTATGTGAAGCAGGAAGGGCTCTCTGTGATTGATGCTCTCTATTTTTGCGTGGTGACTTTAAGTACAATCGGGCACCCTACCTTTGAACCTCAAACGACTTTCGGTAAGATATTCACGATGATCTATATCTTTGGCGGAAACGGGGTCTTCATTGGAATGATCGGATACGTTGCCTATGCCATGATTCAAAAACCGGAAAAGTTGAAAAGGAATGCGGAAAGGGAATAGCATTCCCGGGGAGGTCTCCTATGAATTCATTAGCGAACCTAAAGAATTATGCCAAAACCGTTAAGCAGGATCTGATCGTGCTTTATCTCTCCTATAAAGACCCAAGAACCCCTCTGTATGCAAAAATGTTGGCCATGTGTGTAGTCGCCTATGCCTTCAGTCCCATCGATCTGATCCCTGATTTCATTCCGGTCATCGGGTATCTGGATGATCTGATTCTGGTTCCCCTCGGCATTATCGTCACCCTGAAAATGATCCCCCCGGACATACTCGAGGAGAAACGGGAACAGGCGAGACATATGGTGAAGAGCGACAAACCTAAGAACTGGTTTGCCGGAGCTGTTTTTATCATCATTTGGATTCTATTGGCTGTATGGCTAGGGAAATGGCTGGTTGGATAGGATGCTGCAGATAAAAAGGCAATGGCCAAAAATCCAGACATTGCCTTTCCCTATTCAAATAATCTTCCCGCTAACCGATGAAGAAAGATTCATCATCGTATACGGTTCTCCATACTCCATGGATGCATCAATAAATGCTTCCAGCAATGAATTATCTTCCGTGACCACCTTCACCAGATAACTGTACTCCCCCGTAAGCCTGTGACATTCCACAACGTGTGGATGGTCTTTGCAAAAGGCTCTGAAGGCTTTACACCGATGGGTTTTCATCAATACAAATGCTTTAACGGGTTTGTTCACCTTTTCCGGATTAACGATGGCTTTGTATCCCTCTATGACTCCCTGCTCCTCAAGCTTCCTTACCCTCTCTGTGACGGCAGGTACGGAAAGAGAGATTTCCTTCCCCAATTCAGTCATCGAGATTCTGCCGTTCCCTTGCAATACATCCAATATGTGCCGATTTATGTTATCCACGATTCTCCACCTTCAAATGTAATGTAAACTCCAATCAATTCCTTAATGATTTAAGAATAACAGTAAAAACGCCTAAGAAATAGCCTGTAAACAGGTTCTTTTTTTCAATAAGATAATAGTAAGTCAAAGAGAAAAGGGGTTTGGTTATGGGATTAGAAATGAAGCCAATATGCGAAAAATGTGGAGAACATGTGCATGAGGAGGCTTATATTTGTGTTCATGAATGTACGTTCTGTTCTTCATGTACAGATGAAATGGCCAACATTTGTCCAAATTGTCATGGAGAACTGGTCAGACGGCCGAAACAGGCTGCGTCCTGTCCATTGGGAGGGCGGTCATGAAACGTGCACTGCTCATCATAGATGTACAAAAGACGTTTGCTCATCCTCAATGGGGGAAGAGAAATAACCCGGATGCAGAGGAAAACATCAAACAATTATTAGATGAGTGTCGGGAAAAGGATGAAGAGATCATCTTTATTACACATGTTTCAAAATAGGTTACAAATTTATTTGAAAATATAGTATAATGGAAGTAGTCTGATAAATTACAGACTAAAGTTGGTTAAGGAGGCGTTCATTATGACAATCAAGAGAATGTTTATGATTCATGAGCACAAGGGGTTAACGTCTAATTAACAACAGAGTTGTTTAGCGTTTCCCCGGATACTGAAAGGGGAAAATAATGAGTACAGAAAATGTGAAAATCGTAGAAGTAAATGCAGAAAACTGGTATGACTGCTGTGAATTAGAAGTAACGGCAGAACAAGAAAACTATATTGAATCCAATGCTATATCAATAGCACAGTCAAAGTTTGAGCCTACATTAAAGCCTTATGTCATCTATGCTGATGAAAAAGCAGTCGGCTTTCCTAATGTACAATTCAGTTCAAGAAGAACTCGATGCTTATTGGGTATATAGAATAATGATTCATAAGGACTTCCAAGGGAAGGGTATCGGCAAAATGGCAACTAAGTTAATGATTTCGGAAATGGCTAAGTTACCCAATGCCAAAAGAATCGTTGTAGGCTATCATCCTGAAAATGGTGGAGCCCATCAATTATACGCTAGTTTGGGATTCATCGATCATGGCGATACGTTTGGGAAGGAAATGGCAGTGATCAAGAATATAAACGAGTAATCGTTCAATAGAAATGGTTCAAAACGGAAGCAGGGAAGTTCCCCATGCTTCCGTTTTTCGTTTAAGAGGCAGCACCAGAACCGTCGCCCATTCTCCCCTTAAATAAAGCGGGAATACCTCAACGACCGATATTCCCCCGTCTCATTCCCATAAACAGGCTGTTCGCTCTCATACACAAACCCCTTCGCTTCGTAAAAAGGAACCCCCTTTTGGTTTCCTTTTTGAACTGACACCCACTGCTTCTCCGCTTGGAATTCTTCTTTCTGCTGCCTGGTAATGGCCTCTAACAAGAGTGTCCCGATCCCTTCATTGCGCCTCGAAGGATCCAGGTATAAGACATACAGCTCTCCCTCGGTCTCACTCATCATCCCGCCCCCGCCAGCACCAAGGACTTCCTCATTTTCAATCGCGACAAAGTAACCTATGGTTTTTTTCATGGTCCCCCTCCCTTTACCCAATTATTTCAAACTCCCTCTGTCCAATCCTCACCTTTTTCCATCTAGTCATTACGACATACAAACCTCTCACTCCTGAGGAACATCTGATGCTGAAGGTACAGGCATAAAGTTTCATCTTTCTAAAATGACCCTGATTTACAAAATATTTACTTGTGAGAAGCTTATTCCATCCCCTATCATTTCAAGTAGAAGCGAACACACCTGATGCCCATTCTTCCATAAACATTCATTTCTTACTGCCTGACTACGTTGTTTTACTATTAACATTTCATTCTCTTACGAATGAATGTTGATATAAAAAAAATACATACAGGAGGCATCCCCATGCTAAAGAAACCATTGTTGTTTGTCGTTGCCCTGCTTCTCTCGTTCGCTACCTTTCTCCCGAGCGCATTCGCAACTCCGCCCGGGACACCGTCCAAATCCACGGCCCAATCACAGTTGAACGCGTTGACTGTCAAATCGGAAAGCTCCATGACCGGTTACTCCCGTGACAAGTTCCCCCACTGGATCGGCCAGGGAAATGGGTGTGACACCCGTCAGCTTGTCCTAAAGCGTGACGCCGATTATTACAGCGGCAGCTGCCCTGTAACATCCGGGTCGTGGTACAGTTATTACGACGGCGTCACGTTCACGAATCCGTCCGACCTTGATATCGACCACGTCGTTCCCCTTGCAGAAGCATGGCGCTCCGGAGCCAGCAGCTGGACGACTGATAAGCGAGAAGACTTCGCCAATGACCTGAGCGGTCCCCAGCTGATCGCCGTCAGCGCAAGCTCCAACCGCTCTAAAGGCGACCAGGATCCATCCACTTGGCAGCCACCCCGTTCCGGTGCCGCCTGCGGTTACTCCAAATGGTGGATCAGCACGAAATACAAATGGGGCTTGAGCCTGCAGTCATCAGAGAAGACGGCCCTTCAAGGCATGCTGAACAGCTGCGTGTATTGATCACAGGGAAGCATGGGGACGGTTCCCGTGCTTCCTTTTTCCATCCAATCATAGAAATGGAGGTACACATATGGACAAGATATCGACTATTTTGACAGCGACTCACGGGGTCATGACGTCTGAAGTCGGGGTGATCAGTGGAGAACTTGAACTGGTTACCACATGTAGTGAGGACGGTGCCCTTACGCTTTCAATCACCTACCTCGGGGCGGAGGAATGGTATTCACTGCCCGGTGATGAATATCGCTTACATGATGTGCGGGATCACGAAGTTGTGCATAGAATGCTCGCTTCTGTGTTGGAAAGACCTTAAAAAAACCAAGGGGACAGGTCCCCCGGCCTCTTCTTGCAATCGGGCAAGAGAACCACGGCACCTGTCCCCTTGGCATACCCTTGGCATATCACCTTACTTCCTCTCCATCACCGCAAAATAATTTTCTTCATGGTCCGCAAAGTTGAATACTCTGCCCCCTGGCATCTCGACGATTTCCCCTACTTTGACCTTTTTATTGGATAAACCGGAATATAGCTCATCAAATTGATCCGTGAAAAACATTAAAGAAGGCGTACCCAGATTGAGGCCAGGCGACATTTTTGCCACGAATTCTTTATTATGCAGAATGATGCTTGTTTCGGCTTCATTCGCTGGTGCCACTTCAATCCATCTCATTCCTTGACCGTTATCTTCCTCTGCCTTCACGGTAAATCCTACATTTTCCGTCCAAAATCGGACCGCCTCATCCTGGTTATCCACATACAACATAATTTGAACGACTTTCGTGATCATGAATTCTCCACTCCTTACAATCATGTATTATTTCAGCTTTTGTAATGCTTCACCCAGACGATCCCATGTTTCCGTGATGCCTTGCTCCATTCCCATGTCCAGGACGGTCTGAAGGGCTTCTGCTGAAGAGTATACAGAACGATTGACCAGCTTCGTTTTGCTTCCCATATCAATGAATTCCAACGTCACTTCCGTTGCCGGCATGTCTTCGTTCGTCTGGCCTTCCGCATCCGAGAAGACATCGACGTAGACGATCTTCTCCGGTTCAATGATTTCTTTATATATCCCTTTCCCCCAGGACTCCATCCCGTAGAATTGACCCTGGCCCTGGTCCACGCACTTCATGCAGTAGTGCCAGACACCGCCAGGATGGAAATCCACATGGCACACAGGCAGCTCCCAGCCTCGCGGGCCCCACCACTGTTTAAGGTGCTCAGGATCTTTGAACATCTTGAACACAAGGTCACGCTGGGCATCAAAGATCCTCTCAAGGATAAGAACCCCGTCATCTTCCACTCTCGAAAGCATTTGATTGCTGTTAGACATGTCGTTTCCTCCTCAAGTTCTATATGAGTTGAAAATACGTATGTGATGACATGATGGCTATCTGAAAAAAAAGGCACTCTTTGTACTATTCTTCAGAAAAACCTTAATTCCTTCTGTGTTTCTAACTCCGTGCCATGGGGACAGGTTCCGTGGCATCTTTCGCGGGAACCTGTCTGACCTGAAGATGGCGCAAAAAAGAAACTCTCCGTCTTCATATTCAAGAGAAAATGGACCATATTATCAATAGGAGGTGATAGGATGACCAGCAACAAGAAACCATCCCAACACAACGAAAAAAACAGTACATCAGAAAACGTAAAGAAAACCGATCGACACAATGATAATGCCAGAGAAGCTGCATCTCTTGAGCCTGAAGCGCCAAGGATCAGTACAGATCATCTTTGAGGAAGGAATGGAAGGGTCAGGTTCACGTGCTCCGCTTTCCCTCTAAACAAAGCAGCGCTCCCCCCTTGATTCCTTACAAATTATGTTATCATTTTCATAGAAGCAAATATGTTTTCCAGGATCAGCAAATGCTGATCTTTTTTTATGGAATTCAATCGTTTTTCAAGAAAAGTGAACCTTTACTCGATTTAATGGTAATAAAACAGTGAAAGGGGGATGAACGACATTGGAAGAAGATACGTTAGTTGAAATGGCCACTAAGGGGAATGAGGAGGCGTTTGAAGCGTTACTCGGCCCCCATATTCTAAATGCTCGGAAGACGGCATATTTATTGCTTCATGATTATTCTTTAGCTGAGGATGCGGTACTAGAAGCCATGTTGCAGACTTACTATTCACTGAAGCGATTCAATCCCAACAAAGGATTATTCAAAACATGGTTTAATGGCATTGTGGTGAATTGTGCCTTAAAAACATCAAGAAGAAAACGGTTCTGGTTACAGATCGGGAAGCAACCTGCCGATCATCACACACCCGAAATGAAGCATTTAATTGATGAGAATGCTAAAAGTATCTACTCATGTGTTCAACAGTTAAGCTTTAAACTTCGTGCTGTTATTATCCTTCATTACTATCAGGAATTGTCCATAGAAGAAATTGGGGACACTTTACAAATCAATCATGGTACAGTGAAATCCCGGCTATTCAATGCCAGGAAGAAACTAAAGAAACTGATGAGGGAAAATCCTGATGTAGATAACTCTATGGGAGGGAACGCAGTATGGAACAAGAATTAAAACAGACGTTGAATAAAGTCGCAGACGAATTCGATTTTTCGGATAAAGTGACCTTTAAAAGGAAGAAGAAACAATGGTATAAGAGTCCTATCTATCAGATTGCACTTGTATTTCTTCTGCTGACGGGAACCGTATTTACCCTCTCTCCAGAAGTGAGATCTATGACTGAAAAATGGACATCCCAAGTCTTTCACATCGATATCTCATCCAATGACCGTATCGAAATTCATGACGGTTATATTTACATCGATGGAGTAAAGACCATATCAGAAGAAAAGTATACCTTAGCAAAGTATGAGCCGATTTATACAGAAAATGGATATATCTTAAAACAAACCAAGCAAAAGGACTTTATCGTCCAGAAGTTCGAGGAAGAAGAGTTGGGGAAATCCTATCAACATTCAAGAGATGCAATGAAGACAGCCGGATTCACCATAATGGAACCGTCATCCTTACCTGAAGGATTAACCCTGAATCGATTTTACTGGAAAGACGACCATATGCATATCACGTTTCAGACCGAAAATCAGAAAGACCTATGGATAGAAGCCTACAAACGAAAAAACATGGAAGGTGCTGTTGTCCTCAATGATGTGAAAAACATTGAGATTGGACAGAGAGGCATCATCGGAAAAAGACCGGTAAAGTACTGGGATGATCAAAGGAATGAACCTGCCGTAAAAGCAGAATACCTCATCACCTTTCTAGATAACGGAGTGCAATACGAATTATTTGGTACAAATCTCTCAAAAGAAGAGCTGACCAACATCGCAAAATCCATGAAGTAAGCAGTGCCGGGACGGATCAAGGCCCAATCAGGAGAACCGTCCCCACACTTCCTTACAAATACCCCTTCAACCCTTCCTTCACCTCATCACTCGCAAAAGCCGCTTCTACACTATTCATGTAAATCTCCCTGTAATCCTCTTCACTCATGGCAAATTCTCCCCACACCAACTCACATTCCTGTGTCATCGTCGTATCCGATACCGTCCGGTTGTCCGTATTGATGGTAATCTTGATTCCGTCCCGGTGAAAATCGTAAAGTGGGTGATCACGGAACGCCTGGACCGCTTTGGTCTGAACATTGCTCGTTGGACAGATTTCAAGCACAATCCCTTTTTCCTTTACCACCTGATACGCTTCCGGACAGTCTTTTATATACACACCGTGACCGATTCGTTCTGCCTTCAGCCATTCAACCGCCTCAAGGACATTTCTTCCCACTCCCGTTTCACCTGCGTGAATCGTGACTCGGTAACCATACTCCCTCGCAAGTGCGATGGGTTCAATGAATTCCCCGCAGAATCCTTCCTCTTCAGACGCACATAAATCGATGGCGACGACTCCATTTCCAAGGAAGCCCTTCCCTTTTTCCACCACCTGAAAAGCGCTTTCCGGCGTCATCGTTCTCATACAGCACAGAATGACATTCCCTTTAATATCAAACTGCTCTTCTGCTTCTTTCATCCCTTCGATCACACTTCCGATGATCTCTTCTACCGATAATCCCTTTCGTGTATGAAGAAGAGGAGCAAATCGGACCTCCATATATTTCACATTCTCCCCTGCTGCATCTTCATACAGTTCAAAGGTGATTCTCTTCAGATTTTCCTTTGACTGCATCACGTCATTCGGAATTGAGAACTTCTCCAAGTATTCATCCAATGATTCACAGTCCAACGGGGCAATGAGCTCCCCTTTCATCTCTTCTCTATCAAATGAAGGAATATCGATCCCGTCTTTCTTTGCTAAATCAATAATTGTCTCAGGCCTGACACTCCCATCCAGATGGCAGTGCAGTTCAATCTTTGGCATTGTAGAATAATTCATGTTGGACCTCCTCAATTTTCATAAAAAAAATCCTGATTACGAAGAAAATACAAATAAAAAGTACCTTCTTCGTAATCAGGATTTCTTGGTTCCTGGTAGAGACCTCCAAACCATATTATTGGAGTTATACGAATCTGAAAATCGTATTCGGTTTTTTATAACGATAATAAAGTTTCGGTTGATTGTCAAGGGAGGCAGAGGGACGGTTCTCTTGCTTCCTTTGGATCAGGATGGAAGCAGAAGAACCGTCCCCATGCTTCTTCTACCCATCACTCGGCATCTGCACATCCTGCGTGACATCCACCTCCCAGAAAATGATGGTTGTACTATCCCGTACATGATTTTCCCTGATGGTGCCAAGGAGAGCTATGATGCCGTCGCTTCCTTGATGACGCTGGAGTTCGTTGTAGATCTTTTCAGGGTCAGAGTAAGGTTCATTGGGACATTCCACTAATCCATCTGTAGTCATCAGAATCCGATTCATTCCTTTTCTTAGTTCGCGTATGCCACTGCTGAAGCAGGGAACGTCTTGATCGAAGGTGTTGACGTGCCCTACCCATTCGTAAAATTGCCGTTGGTTGATTTGATATTGTCCCAGTTTCGCAAGTTCAGGGTGAAACAGATAGGAAAGGCAATCCCCTATTGAGAACCACCACAGGTACTTGTCTTTTCGTAAGAGAATCAAACAAGCTGTTTCGCCTTTGACTTTTCGACAATCAGACAGAAACTCCTCTTCCTGAAACATGTGCAGGAAGGTTTCTTCTATTTCTTTAAACGTTTGCGCATACGGCTTCGTTAAGAGGCCTTGAATGTCTGCCTTATAAGTTAAAAACTGTTGAAGGACCAATTCAGCACTTTCGGCGGAATGATGGGCATCCAGGATCACAACAAATTCCCAGCTTCTTGTCTCATCCGCCCATATTAAGCATCCATCTTCGTTCTTATACTGTCCTGCCGCTGAATTACCGCCAAATCGTCCCAGAGTCAGGTGACTGATGTGATCCATGCGAATCTCATCTACATAATGGATGTGACTGCCGTTCCAACTGAACTCAACGATAGAACTCATATGGAGTTCTTCTCCATATATTCCTTCAAGCGGGTACTTAGCTTTACCACTTCATCGTTATCACCCATCGGAGCATCTTCCCAGTCGTACACCTCCATGGGACCCCAGAACTCTTTCGGTGTGTGCGGGTAACGAGCGACCAGATGCATATGAAGATGGGGAACGGAATTGCCTGACACAAGGGAATAGATATGCTCAGCCTTCTCTGATTCTATGAGAGCCTTACTGACTCTCGCCATAGTGATGCCAAACGCCTTTGCTTCCTCTTCTGTCATATCTGCAAGCGACGGGGCATGCCTCTTTAAATCAATCATAATATGACCTAGATAGTTTGGTTTACCGTTTCGATCGATATGTCCCACATACACATAGTCGTCTTCGTAAATCGATACTCCCGATGTATCAATATCACCGGTGTGCTTATCACAGATAAAGCAATCTTTCCCCATTGTACTTCCCCCTTTAAAAGTGTAGAAAAACAAAAAACCCCACCGTCTCATAAAGAGACGATAGGATCCCTATCGCGGTACCACTCTTCTTGTTTTCATTCCAATCGAAATTAAACATCTCAAGACCCGATGACGGAAGTTACCCGTATAGACCTGCCTGTCGATCTATCCACTCCTAGGCGAGTTGGGGAGGTCATTGACTGCCTTTCACCTTCCGGCAGCTCTCTGCACAATAACGTATCCTTACTACTCCTAATCAACGCGTTTACCTATATCTTTTAGAACATTCTATATATTACCAATTTACTTGTCAATATATATGTAAGAACGATAGGCAGAGCCAAGGGGCCTGTCCCCTTGGCTCATAGAAATATCCTTAGGAAGCATAGGGAATGGCTATGCTTCCTTCTGGCTAGTCATGAACCTCTAAGGCTGGTGTCAGGCAAAGACCACACCATCACTCCAATTCAACCACCACACACCCATAAAAGTCCCCATCCTCTATCTTCTCGTTCGCCTCTGCTATGTCATCCAGCTTATACGTCTTTGCAATCCGGTGCTGCAGTTGATTATTCTCAAGTGCCTTTGTAATATCCTCAATCGCATCCTGCTTCGCACGTTCCGGCATGGCATACACAATAATCATGCGCAGCGTCAAGTCCATAAACATCATGTCTCGAAAAGGCAAGGTTGGTTCTGGAACAACAGTGGACGAGTACGTCGCTATCACTCCCCCGGTGCGGATCAGCTCCAGTACCCTCGGAAGATTCGCCCCAAATTCAACATCGATCACTCGATCCATCTTGACTCCGCCTGTCATCTTAAGCACCTCATCGACCATGCCATCGCTTCGATGATCGACGACATAATCCGCTCCCGCCTCCACACAGTGCTGACGGGCTGTCTCGTTGCTCGCGGTCGCAATGACCTTTGCACCTGCAAGTTTGGCCCACTGGATCGCATAGTGACCGACGCGGCCGGCACCACCTGTGATCAACAACCATTGCCCCTCCACAGGACCATCCGAGAACACACTGCGATGCGCGGTCATAGCCGGGATCCCTAAGCAAGCCCCTTCCACAAAGCTGGTGTTCTCCGGGAGAGGAACGGCCCGTTTACTTTCAATCGATACATATTGTGCGGCCGTCCCGTGAAGGCGTCCATACTGGGCCTGATACACCCAGACCCGTTCACCTATACGGGAATGAGGGACACCTTCCCCTACTGCCTCAATGATTCCTGCACCGTCACTATTCGGAATGACGGGACCGTTATCAAGTAGATCCTGGAATGACCCAAGGCGTTTCTTCGTATCGGAAGGGTTGACACCCGACGTGTGCATCCGGATCAATACTTCCCCATGTGACGGGACCGGCGTATCAACCTCCCCTAGTTGAAGAACCTCTGATGGTGAACCAAATTCATTAAACCACGCTGCTTTCATACAAAAAAACCTCCACTTTCTCGTTAATATCGCTATTCTTTAGCTTCACCAGTATCGATGATTTTATATCAGGAGCATAGAAACGGTTTAATCTATTCAAGCGGCAACACCGCTCCTTCATTCCTCGTTTCCCTTAAAGATCTCCTGACAAACACCCCCATTATTCCCAATTCCCCGTTTATGCATGAGCCAAGGGACCCGTCTCCATAGCCTCTGCCATTCCCACTCTTCCCCATGTTAAAATATAATTGGAATCTATAGGTAAAGGAGAGACGGTGGATACATGATTGAACAAGGCAGACGAACATACATGAAAGCCATTTGTGTTAAAATATTGAGCCAAAAGCAGGAGCTTATCGTTCAAAAAGACAATCTTAGAACAAATCAATACAACAACATAGAATCAAAACTTCATAGTTGGCGGGAAAATATCATTGACATCTATGCGAAATCCATTGAAAGTGACTTGGATACGTCCTTTGAACAACTACAAGAGTGGGGATCAGAAGCCGTTGACACACTCGTCAATTTCAATCTTCCATTGGAAGTTGCTCTTGACGAAGTGAGAGATTACCGGAACTTAATCGGGCACATCATTAAAGAGGAAGCGGCGGCTTTCAATTTGACATTCGATCAATTCTATAACCTGATCTCGGACTTTGACGCAGTGGTGGACAGGGCCGTTCATTGGCTGAGCTTGTCGTATACAAGAAGGTTCTATACGCGGATCAACGCGGCAGAAGCGACAGCGTTGGAGCTATCGATTCCCGTGATTAAAATCACCAACCAAATCGGCATCCTCCCTTTAATCGGTGACATTGACACCGAAAGAGCCCAAGAACTCATGGATAAAGCACTCTCAAGAGGAAACGAATTATCCCTGGAATGCTTAGTAATAGATCTCTCCGGCGTTCCCATCATCGATACAATGGTGGCAGACCGCATCTTTAAGGTAGTGGAAGCCTTATCACTGATTGGAATCAAAGCCATCCTGTCTGGAATAAGACCTGAAATCGCCCAGACCATGACGCATCTTGGAATTGATAGTTCTAATATCACAGTGACTTCAAGTCTTCATATGGCTATGAAGGAATATCTGTAAGCCAGGGGAACAGATGTCCCGGCTCCAATAAGCACGGGAACCGTCCCTGTGCTTATTTTTTTTCGCGTCGTCATCCACATCATAATCGGTGGTAGACACCATCTGCCAGGGTATATTCCCTTTCCAATAGGTTAATACCTAGGAGGTTGTGAAACAATTGTATGCATTTATGAGTGATATCGAAGTGACACTGTTATGGATTTACGTGGGGAGTATGTTTGCAGGAGCAACGGTCTTTGCCTTATGGAGCAGAAGCAGAAGAGGGGTTCCGAGGGTGGAGTATCTCATCGCTTTCCTCATTCCCGTTTGGTCGGGGTTGGCTTATATGTCCCTGGCCATGGGACAGGGATCCTTTCTCGTACAAGGGCAACTCGTTTATTTCGCCCGTTATCTGGACTGGGTCGTGACGACACCCTTATTGCTTACTGCTCTTGCGTTAACCGGCATGCATCAGGTAAAGAAGAAGGATCCCATCATCATTGCTAGTTTGGTGGTGGCAGACGTCATCATGATCACAACCGGATTTATTGCTGACCTGTCTTCCGGTGTCTCGGTGTATACCTGGTATCTAACAGGTGTCACTGCATTCCTCGTCATTCTTTGGGTCATTTGGGTACCGTTGAGAAAGATCGCTGAGAAACAGGACCAGAAACTTTATAAGGTGTACCTGATCATGTGCGGATATCTGACCTTCTTCTGGGTTAGCTATCCCATTGCCTGGCTCCTCGGACCTTCAGGGCTACAGATCACGGGACAGGCAGGGGCTACCTTATTATTCGTCATCCTGCCCATTTTTTCGAAAGTTGGATTCAGCTTATTGGATTTGTATCAATTGCGTCATTTGAAGCATGGATGAAAATGGGGAAACGTGGAAAGAGGTTGGGATCAGGAACCGTGATTATACGATTGAGCCTATTCCACATCAAACCCGGTCCCGCTCTGAAGTACACATTTGTTGACTCCTCCCAGCTTACAAAAGGTACATAAAGATAAACAGCAGCTAAGAGTAAGCACGCAAAGAACAAAGGTACCACTTCACCTCTTTATCCCAACGTAGGGCAGTAATGCCACAGTACAGTTATCGGCCTATGGATGAACTGAAAAAAGTAGAGCGGGGAACGGCCCCACTCTACCCCAAAATCATATCAATATGCGGAATCCCATCTTCCAGATAAGTCTCCGTTATCGCCCTGAATCCGAATGACCCGTAGAACTCCCGCAAATATTCCTGAGCCTGAATCTTCACCGTTTGTTCACCCCACTCAGCGTGGATAAAAGCCAATCCTCTTTTAACCAATTCGCCTGCGAATCCTTTCCTGCGATATTCTTCCTTCACAAGAACTCTCCCAATGGACGGTTCCTCGTATGAAACTCCTGCAGGTAAGAGCCTTGCATAGGCAGCCACTTCACCGTTTACTTCCTTATAAAGGTGATAGGAGTGCAGATCCTTCCCATCGACTTCCAGGTAGGCACATTCCTGCTCCACGACGAAAACCCGGGTCCTTACTTGCAGTATTTCGTATAGCTCGTGGGTTGATAGTTCATTAAAGCTCTTTATCTTCCAACTCATGATATAGGACACCTCTACTGTATTGTTCTTTTTTGAAAGAGCCATAGGGACTGGTCCGTTGGCACCTTTCTCATAGTGGCCAAGAAAGCCAATGTACCTGTCCCCATGGCTGCAATAGCACTATTATAGCAGTTCTTTGGTGAACAATAAGCAAGGAGACGGTTCTCATGCTTCCTTTTGATGAAAGCGGAGCAACAGAACCGTCCCCTTGTTTCTACATCAGACCCGAAAACCATAATCCCAATGTCGTTCCAATATAATTCCCAATGATATACCCAAGCGTCCCCACCACAAGGATCGGACCAATCAAATCCTTCCATCCCTTTGCAATGGCCATGGCTGCTGCAGTTGTCGGCCCTCCGACGTTTGCATTACTGGCCAGAAGGATTTCTTCAAGATCATAGTTCAATAGCTTTCCTGCCGTCAATGACACGGCCATGTTCACCAGGACAATAATGAACACAAACACAAGCAGCAGCGGAGCATTTTCAACGATCATCGGGATCGATGCCGGAATGCCGATCACCACAAAGAACAAGTAAATGAGGAACGTCCCGATTTCCTGGCTTCCATTGATCGATTCAAAGTACTTCGGAAACAGAGCAAGTGCCAGGAATGTCAATGTCGTCAACATTAAGTACTGGTCGCCGAACAAACCATTCAACAGATTGAGGAAGAAAGACGTCTCCTCACCGGAAGGAATCACCCCGTCCAGGAAGCCGGCGATTTTAAACGAAACCATCACGAGCAGGAAAGCCGTCCCGACTGACAGCGCAATATCCTTTAAAGAGATATCCTTTCTCTCCCAGAAGCTCTCCGCAAGGGTCTTCCCCTCTTCTTTCATTCTGCCGCTCTCCACTTTCTCCACATGAGGGGCGTGAAACCGTTTTCTGAAAAAACCGATTCCAGGTATCGTCATGAGTACAATGAAATAAATGGCCATCATTAAATTGTCCGCGACCACTGCAGAAGAAACCATTTCCCCGGGCGCTTCGAATTTCCCAGCCATGGCGGCAAAATTGACGCCTCCCCCAATATAGGACGCACTCAGCATCGCTCCTATCTTATCGAGGACCGGTATGTGATCCCTCAATAAGAAGAAACTGATGATCACCCCTGCAACGGTACCAATCGAGCTGATCAAGAAAAGCATGAGCAGCCTTCCACTTTCCTGCCAGACTCTCTTAACGTTCACATGGAACAGGAGCAGCGGGATGGCAAGGGGAATGATAAACGTCCAAACGGCATCATACACCGCCGACGCTGTAGGGATGATACCGGTATTTGATAGAATAATAGCCCCGACAAGGGCAATGATGGCACCTGAAATCTTCGCCGCCCAGTCGTAACGCTGTTCTAAATAGATGCTGGCAGAAGCCCATACGACAATGATTCCCCATAATGTGATGTAATCGTCTGCCTTAATGAGTGTCTCTTCCAAAATGAATCCTCCTTTTCATTAGTTTTCTCACTATTAAAATAGTACCTGTATTTGGTGGAAAATTCAAAATATTACTACTGAAGGAAAGCATGGGGACGGTTCTCGTGCTTCCTTTTAAGCCAAGGCAAAGCAGTTGAGTGTTGAGTTTCCCACTTTCACACTTCAAGATAATTCCTACAAAAAAGCCCACTCCCAAACATTGAATGAAGCTCATCTGTAAAATCATTCAAAGTGCAGGAAAATATATACGAAGATATCTGGAATAATGTTCCTTTCCCCTCTGCATGAGAGTTCACACACGATGATTCATTCCACTATAATTATGGGAAGGAGGTGAGAAAAACGGACAACCAAATCGTGAACATATTATCTGATATTCAACGGAACATTAAAGAATTAGACAGTAATATGAAGGAGTTCGATGGTAAACTGAAGGAATTCGGAAATGATTTGAAAGAGATAAAGAACACGGTCAATAGAATTGAAACATTACAAACAGAAGATGTCATTGCTTTGTTAAAAGTAGGCAACCAACGTTCTGAAACAGACTTTCATTATCTGAACACCAGAATCACTGATATTGATAAACGGGTGTTCACCCTTGAGAATCGAGCTGAAAGGTAATGGTCAAGACTCTAGACAACGTTATGACGATTATCTTATACCTACTCTTCGTTCCCTCTCACCATGATCCACACTTCATTTCTTCGATTTCTCTTTTATGAGATCATTCCATCGTAAATCCAAAAAGGGTGCCTGACCTATGTGGTCAGGCACCCTTCTCATTCAACCATCTCTCAAACCACTCCTGAAAAGCCATGGGAACAGACCTCGGTCTACCCTCAAAACTCTGGAAAAGTGGCCCTTCACACATCTATCTTCCGCCCCTTCCACTTCACAGAATGAAAAACATTCACCCGAACGAAAGAATAAGCGAATATCACGGCGAAGAATGCAAACCACAACGGATAAAAAGGGAAATACACCCATCTGAAGTCCCCGACCCTGCGGGCAAACCAGGCTGTTTGAGCCGCATAGAGGAGATACAATGCCCCACTGACAATTATAGCCGCGGCTCTTCCCTCCATAATCGAAGAGATCAAAGCAGACGCGGTGGTTAAACTGCCGGTGATCCAGAGGATGACCATCGACATGACGGCGGGATGAGTGGACTTGGACCCTACGGCAAAGCTTTTGCACCAGCCTTCCACAAGGCTTCCCAAGCCTTCCGGATACATGCGGAACGAAATGATCCCCCTGCCGCCCAGGCAGCGAACGGGAAGGTTCTGATCAAGAAAGGCCTCTCCCAGTGCGAGATCATCCATGATGGCCCCCTCGATTTTCTCATGTCCTCCGGTTAAGAAGTAATCGTCTCGATTACATAGGATACATGGACCGAACGAGCCGGCGGCTTTGAAACGTGATCCCCAGGCGGTGAACAGATTCATGCCCACCACAACGATGATGTTAAAGACAATGGAGAGATGCTCATACACTCGCTCCACTGTGTGATAGGGCTGCAGGGCGAGGATGCCCCTGGCTCCTTTTCCCTGGTAGTAATGAAGGAGATTACGTAATCCATCCACACTGGTGAATCGGGTATCGGCATCCAGGAATAGTAACCAGATCCCTTTTGCCTCCTTGGCACCTCGCCAGCAGGCAGACGATTTTCCCGCCCCATTATTCTGCAGGACCGTTGCACCGTAGCTTTCTGCCACAGCCACGGTCCGATCCGATGAATCGTCATCCACCAACAGAATTTCAAATGATTTGAATCGCTGCTCCTCTAAGGACTGCAATAGCGGGGTGATCCTGCCCTCTTCATTCCTGGCAGGGATAATGATGGACACAAACGGCAGCCCCGCTGTATGTTTGGAGGTGAATCTTGGGACCGGCAAGGACCAAAAGACGATGATGCCAACGATAATCCCCAGGGCACCCAGGATGAGATTGATCACTTCTGAAGCTGTCATGTAACCTGCCTCCTTCCTCTACGGGTGTCGTCATTAATGCGACAATCCCCGTTCAGACTTGATATTCGCTGAATAATCGTACAGATTTCCTGTATCATCCTGGATGAGTTCCTGTGCGGTGATCCTGGCTGATAACAGTACGATCGGAACACCGGCGCCGGGATGTGTACTGCTTCCGGTAAAGTACAGATTCTCACAATGGCTTGCCTTGCTTTGGGGACGTTTGTGGTTGCTTTGGTCCAGTGTTGGCTGCAAGCCGAATGTGGCCCCGCGATAGGCATTGAATTTCGATTCGAAATCCAGTGGTGTCGTATACGTTTCGGTGACAATCTCATCCTCGACATTTTCAAAGCCGCGAATTTTCTTTAATTCATTTAAAATGTAGTTTCGATAATAAGAAATGGTTTTCTCGTCCCACTTATAGTCGGCTGTTTCGATATTGGAAACGGGCATCAGAATGTACAGACCGTCCTTCCCCTCGGGTGCAAGGGATGGATCTTTCTTTGAAGCGATGTACACATAAAAGGAGGCATTCGTTAATCTCTTCCCGTCAAAAATATCCTCCAGGTTCTGATTGAGCTTTTCGTTAAAAATAAATGTATGTACATGATCGACTTCTTCATATTTCCTGTTCATCCCGAGATACATCAGGAAACATGAACAAGAGTAGTTCATGCTGTCGATCTTTTTATCGGTAAATTTCCCTTTAGAAGCCTTGTCCTTTACCAGGTGCTTCATGGCATAAGGGAAGTCTGCATTACAGACCACGTAATCCGCAGGGATTTTCTTGCCGTCTACGATAATTCCGTCCGCCTTGCGGTTTTGAATGGAAATTTCCTCTACAGCCGTGCCATAGTGAACGGTTCCTCCCAGTTCCTTGAAGAGCCTCTCCATGGCTAATGCCATCGTATACATACCGCCTTTGATGAACCATACTCCGTATAAAAATTGAATCATCGGGATCATCGTATAAAAAGATGGACTTTTAAGCGGGGAAATGCCTATGTACAATGTTTGAAAACTGATTAACTGCTTCAGCCTTTCATTCTTAATGAATTTCCCCATGAAAGAGTCCGCCGTGTCGTATGGCTTCAGTTTCAACACTTCTTTCAGCAGGCCGAAATTATAAAAATCGGATCTCTTCCGGAATGGTCTTTGAAGAATATGTTGTTTCGCGATGACAAAACGTTTGTAAATTTCATGCAGATAGAGGAAGAACCCTTCCGTATCCGATTCGCTGAGGGATTCAATCGTCTTTGTCATTTGGATCAGGTCTGTCGAGATATCAAAAGGCTTGTCGGGAATATCACTGAAATAAGCCCGGTAAATCGGATCCAGTTTTTCCATCGGAATATAATCATCCGGATCACGGCCGCATAATTCGAACAGTTCCCGATACAGTTCCGGCATCATGACGATACTCGGCCCCAAGTCAAACGTGTAGCCGTCCAGTTCAATTCGATTCATTTTGCCTCCGGGGGTGGGTCCTTTTTCATATAACTCCACCTGGTACCCCGCGTGCTGAAGTCTGATGGCACTGGCAAGTCCCGCAACACCTGCCCCAACGACAATCACCTTCTTACTCATGTACATACCCTCATTTCCTTACAATAGTCTGCTTGATTTCCTGCCAAGTCCTGACGTAATGGCCGATATGCGCCCCCGATTGTACCGTTGAACGACGATAATCGGAAGGTTGAAGACAGCGGCATAGGCAATCATCACCCATCCTGCCCATACTGGATTCCATATGAAGAACAGAGGAGCAGGGAGAATGGAGAGCCAATGGGTTAACTCCGCGCGTTTCGTTTCTGCCGCAAAGACCATCAGGTCCCTCGACTTCATGCCATGCAACCCTTTTTTGCTGTATCCCTTTTTGAAGAAGATCGTGCCATCCAGAATAAGTCCCTTCCACGTTTTCACCCGGAACAAACGCTGCCACAATTCTCCGGATCGTTCAAAAGAGAAAATCCGAAACCAGAAACGGTCTTCCAGAAACCAGGTCAAAGGCAATTTCAAGCAAATGGCTGAAATAGCGAGATGAAAGAACGTCCAGGCAAATATATCAATGATAATGATCCAATGGACAGGCAGTGATACGATCATGACATAACTCCTTATTTTAAAAGGTACAATGGTGTTCCGATAAGAATAGCCAATTCCTTAACGTGTTCATAGTCCGACCGGCATACGGCATGAGGGTCGTGATACGCTCTGTAATCGGGTTTCCCGGAACGGAAAATAAGAAAACCAGCCTCCCCGGTCATGCCTCCGGAAAGGCTCGATCATCTTCAGGCAGGGGATGAATCCCTCTCCACGATTTGTTCGCCTACAAGCTGGCCGCTTAAGGTAACCATCGGCATTCCGCCTCCAGGGTTCACTGTCCCCCCGACAAAATAGAGATTGTCATAGCGTTCACTCTGCTTCGGATGCTTAAACCCTTTATTCTTCTTTTTGTCCGAGACGGTCCCATAAATCGCACCACGGTCGGATCCATACGTGCGCCTGATATCTTCCGGTGTCCACATATCACGAGTGACAATGTTGTCACGCAAGCCGTCAAGGCCCATTTTCTCCAATTTGATCAGGACCCGCTCAGCGAATTGTTCATAATCGGCTTGTGTATACGGATTTTCATCCCGGATAAAAGGAATATGAGGAAGCACTTTGATATTTTCATGTCCTTCAGGGGCCTGTGTCGGATCGGTCTTATTGACGTTTACGAGATAAATGACCGGATCTTCAGGCAATTCACGGCGATGGAAGATCGATTCCATTTGTTGCTTCATATTTTCGGCGAAAAAGAAATTATGATGGCGCAGCTGCGGATAGCTCTTCTTCACGCCCAGATGCATGACGAGACCGGAACTTGCCGGTTCGAATTTCTTTTTTAATTTTTTAATATAATGGCTGTCTTCCTCAAGTAAGCGCTCGTAAACCGGTATCACTTCCATATTGGAAACAAAGTAATCTGCCGTAAGGCGTGTCCCGTCTGCCAAAACGGCTCCGGTAATTTCGCCATCCTTCTTTTCAAGCTTGACGATCGGCTTTCCAAGGTGGAAGGTAACCCCCACTTCTTCCGCCAGCTTCACGAGGCCGTCCGCCAGCTTGTGCAACCCGCCGGGAACATACCATACCCCCTGGTCATGCTGCATGTAGATCATCATATTCATTACGGCCGGCGCATCGTAAGGGGAAGAACCGACGTATTTGATAAAATAGGAGAGCATATCGCGAAACTGCTCATTGCTGATCCGCTTATCGAGGGATCTATGTACCGTAGATAACAGGTCAAAGTTCTTCAAGGCCGAGAACAGTCCCGTATGCTTCATCATCCCTCTCGTCGAATCGACACCATGTTTAAATAACGTTTTATCCGTCATATCATAGAGGGTTTTCGAATAATCCAGCAGCTTCTGATATTCACGAATGTCCTTCTCAGTGAGAGAGGCATTCTTCTCCCTCATGTCATTCACATCTTCATATAAGTCTATGATATTTCCATCAGGGAAAAAGGAACGCCATTGGTGATCCAGCTTCTCAATCGGGACATAATCCTTCATGGACTTTCCGCTGGCCGCAAACAATTTCTCGAAAATCTGCGGCATCGTCAAAATGGACGGGCCAAGATCAAAACCAAAGCCATCTTGATCCAGCCGGTTCAACTTTCCTCCAATGTGATCGTTTTTTTCATATAAGGAAACATCGTATCCCGCCTGTGCTAGTGAAATGGCAGCCGACACCCCGCCGAGTCCGCCTCCAATGATAAGTACCGTTTTATTTTTCAATGGTTACCGTTCCTCCTGTTCGAAATCTTGGTTTGAGCATGTAGGTTTTTAGTCACGTTCAACATCTGACTGCCCTCCATCTGATCTATTTCCGGATCAGTGAACGATCGTCGGTTTGTCTGACTTTTTTCAACATCAAGTCTGTACACTCCTTACTTATCTTATACCTCTCTCCCTCTAAAGGAAAACGTTGGATGTGTTTCGGCATTCCGAGAGTCTTCAGCCACAGCCTTGATGTTCCCTGCGATCAATTGCCAGGCCTCTTCCGCTCTTTCCTTTGGCCCCAGATGGGTAAACGCATGGGAACATCCCCTGAATAACGCCGCTTGAACGTTCACCCCTGCTGCTTTTAATTTCTCCGCGTAACATTCGGCTTCCGGCCTGAACGCATCGGACTCTGCTATGAGAATCAAGGCTGAAGCTAAGCGGCCGCTAACCTCGGCACGGACAGGGGAAGCGAGAAGATGCCCCGCTTGTCCTTTCTCCGGGACGTAACACAGGTGGATAAAATGGGCTGCTTTAGGAAAGAGGGAACGCCACATACCTGGTTCCGGCTTCTCCGCATGAGGGGTGACAAAATCCAGCATAGGGCACGAGAGCACTTGAAGCAGTGGCTGCTCCTCCCCTTTCTCTTCAATGTAGAGACAAAGGGCTGCGGCGATATTGGCACCTGAGCTTTGGCCGCCAACCAGGACCTTCCCTGCATCAATACCCAAGTCCTCCGCTTTTCCCTTCACCCACTGAAGGATGTCAAAACCCTGTTCAATGGCTTTCGGAAAAGGATACTCCGGTGCTTTGCCATATCCGACATTCAGAACCACACATTCAGCCTGATTCGAAAGATACCGGCAATAGGGATCGTCCAGCTCCTTATCATTCATGATGAACGCCCCGCCATGGAAGTTGATATAGACAGGGAGTTTTTTCTGTGTTGCTGCCAAAGGATAATAGAAGGAAATGGAAGTGGGCCCGACAGATGTTTCAACGAACACATCTTTCTTCATGTTGACCTCCTGACGGGGAATCATAGGTGGCTTCTTGGAGTGATCAGAATAGAGGCGCAGTAACTTTGCCATAACGACAGGAAACATACACGATACCTCCCTTGGTGATTAGAGTAGCTGACATTCTGGGACACGTGCTATCCGTCTTTCTACGATTTCTCACACTCTTTCATTATTCCCCGTTTTCCGACATGGTAAAACCAGGAAGTATCGGTTATTTCAGACAATATGTAGAGAGTTTTGATAGATTAGACTGGGGTAGTTAAGCATTCTATTATCTAGTATTCCACAATAAAGGGACATAACCCTTTTTTGTGTGTGAACGGGGGACCGTTCTGATCGTATTTTCTGATAGATTCGGTGAACACGAATAGGAAGGGCAGTGTGGGTCCCCCCTCTCCCCTATCCGCCCAGTTCCGGATACACGACCGTCCCATCTTCTTCAATGATCGGCAAGGCTCCCCATTGGCTGAGTTCGTGACTGATCACTTCAGCCTTTCCGTCAGAATCATCGATGATGTGAGAGACATCCCAGCCATTTGCTTTCAGCACATTGCTGATCAACAGGCGGTGACACCTGGCAGGATGGCGTTCCGAGCACATATACGCCAATTTGATCTCAGCAGCCGCCTCCTTCAACTCTTCCAGCCCATCCTTGAATTCATCCGTCAACGTGTAATCTGCATAATTGTGGAACGATCGGTTGTTCCAGCCCGCATTCAGGTCTTCACCAACCACTCCCGACAAACGCCTCCTGCCTCCTAGCTTCGGAAAATGACGGTATTCTACTCCTGCTTCACCCAGCCACTCTCTCATGTTCTCCCTCTTGAATTGAGGATGTTTTCGACTGGCTGGGAAAGCGCGGATATCCGCTATGTATTGGATCTCTACGGCATTAAGCATGTTCAGGAATTGTTCTTTCGAGTGAGTCGAGTGCCCGATTGAGTAAATGTTCATTCAAACTCCGCCTTTCTGCAGAATATACTCTCAGTTTAGATAACCGTGAGATACGTAACCGTTCTTTCGTTTCCTATACCCCTTCGCTTACTTCACTAGTCTTTGTTTGCATACCTTTTGTCCTGCAGTGAAAGAGTTCTGTATTTCCCTGCATGATTTGTTCCTTTGATCTTTCTCTCTTTGTCTATTATGTTCCTCCATTGCAATCCCATTTATATTTCGTTTACCTGAATGTCAATCCATTCATCTACCGTAATCCAAGCAGGATAGTCCACAGGGGCAGGTCCTTTGGCTTCAGAAAGAAATAAGCCTGACCTTTGGAGGTAAAACTCTACCACAATTAGGTTCAGGCTCATTTCATTCTTATTCAATTCGAATATCAGCTTTTTTTTTCCAGCGCAAAAAGCTTGGGTGAAATGAGAACATATACCCGAAATTCCTTTCGCGCTTACACTACTTTCATTCCCTCTTGATCATTACGCATAACCTCTTTAATCACTTCTTCAACAAAAATGGGAGTCTTTACAAAAGCACTTTCACTATATAATCGCTCGGTTCGTTTATGTGCATCTTTTCCAAACGGTCCAACATTTAAGACAGGGCCATCCAACTTATGCATTTCGTTGAATGGAATGGTATAGGTTGTGTTCCAAACCGGAGTGTTTTCTTCGAATACCTCCCATCCATTGTTATCATCTTTGTAGTTCACATAGCTAAGATCAGAAATCCCATTAAAGTAGTGCGCTTGTTCAACAGGCAGGTTGAATAGATCCTTGGCTACTTTCGACACTCTTTTTATACATCTTGATACTAAAGGATGTTCAGATGTATTCACCGGAGGATAATATGGGGGGGTAAACATTATGACAATGGCTGGGGTCAGCTCCTGACAGTTGATCAAGAGTGTGTCGGCAATCCGAAAAGATTTCTCCCTATCATCCCCCTGGTTATGTCCGATATCATGCTTCAGGGCTTCTATATACTCTTTCCCAAGTTTTCTTTCGGCATAATCCATTAACTCAGAGTAGCGAAGAACGCTTACTTCTCCTACAGAAGGAATGTCCTCCCTTTCACATAACTGACGATACCATTCGTTACATTCTTCCGCTGCTGAGACAGCCACTTTTTCAAATAATTCCATTACATCGGCAGCGGTTCGTTTCATGGTAAATACATTATAGAGGGCGACTGTTCCATAAGGAGTCTGAGCTGAATAATTCAGTCTTAAATCTTCTTGCTGCAGCGTAATTGAAAGAGGGCTTTTCTCACCATATTCGGTTTCTCTAAAAAGTGGATTCCACTCCATTTTCCGTGTCAAAAAAGAAGCAATGAAAGAGGAGGTCATACCACTCAACGGTTCCCCCACATGAGTTTCTCTTCCATAGAAAAGTGCAGAAGGCATAATTTTCCCTATGGTCCCAGAGTAAACGTAATATGCTGTATCAGTCGGTTTCTGAGAAAATACAGGTTCTCCATTTAAGAATAGTGTATAGCTAAGATCGTGTACCGATTTGAGTTCGTTTAACGCTGCAACAGCTGCCCTCATCCCAGATGAATTGACTTCTTCATCCGGCACAGTCAACAAAACAAGGTTAACCGGCCATTGTTCACAGGCTGCCTTTTCTATTATCGCCATATGAATGGCTAACCCTGCCTTCATATCCATAATCCCGCGTCCCCACAGGTAATCTCCTGAACGCAAGTCGTTTTGGGCTTCAGGATGTAATTCACTGATGTAGTGTTCCAACTCCTTGGTTAACACTTCCGGGTTAAAAGCCAGTGCCTCCAGTTCCCCGTACTCCTCAGTACTCACCGTATCAAAATGACTGATTAACACAATGGTTTTCGTTGCTTCTTTATTCTTATAGAGAGCCGTTAAGAATTGTCTTCCAAAATCAGCTTTCCCTAACTGAAGCATCTCAGGGTTTTCCTTAAAATAAGGGATATTCTTCATCTTCTCCGAAAGTTTCACAGGGAAATCGATCTCCCCCTCCGTTAAAGTTCTGCTATCCCAGCTCACCAACTCACATAACAATGCTCGTAAAGACTCAGGTGTCCCCCATTGACTCATGAAATAACCTCCTTTATCTGATACTGATTGATCCAATTCTCTATGCGACAAAGTCCTTTTTCTAATACTTCCATACTGTAGGCGAAAGAAATTCGAATATACCCTTCTCCTAAATGTGTAAATGCGCTACCTGGCACGACCGCTACTCCACCTTCTTCTAATAAGCGAGTAGCAAATTCCATAGAGGATAAGTTTAAATGTTTAATAGACGGAAATATATAAAACGCCCCCTTTGGAACAACCACATCAAACCCCATCTCCACTAACCGTTTGTAAATAAAATCCCTCCGCTTTTTATAAGCTATATTCATTTCTGAAGGAACATGTCGATTGTTGGACAATGCTTCAATTGCAGCGTATTGTCCGGGTACCGAGGCACAAACGACGTTATAAATATGAATCTTCACAACGTGTTCCATAATCGATTCAGGTCCTAATACAAATCCAATTCTCCATCCTGTCATTGAATGTGATTTGGATAAACCATGTATGAGAAATAAGCGATCCTTCAAATACTCATATGAGGCAAAGGAATGATGACTCTCTTCAAAAGCATTTTCACTATAAATTTCATCTGAAATAATAAAGACATCATGCCTTTTCATTACCATTGCCAGCTCATCCATCTCTTCCCTGCTTAAGGTTACGCCTGTGGGGTTAGAGGGGTAGTTAAACAAGACGGCTTTCGTTTTGTCCGTGATTAAGGCCTCAAGCCTTTCAGGAGAAGGTCTAAATTGTGTGATAGAAGTATCTAAGTAAATTACTTTCGCACCACACATGGTAATAATGGGTTCGTATCCTGAGTAAAGTGGTGCTGGTAAGATGACTTCATCCCCTTCTTCCAAGATGGTCCTGAACACACAATCAATTGCTTCGCTTGCGCCATTCGTTACAATGATTTCGGTTTCCGGATTATAATCCAGCCCATACTGATCCGCAAAGAAATCCCTAATGGCCCTGCGCAATTCCGGTAAACCTGCGTTGTGTGAATAACCTGTTTGATTAGAAACAATGGCCCTGATTCCCGCTTCCTTTACAGATTCTGGTGTTGGAAAGTCAGGCTGCCCCACTGTTAAATTGACGGCATTGGGATAGAAAGCCAACTGATTGGAAAACTGACGTATCCCCGGAATCACTAACCCTCGGGCTCTAGCATTTATAGTAGTTGACATATGCTTCTACACCTCTCTCTTTACCACTACTTCGTAAACCCTGGTAACCAGAGAGAAAGTGGTGGAAAAAATGTGATAACAAGTAGACAAATGAACATAGAAACAAGAAAAGGAATGATTGCCCAAGCGATCTTTTCAAACCGAACCCCACCTACGCTTGATGCAACAAATAGATTGACTCCAAGTGGCGGTGTAATAAATCCAATAGCCAGATTTGCTACAAGAATGACCCCGAAGTGGACAGGATCAACACCGACTGCTACAACGATTGGCAATAGAATTGGAGTCAAGACCACTAAAGCAGATATCGTATCGATGAACATCCCGACAATCAAAAGGAGGATGTTGATGGCAATCAGGATGATGATAGGATTTGTAGACAGCTCTGTCAGAAATGTAGCAATATCATTCGGAATCTGCTCCAATGTCATAAAGTAAGCAAATGAGACGGAGAGACCTATAATAATCATAGTTGTCGCGTTAATGACGACTGCTTCCCGAAAGCTCTCAAACACCGATTTCCACGTCAGTTCTTTATAAACAAATAAACCAACGATCAGTGAATACACGACGGCAACAACAGCCGCTTCCGTTGGAGAGAACACCCCTCCATAAATCCCTCCTAAAATAATAACGGGGATTAAGAGGGCCCACTTTGCATCATTTAAAGCCTTTAACACATCTTTAAAATGAAAAGACGCTTGTACTTCAGGTGAATATCCCCGTTTTTTCGCAATGATATAAGCCGTCAACATTAGAGCTAACCCAATCATAAGCCCAGGCAAAATACCGGCTAAGAACATATTCCCAACGGAAACCCCTCCAATTACTCCATATAATACAAATGGAATACTTGGGGGGATGATGACTCCGATAGACCCTGCAGAAGCGGCTACAGCCGAGGCATACCCACCACTATAATTACGTGCAATCATTGCAGGAATCATAAACCCACCAATGGCTGCAACAGTCGCTGGCCCTGATCCAGAGATAGCTGCGAAGAACATACATGAGACGATGGTTACCATGGATAGACCACCTACCATCCAGCCTACCAAAGCTGTTGCAAGATTTAATAGTCTCTGAGAAACGCCTCCTTTCCCCATTAAGATCCCGGCAAGCATAAAGAATGGTATCGCTAATAAAGGAAAAGAGTCCAAAGAGGTAAACGCTTTTTGGGTGATAATATCCAAAGGCAAAGTTGAGCCAAAATAAATGGCGACGAGAGCAGATACTCCCAGGGATATGGCAATGGGCACACCGATTAAAAGACAAACAGCCAGGGTCCCAAATAATAAAGGGATGATCATACTTCCACCTTCCCATTCTCAGAACGCCATATCAAAACGAATTGTTGTACCAGTCGCATAGCCATACCTGCTCCACCTAGGGGAATAGCTAAGAACGGAAGCCACATTGGTATTTGCATGGCCGGCGTGATTTGACCATTTTGGAAACTGGCAAGAACAAGCTGTGTCCCAAAGATGGCGAGAAACACAGCCAGTCCAAACCAAACAAGCAATGAGAGTGATTCAAGTATTTTCCTAAATGTCCCCTTGAAAAGCTCGATAAATGCTTCAATCCGAATATGTTGTCGCTTCTTCACCGCATAGCTAGCACCAATCCACACCTGGAAGATATGTATGTAACGAGCCATTTCCTCTGTCCAACTGGGGGCAGAAGAAAAGACGTATCGTCCAACTACTTGAGCAAATATAAGGGCAACCATCAAGGCTAACGTAAGTACGAGAATGAATTCTTCGAGATACTCCAGATTCTTCTTCATCTATGCTGCTCCTTTCAAAAACGAGGAATCAAGGGGATGAGCCCTGATTCCCGATTTTCATTATTCGTTATTGGCTTCTAATGCCTTGTTAACCAAATCTTCACCGATTTTCGGTACATATTGATCGTAAACGGATGACGCCGCTTCACGGAATGCATCTCTTTGTTCCTTCGTTAACTCATTCACCTGCATACCGTTTTCCTTCAATTTATTCAAAAACTCAACATCTTGTTTCTGAGCAAGACCACGCTGCTCATCCCGGTATTCTTCTGAAGCTTCGTTAACTATTTTTTTCAAATCTTCTGGTAATTCATTGTAGAAGTCATTATTCATGATAAGAGCAGTTGCTGCATACACATGTCCGGTTAAAGATAGATAATCCTGAACTTCATAGAACTTATTCGTATAGTAAAGGGAAACTGGACATTCCATGGCATCGTAAGTACCTTGTTGCAGTGCAGTGTATAATTCACCAAATGCAAACGGAGAAGCATTGGCACCGAAAGCTTTGAATGTATCGGTATGTAGAGGGTTTTCAAGCGTTCTAAACTTCAATCCCTTCACATCTTCAGGGCTTTCAATCGGCCCTTTATTATTAGACATATGGCGAAATCCATTTTCGCCGAACACTAATCCCTTAAGATCATTCTTTTCAAGGTCGGCCATTAATTCTTGTCCAAGTTCTCCATCAAGTGCTTTATAGGCCGCTTCATTGCTATTAAATAGGAAGGGTAAATCAAATACTAAGAACTTTTCATTAAAAGAGGCAAGAGGTGCTACGGCAGGAATTGTCATTTCGATGTTACCTAACTGTACAGCTTCGATCGCTTCACGGTCTGAACCATATAGCTGACCATTTGGGTAAAGCTCTACTTTAATTCGTCCATCTGATTCCTTCTCCAACTTTTCCTTGAAGGTAACGGCTGCAACATGGGAGGATTGTTCCTCCGGTACTAAGTGAGCAATTCGAATGGTATACGTTTCCTCGGAACCTTCACTTGAAGAAGTACTGGGACGCCCACATGCCGACATGATCAATATAGCAATGAACAATAATGGAAAGATTTTTTTCAATTTAATTCCCCCTCTTGATAATATCCTTGAATTCGCCGTTCAATGTTTTTCATATGGTTGGACATTTCCTTTTTCGCTGTTTCAACTTGCTTTGATTGTAGAGCTTTAAAGATCCGGTTGTGTTCTTCAAATGCTTCCTTTGCACTCAAGCGGAGTGTATTGGATAATACCAGAAACGCCCGATTAACCCCGGTGTTTGAAGTATGTATCATTGCTCGCAGCTTTGGATTCGGATTTTCTTCTGCTAATAAGAGATGAAACTCACGGTCGAGCTCAATGAACTCTTCGTAGCAATCCTCTTTAATCGCCTGCCATTGATCTTTCAGATTTCCCTCTACTTTTTCTAGTAAGCTTCCTTGTAATGAATCTACGATCATTTCAAGATTGTACACTTCTAGTAACTCACGAATTTCGAGAAACTGTAACGCGTCTTCTTCTGTAAATGAAGCGACAGTGGCCATTTTTGCATCTGAGATTACAACAAGACCTTCTGCCGCAAGTCTCTTCAATGCTTCACGTATGGGTGTTCGACTGATCCCCAACTCCTCTGCCAGCTTTTTCTCAGGAAGTTCTTCATGGGGTGCTAATTTACCAGAAATGATGTCGGTTTTAATTAAATTGAAGGCTTGCTCAGCTAATGTCTCTTTCTTAATAATTCTTTGCAAGTCACTCCCTCCTATCTCTTCATTATTTATCTTCAAATCATGATGTCTCTGTTGTCATGTGGTATACCTCATACCTTATAAGGTGGTATACCGTATACATATATAGTAAATCATGGTAGGCTAGATGTAAATATAAAATTTAGAATATTTAAATTATTGAGAAGGAGGATGTAAATTGACTAGGAATTGGTTACATGAATTAATGGACGTTCTAGGTGAAAATAAGGTGGGGATAAGTGATGGGGATCGATTCCGCCATAGTAAAGATGAATCCTCCCACTCGCCTGTAGAGCCTGAAGTGGTTGTATTCCCAGAAGAGAAAGAGGATATTTTATTGGCGTTAAAGCTAGCCAATACATTCGATATTCCCATCACCCCTTTTGGATCAGGATCTGGTTTAGATGGACAAGCCATCCCGATTCGCAAAGGGATATCGATGAATTTCGAACGTATGGATCGTGTCATTTCGTTTGAACCCGAAGACTTGACCGTTACGGTTCAGCCTGGAATCACAAGACTAGATTTGAATAAGGTGATAAATCCCCATGGTCTATTTTTCCCCATTGACCCTGGAGCAAATGCAAGTATTGGCGGGATGGTCGCGACTAATGCCAGTGGCACGACTGCGGTCAGGTATGGCTCTATGAAAGATCAAGTGTTAAATTTAGAGGTTATTTTAGCAGATGGGAAAACGATCAAAACGGGAAGCAACGCTAAAAAGTCGTCTAGTGGATATCACTTGAATAGTTTATTCACAGGTTCAGAAGGTACACTGGGGATCATTTCAGAAATCACATTAAAATTGCATGGAATTCCTGAACACACCATTGCAGCCAGCTGCACATTTGATTCACCTAAAGCCTGCGTTGAGGCAGCCCATTCTGTCTTAATGAGCGGAGTGCCTGTCTTGAGAATGGAACTAGTTGATGCCAACAGCATGAAACAAGTCAATGAATATGGAGAGTATCATTTCCCTGTACAACATACCCTTTTCTTTGAATTTTCCGGTACTCATGTTTCAGCGAAAGACGACGCGAATATAGTCGGAAAGTTAATGGAAGAATGGGGATGTGAAAATTGGAAGCATGCAAGCGGGTCAATAGAGAGAGCCACTATTTGGCGTGCACGGCACGAATTAGCTTATGCCTTCAGACATATAAAGGGAATGGCCGTATCTGGCTCTGATGTGTGCGTCCCTATATCCAAACTTGCAGACCTGGTTGAATTCGCACGAGAAAGAATTGAAGCAAGTGGATTATTGGGAGGTATATTCGGTCACGTCGGGGACGGTAACTTTCATACGATTGTCGTATATGATCCAGAAAACTCCATGGAAAGGAAGCAGTCCGAGGCGATTAATAACGAACTAGTATTGAAAGCATTAGAACTAAAAGGGACTTGTACTGGTGAACATGGTGTAGGCATAGGGAAGATGAAGTATCAGGAAGCAGAACATGGCCATGCCGTCGATGTGATGAAATCGATCAAAGCATTACTAGACCCACACTCTCGATTTAACCCAGGGAAAATATTTGCCGGCAAAGGGGACTGAAGTCCTCTTTGCCGGTCTTAACCAGAGTATTATCTAGAGTGAACTCATGAAGCACATGGACGGTCCCCCTGCTTCTTTTAAGTAACAACAAAAATACCATTCTCAATAGTCCATGAGAATGGCATTATACTCTTTGTACGTGTTGTTCAATGATGAAAGTCATCTCTTCAAACGTATATTTATGATTCACAACATCCACAGTAAAATCTTGTTCTTCTTCGATTCCCATCGTCCATTTATAATGATTGATCTTCAGGAAAACAATGAGTGAAGCAAGCGCTGTTCGTTTATTGGCATTATGAAATGCATGGTTTTTTGCAATAGATTCAAATAGAGCCGCTGCCTTATCATAGATTTCAGGATAAGCATCACGACCAAAAGCTGATTGTTTTGGACGGTTAATGGCTGAATCAAGAAGGTGCGCATCTTTAACCCCCACTGGTTCATTTGGCGAATACAGACGAATTTGAATCGTGTTGATCGCAATCACCTGATTCGTTGTCAAATAAATAATTTGATTCATTATTTATCCACTAACCCTTTAAATGCCTGATCATGTTCCTTTATCACATCATTTAAAATGTCCATGAATTCAGCATCGACGCCTTTTGGAAGTGTTAGCTGCTCTTTTTTCCTCAACACAATTTTCCCTTCTACGACCTCAACCTGCACATCATCTCCCTGTGCTAAACCGACTTGCTTAAGTAAGTCAGTTGGAATCGTAATGCCAAAGCTATTACCTATCTTTGTAACTCTCCGTTCATATTGTTCCAATTACCTCACCTCTCATCATAACGTTATAACCATTATAACATACTAACGTTAGAAAGCCACGGGGACCGGGACAGTGATTCACGATAATGTCGTCCTTGTAGGGGGCAGGCACTATTTTACAGTAATTCATTCTTAAATACAGATGATTTATAATGAAGATAAATAAAATAAAGTTGGTGATGTAAATGGAACCTATAAGAATTGATCAAGATGATGTTAAAAAGGCAATTCAATCTGGGCATTCATACATCCAAGTCGGCAAACGAAAGTACTTATTAATGGAAGTAGAAGAAGTCAGTAAAGATGATCGTTACCAAGTGACAGATCCTGATGAGGAAAGACAGTTATTGAAGGCATTGGAGGAAGATAATCCGATTCTTTCAAAAGAAGAAATAAAGGAGATGTTGGAGTGAAGCTCATCTCTACCTAATCCGTAAAACACAACATGGAAAAAGAGACGTATCCCACTTTTGTCAAAGTGAGATACGTCCCTTTTTAGCTATTAAACAAGAAACTGTCGCATTTCTTCGTCTGTTAAATCTTTTGGCTGAACACCGCGTTCTTTGCAGTATTTGTCCAATGCCCTTATTTTCACTTTGGTGGATTCGGCGGGTCCTGGGAATGCAAATACCCCGTCAGGAAAAGCATGATCAAATTTCTCGATATCTTTATGCATTCTATCACTCCTGGTTATAGTATGCCCTCTCGACAGATCGTTTTCGTTTAATTGTCATTCTATTATACCATAACTCGTATTATCCACATGTTTCATTCCGTAAATCCCTCTAACACCTCACCCAACTCCCCCCACTAACCCTCTCCCTCCCAATCAATCCCCAATCCTCCACCACACCCACCATATCCATCATCACCGCGAACCCCTCATCCATCCCACTCAACAGCCCAGCCTCCTTACACCCCTCCCACAACTCCCGATAACTCACCAACACAAATCCATCCTCACGCATTTCCCGCTCCTCACGCAACAACCCCATCAACACCCCATATACCTTCAAGCTCTCCATCCGAACCTCCGCCTCATTCCCCTTCGCATACTCCGTCACCAACATCCCAATCCCTCCCCATTTATCATCACCTACCCAAGAGCCAACGGACCTGTCCCCCGCCTCACTCAAACCGAAGCAACAGAACCGTCCCCCTGCTTCATCCACCCACCACGAAACCGCCCAAACTCCTTCACAAACTCCAGCTTCACCGTCCCCACCGGCCCATTCCGGTTCTTCGCAATCTTCACTTCCACTTCCTGCCCGTTCTTCGAGTCCGGATAGTAGTAATCATCCCGGTACAGAAACAACACCACATCCGCATCCTGCTCGATATTCCCCGAGTCACGTAGATCCGACAGCCTCGGCCGCTTATCATCCCTGGACTCCACTCCCCTCGATAGCTGCGACAACAGGATAATCGGAATCCCAAACTCCTTCGCCATTCCCTTAAGCTGTTTCGTAATATGGCCAATCGCCAGATCATGCCGGTCAAACCGCTCCTTCACCGTGATCAGCTGCAGGTAATCAATCACCACGAGAAACGGCTCCGTCGGGTACTCCCGCTTCAGATTCATGATCCGCTGTCTGATCTCGGGCAACGTGATCATCCCGTTCTGCGACAGTTCGAGCTTCGCTTTATACACGGCGTTCATCGCCCCGTGCATCCTCGGCATCTCGTCCCTCGTCAAATACTTATAGGGATTCTGCCATTTCATCATGTTGATATCCGTGATACTTGAAAGAAGTCGCTGCATAATCTGCCTCGAACTCATCTCCAGGGAAAACACCATGCTCACGCCTTTCTCCCTCGTGCACTCCCAAGCAAGCTGGATGGCAAAAGCCGTCTTCCCCATGGATGGTCTCGCCGCCAAGATGATGAGCTCCCCTTCCTTCCACCCTCCCGTCAGCGCATTCAGGCTCTCGAATCCCGTCGAGACACCAGGAAGTCCGTCCCTCTCCACGTAAAGAGATTCATAGAGATCCATGATGATGTCGTCCTTCGTTTCTTCATCGATCGTCGCATTCGTGTGCATGTCGATGAGTGCTTTGTAGAGGCCCTGTGCGGATTCCGGGGTGTAGGCGTTCAGGAAGTGATGGGCCGAATTCTTGATGAGGCTCAGTTCGTAATACTTCAGGACAATCTGTTCATACTGCTCGATGTTCACTGTCGTCGGGCAGTAGTTGGCAAGAGCCAGGAGAAACTGAACCCCTCCGACATTCTCAATGTCATCGCCGAGCTCCTCCACCACCATGACCAGATTGATCTCAAGCCTCTTCTTCTGCAGCCCCTTCATCGCTTTAAAAATCAACCGGTTCTTCACCAGACTGAAATGCTTCTCCTCCAAGGTCAGTTCATCCAAGACACCAGGCTCCATAAGAACCGCTCCAATGATCATGCTTTCCGCTTCATGCAACTCCCGAAGCAGCTGCTCCTCAGCCCCATGGTGGTGCAGGTCGTGTCCACTCGTTTCGTCGTTCATCCTCAATTCGTATCGCTCCTTCTTTTTCCCACGCTTCCATGGTTTGTAGTATCGTCGATTCCTCCACCGGCTGTTCATACAGCTCAGAAATCGTAGGCATGTACGGGCTCACCTTGATATGGGCTTCGATCCGCCTCTTCACCCCGTCATACTCACAGTCCTTCAGGTGCCGGAACCAGATGATCGCCGTCTCACGACTGAGAAGCCGGTGAGGATACGCTCCTTTGATCATCTTCACCAGCTCCCTGAACTCACCCGACGTCATGCCTCCGTCACAATCTCCTCAAGCCCGTCCAAAAAGTCATCCATGTCCTGCATCGATTCCCGAGGAGTGATATACGCCTCAAGGGCCTTCTCCAAATACTTCGGACTGTTTATCGTCAGCTTCGGATTGATGCTCTCCTGCTTGTCAAACTGCTCATCCATAAACTTAATCAACTCATCCGTCGACAACTCGCTCAAGCTGATCCGCTCCATCGCCACGTGATCTATCGGCGTCAGCAGAAAGCCTTGTCCCCTCCTGCCAACGAAATGCCCGATCAGCGCCTGCAGCCTATTTACATCCATAGTGTCTCTAGTGGCAGTGGTGTTGATGTTGTTGTTCTCTAAGATCTCTTCTTTCTCTAAGTTCTTAAGTCTGTTTGCAGGTTCTCTCCGCACCTGTTTCACATCCTTTTCGCCGCACGAAGACCCTCCTGAACCAGCCCCATCATCAGGCTGGTCACCACCGGATTCCTCACGTTCCTCTTCCTTCTTAGACATCCCCATCCAACTCAAATACTCCCCACAGGCGAAATCCTTCGTCGGTCTCAGCGTAAACACATACCCATGCTCATACTTCTCCGCCTTCAGCCATCCATCTCTCTCCAACCGCTTAATCGAACGCTGAATCCGCGAATGCGAATACTCATCAATCTTCTTCCCATTATAGAACCACAGATCCTCCCGCAGCTTCCGGAGCGACCGCACATACTGCCTCTCCCCAAGCACCACACCCCCAACCTGAACCCCGTCTTTATGTGTCGCATTCAACAGAATCAACACATACAACCGAAGATCCTCCGGGTGATGAAACGTCTCCTTATCCAACATACCTGTCTCAAGCTTTCTCCATCCATTCATTCCAATCACTCCTCATTCATTTTGGTTTCACCCTTTATATAGGGAGATGGAAGTGAAAGGGACACCCTATGGAAAAATTTTTTATAAAAAAAACATTCGGGTGGGGTCCGAATGTTTTCTGGGAGATTAATAATATTATAATAATGGTACCTAGAGCATATTTAGGTATTTAACTATCCTAAGCTTGGTCAATCTTTAATTTATACTTCATAAAAAGCCCCTACGGATTATTGAATTGATTATCTGTAGGAAAAATGCGTCAATAAAGTAATCTGGTAGTGTGATTGATGTGATGTTGGTTTTGAATAAGTTTAATCCAAAATGGAAAATCGCTCTTTATTTTATATAAAAAAAGAATCCATTTTGAAAAAAATTGATCAAAATGAATTCCTTTTCGGGGGACTAAAGTTTAGTTATTATAAAATATTTTGATTATTGTCTACCTGTATCATATAACAAGAGACTCTGGATTAGGAAAATTAAATTCATCATAACGATAATTGTGTTCAATCATAAAACTGAATTTTCACATGATCATTCGACACTTCTCCATATCCAATATCTGCAAATACCTCTACTTTTCCATCAGAACCTACAAATGGTGAGACATCCCAAGTAATATTAGCATTACCATATCCATATTTAGGAGAAGCAGGTACGTATTTAACATAACCACTGTCAGTTATCGCATATAAAAAAAGTCGGTAATATTGATTCGAAGCTTCGGTAACTCTAATTTGTACGTTACCCCCACCTGATGTTATTGTTTGAGTTCTTTCAAAGTTATCAGTTTGAATATATATTGATTCTTTATAGCCGACAGGATCCCATGTCCCAGCACCGTAGTTTATATTTTCTGATGCCAACGAAGAAGAAGGGAGCATTAGGAATATAAAACTTGCTAAAATAAGACCTTTCATTACTCTAATTTTGGAATTAAAGACTTTATTCATATTTACAACCTCCATAAAATTCCTTAATATGTTATTAATAGGTAAATAATAAACACTCATACATGAGGGAAGTGGGAAATATAATGAAAAAAATATTTTGTATCTTACTTGTTGCTTGTGGTTTAGCAATATCAGGATGTAACAAAAGTGATATTGATATTGATGACACAAATGTTGTGACTGAAAGTCATGAATTTACTGGGAATATAAAGTTATTTGAAAAATTTTATTCTAATGTCAAAAACAGAAAAGAAGCTCATGTTGAAATCATTCATATTGGAAAAGATGGGACAGATATCAAATCTCAAGTAACTTATTCAAATAACATGATTAACATTTCTAGATCCGTTGTCGGAGGAGATTTCATTGAGAAGTACTCATGTAAGAATATAGATAAACGTACTAATTATAATCAAACAAATTATTATGTCAGTGATTGTAAGGGTGAAGCTGTTGAAGGACTGGATGAAATAGAGTTATTAGACGCCCATACAAATTAATAGGTAATTATCTTAAATAGCTGTCTTTATTCACGGGCAGCTTTTTGAAATTTGCCGACTATTTCTTTGTCAATTTTTTTTTCTTTAAGTTCCTTTACCTTTGTGTTTCCAGTCTCGGGAGCTACTATTCTATAAATGTTTTCTCTGTCATCATATGTGAGAGAAAATATATAGGTATTTCCGACTTCTAAATATTGGTCATTTTCTGTTAATTTTATATGTTTCTTTTCTTTATTGTCGTACCCTATGCGTTGAGATATTTGAATTTCTTGTCCAGGTTGTAATTTGCCTTTTACAATAGAATCTATCTCTACAGTATAGGGAGTGTAAACGCCTAGCCCATCTTCTTTTACAGAATTTTTCTCCAATACCTTCGCAACTGCTACATCCTCGGCAAAATCAACCACTTCATTTTCGTCGTATATATCCATTGCGAACTTAGCATGTGTTACCAATTCATCATTAGGTTTATAGAGATAAACATAAGATAAACCAGAGACTAAAAAAGAGGTTAAAGCTATGCCTATGACTTTTTTGTTTATTTTTTTCATACTATTTCCTCCTACCATCTGCTATTATAATCAGATTTGTCATGTGATTGGGGTGTAGCTACTTCCATTTTCTTTGCTGACATCAGAATCCCATTATATTTTGAATCACCATGATCTTTAATACCTAAAGCATGTCCAGCTTCGTGTGCAGCAACATGATTTTTGACAAAAGAACTTGCATTTTGCAATAAACGGTCATTAAATATTAATTTGTCAGCACCTGCAAGAGGAGTCCACCTTCCATAAATTCCTTCAGTTGTATATACATCATCATATGTTAAATCCTGTATAGTCGTAGCTGTATCCTTGGCAAAATCAATCCTTCCTACATTTTCCCAGACTGTATGAGAAGTACTCACATAACTAGAATACTTGGTAGTTCCCCCCCACCTAATTTCGCCTCCATCAACAGAATCAAATATTGATTGATGATCAGAACCTGTAGAGGCATTTGCTACCCCTAAACCTATCCAATATGAAGATCCTACAACTATTGCAAGTCCATAACTCAACAATTTCGATTTCTTAACCATATTATTTCCTCCCTATATTTTACTATTAAAAAATACCCAAACTACTCCTTTCTCTTTATATACTTTAATCTAATATATTTATAGTTATGAGTTCCTTTTTTGCTAAAAATGTTATGATTGCTCGATAATACTAAAAATATATTCTTTTAAGCATTATATATTTGGTTTTATTTAAAAATATATATTTGAATAAAGTATAAACAAGAAATCACCCCATTATATGAGAACATAATACATATTCAAGCTGTGAACGCTATATTAAAGTTGACAGTCCTTGCTTGATAGGATTTCACACTTTTGCTCTTTCAACCTATTATTTTTGTAAAGTAGTTAGAGAAACTACGAGGTTAGACACCCTTAAATTATACAGAAAAAGACTATCTTTGGTGTTGATGATGGTCCTTTTTTCCATTTAAAGATTATGCGATAATATTGCATATGTTATAACACGGTTCAATTGATTCACTCCAAATGATGACGGTAATAATCAGTGATCATCTTATTGATGAGTGGTCACCTCTTGCTTTCTTACTTGCATCATCAATGGTTACTCGATTTTTGATATGGCTTCTTTCCGCTATCTTATGCTCTTACTTTACATCATTGAAATAGTCGTCCATTACCACTTTAAGACTCATCTCACCTCTACTACATATCATATGTGTGGAAACCAGATGATCGCCGTATCACGACTGAGCAGCCGGTGAGGATAAGCCCCCCTTGATCATCTTCACCAGCTCCCTGAACTCCACGGACGTCATGCCTCCGTCACAATCTCCTCAAGCCCCTCCAAGAAGTCATCCATGTCCTGCATCGATTGCCGAGGAGTGATATACGCCTCAAGTGCCTTCTCCAAATACTTCGGACTGTTGATCGTCAGCTTGGGATTAATGCTCTCCTGCTTGTCAAACTGCTCATCCATGAATATAATCAGCTCATCCGTCGACAACTCGCTCAAACTGATCCGCTCCATCGCCACGTGATCCATCGGCGTCAACAGAAAGCCTTGCCCCCTCCTTCCGACGAAATGTCCGATCAGCGCCTGCAGCCTATTTACATCCTTAGCGTCTCTAGTGGCAGTGGTGTTGATGTTGTTGTTCTCTAAGATCTCTTCTTTCTCTAAGTTCTTAAGTCTGTTTGCAGGTTCTCTCCGCACCTGTTTCACAACCTTTTCACCGCACGAAGACCCTCCGGAACCAGCCCCATCATCAGGCTGGTCACCACCGGATTCCTCACGTCCCTCTTCCTTCTTAGACATCCCCATCCAACTCAAATACTCCCCACAGGCGAAATCCTTCGTCGGCCTTAGCGTAAACACATACCCATGCTCATACTTCTCCGCCTTCAACCACCCACACTTCTCCAACCGCTTAATCGAACGCTGAATCCGCGAATGTGAATACTCATCAATCTTCTTCCCATTATAGAACCACAGATCCTCCCGCAGCTTCCGGAGCGAACGCACATACTGCCTCTCCCCAAGCACCACACCGCCAACCTGAACCCCGCCTTGATACGTCGCATTCAACAAAACCAACACATACAACCGAAGATCCTCCGGGTGATGAAACGTCTCCTTATCCAACATACCTGTCTCAAGCTTTCTCCATCCATTCATTACAATCACTCCTATTTCGTTTTGGTTTCACCCTTTATATAGGGGGATGGGAGTGAAAGGGACACCCTATGGATCATTTTTTATAAAAAAAACATTCGGGTGGGGTCCGAATGTTTTAAAAAGGTATATGATTATAGACCAATTGAAGATTGGTCCTTCCTTCGTACTTTCATATGAATCCAGTTGTACATGTACATTAATGCTTAGAATCTTTCTAGAGTATACCGTTCCCATTAAGATCCATACAGGTCCATTGGAACCTAAGTAAAATCCACCTTTATTACATCTATTCCGTAATTAAGATATCCAATAGATAAATTCAAAATATAACTCTAAGAATAATTCATCCATACGCACCACAAATTTGGTATAATTTTACTAATAAACATTTATTTATTGTAAATAAGAGGGGGAGAAATAAATGAAGTTTATACATATTCTTAAAAATTTCATTTTGTCTATCGTGGGGATTCTACTCATTGGAGGTTTACCGGTTCTTGTATCGGGTGTAACTCAAGGAAAACTATTCTTCACTGAGTATTTAAATGAAATATATTCTATTATTTATGCTATCTTTCATCCTTCCGAACTGACTTACAAAGTGATTGGCGGACAGAAGGAACGGGATCTATTTCCTTACCTTTGGGACCCCATTCAATATTCACTTACTGTCTTATTCTCTTCTTTTTTCTTGTCATTACTGGTAGCAATCTCCATAACGATCATAACGATGCTATTTTCGGAGAATATAAGAAGGAGAATTAAGTTTACATTTTATCTCCTAGAAACATTACCTGATATTCTTATCATTTTATTCATTCAGATTTTAATCGTTTTATACTACAAACAGTCTGGATTAATCCTAGTAGGGATTGCTTCTACTTACGATGACAAAGTGTATTTACTACCTATTATTATTCTTGCATTGCTCCCGACAATTCAACTTTTTAGATTATCGATTATGACTTTTGAACAAGAAGAGTCGAAAGATTATGTACTACTTGCCAAATCAATTGGATTAAGCAAATTTTTTATTATGATTGTTCATATTTTTAGGAATGCTATAATCAGTGTTTTTTTTCAATCTAAGAAAACGATATGGTTTATGTTATCCAATTTATTTGTGATTGAATTATTGTTTAATATTCCCGGTATTACACGATTCCTAATGTCAACTTTACAGCCTAAACTATTTACATTAGCTCTATTGAGTATCTTTATTCCACTATTTTTCTTTTATAATTTAGGTGAAATCATATTATCTAAACAGTCCAACAAAGGGGAGGCTTTGTAATGAGACGTAACGTATGGAAAGATCCCCTATTTTTATCCGGATTTGTTTTTATTGCTTGTATCGTTTTAGCCAGTTTTGTTTACACCATGATATGGGGCAATGAGGTACGGAAACTCTACTTTATTTCAGAGAATGCCATGCCAATTGAATCTGCCCCTATTTCTCCAAAGTGGGCATATCCATTCGGTACAGACCCCCTCGGTCTGGACTTATTAGGGAAAATAATCATAGGTGGTAAGTACACGATTCTAACCGCAATCTTGATTGCCTTATTAAGGGTGATGATAGCTTTACCAATTGGGTTCATCATAGGTATCTATTTACAAAAATACAAGAAATCCATAAATGGATTAATTGATTCATTTCATTATATTCCGTTGTCCATTTTAGCGTATTTCTTACTTTTTCCAGTTCTATGGGAACCGTTTAATGGTTTTACCACAACGATTTTCCAAAGATTCTTAATCGAAATTCTAGTCCTCACTTTACTTATTGTGCCCATTATTTCTGCACTTCTTGGAAATGAAATCTCTTTAATTTATAAAGAAGAGTTCATACTTAGTGCTCAAATATTAGGAGCAAGCAAGTACAGGATTATTACCAAACATATATTCCCAATGATTAAAGAAAAACTGTTTATATTATTCGGACAGCAAGTGATGCAAACACTCATTATTTTCATTCACCTAGGGTTGTTAAAATTATTTGTCGGGGGCACCAATGTGGATTACTCAATCATGCCAGATCCACCAAAATCCATTACATATGAATGGTCCGGACTAATTGGAGACTCATTTAGGTATTTACAAGGCGCCCCATGGGTTCCATTAACTCCAATCCTATTCTTTGCAAGTACAATGTTTGCAGTAGCGCTTATGATAGAGGGATATGTACGTTCGACCTCTGGTTATTCCTATTACTTTAAAAAGGACCGAAAACGTCACACCCCCAAAGTAAGTAAACCAATAGGTCCGTTACAGAAACAAGATTTTAAACGTATACATTTATAGAACAAGAAACAAAAAAAGACCTAATGGGTCTTTTTTTGTTTGCTTATTGTTTAGATTAATGATAACTCCCTATTTTCTTCTGATGCATGAAGGTTCCAAAATTCATTCTTGTTTCTTATTAATTCTTCATACGTTCCTTTCTCAACAATTGTGTTATCTTTTAACACAATGATATAGTCCGCATTTCGTATACTCTCCAGCCTATGTGCTACTGTAATACGAGTCATTTTCTCGGTGTATCTTTGCATAATATTATGATTAACCATTCTTTCAGTTTTGGGATCAAGAGCTGACGTGGCTTCATCTAATAATAATAAATCTGGTTCTGATAATAAAGCTCTTGCTAATGCAATTCTTTGTTTTTGACCTCCCGAAAGGCGAACTCCATCTTCCCCCATCATTGTGCTATATCCTTCTTGTAAATTCTGTACAAAACTATCAACCTGAGCAATTTTGCAAACATTAATCAGTTTTTCTTCACAAATATTCTCTAATCCAAATACAATGTTTTCATAAATTGTACCTGAGAAAAAGTGACTATCCTGAAATACAATTGCCTTTTGTTGATTTACTAATCCTATAACCTCACCCATATCAGCCGCATATAAACCAGCAAGTATTTTCATCAAAGAACTTTTTCCACTTCCGCTTTCTCCTACAATTGCTGTTGTTTTTCCTTTTTCAAAACTGTGCGTTATGTTTCTGAGTACATTTTCCTTACCGTCATAAGAGAAAGTAACATCTCTTAGTGTGATGTCTTTCTGGATACCAGTTTGGATTAGTGACTGTTCAGGCGATCTTTCTACTAATCCCTTTTCTTCAGATAATATGTTTTTCGCCTCATTTAATCCGCCTAATGCAGATTGAATGTCATTATAGATTAATGAAATTTGATTTAACGGCCCAAATAGACTAGTTAAATAAGAAACACACGCTATCATAGTACCCAATGAAATCGTTTCCTTTAGAACAAGTCCCCCGCCAATCCAATACAACATACCTAGAATTACCCAGTGCATGACCATATTTATGCTCAAGGAAGTAGTTCTATAATGAGTTGCAAAAAGTTGTAAAGGGATAATTTCATTGAAAACATTTTTTAATCTTCTAGTATCCCAGTCATCTCGTCTAAAAACCTTAATTTCTTTTGTAGCCTTCAAACTTTCTCCAAGAAGTTTTGTCTGATTTCCTAAAGAATGTTGTACCTGAGTTGATGTATCTTTTATTTTTTTTGTGAATAAATAATTAATGACGAATGGAATTGGAAAGGTAATAAGAGCGAGCAAAGTGATTTTCCAACTCAAGTTAAATAGAATCACGGATGTTACAATAACTTGCAAGACGACTTGCACAAAGCTCGGAAATGTCCAGTTAAGTAGGTGAGATAACCAATTGATATCATTTTGAAATATTGAGACATATTCACCTGTATCCTTTTTCTCATAATTGATGTATTTCAGATTTCTTATTTTTTTGATTAGGTCCTCTTTGAAATTGGCGACCATGTTTTCAGCCAAAAATACAATAATATATTTTTTTATATATTCTAAAATCCCGCTGCTTAAAGCTAATAGGACAGTAAAAATCAATATCTTAGATAATAAATCAAAATTTCCCTTCCCAAAAACATCATCAATGATTATTTTGGTTAAGTAAGGAAAAAATGATTGTACTAGAACATGAGATATAATGAGAATGAGGACGACTGGAATAAGGAATTTTTTATTTACTCGAAGGTGCGTTATTAATTGCATTAAGGTCATTTAGACTCCTCCATTAGTAAAGGCTCTGTTTAAATAAAACAGAGCCTTTGATATATTATAATTGGCAGGTATATTTCATTTAATCAAGATAGTACAAGAACAATTTGTATTTTTAACTATTAATTAAATTAATGGCCACATTTAGTGTGGTAGAAAAGGTCACAGTCTAAACATTCAGCCCAACCGCCAATACACTTGGCTTGAGTCAATTCAATTGCATTACCGATTTTAATTAATGTAGGAGCAGTATACGTTTTTTTCATTATTATCACCTCATAGTTTATTTACCTGCCAAATTATAAACGAAAATAATATTACAACATGTGAGTTTTATTGCTAAGCCAAATTTCTAATGCTAAAACCCGCATTAAGCTTGAATGGTGTTTAAAATCTGAAACAAATCCACCATAATACCTTTTAAATTCTTCCATTACTAGTTGCTCATCTATATAACCCATACCCTTTAGAATAGGGCAGTGATAATATTCTTTTATTTGGTTCCACTCTTTCTTAAATCCATTAAGCATCACGGATAAATGTGATCCTTTACTATTTCTGGTCCTTACTTCTTCTGGAAGAATTCCCTTTAGTGAATTTCTAAGGATTACCTTACTTGTTCCAGGGTTTATCTTCATATGTATAGGAATACCTGCAAGAAACTCCATGACTCTTGCATCTCTAAACGGCATCCTTACATCAATTCCCCTCGATGAAGTAATGTACTGATTTGTCCATTCATGGCCGGAACGAAAAATCAAGAAATTATAATATTCAGAAATATCCTCGCGATTCCATTCGAAGTGATTATATGTTGACGAAAGTCGCTTAGTTAGCATAGTAGAGTCAAAACAAGTTTTATTAATCCAAGGTGCTATGAACTCTTCAGATCTTGGTTTTGACTTGAACATAAAGTGGAAAATCAACTCCCAAAGAGGAAATTCTCCTCTCCACCTCATCATATCTTTAAATAATGGAATGATTCTCCCTTGCTTAAGTAATCCTGATAAATAGAAAAGATTGGCATATAATACTTCATCACCATACATTCCATTTAGAGAAACTTTAATATTATCTTCTACCATTTGATTTGGAATCTTGGTAGCAAAACTCTTATTAAAAAAGGGATATGGTTCATCATAGGAGGCTATCAAATTAATGTCACCTTTGAAATACCATTCTTCATCTGCATTCAAAAAAGAATGGGAGCTTGGGTATTTATCGATTACAGCCTCAATATATTCGCTTTCATCTTCGCTAGCGTTTTCCTTAAATAAATATGAATAGGTCTTCATATTTTCATTTCCGAGCATAGATGCTATCGAATAGATCGATGATGAGTCCAGTCCACCACTCAAAGATACACCAACGGGACCACTGCTTCGAAGATGGTTATGAATTGTGGTGGTTAATAACTCAAGAAATTGCTCATTCAGTTCCTTTTCATCAATCTGATGAAAAACCTTAGGAGTAAATTGATAATAATCGTGAATCTCGATTTGATCATTTTCGTAGAGAAGTAGACTACCTGCTTTTAATCTATTAATTTCATAATAAGCAGTTTCTTGTTCAGCATGGGGATTATCTAACAAAAAGCTCTGAATGTATTTTGAGTTTATTCTTTGAGGGACTTCCTTCAATCGAAATAATTGTTTTATTTCAGATGACCATACAATACTGTTTCCCCTAATATAGTAGAATAGATTCTTGTTTCCCATCCTGTCTCTTGCTAGAATGAGTTTTTTCTTATCCGAATCCCATATTGAAAAAGCAAAATCTCCTTGAATCTTTTCTACAAATCGGTTTCCAAATGCCATGTATGCCTTAACAAGTAAGAATGAATCAGAAACCTCAGGCTCATTTCTTAACCCAAGAACTTCACATATTTCATCTCTGTAGTCAATTCTTCCGTCTAAAGCAACGAAATAATCGGTTCCTTGAAGGCGATGATGGATGGATCTATATCTCGAATCAGGAGTGGTATCAGAATGACTTTGGCCAAAGGCGATTCCACCCGATTCTGTTTTACTATCTACAAAGTCATTGCCCCTATACGAGACTACTTTCAGCATATCTTGAATATGTGTTCTACTTTCTGGTTGATCGCGATTAATAAAACCAGCGACAGTTCCCATATGTTCCTCCTGATTAAATAGTGTATAAAATATTATGTGTATCCTTTACATCCTGTGTATCGTTTATGACCTTACCGTCTTTTTCTAACCACGCATGTGCCATAAAGTCTTTCTTAGCAACTCCTACGCATAGATAAATAGATGGTTCATTTTTGCAAAGCAATTGATACCCAACCAATGATTTATGTAAACAAAGAGCTCTCTTTTTAAGGAAATGCCGGCTACAAGTTCGATCAATTTGAGTACATTTTAAATATAGAGATTCAATATTTTCACTATTTTTTTGCGATTTAGAATTCAACTTCTTCTCTTTCATTAATTCACAGGTTTCTCTTAGTCCTCTTTTTTTCAACAAATGATCGATATAATAAAGTCGAAAAAAAACTTGAATTTTAAGTCCTAACATATGGATCGACCCTCACTAGCCCAGCATTACTTAAGGATTGTATAAATTCATCAATATCTTTATGTGCTTGGGGCTTTGTAACATCAAAATGTTTCAAAACAACATCGATCACTTGCTCTACAGTATAATTTTCACTAAAATGATCCCAGTAAATAGCAGCCGTTGTATCCAAACTAAAATACGTTTCACTGTTCATATCCAATATTATAAAATTGTTATCACCTTTAGATGCGTAGATATTCTCTTTAATAATAATTCTGGATTGCAGATCAATCATATACAACCTTCCTTTCATTTCGTATCGTAGCAATTTTTTTATATTCACCTATCAAGTCTTTTAAAACATCAATATCATGAATCATATTCCTTTTTTCAATAATCTTATCTTCATTGATAATTATTACTTGCGGAACTACACGAATGAGATATTTCTCATAGACCATTTTATTATTATACGTTTTCACATAATTAGGCATCTGACTTAATAGTTGATTTGTCTCTCTATTTTCATTTTCATTAAAGATAATAAAATCTAACTCATATTCCCCTGCAATTTTACTAAGTTGAGGGAGAATTCCTTTGCATATTGGACAATTAGAGTCAATAAAGAATAAACATGTATGATTTTCTTTATTTAATATTGAATACAATTCAAAGCCTTCATTTTTAACGTTGGGCAATTTGTCCTTCGTTCTTAGTTCAAAAAAATTGGGCATTCTTGAAATAATCCTGGTAATCAGCTTTGATTGCCAGATAATAAAAATAGATTGAACAGTAAGGATACAGATTACTAAGATTTCGAATTCACTTAAAACAAACGTATTCAATTTGTGCCCTCCTATATTTTGTACCACGAATGTACGATAGCAATTTTATCGTTAAGAATTCCTATCAGCAGCGCAATGTTTATTCCTAATACCAAAGAGAATACTATTTCATTCATTTTCATTGAGTAAGAAATGCTGTCTGCATGGATACTAAGAACACCAATAATGGTAATCAGTAAGACATTACGTGCAATTGTCAACCTGCTTATACCACCTTTTTCCACCAATCCACCACAGCCACATGAAATCTCAGTATTTTTCTTTAAAATGTTTATTCCTATTGCTGCACTATAGATAAGTAATAGCACCATAGCCAGCACCATCCCGACGGCTCGATCAATATTAAACATGAAAGATATGACAATCATTACTTCAGCTAAAAGCAGGAGCCAATATAATACAGGAGTTAACTTTCTGGGTAAAATTTTATATTGTGTAATTTGCACTTGAGATTTTTTATAATGAATTATTTTGCTAAACGATGTGGTTAGAAATATGATTCCAATTGAGTAAATTAAACTATTAAAAATAAAATCCAATCTATTCCCCCCTCGACAAACATGTAAAATCTACTACTGTTTTTACAATTTATTCTATATTTGTATGTTAACATACAAATGTCGACAGAAATTATTCTTTTAGGAATATTCTTACTTTTTTGTATTTTAATTCTATTCCATCCCTAGAAGAAACCATATGTATTGAGGAAGCGAAACGTCACTCATACTGATATAAGCATCACACCGTCTATTCCCCGTGATACTCACAGTTCTTCAGGTGATGGAAACAAAACTTTGCCCTATCATGAGTGAGCAGTCGCTGAGGATAAGCCCCCTTGATCACCTTCACCAGCTCCCTGAACTCACCCGACGTCATGCCTCCGTCACAATCTCCTCAAGCCCGCCCAAGAAGTCATCCATGTCCTGCATCGATTCCCTAGGAGTGATATACGCCTCAAGGGCCTTCTCCAAATACTTCGGACTGTTGATCGTCAGCTTCGGATTGATGCTCTCCTGCTTGTCAAACTGCTCATCCATAAACCGAATCAGCTCATCCGTCGACAACTCGCTCAAGCTGATTCGCTCCATCGCCACGTGATCCATCGGCGTCAACAGAAAGCCTTGTCCCCTCCTGCCAACAAAATGGCCGATCAACGCCTGCAGCCTATTTACATCCTTAGTGTCTCTAGTGGCAGTGGTGTTGATGTTGTTGTTCTCTAAGATCTCTTCTTTCTCTAAGTTCTTAAGTCTGTTTGCAGGTTCTCTCCGCACCTGTTTCACATCCTTTTCGCCGCACGAAGACCCTCCGGAACCAGCCCCATCATCAGGCTGGTCACCACCGGATTCCTCACGTCCCTCTTCCTTCTTAGACATCCCCATCCAACTCAAATACTCCCCACAAGCGAAATCCTTAGTCGGTCTCAGCGTAAACACATACCCATGCTCATACTTCTCCGCCTTCAGCCATCCATCCCTCTCCAACCGCTTAATCGAACGCTGAATCCGCGAATGAGAATACTCATCAATCTTCTTCCCATTATAGAACCACAGATCCTCCCGCAGCTTCCGGAGCGAACGCACATACTGCCTCTCCCCAAGCACCACACCGCCAACCTGAACCCCGCCTTGATACGTCGCATTCAACAGAACCAGCACATACAACCGAAGATCCTCCGGGTGATGAAACGTCTCCTTATCCAACATACCTGTCTCCAACTTTCTCCATCCATTCATTACAATCACTCCTCATTCATTTTGGTTTCACCCTTTATATAGGGAGATGGGAGTGAAAGGGACACCCTATGGATAAATTTTTTTATAAAAAAACATTCGGGTGGGAGCCGAATGTTTTATGGATTAACAATGGTTTTTAACGGTTCCGGCTACAGGTAAATTAAGGTTTCACCGTGCTGCAGAGTGGCCATATACACTCAGTCTGAAAATTATCCTTATTATGCAAAATTACCCTAAATCTGGTTTAATAGAATGGTGTTAAAAAATTTATTCCTAAGGAGTACTATATTATGGAAAAGATTCTTGAAATGAAATTTGACTTAAATACTATTGATCATTTGGGAGTTAAGTTATATAGCTCATTCCCTCCTGTAATTGCTGAATTAGTCTCAAATTCATACGATGCTGATGCAAGAAAGGTTAAAGTAATAATTAACAATGATAATAAGGAAGTTCAAGTCATAGACGACGGGAATGGAATGAGCTTCGAAGAAATTAATAATAACTTTTTAATTATAGGAAGAAATAGGAGAATTGATGAAAATAATGATCTCTCCCCTAGGTTTCGAAGACCTGTAACTGGTAAAAAAGGACTCGGAAAATTAGCTGTTTTTGGGATAGCTGAAGAAATTGAAATCACCTCAATAAAAGATTGCATAAAAAATAAATTCATTATGAACTACAATGATATTAAAGAAAGTCAATCTGATAATGGGAGTTATAGGCCACGAATTATAACATTTAATGAAGAAACTACTGAACCACCGGGTACTCAATTTATTATTAGAAATATTACTAAAAATAATATTACTGATATAGAAACATTAGCTGAAAGTCTTTCTGGAAAATTTAATTTTTTTGATGATAACTTTGTTACTACTCTAACAAGAATAGAAGACTCTACAGATGAGGATGAGAACTCAGAAGATGAACTTACCAATCAAACTATTACAGTTACGAACGAACTGTATCATAATAGATTGAATAAGGAATTTTCTTGGGAATTCCCAGAAGATTTTAGAGAATTAATTGAGAATAATATAAGATTGAAGTTTCTAAACGATATGGGAGTTACAGGTCATATTTTCACTAATAAAACACCACTTCCAAAAAAACATACCGGTTTTATACTGTATGCAAGAAGAAAGTTAGTACAAGACAAGAGTTTTTTTGATGAAAGATCCAATGATCGCTTCCATTCTTATGTATCTGGCTATTTCCATGTAGACTTTGTAGATAATGATAACTTACAAGATTTTGTTTCTACTGACCGAAGATCTTTGTTATGGGATCAAAATGAAAACCTTTCTATACTTAAAGACGGCTTAGATGAACTTGTACGAAAAATTAATTATAAGTGGAGAGAAAATAGAAAGATTGAGCAAGAAACAAAAATTAATGAGGTCATAGGTGATGGTTTTTATAATGAAGTTAGTCCTGCAGATAAATTAATCCTCCAAAGATTTCAAAAACAACTGACTTCAAATGTAGAATATGATGAGAGTGCAGTTGAAAAAGTTGCGGAATTAATGACTTCATTAAAAAAACAGCTTCATTTCGAGTATTTTAAGAATTATGTCTCTAAAATAGCTGATGATGAGATTACTCTAGAAGAAATCGAGGAAATTAGTCAGGATTGGGAGCAAATAGAAATATATGAAATGTCTAAGATTGCTATGGGTAGAATTGAAACTATTAATAGATTTGAACATTTTATAAATAATAATGCTTCGGAGACAAAGGAAATACAACCTTTTCTAGAAAGGTTTCCTTGGATTCTTGACCCAAGAATGACAAAATTCGACAGAGAAGTGACTTTTTCTAGAATACTAAAAGCAAAATTTCCTGATCAAGAATTAGAAGAAAGAAACAGAAGAATAGACTTTATTTGCTCTCATGTTAATGGAACAGTTCATATTATTGAATTAAAGAGACCTAACATTAAATTATCCAGTAAAGAAATAAACCAAGCAATTGATTACCAAAATTTCTCAACTAAAACAAGGACAGAAATTACGGACATCAAAACATTTTTAGTGTCTGACAATATTGAGATGAACTCAACTGATGAGATAATCTATAACGCTCTTAATTTACAGGGTAAACTTACAATTAGAACATATACTGATATGCTTCAAGAAGCAAGACATTATCATAAACAGTTCCTGGATGCTATCGAGCAAATTAGTGCTGCAAAAGAAGAATAAACAAAACAAAAATCAACCCTTAGTTCAAAAGGGTTGATTTTATTTTTTCAGCAATTTTCCGAGCCATCAACGGTGGAACAGCATTACCAATCTGTTTAAATGCCGATGTCCTGGACGTTTCGAAATAATAATCATCAGGGAATGACTGTATTCGTGCAGCCTCTCTAACTGAAATAGACCTATTTTGTTCAATATCAGGATGAATATAATAGTGACCATCTTTAGCTATATGAGCTACTACGGTATTTGATATACCCTCATATGGTATTACATTAAATCTATCCAAGAATGTATTAGTATTTTTATGCGTTATTAATCTCTCGGGCAGCTCATTATACCTAACTTTTCTTCTCTCTCTATTCCAGATATCAACACAATATCTGTATATTTCTAAATCCAATTCTCTATGAGGTCTTGCAATATGTTGAGTCAGAACATCCCAGTCCACTGGTTTTATTCGTGTTTTTCCCAGAAAGTCATTCGCCGACTCTTTATAACCATTCCCAGGTTTTTTTTCTTCTCCAGCTTTAATAGAAGGGAGATCCTGAAATAAATCACGTATAGTGTAGTTTGCTTCAGGCGCTGTAAATTCAGGATATGTAAACTCTATCCCCTTTTTCCAACCAATAATAATAATTCTTCTTCTTTGTTGAACTACCCCAAAATCATTAGAGTTTAGAATCCTATAGTCCATATCATACCCTGCAGAGTCCATCTCGTTTTGAATAGATTTAAATATTTCACCGTTACCTGCAGATAATAAGCCAATAACATTTTCAAAGACAAAATAAGAAGGTTGGTATCTTCTTAAAAAGTCTATGTATTGTCTATACAAATAATTTCTAGGGTCATCTTTCATTCCATGTGGATCTCGGGATCTTCCTGCAACTGAATAGGCTTGGCATGGTGGCCCCCCTATTATTAGATCTATATGTTGATCACCAACTATCTCATCAATTTGCTTAAAGATTTGCGGGTTTGTTTTATCTGAAACTTCTTTATTAATGACCCTATCGAGAATGTAGTCTGGAACATGGTTGTACAGTTCATCTCTATCTATTTCTTTCCTTAAATATTGTTTATATATATCGATTTTATTTGTTTCTTTCAGATAATAGTATGCCTCTCTGGTCTTTAATGTGGTAGACGCATGTATATCCATTTCAACATGAGCCAATACATTAAACCCTTCCTGACGGAAGCCCTCAGAGAGCCCCCCGGCACCTGCAAATAGGTCTATTACGTTCATTAACTTTCACCTCTATGAAATTATACCAGGTTAATAATATTTTTAATACCAAATAAATTAAACTAATCCGCATTGTATAATAAGTAAATATTCTATGCTCGCTCTTTTTCTGACGGAAATTTAATTCGTGTCAAATATAGTACCACCAACCATTTGCTAAAATGAATCGAAAAAAGATGACCCCTGTACAATACAGAGATCATCTTCCTTCGCTTTAACATTATTATTTCAGTTCTCTCTAGACCTAAATTAGGAAAACTTTCTAAATGTTATCAAAGGTAAGCTGCTTACCTTCACTTTTCAACTTACGTTTTTTCATATTCCCCTTTAACACTTCTTTAACTGTCCCTTGCCATTTAGGTTCAACAGAAGCATAAGGAACCCCTGCAAATGATTTTAAGACAGCTTCAACAATTACCTTCGCGCCTAATGGTGGGACGGCCATCCCAATTTGTTTGCGAACAGATTCCTTGCCGCCTATAAATTCAAATTCATCTGGAAATGTTTGCAGTCTGGCTCGTTCTCTATTTGTCAAAGCTCTGTTTTCTTCATAATGATACATATGAGTACCACCGCCGCCTGATCCTGTTACTGTATAAGCAGGATAATCTGGATGTAACCGTTTATAAATGTTACTTAATCTAGCGCCTTTTACATTTAACCTAAGATGTGGGGGGATTTTCTCATACCAAGCATTTTTACCTTTTGGTATGTGAGATAACATTTCAACCACTTTATCTTGGTGCTTTGTAAATTCATGATTTAGAGCAGTTTTGACATCTATTTTAGGATCTTCTAAAGCCTGTTTTGAAGTAATCCAACTAGAAGGGTTCTCATGGGTCGGCTTCGGTATATTATATTTAACATCCAAGTCCTTGCGTATACCAACTATAATTATTCTATGCCTTGCCTGCGGTACACCGTACTCTTCAAATTTATATAAATGTGGCGTTAATTCGTACCCATGTTCCCCTGCGTTTTCTAGATCTTCTAATATTTTCAAGAAAGCGCCTCCTTCGTTTGCGCTTTCTAGTCCACTTACATTTTCTGCAAGGAACCACTTCGGATTAAATCGGTTCAATACTTTTACACCATAAGTGTAGAGTGGACCGAACTCACCAAAGAAACCCTTCTTTTCCCCGACACTACTGTAATCATTACAAGGAAATCCGAATGAAAAAGCATCAATTTCTTCTAAGTCATTAATATTCAACTTCCTTACATCTTCATGAATAACTGAATCAGGATTACTTGGGCAGATGTTATGGCGAAAAGTCTTACATGTATCTTCATCGAAATCATTCGCCCATACATGTTTTACAGAAAACTCCTCACCTGCACTGTTATAAATTTCAGGAATACTGGCTCCATATGAAAGCCCGCCCGGCCCACAGAACAATTCTCCTTTTTTAAACTGCATTTTATAAAACTCCCTACAGGATAATAATTTTGAATCAATAATACTTTATTATACCATTTTAATTTGGTTAATGTAATTAGAACAATAACTTCTAAATCTTTCTCTCGTCATTTTCTAATTTAATATACAGTAATAATTTGTTAATATCTTACTATAGGAATTATTGGGAGGGTAAGTATGTACTTAACTACAAATCTAATTAATGAAATATTTGAAAAACCTTATGTTGAGAGACTAAGCAGAAAGCTAAATATATTAACAGGCTATGCTTCTTCATCATTTTTACATCATATTCTAGAACGATATCCCGAAATAGAAATTAACTTAATTATAGGAATGGCTAAAAAGGATGGGATCAATCTCTGGGATCATCAAGAATATCAAATACTTACTAAAGAGAGAGAAAATGTTAATGTTTTTTATTATAATGCATATCCGTCTATTCATTCAAAGGTATACCACTGGCTTTCTGAAGATTCCCTTTTTAATGAAGGGTCGGATACTTTTGTAGGATCTGCAAATTTTTCATGGAATGGGTTCAGAGATCAAATAGAATTATTAGTTCCTGCTCATTATGACAGTATAATTGATGTCTTTAAAATAGATCATCTACTAAAATGTACTGATTCTTTAGTTGAGAGTGAAATAAAGCTTCATAGCATCTTTCTCCCCAATAGAGATCATCTATCTCAAAACGAATTTGTTAAAGAATCAGTCATTGTAGGTAAAGACTTCATTGATTTACCTCTGTTTATAGAAAAAGAAAAGAAAATACACCAAAAATCCGGTTTAAATTGGGGACAAAGGACAGGAAGAGAACCTAATCAGGCATATATCCCTGTACCTACTTCATTCAACAAAAGACACCCTAGATTTTTCCCTCCTTTAAAAGAGGAATTTACTATGTTAACAGATGATAGGCAAAGTTTCATTTGTGTGATGGCACAGGAGAATCGAAAAGCAATTGAATCTTCCAGAAATAACAGTTTAATAGGCAAATACTTTAGAGAGCGATTGGGATTATATTTGGGAGCCAAAGTCGAGCTAGGTGACCTAGAAAAATACGGGAGAAAATATGTAAGAGTACATAAATTAGACAACGAGACTTTTTATATGGATTTTTCTAAAAAAATGCCTTCTTACTCCTAATAAACTTCAAAAAAGACACCAATGCTTGGTAGCTAGTGGTGTCTTTTTTAGTTATCAACAGTAAATTTTTAAAACTCTATTTCAATTTCTTCATTTTCTAAACCAGATAAATCCACCTTATAAGTCACTTGTAAAATTCTATCTTTATTAGCTATCCCATCAAGATTATTCATATCTATAAGTGGAAAATCATCTTTAACAGGATACTCAATTACTTTCAGGACTCTAAATTGTTTCTTTCTATCTAATGAATTCTCCTTAATTCCTAACTTAGAAACTTTGGCATTCAAGACTGATTGTTCTACTCCCAGCCCTTTAAGGTTCTTTATCAGACTCTCTATGCTGACAATATCACTGCCTAATGTTTCTACTCCAGGATCCTCTAGCTTCACTACCATTAAAGAAAGATGATTGTCGTAGTTTAATTGATATTGGCCAGAAATAGTTACGATATTATTGTATTTTATTAAAGAAGATTTCACTTCATAGTTCTTTGATTCTGTTCTGATATCAATTGATTTTCCTTCTGGCCCAGTCCAGTTTTCAGCATTAATATTTTTCATTACACATTTCTTTAAGTAATAAAGGATTACCAGTTCACCGATAACCCCATGAACATTTTTTTCAACACTCTTATTCCCAATGAGGTTTTTCCAATCTTTCCACCATCTTATGGGATTCTTCATTAACTCTTCTCTTTTGGATCCATTTAGTGGTGTTTCCAGGAATAGAGCACATATTCCAGCAAATTCATTTCTTAAAGATTCATCACTGCTTGATAACACTAATAAATGTTTATTTGTATCATTTACTCTAAACCAGTCAGTGTAAAATGACACATTTGCAAAAGATTCATTAATTTTTATTTTTTCGTCAATCATTATACCAACAGCATAGTTATTTTTATATTTTATTACCCACGAGGAAAAATCTTCTTCGTAACCTTCGATTTTTGATGCACTGTTATCAGATAAGTTTGCAAACTTTTTTCTTATTTCCTCGGCTAAATTCATTTTTCTGCTCCCTTACTGATGCTGATTAATGTTCTTTTTTATTGCTTTAGCAATCCCTTTTGCCAAGAACGGAGGTACTGCGTTTCCAATTTGTTTAAATGCACTTCCCATAGGAACCTTAAAAATAAAATCGTCCGGAAAAGATTGCAGTCTTGCGGCCTCTCGTACAGAAACACCTCTTGGTTCTATTGGGTGGATATGACTGTAGGTATCAGTACCTAAGTGAGCTACCAGGGTATGTGATGGTTTATCAAGCCGGAGTCGCCGCCACTTGCCATGAAATTTAGTGTCGTCATACGGAGGAATATATTGTTTTTTCAGTTTAAGATATTCTTCTTCTTGGTTTTTAGTTATATCCTGAAAAACACATGCTTCCTCAAATAACTTATTTGCAATTTTCAATGCATCTCTGTAGTCATCACCCGGTAGCATCTTTTCAAAAATACGAAAGTCTCTCGGTGTGTTTCTAAAACAATTTCCATCAACCTTGTTCATGAAAGTATTTTCTGAAACTCTCCGCATTTCCTTTTGAAATTCATTTGTAGGCGGTGACTGGTAATCCAGTTTAGTTCCCATTCTATTCAAACGATATTTAGTGTCTGAACTCGGAAATAATGCAGGCAGATCGCCTAATGCTTCCTGTGCTGTAACCCAGCTTGGTGAGCCTTTTTCTGCAGTCTTTGGGATCCTGAAATTAGGAGTATCTTCATACTTTTGAAACCTGTTTTTTACTCTGCTTTCGTAACCTTCATTAGGGTTGCAGTGGGTAGGTTCCGGCAGGAAACTGATATCTCCTATTTCTTTTTTTATTGCCAAAACAAATACTCTTTCTCTTGTTTGAGGCACCCCAAAATCAGCTGAGTTTAGTATCGTCCAAACGGCATTATACCCATTATCTTCTAACATCTCGCAGACAATTTGAGGTATATTCATTCCAAAGAAGCTAACGGATTCGGGCACATTTTCCATTACAATGCCTTCAGAATTCAGTTCAAAAGCAATCCGTAAAAACTCTTTATATAAGAAGGCTCTATTATCATTCAATCCAAATCTATGTTCACCAAGAGATCTTATTTTCGACTTCCCAATTCTGGAATAAGCCTGACATGGCGGTCCCCCTATAGTAATTAGAGGGGATTCTTTTTCTTTAATTAGATCTGTACCTTTAACTTCTTTAATGTCTTCACAAAGATGATCTTTATTCTTTCCGTGTTTCCAATGAAGGTTAAATGAGGCCGTTTTACATGCCTTTTCATCGATTTCCAAACCGGATTGAACTTCCATGCCTGCGAGGTGAAACCCATATGACAAGCCCCCGCAGCCAGAAAATAAATCAACTAATTTGGGTGTACTTACTGCTGTTTTTACCGTCGTTCCCTTTTCCAAAATCTTCAAAGTATCCTATTAACTCCTCAACAAATTTTTTTGTTCCTCCATTAGTCAAAGATGGTTCAACTATTTTTATTCTTGCGGTATTTAATTTCATTATTCGCCTAAAGAGATTTCTGTGGATTTTGGTTTGATCTAGTCTACTAAACTGGGTCATTATTTCACGAGTTAAATCAATCCTGTAACCACTGGGACCTGAACGCTCGACGAGCTGTACGATTTCATCAGTAGTAAACCCTCTTAACGTATTATAAGTTCGATCCGTATCCCCGCACCACGATAAGTGAATATACCACCATATAGTCTTTAACCATATTCTTCTGCTCTGCTTATAGAACCTTGACTCAGACAGTCTCCATCTTTTAAAGACTATATCAGGTATTACCCTCATTGAAAGGTAAATCCAAATTTCATCGGATGAAGCTTGACGTTCCTTAAAATCATAGTCTAAACGAAAAAGGTCATACAGTTCAATACCAAACCTCAAGTCATAGAGATAATCTTTTTTATTTGTTCCACTTTCCTCTGTATTAATGTACTCGACTACTTTTCTATCAATTTCCAGTAGTTTTTCCCTTAATTTAAGCTGTTCACCTGTACAGTTAAACGAGGGTATAGTTTCTTCAGACCAACTATTAAATTCTTTTTTTGCATCTGTCTTTGATAATTTTTTCCACATGTTTACTCACCTCACTTAAGTCTCTTATCAAAGTCTTCTCTTATTGATTTCGCCAGTTTTTCAGGAGAAGTAGTATCCCAGCCAAATGTATTTACAAAATAAAATATAGCCTCTCCGATACTTCCCTGTTCTGATTCTCCATTTAATAATTGTTCCCACTCACCCATGCCTTTTACTTTATCAATTATTATTTGCAGACCGCTAGCAATTATTTCCACTAGTAAAGGTGAGGATGAAATTCCTTTTTCAATTTTTAGGTTTCTTGAGAGTTTATGACCGGTATTAAGTACAATAGAAACATTTTCTTCACTGAATTGATCATATAAAGGATCATCAAAATCACAGGTTACCCACCACAACGGTTTGGAAGGATCCTTAACTTCAACTATTGGAAACAGAGAGGACTCTCCGTCAAATAACAGCTGAGTACTTTCAAGTGTTCCAAGAACTGTCCCTGGCACCACATGACTATATTCTCCAGCTTCTAATAGGTAAAAAATAACTTCAAAAGTTACTCTTCCTCTAAATATACCTTTAGGTATATTAACATTAATTTCTAATTCTAAATGTGAATACTTGTCATAAGTGATTACTCCAATAGGGGTGACTCTTCTTTGTGCAGAATCTTTGGAGAACCATCTAAATGCAACCCCCAGCTTTGCATCTGTTTCCACAATTCCATCCTCCTCAAATAAAAAGGAGGGATTTTGTATTTCGATATCTTGGTGTAAATTTAAATCGTGCTTTTCTGGATCCCAATGTACCTTAGGATCTACAATCTCATATGTGTTTTCCTGCCCCTCTATAAGTTCGACAGTCATTTGGACTTCCTCAAATTCTTCATTTAGGTATGAGGCATAAAACGGCTGAGAGGAAAAACCAATTTTATTAAAAATGTTTTCATTTAAAACGTTATGGAACAATATAGATGTAGTCACTGTAACCCCTCTTTTTAATCTAGTTTTTCTTGAATGGATGCTTGAACCATAGGGTCATGATTAATTAAATATATTTGACCTTTTGTTTTGCCGCTGAACTCTTTCAAGGGAATTTGTGCGGAACTGTTAATTCCAAATCTACTTGTTTTTTGTAAATTTGCTTTTAAAGAGTCATTTAAGACAACCTTTGAAATCTCAATTGGAAATGGGGTTCCAATCTCGTTCTCATCTTCCCACTCATTACCCTTGATTTTTTTACTACCCTCGGAATCTACTAAAAACTCAAAAAAAAGTGTTTCAGTTTTTTGAGGAACCGTAATCTCAAAATCTAAGATAGTATTTCCGTTTTCACCGATTCGGTTGCCTGTAATCATTAGTTTACCAGCTCTCGTCCTAGGTGGGTTACCGCCGCCCCCAGGGTTTCTAGAGCCGGAACCAGGTGATTTACCGAACCCTGCAGGAGGCAATAGAGCTGAAGCTAATGACTTGCTCAAAGCACCGCTCCTAGAAGAGCTACTTTCTTTCTCTTCTTTGTTGTAGGCGTCTCTGATTGAGGCTGCAACTCTCTTCTGTATTCTGTCTACAATAGTTAATTTTTTCTCATCTAACATTATATCTGACCAGGAAGAGTGGTCTGCCTTTTCTCCCTGTCTAAGATACTCATCAAGACTAATGTTTCCTTCATCTGCCTTAACAGTATTATCAGAATTAGGAACAAACATTGCTAAAATGTATTCATCTGCTGTTTTTTCAACTCCAATTGTCCACTTGCCTTCAGTTTCAAAGCTGACAACCATCCCAGGTTTTCTAAGATAAGCCAAGACCGGTGTATTGTATTCATCTTTACTATTATCAAGATCTAAATACTCGTGAGGTGACTTTTTATTATTTGGAACATTCATTTTTAGTTTTTCTTTATTAACTTTCACAAATGCGACTCTTCCTGCTACATTACTCTTAAGTGTTCTATAAATTTCAATCTCCGTTACGTTAATATCGTTGTTATTAACAAATTCTGTTGTTATTTTTTTGCCCACTGAACCGGCCAGGTAGAGCGATCTAAGAATAGAAAAAACCGGTTCCATATTCGATTTATTAATCTCCACCCTGTTTACTGAGGGTTTCAAATAATTACCGTATGGATATAGCTCATTGTCAATCCGTGCCGAATACCATCTTTGAACAGCTATATTTAAATAGAGTTCCAGGCTTTTGTGCCACCATAAGTTACTCTCGTTTTCCCTTTTGGTGATTAGCTTTTTAGAATCAATAAACGGAATAATAATTGTAGTTCCCGTCTCTCTCTCTCCATAGGGTTCTACATTAAAATCAGTTAGTATTTCATTAATTTCGTTTTCGTTTATTAACGGTCTCGTAGAATCTTCCGAATGAGATTCGCCCCACCAGGCAATTCCCCTTTTCAATCCCCCATCATTGTTGGGGATCAGGGCATCGGCTCTTGATTCATCTTCAACCAAACACGCGGCCATTCTTGACTGGTATTCACCATTTTCAAGTTTAACCTTTGAGTAATAGAGTACAAGACCAATACCCACTCGGAAGTAAACTGTTTTACCAAGTCCCCAGGATCCTCCTGCTTCTTTCTTTTCCTGTGGCATACTAATTTCATAAATAAGTTTTAACAAATTACCAAAGCGATTGTCTTTTATATATTCCTGGTGTAATGGTCCTGTTAAACCAGTAGTATTGGAATCTCTAATAACAATACTTTTTTGAGCAGAGTCTTGAAACTTTCTATTTAACCCATCTTCTATACCTTCAAAATGTTTGGACACATTTTGTTTTATAAATTGTTTAACAGAAATATCAAAATTAACCGGTGTTTTTGAATCACTTCCAGCATCGAGACTATTTTGAATGGATTCTCTAATTAACAGATCGATGAGAGGTGTATGACTGTTTTGAATTAATCTAAGAAGAGAGCTCCCTCTCTCAGACATTCTTTCCATTTTCGCAATTTCTATTTTCATTATTTATACCTCCGTGCTTTACTCAGAATCTATATCCGAATTTTCCAACACAACGCTTAATCCTTTGGCGTGGGGTGAGCCTGTAGAGTCTCCTGGAACACTGATATATACGCCGATAATATCTCTTGAAAAATTCAAATCTACCCTTGAGTGATTTTCGTTTGTTACACGCGCCTTTGAATCTTTATCAATTCTATATATTATCATCTGAGGAGTATTTCCTAATCCATACATACTCCTTACTTCTTTTATATCTTTGTTCGATACATTCACGCTGTTTTTATTCTCGTGAAACTCTTTGTCATTAATATCTGCAAAGACATCATGAGGCCCTCTAAGTACACCAATATTAATTATGTCTTTAGAATAGTTCATAGAAGAATACTTGGCCGAACGTTTCACCTTACCTACAGAGTATCTACCCAAGGACCATCTAGAAGATTCATTAGAAGGATTAGTAACTACATCACCTGATCCTGCAACAATGACATTCCAGTCATTTAAGTTTATTTCATCCTTAACTTTTTCAAACCATGAGCAAAATAAATCGATTTGATTAAATGTCCTTGACCTTTTATTAAAATCCATTTTGAGTAAAAATTCCTTTTTCAGACTCTCAAAATTAACTCCCTCATAAACAATCGCATTTTTAGATAAGGATCTTTCAGGCTCGCCGCAAAAGTTCATAAGGAATTTTTCTGTAAGATCTATATTCCGTTGCAGCATCTCCTGATCATTTTCAAAATGAATTGTCTGAATAGAGGCTCCTGTAAAGTCCATATCGATTTCCTGGGCATTTTGCATTTTATTCTTTGCAGTCACCCTCAGCCATGAAACTTTAGGTGTATTCTTGATTCTTGGACCTACATCTAAAGGGTTTTTATTACCTATCGAAAATTCTTCTAATTCGCTTCTGAGTTCCTCTTCCAAGGTGGTTAGAAAGCAAAATTTATCGTAAGTATCTTTAGTCATCCAAATTCGTGGAAATAACTCATACCCTTTCCTGTAACCAAACCACCTGGCCATTTGCATCAGAGAATCGGCGGCTGTGGTAGCCCTAAGAAAGTATGTGCTTACTAATCCTTCTATTGTAAGGCCTCTCGACAAGGTACTTCCTCCGACTATGATAAATGCGGGTGCAGTATTCAATTCTCTTAATTTTTCCTTATTAGGATATGCAAGACGAATATGTAAATTATCTTCAGTAACCCCCGTCTTCGCACTATTATCGATACACAAATGAACGCCTTTATGATATTCAAGGTCCCCTTCTTGATCCATTTGAATATGTGATATTTCTTTCTTAAGTTCATTAATAAAAGGAATTAACCTTGAAAAGTCAGGGTATCCATTTAACCCCTTTTCAGGTATTGGATAATCCTTATAGCCATTAATGAATTTTTCCAAATTGAACATACTGTTTTCTTTCAAAAACAGTTCTCTGCACATCCTAATCAGTTCATTATCACTAATATTTGAAATCCAGTTTGAAATTTCTATAGCCACTTGGCTGTGATGAGCTTGTTTTTGACTTGTATGTACTAACATACTGACAGGTTTTTTATATCTAAAGTATCTTAAGGCCGCAGTACTGCAAAAAAACCAGCAAATACTGTCAATCATGCTCTCAGGCATTTTATTAGAAATATTATCTTGTAGATTTTGCACTTCTTTTAAATCACAATCCGATATTTCTCTAACTATATCCAAACCGTTATAATCATCAGATCCTTCAAGTCCAAATATCTGTTTTGCCCCAAAATATTCATCTGAAACTGGTAATACAGCAATAAAGTCCTTGGGATAGAGAGAGTGAGTTGTTGATTCATTTAATAGATTCGAGTAAGGTGTCGCTGTGTAACTTATATAGTTCATAGATTTCGGACGAACAATATTTACCAGATCAATTATTAGTTGGTTAATTTTTGCTCTTTCTTCTTCATCTATTTTCTTTGTGTTAACACTTGCCTGATCCGCCTCATCATCAATAACTAAAATTTTCATCTGAGAAAGCTTTTTGGAATCACCTTTTAACCACCCAATTAAATTCTCAAGCCTAGTCTTATTTTTCAAGCATACATTAAGGTATCTATGAGGTTCACCTTCTTGAAAATGAAGGTCCTGGGTTCGTTCACCAACAGGAGAACTCTTAGCTAATTTTTGAAGGGAGCGCCATATATTATTACCCGGGTCATTTAGATCCTCAATCAAACGCTTTTGTGTCTGATCTCTTAGATTTTCTATCATCCCTGATAAAACTATAAAAGTATTCCAGCCCCAATCTGCAGCCATAGCCATCAAACCTGCCATACTTGAAGTTTTTCCTGATTGCACCTGACCAATTACTAACCCTTTAACCGGACCAGTTTCAACGGTATTGTTATTCAATTTCTTTAAGATTCCAATGGTACTTTTCTCTAGATTCTCTACAGCGTCTTCTCTCCATCCGCCGTCCAATAATTTCTTTTTGTATAGCTGCCAAGAAGACCTTTCATCAGTTGGTATAAATGACTCATTGTCTTCTCCCTGTGACACGATTCTAGTATCAATATCAATTTTCTCAATATTTTCAGACTTGTGATATTCTGTTTTAAGTTCACGGATAATATTTGCCCAGTCCTCTTTATCAATCTCTTGAGTAATTACTTTAAAGCTTTTTAACCCATCATATTTTTCCTCAATAGTCTCCCAAGTGTCGCCTTCTTCTTTCATATTCTTTATCATAGACCTGGTTGCATCATATTTAGGTGAACGTATATCAATCACAAAACCCACTCCTATGTATTTACTCCTAAAAATCAAAATTACTATTCAATGTATATTTTACTAGAAAATTACTATTTAGTGTTGTTTTCATTACAATAATTAGATTAATATGATAGGTATTTTATTCCCTATCCTTTTTATTTTATGTTTGTATATATATTTTAAAAGGAATACTTAAGTAAAACATGATTTCAAGGTGTGAACTTACTAATGTCTGATAATATGACAAGTGCACAAAGAAAAAAGAATATGCAAGCGATAAAATCAGTATCAAAATTAGAAAAAGTAGTCACTTCAGCACTGTGGAAGAAGGGCTACCGTTTCCGCAGAAATACACGAAATCTATTTGGTAAACCTGACATTTCAATAAAAAAATACAAAGTAGTAATTTTTATTGACTCTTGCTTTTGGCACTCTTGTCCAATTCATGGCAATATTCCTAAAACAAACCCTGAATTTTGGAAAGAGAAATTGACAGGAAATAGAACAAGGGACGATGAGGTCACTAATCATTACATCCATTTAGGGTGGAATATATTAAGAATTTGGGAGCACGAAATAAAAGATGATCTTGATAAGGTAATAAGTAAAATATCACAGTTTATTGAAGAAGCTAAAATAAATTCATGATGTCCAGCAGAATCAATACTCGAAAGTTGACATTTGCTTATACTGAGGGCCTTTAAAAACTTCCCTAACATGCCAATGCAAAAAAGACTGATCTGGGAAATAATATGACTGAATAGGATTACGAATCACCTGCCCATTAAACCTCATCAACCACACATCAAACCCATGAGTCCCATGTGCGTCCTGAGACACAACCATCTTACGCTCAGGTGTTAAAGTAAACACTCCCCTATCAAATAGCTTATGATGCAAAGAACACAAAGCTATTCCGTTTTCTTCAGTATCCGGACCACCGGCTTGGTGCCACTTGATATGGGCCGCTTCGACTCCTACGAGTGTGTGGGCAAGTCTTACATTAAAGCCGCAAACCGCACAACTGTACCCGTAAGCCCTTAAAATCTTTTCCCTGAATTTCGGATCCCTCTTCCTTTTCGTATAAACTGTGAAATCCAGTCCAACCGCATCTAAGATATCTTGGTGGATCGTTTCTGGAAAATGACTGTCTAATATAATATGAGCAATCTCCTGAACCAGCCTGGAGTCATTTTTTAGAAGCTGATATACTTCCGGGGTGAATCCCCCAGCAACTTCATCCGCCAGTAATTGACGATTACTCGGACTTTTTGCATTCGCCTCTTTATCCAGAAGCCATATTCCATCCCTTTTTAAACGTACAAAGGGTTCTTCGGGATGATAGGATTTCCTAAGCGGCCCGAATTCCCTCAGCAGTTCTGTCAACTTCTCCCTTGTAACCTCATAACTTATGAATCTCGGTTTATCTGCTTGTAGCTGCCCCAAAGCAAACAAAATCAACAATGGTTTATGGGGAGCTCTCTGGTCCCCTTTCTTCCATATGGACAGGTTATTAATTCTTTCCTTTAACTCAAAGCTGTTCATCATTTCCCACCACTCATAGAGATTTATTTCTTCCTATATAATAGGTAAGTTGGAACTTCCAATAAATCAATCCTTTACCTCAATCAGGAACACCTTCTCCTGGAATCCCCCACGTTTCTCAGCCTTATCTTTCCGTACTGCTTCTATTTCTTCAATAGTAGATCCATGCTGTTTAGACAAAGCCCTGACAACCTCCAAGAGATCAGCAAGCTCTTCTACAGCTTCTCCATCCATTTCAGCCGCACGGTACTCATCAAGTTCCTCATAAGCTTTTTCTTTTAAATACTTTATGTAGTCTTCATCGTTGAGGATCCTTGTTGAAAACTCCTTACCTTTACTTTCAATGATTTGTGGAATTTTATCCCGTACTAACTTGTTGTAGGCCGGCATGTTGGTGACCTCCTATGGATTGTATTATCTATATTTTAACATTTTATTTATGTCGATTATCAAATCAAACAAGAAAAGCCACTTGTTTAAGTGGCTCTTCAACTCGTTTAATTCCCCTAATTAGAGTGCCTCTTTGATGATTTCATTTATTTCTTTCAGTCGGCTAACCTCTCTTAGTACGTTTTTCAGTTCCCTGTTATTCTTGAAAAATCCTTCTATTAACTTAGCCGTCCCGTAACAGCCCTCCACATCCAAACGTTCATCATCTGTATGTTCATTAAAGTAACCTGCAGATAGATTCACGCTTTCAATACCATGCATTGCCCAAACTCGTGTATCGCTACTGCCCCCTAGAGTTGTCTCCCAGCCGTTTAAGCCTTCACTCTTTGCTACATTTTCAAAGAAACTCCCATATGGAGGGTGACAAAATGGGATATACCCACCACAAGAAGTAACGATATCTCCTGTTCCACGGCGATCAACCACAATGGCTGCATCCGTATTCCAAAGGAAGTAATCATCAACATTATTTGCTCCCACCAGCCCGCATTCCTCTTCCACTGTGAAGATGAATTTCACCTTCCCATTAAAGGTTGAAGATAGGTGAAGAATTTCAGCAATATGGAGTAGTATGGCCACTCCTGCACGGTCATCAGCCCCTAATATCCCCTTACTGCTGGACCAGATCTTCCCTTCTTTAAGAATCTCACGGTCTTCCTCAATTTCATATACCGTATCTAAATGTGCACTCAATAGGATGACAGGTCCATGCCCGGTTTTATAAGTCTTCTCAGCCAGAATATTACCTGTTCGGTCGATGGTGAGATAATCGACGAGAGGCACTAATTTCTCTACTACATAGTCCCTGACCTTCCCTTCATTACCGCTTGCACCTGGAATCATCAGAAGTTCCTCCAATTGATGTTGAAACATCTTTTCTCTGATGAATGTTTCTCCCTTACTTACCCACTCTGCTTCTATCAGACTGAGCTTTTCTGCCAGGTCCAGGAGGTGGTTACGCTTTAAATGAAATGCTATATGATTACTATTCTTCTGTTCTCTGTAATAAATCTTTTTGATTCCTAGTGCCAATAACACCCCCACTAGCTCATCAAGATTCCTTTCCTTTGTAACCATGACATGGGCCGTTCTTCTTTCATGCCCATCACAGGAGCCCATCGTGTGAAAGCCAAGTCGATTCAGCTGACGTACGATACCGCTGATATACGTATCAAGCTCAGCAACCTTCGGCTGTTCTATACCAGGGCGGAACCAAAGGCCTTCACCATGTCCACGTCCTTTATAATCAACAGCCTTCAGCCACTCCTCTTCAAGTACCACTTCACTAAACAGTATCAATCTTCCATTATTGATGGTATGGTCCACACCAGCAGCATCCAAACTTTTGATAAGAAAGTCAACATTTGCTTCCGTTTCTTGGTTACAATCAAAGATATTTCCTTCCACTTCATCCAATAACCATCCCTGTCGCACAAATAACTGATTCCACGTTTTTTTCATCTCATCATCTCCCCTTGGTTTGTAAACCAATTATCTCAAAAGGGTGATGACAGACCTGTCATCAAATTAGAACAGTTCATCGGTACGATTTAAAACCATAAATGGATATTTTTCATTATAGTAATATCCCGTTTCATTTTTGGATTTTTTATTTATTAGCACCTCAGCTTCTATCCCTACTTCTTTCAAGTGTGCCCTCAACCTTTGCACATTTTTTACGTAGGTATTTGTAGGAATGTCTCCATTTACATTCGCATTCAAAAACGAATCATAAAAGGTATGTTTAGTTAAGGGATTGCCCTCATTACTATTCAACAAAAAGGTGCGTAACATATCCGCGTGTTTTTTAGAGAGGCTCTTTTCTCTCTCGTTAAAGATAACAGAGTCCTTCCTACCGCTCGAATCAATAATAATTGTATTCTCTGTGTAAAATGCCTCTTCACAATCTTCTATGCTGCAATATGTTGACCCTTTATTAGTTATCTTCACATATGAATGATTTTCAAGATATTTCTCGTTTTTTCTAATCAACTCATAAAAAGGGGATATTTCATATTTTGTAGGAATTGATATTTCTCCAAATTCATTAAAACCTTCTATTCCTTTTTGAGCTTTCTCTGCAATAAAAAGTGCACAATTCGCCAAAAACAAATGACAATTATAAACCTGTTGCTTATTTAATTTGTATTGGACATCTTGGACATCTTGAACCTCTTCCTGATAAGTGAGTGCATCTTCAAAGTGGTTAAGAGCATTTACATAGTTATTTTTATAAGCCAAAAAACCTAATCTATAATGTACAATTGGTAACCTTTTATCAATTTTAATGGCATCTTCTAAACTATCTTTTGCCGTTTTTTCATTTTTATATTCGCTTGTCTTCAAGAATGTACCATACTCAATTAAATGGAAAATAAGATTACTTCTAATTTTTTCCAGACTCGGTATATACTCTCCTGTCTTATCTACGCGGATTTGCTTATACAAATTCTTATATAACGCGATTATTTCATAGTATGATGGGTCATCGGCTGAAGCTATTTCTAATCTTAGAATTTCTTCCCTATCTAGGAGTTCATCAATAGATAACTTTTTATGCCTCATCTCATCCATATCCCCTTAATTTTTTGTGATTGCTTTATGGAAGTACTGAATGCTTTTCCCTACTAACCACTGTTCATCCACTTTCCTGTGCTCCAATCCCTCTAAATATTCTATCTCGGCTCTCTGTAAACCTGTTTGCCAGCAAACCACTATGCCACCGTTTTCAACAGATATAATTCCTCTTTCATATAAAGTATCACACCCAAACAAGCACACAGGCATCACAATGTTAGGGTCCTTTCTTTCTTCATCTGTACAATGACTTCTCTTTTTCTTATGAGCAGCTACCAATGAACCGGTCGAAAATAACCTTCCACAAATAGCACAGCATGTAGCATTTTCTCCTTTAAATAGCCAATCTCTTAAGATAGCTTGTTCATTCCTCAGTTTAACCTCTCTAGGAGTATCCGTGCTTCCCATCAATTGACTTAATCTGTCACGATACTTTTCATACCGGACTCCTTCTTGAGTAATCTCATATTCACGAGTAAAGTTTGAAATAAGAATAAATTTATAATTCCTTCTGCCCCCGCTCTTATCTACATAAAGAAAGGAACAATGATAAACCTTTTGAGTGATACTTGCATCACTGAATCCCTTCTTTGTTAGATGAGCGTTTATTTCTGAAAAAGTGGCTGATATCTTTTTTTTCGCAGAAAAATAATTTAAAATTTCTTTCTCGATATCTTGGAGTTCTCTTTTATCAACATTTAAAACAGCATATTCCCCATCTGACGCAACAAATTTTGATTGAATAAGATAACTTTTTATCATTTCAACACTAGGTATAGCCTTTTGAAATGTCCTTTTATTTATTTCTGAATGGATGGTTCGGGCAAGAATGTCTATTTTCACTTGATTTGTTATATTCCTTATTTTACCTAACGTATTAATCAGGACATTGGCACGATCCTCAAATAGGTACCACATATCCCCCTCGCTGTCGTTGATTGTACACACATTTTGGGAAGATGTTATCACCTTTTTATAAAACTCTGCCTTTTCATCTCGAAGCCATTCATTTCTTGCTACGACCTCTGAATACCTAACCAAACCATGAAGACCTGGAAAAGTCTTGATGCTGCCTATTTTGGTTGTTAACTCTGTCTCATGTCCCTCTTTAACAAGAAGCAGCTCCTGCCTACTGACAAAATCACTTTCAGACGCTCTTTCTATGTTTAGATTAAAGAGGTTATATTCAATACAGAGGTTGAACCTGTGGAGTAGAGTCAAAAGCCCTTTGGGATTCATTTGATTATCTAGAAAGTTTTTATTTATGAGGGTTTGGAGTAATTCTTTAATAAATATTGCTTCTTCTTGTTTAATGATATTCTCTATATCCTGTAGAATTTCCAAGTTACCACTTGCAACCTTGTCAACAAATCTTGTGGAGATAATTTGTCCTACTCTTTGTCTTCTCACGCCATACTCTTCTGCGATAGATTGATAGGTTGGGTTTGGTTCTTTACCAAATCCAAAATAAGTGAGAACGATGTTTATGTCCCTCTCTAATGAATCAATATTTCTTGTGTTTCCTTTTTTCATTACTTCTTTAATAATTGTCTTTAACATACAGCGCCATCCCCTTATAGATTAATAATATTAGTATAAACAACTCTCAATGACACTATTGTCACTGGTTTGTTTGAATACTTGAGGAAGGGTCGTATTTGTTCTCTTACGCCAAGATTTAAAGTAGTGTGTGAATAACTATAGGGACGAGGTTCAACAACTTATTATTTTTCTAGCCTAGTACCTATATTCCGCTTTCCCCTCAGCAACCATACTTCCACCTCTAAAAAACTCATTCTCATTATATTCCTGACTACTCTCTTCAAACCGCTCCCTAAAATACTGTCCAAGCTCAGGGTCCGTACAATACACATAACATCCCTTCTGGCCACGAGTCATCAACGTCCGGTACGTGTTCCGAATAATCTCATCCGCCACCTTCTCAGCTCTATCCGGATTTTCATTAAGCATTTTCTTTATCCCTTTCAATGAAGAATCCGTCTTAGCTCTTTGAGTATGATCTGTGAAGACCTCTCCATCTTCATATCTCATGTCATCCCCTATGATCACCCCTACATATTCAAACTCCAGACCTTGGCATGTATGGATACAGCCTGCTTCTTTAATAGAATCCTCATCAATGGCCCAGGTGGCTGAATTATCGAGGTTCCAGCTCATCTTGAAGTCGTATTGATCAAGAACAATGTCATGATAGTCCGTATTGCTCTTCCCCTCCTTGTCCCAGTTCCAGCAGTAGCCAGCAACTATGCGGGACTTGTTGTTGGCATTTTTTCTCTCGATTTCGTTTCTCAATTCATTCGGATCGTTGAAAACCCGAAAATCATACTGGCTTCCGATATAATGAGCATTTGCTGTTGTTCTAATCTGAAGCACGTCATCTAGCCATGCTAAGTAGCCATCGGAGCCACTGCAGCGAAATTGAGATTCAAGGTTCATGATCGTGAGCGGAGCACTGTTTTCTTTGGCAAATCGTTTAATTTCTTTAAGACTTCCATGATCCTTTAACGTGACCCGCTGCCTTTCATCAATGAAGAAGATGGAGAGCTTTGATGCTTGAATGATTTCCTTCGTTTGATTTTCACCGAGGTGCTGAAACATCCCGGACTTCAGATTTAATCGGTGGGCTTCATCCACGATTAGCGCATCGAACTCATCCCTAGGAGCATCGAAGTAGCTTCCGGATCCTTTAAACAAATTATCAATATGTCCCTTTTTGAAATCTTTCTTCAGTTTGGTAGAGTAAATGTTTCGAGGTGCCGCGTTCTTCGTAACATACTGACAGACCATGCTGAGATTGGTTAGGTGGACCAATAGATTGATAGCGAGAACCGATTTCCCAGTACCCGGACCACCCTGGACGACCAGTACCTGTTTTGTATTGGTCCGAAGAGCTTCTTTTGCCAAATGAATGGCTTCCTCATATACCACTTTCTGATCATCAATCATCACAAACTCGTCGTTCCCCTTCAGCATTTGATTTAACGAATCCTGAAGTGACTTCGACGGACGGATGCGACCATTCTCGATTTTATAAAGATTCTCCTTGTTATCCCCTACCTGAATATAACGCTTAATGAAATCCCGGAGCTTCTTCGCCTGTCCCTTCACAAAGACTGGAGCCTGTTCTATATAATAATCATAGACCGGATCTGTCAGAGGATCCTCTTCCCCCTGATTCAAGTAATTATGTAAATACGCACAAGGATACAGCTCCATCTCCGCTTTTTGGGCATTCTCATTGTAATCCTTGATGAGGGATGCATATGACCAAGCCTGGTAGGAAGGATGAGTCGTCTCCACCAGACCGCGATTCATCGCCGTCTTTACAATCGCTTCCTTCCCCCTGATCACCTCAACAGACTCCCACTGCTTCAGCTCCACTATCACAATGGAATTCTTCTCCCCATCCTTCCCTGAGATCAGGAAATCCACCCGTCGCGACGTATGCGGAATCTTAAACTCAATCGCAACCCCAGCGTCACTAGGAATATCTTGATCACTAAGCACACGATACATGTACTGCATCGAATTATCCCAAGAGCGAACCTCCCGCTCATTGATCTTTCCAATCTTCGACGTGTAATTGCTGCATATATTATTAACCAATTCATCATGAAAAACATCTTCAAGAAACTCTTGTTTAGTAGCTTCATATACGATCATATTCGTCAGCCTTTCGTCTAACAGTATATTCCTATTATTTAGTTAAATTTGGGATTTAGCAAGCTTACCCTTAATTTTCACCTCTACGTAAAGCTGCATATAGAGAAATACTTTAATTAAATTCCATTTATTTCAATAAGTTGACGACCTGTCCGTTCCAAGCCATTTTTCACCATTTGATAATGGTTGTAAAAGGGGTCAAAGTATTGGAGAAATCATTGACAGAACGGGAATTATACGGGAAGTACATATCCATTTTATTACGATTAAGACGGAGCGAGATGGGCTATACTCAGGCAGAACTAGAAGAAAGAGCAGGCCTGGCTCGAACCACCATAAGCAATATTGAACGGGGTAAACGAACCCCTGAATCCTATACCCTATCGAAAATTGCCATAGCATTGGGGATCAGCCTGGACCGCTTAAATGAAGAAGTGTGGGAGAACATAGAGAAACATAAAGACAATAACTCAACTGCATTAAAACAACTATACTCTGATCTATACTATAGAGGTGATCGAGATTAAAAAGCAGGAATTTGTTTTGATGAAGGATAAGCAAGTTTACCGTTTTAAGATTGTTGGGTTTGATGAGAAGAATGCTTATGGGGAGATCTATTTTACGGAGAATGATAAATCCACTTCTATATTTAGGGGTTCGGATGTGAAGGAAGTTATTAGGTTGGTGAAGAAGGAAAGCTGTGGCTTACGAGGGGAGTAAGCCACAGCTTTCTTTTTTATTTTCACCAAACCTTTAAGAGCATACCAACAAATCACAAAAATACAACTTCCCTCATGTAATATTATGGTAATATTAGGAGAGTATTTTACTAGTATCCAACGAAACGAGGAACCACTAATGCCCATAGTAGAAAGAGACTACTGGAATGATAATCGGTATCGACCTAAAAGGAAGAAAGCTCCCAAATGGTCATGGGGCGTCATTGGATTCATCCTCCTGGCGTTGTTCGCAAGCGGATTACCAATGAAGATCTACAACGAAATCACAATCCAGCAGGAACAAAAGATACGAAGCTACCTGCAGGAGCGTGAGCAATACTTCATTTCCAGCGATCAAAGCTTCAAACAGTTGCTGACCAAGATCAATGCTGCAAATGGAAACCTCTCATCCCTGTCTGTTGATATCAATGAAACCGACATGATGCTCACTCAAAATTATCAAAAACTGATTGACCTCAATCCTCCCCGAGAATTTAAGGAGCTACATAACAAAACCATCGAACTGTACGTCATCAAACAGGCAGCCGTCGACTATCTGATGTCATCAGCAAATGCCAACACCTATCATTCTGAAATCCTCTTTACTTATATAGAAGAAAGCAATCAAATGATGAGTGACTTACGCCCATTGATGATTGAAGGACTGCAGAAAGCTGATCTGCGTTATCGTATTGAGCAGGATGGGACGTTGACGTATTGGGTGAAAGATCATTATGGGGGGAGATTGGAGTAGAAAAACTGCGAAAAATGGGTTCAGTCCCCCAGTACAATAACGCATTAGTACACCGAGGGACTGACACCAAATTCCAAGGATAGCTGAAACAGCGGATTTCCATATTAAAGATCTTATTGAAGAAGGTTACCGGTTGTGATATTTACATAAAATAGCATTTTTTGTTGCTATTAACTTAGGTCAAAAGAATCTATCAATAATAGGAAGAAGGTGATCTATATGGAATTTATTGGGAAAACAGTTAAGCTATACAGGTTAAAAAAAAGCATGAGTCAGTCTGAATTAGCTACTGGTATTTGTTCCGTTTCTTATTTAAGTAAATTGGAAAACAACAAAATTGAACCTTCTCAGGAGATTGTAGAACATCTTTTTAAGAGGTTAGACATAAAAAGAAACCCGGTTATTTCAAGTGTTATAAATTCTGAAGCAGAAGAATTATTGAGAATTTTAACTTACGAACTCTTCATTAATGAAAAAGATTTATCAAAGGCACGAGATAAACTGGCATCTGTATTAAACATGTTAGAAGCTAATCATGTCCCTCGTCTGACCATCTTCGCAAACATTACTTTACTTAGAGTAGCTACAATATCAAATAATAGAAAACAAGCGAAAGAGCTTATCAATGAATTAACACAACTTGTTGACCAAATGAATCCTTATAATAAATTGCTATTTAAACTGTATGTAAGCATCTTTCTTATTACCACAGAGGATTATAAATTAGCCAATGTCCATTGCAATGAAGCATTGATACTTCTGAAAACGGAGGTCGTAAGTAGTTGGCTTTCTGGATACTTGTACTACATTAAAAGCCTGATTTGTAGTCAACTGTATCAAGCAAATCAATGTATAGAATTTGCTGAAAAGGCCTTAGAGATATTTAAAGAAGAATTTCTACCTAGCCGTTGCATTGATAGCTATATGCTCTTAGCCATCAGCTATAGTAGATTTAAAAAATATATGAAAGCTCTTCACATACTCCATAAATGTGAAAGATTAATATCTCAAGAAACAGATCAAAGAAGATTAGGAAAAATACTACACAATAGGGCACTCTTTTACGAAAAGATGGGAAACATTAAAGAATCTATTAGATCATGGAATGAATGCATAGAGTTAAAGAAGAAGTACCATGATCCATCTGTATCTTTTACAACATTGATATTGGCTAAAACCCACTATAGGTATGGGGACTATTCTGACTCTGAAAAAGTCTTAAATGAAATGGAGATCGAGGACCAAGATTCTTTACTGAGAGAGGAAGTGGAGCTTCTTTTATATTTATTAAAAGTAAAAAAGAATCAGATAACAATGGATGAAAAGAAATTAAGTAGATCAATGAAAGAATATAAAAATTCTAGTAAGCCAAGAGTTTATAGTGAATATTGCTATTGGGTTGCCAAACTATTTGAAGAAAGAAACTTATATAAAAACGCATCATATTATTTTTGCGAAGCTTATAACACTATAAGATAAACATGGAGGAATCGAAATGAAGAATCATGTTCATAAGATGTTTAAAATAGCTATTGTAATGGGTATCATTTCTGGTTTAATTATCATCCCTAACCAAGATGAAGATCATCCCGATCCAGTAAGTGGGGAAGGAGTTCACTTCAATATATGACAATCGATTCTCCTATTCAACCTTCTTTTTCAAACAACATAGCAGTAGCTAATTTGATAAAATGAGGTCTTAAAAATAGCATTAATCCCTACAAAAGACAGCTCGTTTTATCAATAGCAAAGCTATGTTAATTAACGGTTTATTCTGCTAACATTAGTTATAACATTACATATCATAGCTATGAGAAATCAGTAATGTTAACACATGTGTACAAATAAACGGTCATGATCATAATTTCATATTTATAGGAGATGAAAATATGTTCAAAAAAACAGCTAAAATAGGTAGCGCTTTAGTTTTGACGGCTTCATTATTATCCCCTTCGGCATTTGCAGCTAGTTCATCAGAGGAAGCTTCAAAGCTCACCATGTCTCAAACCACTTATAATAAGAAACTACAAGAATATAACTCCAAAGAAGAAGTGAAATTTGCCAAACAACTTCAAAAACTATCACAAAAAGAAATAAAAAAACATCACACACTTTTTCAAAAGAAAATTGAAAAATTCAATGATGATGAGTACAATCGTTTTATATACAACTATGTGAAAGACAATCATCTTACCGTAGGGGAAATGACTAATTCCCTAGCAGAAGTAGGAATAGAATTTAATAAAAAACCGAAGCCCCTCTATACAATAGACGGTTTATCACCAAGCGATATGACCCTTGATGTCTATTCTTCAAAAAGATGGGACCAAAGTTATTATCATCTTACATCATCATGGTCTTCATATAGTGAATCATCAAGCGCAACAATTGACTTAGTCTCAGTGGAATGGGATCCAGATGATGGCTATTACTACTCTTCAAGTGTAGGAGACTCTAGCATTGTGACCAAACGAGATGGCTCTCAAAGGAGCAACGGCATATATCTATTCAACGTTGAAGATGATAATTACGATTTTGACTCCTATGCAACAGTACAGGTTGTTCCTTCAAGGAGCGGATGGCTAGATTATGGTTCTAAGTATACACATACTTATACTACTTACAGTACTTCTTCAACTGGACAAGCCTATTTTAGCTTTGATTCAACTGGTCCATCAGGTGGATTTAGTTATACCGTAAGTCAGACAAGTAAAGTTTCCGACTGGTCAAGATATGACGACAATGCAGTCTATATCGACTAAATAAAAATGTTTATACTAACCCTACAATGAAAAAGTAGGGTTAGTATTTTATTTAAGGAGGCGTTAATTCTGAAACTAATAATAAAATGGACAATTGCCTTATCACTAATTCTTCTGCTCACCTCTTGTAGCGACAAAAAAACTACCAACACTGAGAATGTCCAGGAAGACAATCTGTTAATCTTCCAGAACCACCATACCACCACCCTTCTTCAATTTGAGTTGATCTTGAAGAGCTTACTGAACGATGACACTTCGTCTGATTACACACGAGGTATGATCGATCAGTATGATGCAAGTAATCATAGAGTGATTGCTTATACAAGTTTGAACACTATTGACATCGAGGAAGACCAGGAGGATCACCTTCTAGAGCTTTATGATGGAATGCAGAATTTCGTGGCCAATTTGGATCCTGATGCTGTGGATGAGGAAAAGATAAAGAATATGATTTCACTGGCAGAAGATCTCAGGGGTATGGATGTAACGAAGAAATCTGACGATAAAACGGTACAGGAGTTAAGCGACTTGCTTGATTAATCAAAAATTGCTACAAGAGCGAAGGGGATCCCCTTCGCTCTTTGGCTCACTCCTCAATATACGGCTGCTCTCTCAAATGATACGTCTGCTCCACCATCGCATAGTAAAAATGTCCGTATTCCACCCAACGCAATGGGACATTCAATTGAAGGACATATTCTCTATCAAAAACGTTGATATGCTTCTTATCATACGTCACTTTCTTAATCTCCTGAAGGGGGATGCTTTCTTTCTTATTCCCTTTCACCTTGACCAATTCTCTCCCCACTATGGACACTGTACTACGCTTTTTCTTCCACAGTTCATAGATGGTAAGAATTCCTCCAAGTAGGGTGAAAGCGATAGAAATGAAGATTTCTTCATCAATTCCGTTCATAAAGACTCTTGCCCAGTGTCCGATCAGGAGGGCGTAGAAGAACCATAGACATTTCGAGAGGCCGGGTGAACTGTCATAGTGAACGGTTTGTTCATTTTCGATCGCGTTCTCTTCCCTTTTTTTCAAAAACAGTTGTTTCTGTTCTTCGACTGATCTGCTGTGGAAAGGCTCAAGGTCGGTATGGGTGCCTTCCCACATGTCCGCACTGTCATCCTCCTCCTCAAGGCTATATCCTCCCACCCAGGCAGCGAGGACCTCGTCCCCATAGGAGAAGCTCATCAGATAATAGCGCAGAGGCTGACCGTATGAGTTCACGGTGTCGACAGAATCCACGACCTGAATGTTTTCCGGAAAGATATGTAGCTCCTCTCCTTCTTCATCCTGCAAATGGACCAGATGGTTGAAGAGATGCGCCTTGGCAAGCACCGGCTGCTTCGGACTGACCGGGAAGAGATGCTCTTTATGGTGTTCCGCGAGCCCCCAGTACATCATCTCGGCACTTTCGACATGTGCAGAAAGCGATTGGAGGATGTCCGGTTGAACCGGGATGTTCTTATTCATCGCAACCACGACCGCATTTGTGCTGATGCGTGGATCCTTGAACGACACCGCCTCCTTCAGGAAACCTTCTGCCTCTTCTGAATAATAGAAGTTCATCAACCCGATCAGTACATTGAGGCGGTACCTCATCTGGAAGTAGGACTCCTTCCACGATTGATACACATAGTCGGACCGGTATTCCCCGTCGTACTTAAGGTATTCATCCCGAAGCTTCGCATAATCAGCCAGGAGCACCAGAAGGATCCTCGCTCTCTTATACCCTGCCTCCACTCCCGACTCATTGATCGCCGTGATAAAGTCATAGTACATATATTTATAAAAAGGAGATTCCAACTGATCGATCGTCTTATCCACAATCCCCCTCAACAGCACCGGGAACTCACACAGCTCCTCCACCGGCAGCACGACTTCCTCATGGGTTACTAGCTGCACCGTCTGATCATGAATCTCCTGAAAGATCCCCTCATCCTTCGTCAACAGCAGACACTGGAGCGCCCGCACCTTCGCATCCGGATCCAACCCGTCAAAACGCAGCAGAATCTCATCAATGATCTCAGGCATCGGATAATCACACACAAACTCCACCAGTCCAAGGGAAGGATTATCCCACACATCCACCCGCTCAGGGAAGGTTGATGCCGCCTCCTTCACCATATCCTGCAACATCTCCACCCGGATCTTCAAATCATCCTGCCCCTTCAACTCATACAACGTCCCAAGCGCCTCATACCTCGTCCCCGAATCCACACTATGCAGCTGTTTCATTAAACTTCTCATTTTTATCTCGGTCATAGGTTCCCCTTCTTAGTAAGAAAATTGATTATATCTTTGCTATTTTATTATGGGGGCGGGGGGGGAATACATGTATCTTTGGGACTAGGTAAATAAAAATATTTTACATTTGGGGCAACTCCCTTGGACATAAAAAGAAGCGCGGGAACTGTCCCAGTGCTTCTAACTTATTATGGATTTTTACGAATCTTTAGTCTTATTTGATATACTATCTTTATACCAATAAATAGTTGCTCTTAAATCGTTATTTGACTGCCGATATGAATGTACGAATATTTTACATAGGGGATATTTATGAACATTGGAGAGAGAATCAAAGAATTGCGTCAGAAGATCAACATGACAAGGGTGAGCTGGCGAACGATATTTGCACTCAATCTTTTATCAGCCGGTTGGAAGGGGGAAGTGTGTCTCCCTCCGCTGAAACCGTATATAGATTATCTGAAAGACTGGGGGTTCCCATCTCTGTACTCATCCATCCTGCTTATAATGAACGATATGACTATTTCAGCGAGGTTTATAAACAATTACGAAATGCCAGTGCGGCAAGAGACTACGATCAGGTACTCAAGTTAATCCAAACCCAAAAGAACAATCCTTTATTTAAAGACATTCGTTATCAAAAAAGACCTTGATCAAGCACTCGCTCTGATTAATTCTGCCATGGGCATGTCCTACAGCACTAAAAAGAACCTTTCCGAAGAAGACTTAGAAATTCTCATTACCAAATGCAACCTTCTAATAGAAGCGAAACGATTTGATGAGGCGCAGAAAGAATACCAAACTGTGTTCAGCCACCTTCATCAGAACCTGCCACTATTAAATGATAAAATCGTCATTCGATCCTACTACAACTACGCCTATGTTTTATATCACACAGAAAAGTACAATGAATCCATCATGTATTGCAATAAAGGAATTACCTATTGCACGGAGCATCACTACTTATATGCACTGGGGTATCTGTATTTCATGCTTGGACGAAACTTCATCAAGCTGCATAACAAGGAGTCGGCCATCACCCATCTTCAGTATGCCAAAATGGCTTATCACTTACTAAAGAGCGAAAAAAATATCAAGATGACCCAAAGCCTCATCACACAACTGAAGGACTCATGAGACCCAAAAAAAGCATCCGAAGCGGGATGCTTTTAATTATTCATGGATGCTTTGGTCTTATTGATTTGGTACTCTGACACTTGTACGAGGCCAATCACTGGTGAATCACCCTCGCATTCCTGCAAGGAGATGGATCCGGTTCTTTCCTCTATGTTCTTACAGCTTGTATTCATCCGTTCTTCCCCTTTTCCATCTGTCAATTCATACGTCAAAGAACCGCCTTCGAACTTCATCTTATTCAGCGTCACTTGTCGATTGGAGAAATTCGAGAGAGTCAATTCAGCTTCCTTATTGGCCTTAACATCTTCTATAAAGGATAATAGTTTATCCAGATTTTCTACTTTCCCCTCTTCGTCTACAATCGTGTCCCCATTATCGGTCGCTTCCGCAATCGTGTATTGTTTCTCTTGTGGTGCACTGGAACATCCTGATAGCAAGAGCCCTGTAAGTGTCATTCCTGCTATTACTTTTTTCATTTTTTACACCGCCTGCCGTTTTAATAAGCTTATTGATTGAGTATACACCAATTGCCATTCTTATTTATTTTCAACGTGCAGGGATATAAGTGTATTACGTCACTTATTGAGATCCTTTTTTCCTATATTCTTTCTAATATATGAATATAGTAATAATTTTTCCGGGGGCCAGGGGGACAGGTCCCTTGGCTCCTAACAATCACATACTCTAGCAAGGAAGCTCGGAAACCGTCCCCATACTCCTTAAAACGTCGCCGTATTCGCCTGATCCGCCTTCACACAATCAATCGCAATTACAAGCGCCAGGATCACGGACTCCATCTCTTCCTCCAGGATCTGTACCCTATAGCTGTCGCCCCAACTGAACCATTCCTTGCCCACTTCGCCTACGACTCTTCCCTTGTGCAACACCTGAAAGTCCATATCCATCCAGTTTCCCTCTACTTCAATCCCTGCCGCATTAATCGAATACTTAGCCTTTAGAAAGGATAATTCCTTCTTGATCGTCACGACCTCTTCACCATTCACTTCCACGAAGAATGTGGGCAGAAAGCTCAGTACCTTTTTCGTGATCAAAGCGACTTTTTCCCTGTCCTGATTCATAATGGAGAACGTCTTCGGGACCTTCATCAAGCTACCCTCGACATAATAAATGTCCCTCTCATCTTGATCCTTTACGGTGAATTTCTCGCTTAGACTGAATACTTTTTGTTTGATGTATAGTTGTTTCATCTTATTCCCCTCCATTTACTTCTTTCCTTTATATACGAATGAGATGGGGGGAAGTTCCAATTTTCACTGAAAAAAGCCATCCCTTCACGAAAGGAATGGCTCTTACTCTCTTTATCTCTCACACGCCCATCCGTCTTTATCCCGGTCATGCTTCTTTGCATACGCGGGATGATCGGAAGCGACTCCATCCGGATAGACTTTTCTCAGTTCTGTACAGTTTTGATAGAATTCCTGTTGCTCGGCAGCTGGCTCTTCCGTTGTATCAGTGCTCGCACTGGATTTTGCCGTGGAGGCTGTACTTGTTTTCTTCTCTTCTTTCGAATCCAGGTCCCCTTTGGTCGTCCCGTTTTCACCGTAAGCCCAGAGACCTGTTTCCTTCTCTCTTGCTTCCCGTGCGAATTTCACGAAGTAGTCGCTGTATGTCACATCCGGGTTGTAGGTGGACGGCTCGGCATATCCGTTCAATACGAGGTCGGCATTGAACATCTTCGACCGGATTTCTTCTTCGTTCATGTCATCCTTAGGGATTTCAAGCCAGATCAGACGCAGGTAACGATTATAGCGGTCCGTTTCGGACACATCCTTTTGAAGCCAGACCGTTTTGCTTTCCAGCTTTTCGGTCGTGTAGTTACTGGCTTCTTTTCCATACTCTTCGGTTCTCGTTGTGGACTCGGGGGTGTTAACGCCGATGAATCGTACTTTTCGTCCGTCCTTCAATTCGACGGTGTCACCATCTATCACACGGGAGACCAGCACTTCTTCCAATCCGAACGTGTCGGCAAGCTCCTGCTGTTCTTTCTTCGCCGCCGCTTCTTCAGCCTGTCTCTCTTCTTCTTCCTTGGCTTTCTTCTCTTCAGCCGCCTTCTTTTCTTCCTCTGCCTTCGCCTGTTGATCGGCTTCTTTCTCAGCTTGGGCAGTGGTGTCTTGATCCACTTCTTCTGATGGAGCTGCACAGCCTCCGAGGATAATTCCGAGAATTCCGACCGGGATCAACCAGCCTGTGAACGCCCTCTTGTCTTTTTTCTTGTGAGAAGTTAGATATAAGCTAACCACCACGATTAATAATCCAAGCCATGCTGCAGGTGTGATCATCGCCATAAGCAGAATAAAGATGATGGCCATGGCAGCCAAGATCCTACGTGATTCTTTCATTTCAGCACCTCATTACATATATTTCGTTCAAACCCTCTGAATGACCGCAACGTTTTGTATATTCATTGTATTATAAAATCGCTTGTTTATCTGATAATATCGCAATTCAATAAGAATCTTTCATCAATGTGTTTGGTTTGGAAGTAAGAGAAAGCTTCCTCATTATTTTCTTTATATAGTTTTCTTTTCACTCATGTTAAGAAAAGCGGGTCTCTCAACCTATTACAATGAGGTCGAATTCTCTTTACGTTACTATTAGAATGAATAGTCAAACAATAAAGATTCCTTTGTACCAGGAAAGATGACCCTCCTTTTCTCTCCTCTGTTTACATTCATTTACAAGTCGTTAAAAACAGGATTCTATAATATGAACTGTTCGATTCAATAGATTCATGAAGGGAGTCATCCACATGACGAATGAGAGATCAATGGAGAATTGGATTCAGAAGCTGAATGAAGAGACCTTATATAAAGGGGTCGACCGCCGCAGCTTTCTGCAGGGGGCCGGGAAAGTCGCCGGAATTTCGTTAGGGATGGCGATTGCTCAGTCGATGGGCGGCTTAGCCGTTTCGGCAGAAGAAGCTGGGTTTCGGGATTTTCCTTTTACACTCGGAGTAGCTTCCGGTGACCCGCTTCCGGATAGTGTCGTATTATGGACACGTTTGGCTACTGACCCTCTTAATGGTGGGGGCATGCCTGACCGCAAGATTCCTGTCAAATGGGAAATCGCGAAAGATGAACATTTCCGCCGCATCGTGCAGCGCGGTACGGAAGTGGCAAGTCCGTCCCTCGCCCACTCTGTTCATGCCGAGGTGGAAAATCTGGAAGAAGATACGGTGTACTATTACCGGTTCAAGGTCGGGAAGGATTTCAGTCCGATTGGAAGGACGAAAACGCTCCCGAACCTTAATGCAGATGTCTCAAGCCTGACATTCGCCTTTGCTTCCTGCCAGCAATATGAGCATGGCTATTATTCGGCTTATAAGCATATGGCCAAAGAAGATCTTGATCTCGTTTTCCATCTTGGAGACTATATTTATGAATACGGTCCTAATGAGTACGTAGCTAAATCTGGAAATGTGCGGGACCACAAGGGGCCTGAAATCCGTTCGTTACAGGACTACCGGAACCGTCATGCCCAATACCGGACAGATGCGGACCTGCAGGCTGCCCATGCGGCTTTTCCCTGGGTCGTCACATGGGATGATCATGAAGTGGAGAATAACTATGCCGACATGATCCCGGAAAAAGGCCAGTCTGTGGAAGAGTTCGTGAAGAGGAGGGTCGCTGCCTATCAGGCCTATTATGAACACATGCCATTGAGGAGGTCGTCAATGCCTCATGGTGCGGATATGCACCTCTACCGCCAGTTCTCTTACGGTAAGTTAGCCAATGTTATGGTGCTCGATTCCCGTCAGTATCGTTCCGATCAGGCAAATGGAGACAAAAGCTCGCCTCAGACGGAAGAGTCCCTTGATCCTTCACGCACCTTGTTGGGCCGCGAACAGGAACAATGGGTGCTTGATCATCTCGGCAACTCCAACAGCTCATGGAATGTACTGGCCCAGCAAATCTTTTTTGCCAAACGAAATTATGGTCCAAGCCCTGACCGGCCTTTATATAGTATGGATGGCTGGGATGGCTATACACCTGCAAGAGAGCGGATCACGAATTTCGCCAGAAAGAAAAACATGGATAACCTGATTGTCCTGACAGGTGATGTACATGCGAACTGGGCCTCTAATATCCTGGCAGACTTTGACGACCCCTCTTCCCGCATGCTTGGAGCCGAGTTTGTCGGCACATCGATCACATCAGGCGGAGACGGGGCAGACAAGCGCGCTGACACGGACCGCATTCTTAGCCAGAACGATCATATTAAATTCTTCAACGATTATCGTGGTTATGTCCGTTGCCATGTCACGCCGACCCAGTGGAAAGCCGATTATCGTGTTGTTCCATTCGTCTCGAGTCCAGGTGCGGATATTTCTACCAGAGCCTCCTTCGTGTACGAAAAAGATGCAGAAGGTCTGAAGGAATTGTCTACGCTAACCGTTCCAGAAGGGAAACCTCTGTCTGCTGAGGTGGAAGAGGACCGTCATGAAGCGCATGCCCGCGCCCATCAAAAACAAGCCCAAAAAGGCAAACACATGCAAATGAACTAGCACCAAGGAGGCTGATGCCATGAAAGATCGCAACCAACAGGTGATCGGACATTTGGAAGAGCTGAGGAGTCGTGCCATTAAAACCGTACTCGCCTTTATCGGTTTCCTGATCGTAGGGCTCTCTTTTATGAAACCGATCTACGGATGGCTGATCAGGGATATCGACATGAAGCTCGCCATCCTCGGACCGAGTGACATTTTATGGGTGTACTTAATGATCGCATCTGTTTTCTCAGTCGCAGCCACCATTCCAGTGGCTGCCTATCAGATTTGGCGATTTGTCTCTCCGGCTCTGAGTGCAGCAGAAAGAAAAGTCACCTTACGCTTCATACCCGCCTTGTTCTTTCTGTTCATTTTCGGCATTGGGTTCGGCTACTTTCTTCTTTTTCCGATCGTCCTGAACTTCTTGACCACCCTGTCAGCCGACCAATTTGAAACGATGTTCACAGCGGAGAAATACTTCCGATTCATGTTACACCTGACCCTGCCTTTTGGATTGTTATTCGAAATGCCATTAGTCATCGTCTTCCTGACGGTACTTGGCATTCTGAACCCTTCCAAATTGAAAAAATCAAGAAGGATCGCTTATTTCCTGCTGGTGGTCATTTCAGTGGTAATTACCCCTCCGGATTTCCTTTCGGATGTTCTGGTCATTCTGCCGCTCCTTCTTTTATATGAAATCAGCATCACCTGCTCAACCATGGCTTATAAGAAAAAGGCTTCCCCTTCGGAGGAGTCACATTCAGGTCAAGAGAAAGTAGCTTTATGAAGGAAGAGATTTGAAATGAACACTGCTTGAACAGAAGAGGCTTCTTAAGTGTAATCGGAATTTGGCACATCCCTGTTCCCACGCACACATCAAACTGACAGGAGGAGAAACCTATGCTTACAAATATCGGGATCCCGGGATTAATTCTCGTACTGGTGATCGCCCTGATCATCTTCGGCCCGTCAAAACTACCGGAAATCGGACGGGCATTCGGAACGACCTTAAAGGAATTCAAAAGTGCTACGAGTGATTTAGTCAATGGCAATGATCAAGAAAAGAGTACCTCAAGAGACGAAGGTCAACGACTGACAGCTGTGGAAAAAGACAAACAGCATACAGGCAGCTGACCTGCCACATCAAAAACCGCCCAGAGCTTCTTAGCCCGGGCGGTTTTCGATGTCAGGTATCCATTTCTCTAACTGTGACCGTTCTTCTCTTTCTCTTTCAAATAGTTTTCATATACTTCCCTTGCCTTATCCGGTCTTGGCATTTCTTTCGTTATTCTTTTATGTATGTCATTCACCAGATAAAGCCCCCTGAACAAACAACCTGCAATGATACCGAAAGCCAGGCTTCCGCCTATCCAGGGCCCGGCTATAAACAAGATCAAACCTAGTATACTGGCTAAAAAAATCGATAATAGTAAGTACAAACGAATAGGTCCCCCTTCTCTCTAATGATTTGTTTGTCTAGGATCATGATCCAGAGGGACAGGTCCCTTGGCACGTTTACCTTTCCAACACTCTCCCAATCATCTGCCCCATAAACGAAGAAACCTCACCCTCACCGGTCTCCCCACGAATCCAATCAAACTCACTCTCCAGAAGACCCGCAATCTTGCGCGTAGCCTCCCCATGTCTCGACGGCGTCATCTCCTCATAAATCTCCACCACTTGATCCTGCAACTCCTGCGGCAAGTCCCTGTGAATCGTCTTCAACCCCAGAACCGCCCGCTCACTCGCATACCGGGAAAGCAGAATGCCCGTCACGTTACTCATACAATGCCTGAGCATTTCCACCGCCCATGTGTGGTTCCCTCTCGCCGCTGCCTTTTCATATTGAAACAGGAACCAGGGCGCATCCAGCACGTTATCCTTGAACTGTTCCTTTGAGATGGTGAGGTTTTGGGATGATTCAAATTTCCCCATCACATCATCCGGATCATATACCACCGTAAAGAAATCCTTCTCCTGAAACGTCTTCTCCGTCACCGTAAACAGATCGATATGCAGCCAGTCTTCATAGATCGCGATGATCTGCGGTGCGATGATAAAAATGTCATCGTGAAAGATAAGATCTTTGTACGCCTTCAAATGATCGAGGCGACGGGTCAGGAATTCCTTCTCCTCCCCATCTTCAACCAAACAGTACAGGTCGATATCCGAATGTTCATCGTGTTCCTTCCGTCCCATGGATCCTTTTAGGAATACACTCCGGACACTGGGATCTTTTTTTAGACTTTCGAGTACTTTTTCAACAGCCGTTTCTTGTCGCATGTCAGTTTCCCCCTATGTAAAAATGGATATTACGCCATTGTACCAATTTTTTCATATTGAGAATAGGGGGGATTTTCAGATATTAAGGAAGCAAGGGGACGGTTCTGCTGCTTCCAGCTTATCAAAAAGAAGCACGAGAACCGTCCCCTTGCTTTCTTCTCACTTCTCCCGATTCCTCCACTCCTCAAGCGTCATCATCCCAAACGTATCCTCATGATCCAATTTCAAGGGAGCAATGAACTCTGCTGAGGAGGCTCGGCCGAACGTCCGTGGAAAGCGGAGCAGTTCCCTTCACCCTCCTGCACCACAACTTAAATGACAGAGCATCGTACATATTAGTTTGTATGCGAATAGCAACAATCTTTGCGAAAACAGCCTTGAAAAATAAATGGATATTCCTGCTAAACAAGCACATACTACTTTCTGAGTAAACAGATGTTTACATATTAAAATAGGAGGTAAAATCATGAAAAACAAAACATTTGCTTTGATGATGGTTGTATTCATGGCGTTATTGTCTCTTTCAAACGGCGTATCAGCCGCTAAAGGCGGGACACCGGCAACGAAGGATATCGTTGACACGGCTGTGGAAGCCGGTCAGTTCAAGACCCTTGCAGCTGCTTTAGAAAAGGCAGGACTTGTGGAAACGCTGAAAGGTGAAGGACCGTACACGGTATTCGCACCGACAGACGCTGCGTTTGAAAAGCTGTTGAAGAAATTAGGTATCACAGCCGAAGAACTACTGGCAAGAGAAGATCTTAAGCAGATTCTTCTTTACCATGTGCTTTCAGGTAAAGTCATGTCCACAGACCTGAAAGACGGTCAAATGGCGGAAACACTCGCCAACAAGACAGTGGAGATCAAACTTGACCCTGTCCGCGTCAACAATGCCAATGTGGTGCAAGCTGACATCCAGGCTTCTAACGGTGTCATCCACGTGATCGACGAAGTATTACTTCCGGAATAAGCTCTGTTAACAATAAGCCCCCTCAAAGAGTCCCAAATGGACCTTTGATGGGGCTTTTTTTGTGGGGAAAATTCAGCTTGAACTATCTGTTGCTTTATGGAAATATAACATTTAGGAGGAGAAAAAATATGAACATTGAGCTACAAACAGAGAGACTAAAACTTACCCCGTGTACGGATGAATCAATATTAGAGTATGATACACCGGAATATGAACTTGGACCCCATATAGGAATGTATCTTGAGAATCTAAAAGAAGATTCTTCTGTTTTGGGGTGGGGTGTTTGGCTTATAATCGATAAACAAACGAACAAAATTATTGGGGATATTGGTTTCAAGGGTAAACCAGACGATGAAAAAACAGTTGAAGTTGGCTATGGTATCACAGCATCAGAACAAAATAAGGGGTTTGCAACAGAGGCATTACATCGTATTGTTAGTTGGGCATTTAACACTAACTCAGTAAATAAAATAAAAGCTGAGTGCCTGGAGGACAATCTCCCTTCAATTAAAGTATTGCAGAAGGTAAATATGACAAAAGTTCTCAAAGATAACAATATGCTTTATTGGCAGTTAATTAAATAAAATAAGCATGATTAAAACGCAGAGGGATGTAAACCCTATGCGTTTTTTTATGAGATTTTGCTATCCTTGATTTATTCAATTTACCATTTTTTTGATTGTTATGTTAGTGGAAGCATGGAGCCGGTTCTCCCGCTTCCTCTTGATGTAAAAATGAAGCAAGTGGACCTACCCCATTGATCTTATGGTAAAATATCATTATCAGAATTTTACAATTTATTTATTTTAGACTATTGTTTTTTTTTAGAATCCGTATTTCATTGGGGAAAGGAGGAACACACACATGAAAGAGACTTTAATCCACCAAAGGATTGAGTCCATTTGGAGAGCGGAATCCGCTAAAGTAGTGGCATCACTTACTCGGATGGTGAGGGATATTAGCATTGCCGAGGACCTTGCTCAAGACACACTGATCACAGCGCTTGAGCGTTGGCCGGTCTCTGATATTCCGGATAACCCAGGTGCATGGCTCATGACTGTGGCTAAACGAAAAGCCATAGACATGCTTCGCAGAAAAAAAAGACTGGATCAAAAATATGAACAGCTGGCTTACTCGATGAATACTCATTATGATCATGACTTGGCTGATGAATTGGATGAAGAAATAGAGGATGATGTGCTGAGGCTGATTTTCATGACATGTCATCCGGTGTTATCAAAAAACGCCCGTGTAGCCCTTACACTAAGACTGATCGGGGGACTGACAACAGAAGAAATCGCACACGCGTTCCTTGTACTTGAACCAACGATTGCCCAGCGAGTGGTCAGGGCAAAACGAAAACTTGCAGCAGCCAATGTTCCTTTCGAGGTTCCTGATAAGGCAGAGTACGCGGAAAGGCTTTCTTCCGTATTGGAAGTGATCTATCTTATGTTCAACGAGGGCTATTCAGCTTCTACAGGTGAACACAAAATTTGGGTGATTTGGGAGAGATGATGATAATCTTTTTATGTATGGGCTATTTCAACTCCGAAAAAATGGATGCACGCCCAAGTGCAGAGATTGAGGCTGTTATGGAGGAATGCCAGCCGCACACGGAGAAATTTTACGAAACCGGGAAGGTGCTCCTTGATGCGGGTCTGGAGTCCGAGATCAAGAACTTGCGCCGTGTGAACGGGAAGGTCATGGTAACAGATGGCCCGTTTACAGAAACGAAAGAGCTGATTGGAAGCATATTCATTTTTGAAGCAGAAGACATGGATGAGGCGATCGAGCTTGCTTCTATTCATCCGACGACGCAACTGACTATAGGAGAAGAGTTCGGATGGCGAATTGAAATCCGTACTGTTCATTTCTTTAAGAATGATCAATGAGTTACCAAGTAAACAGATTTATATTTTTCTAAAAGAATGACCATTTTGAGCAAGGAGTGGATGATATGACGAATGGAATAAGCTTCGTTCAGGACGTTCTTGAAACGTACAAACGCGCCGTCTATGAAAGCGACGTTGAAACATTCCTCTCGATCTATTCGGCAGACGTACATATTTATGACTGCTGGGGAAACTGGGAGTGTAGGGGTCTCTCTTTATGGAAAGATCGTGTAACAGAGTGGTTCAATGGTTTAAAGGAAGACGGATATTTACTAAAAGTGGAGATGGATGATTTAGTTAATGAGGAAAATGCGAATGTTGCATTCGTGCACTGTGCCGTAACTTACTCAGCTTTCAGGGGGAATTCCGAAGAAAAAGATCGTCAAATGACCAACCGTTTCACATTCGGCTTAAAAAAAGGGAACGGATCTTGGCTTATCACACACGAACACTCTTCATTGCCAATCGATATGCAAACGGGAAAAGGGATTTTCAACCGGGAGATGGACTCGGAACAATAATATCTCTCTTTCATTTCACAATCTGGTGCATTTCTTCAAGAAGGAGAAATGCTCTCAACAAAAAAGGTGCACGGTAAGGGAAAAGGGGAATGAACATGAATGACCTTCCTTTGATTGAAACATACAAAAGCTTCTTACAAGCATATTCTCCTGAGCAGTTAAGGTATACACCCGAACAAGGGGTCTGGTCTATCGGCCAAATGTATGACCATCTACTTGTCGTAGCTCATGAGTATCTGGACAGTGTTGAAGCTTGTGCATTGTCAGATGGTGAGCAAATGCAGGGGAAAACAGAGTTTGGAGACTATTTATTTAACATTGGTGGATTCCCGCCAATTAAAATCCAATTACCGCCCGAACTTAACGCATCCCCGGACAATACAAAATCGAAAGAAGCCATTACACGGGAGCTCGATCAACTAATAAAACGAATGAAAGAATTGGAAATGAAAGGAGAAGAAATCAACCCAAACTACAAGCAGGAGCACGGAGGCTTTGGATGGTTGAATGCCCAGGAATGGTATGATCTCGTTGGAATGCATTTCCGTCATCATCTCCGGCAGAAATATGAGTTAGATGAAGCATGGGTGAAGCATGGGGACGATTCTCCTGCTTCCCACTCATAGAAAAAAGGAAGCACGGGAACCGTTCCCCGTGCTTCCTCTATTTTCAATCCAGAGGGACTTCTTCTTTCAGTCGATCTCCCCCTTCATTCTCCCACTCTACAATTAACGTAATATCTTTAGAAAAGCTTTCAATGCTAGTGTTCAAAGCCTGCCGGGTTCCTCCGCCCCGGGGAATCTTGAATTGTTTTCCCCTTGCCGTTCCACTCCCCTCACCATTGGGATAGGTTATGTAGTATTTAACGGCAGATGGGGTATAGTCTTTTTTGAATGATAGAGTCCCTCCAATGTAATACATCTCTTGTTTGCCTGAGTGAGTAAACGTGACCTGAATAGTGGACTTCCAGGAAGAGGATTCACCACTTACATCATACTGTTCATCTTTTTCACTCTGACATCCAGTTGCAAACAATACTATCACCATAATCATGATGGACACTTTATTTTTCATAGAATGATCCCTCCCTGGTTTTTGAACCGTGTCTTGTTCCCGTTACGTTTAGATCTTTAAATGCTTTATCTTCCCCGGGTTATAAACGTGCAACCACTTCTCAGATTCATGGATCATCCATTCTCCCATCTCATTTAAAAAGGACAGAAGTTCATCGGGATCGTCAACAGGGTTGAGGGCATATTCAAGGGCCTGCTTCATATCGGATTCCTTCTCCGGGTAATGCCTGGAGAAGAGTTGAAAAGCCGGATATAAATCTCTTGTATACACTTGTTCTTCCTCTATCACCAGAGCAAGTCCCGCCCTGACAATAATCTTCATGATCCACACACAGCAATCCTCTATATCTTCCAGATCCTCATTTCCATCAAGGTCCTCTTTAGCACGTCGAATCTGATCGCCTATATTCACCAGGTGTTCGTTCCCCAGTGTGATATCCGCCTTATAATTAGGCAATTGACCCTTAATATCTTCTCCATGTACACACACACTGTGGGTCTTGATCATAAAAGGGATCATGGCAAAGGTCTCCGTTTGTAAAATATCCTCTATATAGTAGAAACTGAACTCCACACCATTTATTTGCGGAAATCGATAGTCCATGTCTCCCTCGGTCTTCTCTACCCAATCCACATCTAACTCTTGCATACACTTATTCGTTACCGCAATCGTATCAAGGTCCGACACACCTTCAATCCCCAACCCTCGAGGGACGGACCCCCGAATGTAGATGCTGTGCAGCTCCTCCTTCAAGTGAAGGCGATACTCCTTGACTACTTTATCGATTACTCGGAGGAATACAGGCTGGATATTCTCCATGCTAGCATCATTAAGGATAAACCCCTCCGTATCTTCTTCACAAAAACGTCCAATTTCTTTTATATGTATCACTGTATCACTCCTATGTTGGTTAATCCTTCTCGGGCCTCCAAACAAAAAGGAAGCATATCCTATGGTGGACAGGCCTCCTTCTATTCCATTCTTTCCTCCGCACTCTTCTTCCGTGTGAGGAGGAATTTCACCAATCCATATCCAAACAGAATGATAAAGATGGGAAATGAAAATTCAACAAATGTAAGGGACATCACCAATAAATCGTAGTAAAGAACCAAATCAACCGCTCCGATGATAAAGATCATCATCACCAATTCTTGAAACCGAACGTATAAAAGCGAGATCTTCGTCATCACCTTTCTACCCACTTCCACCTTTATAACCCCTTCCCGTACCTTCTCTATACATACGTTCCTCCCTTAAGAAGGTTTCATTTTTCTCAGCAAGAAGGGTCACAAATGAAAAAGCACGAGATCTCCTCCCGTGCTAAAACCCATTATTCAAATTCCTTCCCCTTCTTCAACAATTCAATCGTATCCATCCGACAGATCTTCTTAATGCCAAAGACATAGACGAACGCAAGGGTCACCAGCAGGATCATGAAATCCAGGAGGACAATGATGCCCAAGAATGACAGACTCACCGGTATGAGCTTGAAGAAAAAGTTGAGTAGATAGATCACCAGTGTATAAAGAAAGATGTTACGAAACAGGATATAAAGCAGTTTCGTATAGATGGTGACAATCATTTCACTCTTATATCCGATCAGTTTAAGTATTGCGATTTCCTTCTTCTGGATCCTGAGGAAATTGATCATAAGCAACACCGCCGTCACGATGGACGTCACGACCAGGAATACGCACAGAACAAGGAGGATCATTTGATTGGTACTGATATTGATGGAGAAGTTTTCAAAGCTGTTAAAGGTGTAGCTGGTAAAATAATGGTTGTCCTTTAACAATTTCCCCACGGCGTCCACGTCTTTAATATCCTTTACATACACAACCAGGTTGCTCAATTGAGACTCCTTGATGTATTCCGGACTGTTCTGTGATTTCTGGTACATCATCTCCGTCAGCTTCTCGGCCACTTTCTCATTTACATAGGCCTGGTTGTTCTTCGGGATGGAATGGATGAAGATTGCATTCTCATTGGTGGCCCCGTGTTCCGCAGTCAACTCGACATCAGCGGATTCTGTCGAGGAGAAACCGCCGTCTTTCTCTTCAATGATGGGAACGTTAAGGGTGAGCTTCCCGGCTTTCGTATCTCCGACGCAGATATGTCCGTCTTTCAATGTACATCCCTCGCTCACAAGTGGTGCCAGCTCCTCACTGATTCCAATCATGGAATACGCGGTGGCCATTGAATCACGATAGACGGTAGGCAGCGTGTATACGGGATAGGCTTTAGCCTTGTCCGAAACGCCTTCTTCTTTCAGAAGGTTGTTAATCTCATTCGTATCTTGTAGGGAGATCTGTGTGGTGGACTCTCCATTTTCAGTCCCCGTCACATGGATGACCTTCACGTTATTGTTGTTCATGAAGTCTTTATTGATCATTTGATACTGATTTGAAATATACGAGACCATGAAATTCAGCATCGTCAGGGAAATGACCATGATCAGAATGGAAATCGTCAGGAAATGGTGAGTCTTCTTCCTTAGCATTTTCACAACGAATGTCGTGTTCATTGAACTGTCCCTCTTTCTAATGACAGGGTCGTATCGGCGTAATCCTTCACAACAGGATCATGTGTCGAGACGATGATCAGTCTCTCTTTGGAGAGCTCGACAAGCATGATTAACAGGTCTTCTTTCACTTCATAATCGATACTTGCCGTCGGTTCGTCCAGCAAGATGATGTCCGGCGCACTTAACAACGCTCTGGCAATGGATACCCGCTGCTTCTCTCCTCCTGAAAGGAACGACACTTTCTCCTCGATGAGGCCGTCGATGCTTAACTTCCTGCACGTTTGGAGAATCCTGTCATCATACTCATTCACGGGATGATCCGTTACGTTCAGCTTCAGGTACAGATTTTCCTTCACCGATATATTCGTCAGCAGCATATGTTCCTGCATCACATATTCAAGATGGTCGAAGGTCTTATGGATGGAGCCGCTATCAGGTGCTTCAAAACCCGCAATGATATTCAGCAATGTGGACTTCCCGCTGCCGCTTGCTCCGTAGATGGCATAGAAGCCTTTATCCGGAAATGTGTAGTCCAGGTCACTTAAAATCTTATTCCGGTAACTCTTATTGATTTTCTCAAGCTCCAGGATCGTCGTCATTTCGCCAACTCCATCACGTCGCCATCGCTATAGATGATGAGCTTTGAAGAATGATCATCAAAACCGATGAACTGATTACCGGATTTCAGAAGCTTCTGATCCTTGAAGCCCCTAACTTCAAACTTTCCTGTATCATTCACTTCCACAATATATTCATCCAATGCCCATGCAAAGACCGTGCCGTCTTCTAGTTCCTTAATTTTCTGATCGCCACAGAAGAATGCCTCTTCTTTCACGTAACAAACGTCTCCTTCATGGGCACTCAGATTTTGGGATACGTCCTCTGCCACCAATTCAAACGATGACAACGAAAGGTCGGTATGATACACATTTTGCTTTCCATCTTCATTCAGAAGCACATAGAACTGGTCATTCGATGAAATGCCGACGCCGAAGATGTGTTTGGTCATGTCATTCTCCTCGGTTTTCAGCTTTTCAAGTTTGTTTTGATCCGTCAGCTTGTAAAGCCCCTTGAACACCTGCTGATCAGAAGAGTATTCCATGATGGCGAAGATATACTTCTCATCCACGACAGCGACAGGAAAGATCGCTTCTTTATCATTGTCATGCTTATAAACAGGCTCCAAACGATTGTTTTCCCTTTTCAAAATGGTAAACTCGTTCGTCATGGAATTCCCGCTTGTCACGTACTCATCATTTCCCGGAAGTCTGTATTGAAACTCGTTTTCTGTTGCATCGACTTTCCCGGTGCTTGACTTGACTTTTTCATCATATGTAAGATATTGAACGCCATCATACACAAGGGCGCAGTCCCCACCGGAGCACCCTAGAACCTCCGATTTCACCCCTGCCTGCTCATCACAGCCGCTCATGAATACTAGTAAACTGAAAGCTAAGAATAAAAACTTTTTCATCTCATCATCTCCATAAAAAGAAGGAGGTAGCATGTATGGCACGGGCAATCCCCAGTACTAACCGTTACAAACTATACTCCTTCCTTCATTTTCATTCTATCATTGGGGTTCTTTATCTATTAGACAGAAGCGTTCACAGACCAAGATCGGGCATCGCCTTTGATCTTCACTTTCGCTTCATTTTGGATGGAAACGGTACCGCTTCTATAGTCGGCGCTTGGCTTGATGACCGCATTACGTGTTTCAGAATAAGCACCCTTCGCACCATTTGAGTTCTGCCAGTAGGCACTTTGACAAACGTTTTGCCATGAACTGCTTGAACCGGCACTTACGCCGTCAGCCGAAATCCCGATGGACATGGACGCACTGTTTCTTAATGAAGCACATGCTTCCCAAGTCGTCTTGATCCAATCAACCGAGTTGCTGCCTGAATAAACAGCCGATGTTTGATACGTAAACTGATACGTATTCCCGCTCGACGACAGACTCGACCTCCATGCATTGGATGTTAACTTACCATACGGTGTAGAAACATAGCTTGAATCCGATGCTGCACTTGCGGAACTGATGGTGAAACCAAATGCACAAATCGCCACTGTAATACCGATCATCAACCTTTTAACCTTTTTCATCTCATTTCTCCTCCCGGACATAACCAGTTTTTTTTTAGGATGCATGCTGTCAAAAGATCGTGATGCGCAGTAAGTAACTTTCATAAAACATGTGTACCATTGCCATAGCATCTTTCATTATGTGTACAATCGTATGGTGTAAGAACGAGCTACTCATGAGTATTCGTTTGAATCGATTCGACATTATCTTACCATGTTTTGGATTAAATGGATTATTCTTTTAGGAATGTAAGTAGAAATAGGTCTATTTTTCTATTCTTGTTTATTTTTTCCTGAAAAGAAGCACAGAGATGGTCCGGTCGCTCCCTTTTCACATAAAAAAGCAGGAGAACGCTCCCCTGCTTTATCCCCTTATATGGAGACGTTCCCTTGCTTTCTTGGTAAAATGGCTTGATTAGTCAGACAAAGTAAATCCGTCAATATAGCAGGATGAGATGAAGGTTGGCGGATTGTTTCCAGGCCGATTAAATAATATCAACCCTTCAAATACATCTTCTACTGTAGCGTTTGTGACATTCTGCAATTGGCTACTAACTGTGTTGACGGTAAACTCTGTTTCAGTCCCCTCAAAGTCCAAAAAGAAAAACGTGACGGGATCTTCACAGCAGGCACAGCTCCCGGTACTCTCCACCGGCTCCGGCAAACTGCTCAGATCCGGCAAGGTGCTTCTCACTTGAATCGCAACGATCTGGCAAATTGGCACATAACTCGTTTTGTTGCTTTTTTCGTACTGTACAATATACCCCTTCACAATCGCTTGGAGATTCGCTACGGTTATATTATCATCCTGCGTCAAAATATCGACTGAATTATCTTCATCCATGATCAGCAGGCTGATTAAGTCCTTCATAGTTTCCGTGCAGCACTCACAGTCGGAGTCTGTGGATGGCCCCGGTGGACCCTGTTCGCCTTGTGGGCCCTGTTCGCCTTGTGGACCCTGTTCACCTTGTGGACCCTGTTCACCTTGTGGACCCTGTTCACCTTGTGGGCCTTGTTCGCCTTGTGGGCCCTGTTCACCTTGTGGACCCTGTTCACCTTGTGGACCCTGTTCGCCTTGTGGACCTTGTTCACCTTGAGGACCTTGTTCGCCTTGAGGACCTTGTTCGCCTTGAGGACCTTGTTCGCCTTGAGGACCCTTAGGACCTTTAGGACCCGGTGGACCAGTCCTCCCCCTTGGCCCGCGTTTACAACAGTCCGATTTCTTTTCTTTACATTCCTCTTCCTCACGATGCTTCTTCCTATGTTTCCGGCACTTTCCAAATTCATTATCTGAAGACATCCAACTCACCAACTTTCCTGTTCTAATGATACAATCGAATGCTTGCTTTCCTCTGTAACAGTATATGTAAGAAGGGATTATCTGTGAGGACAACAACCCAGGAGGGCACTTGTCAGGTGACGTTAGCTGACTTCAACCCTTCATAAGAGCCAATCGATATATCCCCGTGTTAAAATGAATGGACTAGTTAAAAGGAGGAATGACCATGTTCACATCCAAAAATGATTTCTTACAAGAATGGAAACAAGAAGCCTCTGTCACCCAAAAGGTAATGGATACACTGACGGACGTGTCCCTGAAACAAGAAGTGACACCTGACTTGTACAGCATCGGAAGCGTTGCCTGGCACATCACGGGAGCTACATACTACTTCCCTGCTCAGGTTGGCATCACATTCGAAGTGCCTGACCTCCGCAAAGAAGCACCGTCGTCCGCTGCCGAAATCAGCGAAACGTATAAGCTCGTCAGCGACCGCCTTGTAGAAGCTGTTTCTGAGCAGGTGTCTGATGAGAAAATGAACGAAATGGTGAATCTCTTTGGAATGGAAATGCCGGTTCAGGCCGTGTTCCGCCTGTTGATTCAGCATCAGGCTCATCACCGTGGACAATTAACAGTACTGATGCGTCAGGCTGGTTTGAAAGTACCTGGGGTGTATGGTCCAAGCAAGGAAGAAATGGAAGCGATGAAGGGTTAAAGAGGGATGACAGCCGGTGGTAGCCGGCTGTTTTTATTATATAGAGACCGTGGTTGTAGTCTGCAGTTCACTGTCGACTGCAGCTGTGGTCCGTACCTTTGCACGAAGGTCATGAATAAACGGTTCCGCATCCTCCATATAAATCAGCGCCTTCTCCACCACTTTTCTCTGCCCGAAATACCCTCTCGCCTCAACCGGTTCCTTGAAGATGATTTCATACCGCAATTCATCGATCATCCCGAAGACCCGGGTGAACACCCTTGGCAGCATAGCGACGTGAAACACATGTTTCTCATGGATAATGCCCCCGCTTTTGGCATACTGGGTTCTTGCGGGCTCGATGGCTGCCACATCTTCAAGCTGAAAATGGAGGGATCTTCGTACGCCGACATTCATCTGGACCCTATTTCCTTTGAACTGGATTGGTGAGTTACGGACGAGATTATAGTCACCGAGCATATAAAGGATACTGTAGATATGCAGGACTACGAGGATATCTGCACGGATTGGATCCACGTCCTTTAAATAATAGTGAAAAGCGAACGCTTCGATGACCTGTTCATGAAGGAGGGCGATGAAGAGCCAGAAGTAGTTCGAGCCTTTGTGAAAAGGATAGGTTCCTTCCTTGGGGTTCACCTTCCATCTGAACAGGGCATAGTTGAAGATGAGCGTTTCTTTTTGGAGGATGGTAATGAACGGATTTTTGTCCATGTGTCCCCTTCTATATTTGACAAACAGGATGATGGCGCCGATGTGGGCAAGTACAATCAGAATGACGAGTGAGATGAATAGTTGAGTGTCCAGGGTAACCCTCCTTCATGTGGGTGGCTTAGTACTTGCTTAGTCTTCATTTGGGATATATACCAATTTTATCCTTTTGTTTTATTACTTAAAATGTAAGGGATTCTTTGGACGATGCATAGGATTTTTTTCCTTTATTTTAAAATAAATTTAGATATTGTGACAGAATTGTAAAGAAAGTAGAAAGAAGCCAGGTGGACGCCTCATTCGGTCCACCTGGCTTCTTTCAATCAACATCCTATTTATTCCTTTTTCTCTACTGCTGCGACCGCCTCAATTTCCACTAATTGATTCGTGTATCCAAGCACCGTCACTCCCGACAATGTACTCGGCACATCATGATCGCCGAACTCTTCCCTGATTGATCTCCAGGCAGTCACTAAGTCTGCCTGATGATGGGACGCCACAATGACCCTTGTATATACGACGTCTTTCAGGGAAGCACCGCTTTCTTTCAGAACGGCTTTCATGTTCTCTACGCACAGCTTTGCCTGCTGTTCGTAATCATTGATATAAGGCACTTCTCCCTCTTCATTAAGCGGACATGCCCCGGCCAAGAACAAGAGATCCATATCTGAAGGGACTCGTGAAGCGTAGGCGTAATCGACTTCGGCTAATTGGTTGGAGCGGATGAATGTGATGTTTTGATTCATAGGGTTTCCTCCGATTTCATTTTATGCTTTCTTAGAAGTTCTCTCTCGGAGGACATCATTCCTTCTAAATAAAACCCAAAAGTACCACGGGGTCAGGTCCCCTGGTCCCATCCTCACAAAAAAGCACCAACGGACCTGTCCCCCCGGCTCCCCATATGCTATAGTATCCTAGTATCAATTGAGAACGGAGTGATGATATGAACTCAACAGTGAAAGAAATAACATTGATTATTATTGGCTCCTTATTCTTTGCCCTTGGAGTCAATTTGTTCGCCATCCCGAATGAGCTTGGGGAAGGCGGCGTGACGGGGATTTCCATGATCCTTTACTATGTATTCGATTGGTCGCCGGGTATCACGAACTTTGCCATGAACGGGGTTCTCCTTGCCATCGGATATAAAGTTTTAAATAAACGAGTGACATGGTACACCATGCTGGCCATTTTCTTCACCTCCCTCTTCATCCAACTGACCGAGGGGATGGGCGATTCAGTCGACATCATGCTCGGCACCGTATTCGCCGGCGTATTCATCGGGATCGGGCTTGGTCTTGTCCTGCGTTCAGGGGGGACGACGGGTGGATCCACGATTGTGGCCCGCATGCTCAATCAGCGTTTCGGATGGGCGGTCAGTACGAGTATGTTCGTATTCGACATCCTGGTCGTGCTCAGTTCCGTGTTCGTTATCGGAATTGAAAACACGATGTACACCGGGATCTCCATCTACATCAGCACGAAGATCCTCGATTACCTCATCGATGGATTCGATACACGGAAGGCGGTCACGATCATCTCCCAGGATACCGATGCCATCGCCGAGAAAGTCAGCGCCAAAATGGACCGCGGCGTCACCATCATCAATGCAAGAGGTCACTACTCAAAAGCGTCGAAAGATATCCTCTATGTCGTCATCAATAAGCAGGAGCTCTTCTTACTGAAGAAGATGATCCAGCAGATCGATGATAAGGCTTTCGTCGTCGTCCATGATGTGCGTGATGTGTTCGGGGAAGGATTTACGTTTCCGAAGACGTAAAACGTGCGCCAGGGGGACAGGTCCCTTGGCACTGTTAAAAAGGAGAACTCGCCGTTAATTTTGGCGAGTTTCTTTATTCTACTTGTGAAACGGTTCTCCGGAATCTTTAAATTAAGATGATTGCCTATGATAAAAGGACCTGCAGAAGTAAAAATAAGCGGAGATTTTCCGGTTATACTCAGAGTGGATCTTGATTTGAGGGAAATAAGGGGACTTTTTCCGGTTAAGCACAGTTAAACCACTTATTTATTGTTCTTTCGGGAAAATAGCCGGAATTTTTCCGTCTATTTTCACTCTTTCTTTATCGTAATGACGAATTAAGCGGAATTTTCCCGTCTATTCTCCCAACTGAAAAGTATGCCCCTCTATTGCACATATACTATCCTTGTTGTCTTCAGCATCATCTCTGACCTCACCTACTCCATTGAAATAGGAAGCTCCAGCGAATCCATTTTCAAACCATCTTTAGCTGAGTAATAAAACAATTCTACCCTCGTAACGAATTCATGTTTAAACGTAATGGTAAATTCCCCCCAGGCAGGGGCCCCATCTGTTTGATAGTTGCTCGTTTCCACTACGTTCTCCCCATCATAAAGATCATATTGAAAGACCCCTTCAAACACACGTGCCTTCCCAGTGACCGTCACTTCATCTCCAGACTGAGTGACTACCACATCTTTGAATGCCTCGTTCTCATAAACCACATCCCCTGGAACCTCTGTCTCTGACTTACTTTCCGTTGGCGGAGTTTCTTCTTTGGTTTCTGTAACAATCGGTTTCTCATTTCCTTCTTTTGATTGTTGGGTACAAGCAACAAGACCACCAATCATTAATAACGTTATGATAAAAACCAGTATCTTCATCAATCTGCACCCCTTTCTTACCATAATGGAATGGGCAAACATCCTTTTAAAGGGCCGCTTTACAGCGAATATATTAAACTAATATTCGGTTCCTGATTATATTATACTCTTGTCGCTACGTACATTTTCATCGGTCAAAATCCATTAGTCCCTACATACTAGCGTATGACCTTCTCCATGCTTCACCCATTTTCAATCCTCCCATTTACACCTTTTTAACAAAAAATGAGACTTTCCGCCCGGAATATAGTGGAAATCTTTACAAAAACCCTCGGGATACCGGGTGTTATTTATGATAGATTAATAGATGCCCGGCCGAGGCTATTACATATTAGGAGGATCATCACATGAAGAAAACCGGACTACTTACATTATCTCTTGCTTTATCCATGGCATTCCTGCCTGGAGCATCCAGTGCATCGACGACTGACGCGACCATCACCGATTCCCAAGGAAACACGGTGGAAATCGGGCATGCATTGCCGAAATCGAAAACAAAGGGAAAGCAGACCTTCGACACTCCTTCTCACGTTGAGAACAGCACGATAGCGGACGTACTTGATGAAAAAGGAAAAAAGATCAAAGAAAAATCAATTAAAAAGTCAAAAGACAAAAAAGCCAAAGATCCATCATCTGAAGAATTATTCGGTCTGTTCGACTGGCTAGGCGGAGGCGGATCCGGTGGTGGAACCACTACTGAGCCTCCTGCGACTACAACCCGTACGGTGACAGTACTCGTCGCTGTGGATGAAGAATATCGCGCAGCACATCCCGATTGGCAGACGCTCACAACGAATATCATCGAAAAAGCCGATGACGGCTTCACGCGCGATCACGGCATCGACTTCGAAATCAAAGCCTTTGCACAGTGGAATTCAAATGGAAACAACGCTTCTGAAATCCTGCAGGATCTTGACCGTGACTTTAACGGCAACGGCTATGACTTCGTCGCAGGCTTCACCCGCGATGTGAACTTCAATTCAGGCGGTATCGCATACGTGTACCCTTCTGCACCGAACGGAAGTGCCATCAGCGTCAACCTTGATCAGGGAGCTGAAAACACATGGCACGCGGCCCAGCACGAATTCTCCCACAACTACGGAGCAGGTCACGACGCCCAGGGCAGCGGGATCAAATGCATCATGAACTATGACTATTCCTATCAAGTAGACTACTGGGATCAAGAACACGACAACCAAATCGAAGCACATAAAACGTGGTTCGGGAACTAATTGAACGAAACAGAGGGACAGGACCCATGGCTCATTTTGAGCCGGGTGACCTGTCCCTCTGTTTTTCTGTATTCCCCCTCCACTCTTCCATCTCTTCCATTCCGGCAGAAAGACCTTATCCCCCTGTCTTTTTTCGATTTTTCACAAAGGCAATCAGGAGAAGGAGAATCGGGATGACCACGAGGAACGGGAGATGAAGGACATACATGGCTACCTTTAATCCTTCATGGATGTGTTCTTGGAAATTGCTTGCAATCGACATGGAGATAAATAAAACGATCAGACCTAAAGGGTACGAAAGCTTAGAAGGGGAATGAACCTTAAACAGGCTGGCCGTCCCGATGACAGCCGCATAAAACAATATACTGATTTTGAAAAAAATCCCGATGACTAAGCCAAGCATGAAAAACACATCCAGGCGTTCCAGGAAATCGGCTACCTGGATCGACTGAACCGTGCTGAGCAGGGGAAATTGGGAACGTGCCGTCAAATCCACTCCGAGGACACTGATATTAATGAGCATCGTCAGAATTAAGTTAATCCCACTCAACCCTGTGGCGCAGAACATGGTCAACTTCGCTTTCTTGGGATTATTTAAATACGGCAGGATCATCGTGAAGACAAACGCTTCTGTAAACGGGAAATATAAGGTTTGAGTGAAGACGACTTTCAGAATGGGCTTAAGTCCCTCTTCCAAAACAGGCTCCAGGTTGGTTAAATCAATCAGACCGGACACGACGATCAAGATGAATCCAACAACCGAAAGGGTAAACATGAACATAAACAACAGCTCCCCTGACCGCCCGATCACTTCGATCCCTTTTTGGACCATATAGATAATCACCAGCATTAACAATGCATTGGCGATGAATAGAGGGGTTTCAGGATAAGCAAACGTCAACAACATTTCACCAAAATCACGCAATACCCTGGAAGCATTGTACATGAAATAAGCTATGTATAGGAAAGCAAGGAGTGTCCCCGCTGCCTTCCCGAGAATTTTTTGCATGTACTCTGAAGGAAGGAGGTATGGATAATACCAATACAATTTGTGATAGACGAGCAAAAGGGCGAAGCTGACAATCATTCCGATCATGATGGAAAGCCACGCATCCTTTTTGGCATCGATGGCAAGAGGGACAAGTAAAGCACTTCCCATTTCAAACAGAACCATCATGACAAAGAGCTGTATGCTGCTGATTTTCGCCTTTTCCACTTTACGGGTCCCCCCTTTTCCTCACTCTTCTTCCAAGCTTGAAAGAAACGATTTATTTCTAAGACCAGCGCGACGAACAAAGGCTTCGACTGTGACATCCACCTGACATTCAGGAAAATATACGTCGTTCCACAGCGGTTTCATCTTTTGCCAATCTTGTGGTGAAGAACGACGGATAACATCACCGAATCCAAAGACATCTGCCTGATTGGACTTAGCTTGTTCAATTGCTTGTTTGATTTCCTTTTTGATTTCTTTCTCCACCTTTTTCTCTATCTTTGAGATCACCAGTCCATCCGTGATATCCAAGGGGACATTCATTTCTCCGATACTTCCTTCTACTCTTGTACGAACGGAAACATGAGGCTTCCCATTTTTCATTTTTCCTGACACATTTGTTTTCTGACGAATCGTTTGATACGCAATCGCTTCCTTCTTTCCTTTCCAATCGATATTGAGGTCCGTCCCCTGAATCTCATTTTTGACCCATACTGTTCCCCTTGCTCTTTCACCATAAGACCAGTCCACGAGTTTCCCATCTTTGAGAATGGCGATGCCACTGGATTCAAGGGTGGATTCCGGTTCACTCTCCTGAATGTTGTCTAAACGGCTCGCAATCTCGGGATCCCCGACCAGTCGAAATCCTGAAACCACAGTCGACCCATCGGATGACTGCAATCCCTTCATGACGTCCTGGATTGAGGTCTTCAGGCTGTGCCCCCATGCTTTTTGAGAGAACTCTAATGCCTTCAGCACTTTATTGGCTGGTATTTTATCTACGGGGGTCAAGGTTTTCAGCAGATCCTTTGCAGTGGAAGAATTCGTAATCACCATAGTCGTTGTAATCCGGAATTCATGATCACGGTCGATGGCATCGATAATTTTCGTTACTCCTTCTTCTCTGGCAAGTTTTTCTCCAATGACGACGAGATTCGCATGTGCATAATATAATCTTCGGGAAATCTTGCTCGAGGCTTGCCTGCTTGTTTCCACTAAATTATCACCTGTTGCCGAGTAGATCGTAACCGGAGGACTTTGTGTTCCCTGTATCCCACCGGCCACATTCCCAGGATTGATGATCTGCAGGGTCATGGTGTATTTTCCGTCGTCGGTTTTATCCACTCCTATGGCTGCCACGATGGCAAGATCCGTTAACTCTTTCTTGCTCCAACAACCGGAAAGGAAGAGGATTATGGGTAATATGGTCAGGATAAGCGTCCCTTTACGTTTCATTGCTGCCACCTCCGTCCCGGTTCACCATCTTACGGGAAGCAGGAATATCCGGGCCTTGCCGTGACCCTTCCCTCGTCGTATTCGCACTTATTAAGCGAGGTCTTTGTCTCAACGTCCACCATGGCAAACGAACAAACGTATCTTTATTATTAACGGGGATAAATGGAGCAAGCGGAGCCATATAGGGCACACCAAAGGAACGTAAACTGCATAAATGGACGACCATCAAGAGGAAGATCAAAATGATACCGTAAAAACCGAAAGTCGCTGCCCCAATCATGAACAAGAAACGGATCATGCGGGCAGAGATCGCCATATCAAAGGAAGGAGTGGCAAAGCTTGCAATTGCCGTGATCGATACAATGATGACCATGGCCGGTGATACAATGCTCGCTTGAACCGCCGCCTGTCCAATCACAAGTGCCCCGACGATTGAAACAGCGGAACCAATCGCTTTCGGCAGTCGAAGTCCGGCCTCCCGGAGGATCTCAAAGGTGATCTCCATCAGAAGAGCTTCAACAAATGCCGGAAAAGGAACAGATTCTCTTTGAGCCGCAATGGCGACAATGAGGGTTGTCGGCACCATCTCCTGATGGAAAGTAGTGACGGCCACAAATGTCGCAGGAGCAATAAGGGAAATCGCAAACATCAATACCCGTAACAGACGAATAGACGTCGCAATATCAAACCGGGCATAATAGTCTTCAGCCGATTGAAAAAATTGAACGAACACAGCAGGAGCAATCAACACAAAAGGACTTCCGTCCACAAATATGGCAACCCGACCCTCAAACAGATTCCCTGCCACAACATCCGGCCTTTCAGTATTAAAAATGGTGGGAAAAGGCGTCAGCGTTTGATCTTCTATCAACTGTTCGATATACCCTGACTCCAATATGCTGTCGATGTCAATTCTGTTCAGCCGCTGACGGATTTCTTTCACCACTTCATCATTGGCAATGCCATGTATGTACATCAAGTTCACATCCGTCTTGGTGACGCGCCCCACCTTTACGGACTCCATCCATAAATCTGGAGTCTTGATGATGCGGCGTACCATAGCGGTGTTGGTTCCGATACACTCTGTAAAAGCCCCTTTAGGACCCCGAACAACCATTTGAGTGGTGGATTCAGAAATGGCCCGGGTTTCCCCCCCTTTCGTGCAGGCACTCAACCCCTTAGGGATTCCATCGATCAGGACAACCGTGTCACCACCCATCAAGTGGGAAAACAGGTCTTCCCATGTTTCAACAGACGACACGTTCCCAACCGTCATCATGTCATCTGCGAGCACTTCCAATGCATCGTGTTCAGTGAACGTCTTATTATGCTCATCTTTCATCATCGATTGCAGCAGGAATTCCTGGATCGATTGATCATTCACAATTCCTTCAATATAAAGAATCGCCGTTTGAATCGTAGACTTCTCCCCCATGTTCACATGGCGAATGATTACGTCTGAACTATTTCCGGTTTTTTCCCTGATGACCTCAAGATTGTCCGATAGGGATTCTTGTATATGATCGTCAGGCTGAGCCGGATTTTCCGCATCTGGCTCCTGTTTCTTTCTTTGTTTTCGGCTTTTGAAGAACGAAGACATAGGTTGTGACACCCTTCTCTTATTTTTTATTACTCTAACCAAATACGGGATCTTTATGTAATTTTTTACACCGTATGAACTACCCTCTATGAGAAAAAGCTAGTAAGAGGAGCGTGATCAACATGAAAATCATGGGTATTACTTTATTAATGATGGGATGTTTACTGGCTTTCTCGATCGGTCTTGATCTTCTGCAGGGTTTCGCCATTTCGAAAGCATGGCAAAACGCATACAGCCCCTTCCGCGTCATGGAAGTGGCCGAATTATTTGTGCTCTCCTTTCTACTCATCACTTTCCTGGCTGGAGTATCCTATGATGTATATAAGAAGAAAAAAGCAGAAAAATGAGCTTTCCCCAACTCCCCCTCTGTCCTTCTCACCTTTTTATTCCCCCCCTTCTGTTCCCATCATCTTAAAATTCTCCATTCTGAGAAGCTTCACACTTTCCATACCCATTCCAATCTTTTATAATGTAATTAAGAATTATTATAATTATCACACTATTCAAGTGGTAGTTGCTTTACTCCATTTTACAAAACGGGAAGGTGAATCGTTATGGAAAAAGAAAATCGCCCTGATCAAAAGGACCACTCTGCCGCATCGGGAGAATGTCCGTTCACTCATCACAAGGATAGTGCTATCACGACGACAACAGCCCCTGGAGGAACGACGAACAAAGAGTGGTGGCCGAATATGCTCAACCTCAGCATGCTTCGCCAGCACGACCGGAAATCGAACCCCATGGGAGAAGACTTCAGCTATAAAGAAGAGTTCTCAAAACTTGATTACGATGCGTTGAAGCAGGATCTTCACAACCTGATGACAGACAGCCAGGATTGGTGGCCAGCCGACTACGGTCATTACGGTCCTTTCTTCATCCGCATGTCCTGGCACGCGGCAGGTACATACCGTGAAACCGACGGACGTGGAGGCGGTTCGTCAGGTGCACAGCGCTTCGCTCCCCTGAACAGCTGGCCGGACAACGTCAACCTTGATAAAGCAAGACGCCTTCTTTGGCCGATCAAACAAAAGTACGGAAACAAAATTTCATGGGCGGATCTTCTTGTCCTGACAGGAAATGTGGCCCTTGAATCCATGGGCTTGAAGACGTTCGGCTTCGGTGCAGGACGCGAAGACATCTGGCATCCGGAAGAAGATGTGTATTGGGGTAATGAGAAGGAATGGCTCGCTGACAACCGCTACTCAGGGGACCGTGAGCTTGAGAACCCACTTGCTGCCGTACAGATGGGACTCATCTACGTCAACCCGGAAGGCCCGAACGGAGAACCGGATCCACTCGGAAGCGCCCGTGATATTCGCGACACGTTCGGACGCATGGGGATGAACGATTATGAAACCGTCGCCCTGATTGCCGGTGGTCACACATTCGGTAAAGCCCACGGAGCCGGTGACGCTGAGCTTGTCGGCGACGATCCGGAAGCCGCAGACATCGAAAACCAGGGACTCGGCTGGATCAGCTCATACGGAAGCGGAAAAGGCCGCGACACGATTTCAAGCGGTGTAGACGGTGCCTGGACGACGAACCCGACGAAATGGGACAACGGCTACTTCGACCTTCTCTTCGGCTACGAATGGGAGAAAACGAAGAGCGCAGCCGGCGCTTCCCAATGGACTCCGGTCGGCATGACCGAAGAACATATGGCTCCTGACGCCGAAGATTCATCCATCAAAGTAAAGACCATGATGACGACGGCGGATATGGCCCTCCGGATGGATCCGGATTACGAGAAGATCTCCCGTCATTTCTATGAAAATCCGGAAGAATTCGCCGACGCTTTTTCCCGTGCCTGGTTCAAGCTTCTTCACCGTGACATGGGGCCGAAAGCACGCTACTGGGGTCCAGAGGTTCCGGACGAAGAATTGATCTGGCAGGATCCGGTTCCGGCAGTGGACTACGATCTTTCTGACAGTGAAGTGGCTTCACTGAAACAACAAATCCTTGACACAGGTTTAACCGTTAGTGAACTCGTAAAAACGGCCTGGGCATCCGCCAGCACCTACCGCGGTTCCGACATGCGTGGTGGAGCGAATGGTGCACGCATCCGCTTAGCTCCTCAGAAGGACTGGGAAGTAAACGAACCGGCTCAGCTTGAGAAAGTCCTTGGCGTCTACGAGGATCTTCAAAGCAAGCTCGATAAAAAAGTCAGCCTTGCCGATCTGATCGTATTGGGCGGAAACGCAGGCGTTGAAAAAGCCGCACGTAAAGCAGGCTTCGATGTGACCGTTCCATTCTCACCTGGCCGCGGCGATGCAACGGCGGAACAGACCGACGCCGAAAACTTCGGAGTATTGGAGCCAGTATCAGACGGATTCCGCAACTATCAGAAGCAGGAATACGCCGTCAGCCCGGAAGAAATGCTCGTGGATAAATCACAGCTTCTTGGTTTGACTGCACCGGAAATGACCGTTTTGATTGGCGGCATGCGTTCTTTAGGCGCCAATCACGGTGAATCGAAACACGGCATCTTCACAGACCGCGTCGGTACACTGAACAACGATTTCTTTGTGATCCTTCTGGACATGGGCATCGAATGGAAACCAGCCGGCTTCAATCAATATGAAGGCCGCGACCGCAAGACCGGTGAAGTCGTGAGAACGGCTACACGCTTCGACCTGGTGTTCGGTTCGAATTCTGTCCTTCGTGCCCTGGCTGAAGTATACGCACAGGATGATAACAAGGAGAAATTCGTCCGTGACTTCGTTGCCGCCTGGGTGAAGGTGATGGATGCGGACCGGTTTGATTTGAGATAGACAATAAGTGACACGCCTTATCCTTTTGGATGGGGCGTGTTATTTTTCTGTTAAAACAAGCAGGGTTCTGCTACCATTAACTTACAATATATTCCTGAAACTGATGGAGGAAATAGATGAAAAAGAATATACTCGCCACCCTTTTATTTCTACTTCTTTGCTCATCCATAGGATATCTGCTTACCATACCCACCTTATCAGTGGCCAATAAACTAAAAGCCCATTTTTCAATAGAAGAGAAAGTGATCTATTCCAACGCTCCCCCTATCATCATCGATCCCGATACGAAATCTGTTGACTGGGATGGAGAGCTGCCTAAGTGGAGAGTTTTGTACCGAATCATTGGGGGTACCGACCTTGCTGACTCCCTACATAAAAATGGGACACAGAAGAAAGCAGTGTTTGGAACTTTAGGGATGATCCTGATCCTTTTGCTCACCTATCTTTATCGATTGTCGAAGAAACGCAAAAAACCTGATGCCGCCTTAACTGAATCCAGTAAAGATCCGGCCATCCTACAACAAAGAAGACTATTTGTTTGTCCAAAAGCAGTTGAAGTAAGTCAAGGCCCTTCCTTTTTGGCGATAGGAGGGCTTTTTTTAGTGAATGGTAGAATTCGTTCTGCGAATCCCCCGTCCATCCGGAATCCTTTTTTTAAAAGGCTGTTTTCGTATACATTGTTGCTTTTTGATGTAGCGAGTGGTGGTTGATTTCCGCTCCAGGTGCTCGCTTTCCGCGGGGCTGGCGGTGAGCCTCCTACCCTTCACAAACTCATTGACAAACCCCTCTCCCTCCATTATTATCAGTATTGATAATAATTCTAAAAGGATGTAGTTGAATGACCGATATAGATACAGATTTGATCCTCCACCCCGTCCGGATGCGCATCATACAGCATCTCTCCAAGGGAGCGGCGACGGCACATGAGCTGAAGGAATGGATGACGGATGTCCCACAGGCCACCCTTTACCGTCACTTGAATCGATTGACGAAAAGCAAAATCATTCACATTATCGATGAACGGAAAATCCGTGGCGCTGTGGAGAAAACGTATGCCATACAGGAAGACAGTCCCTATATGACCGTGGAAGATGTACAGCAGCTGTCAGGGGAAGAGCATCTTAAATGGTTCATGACCTTCTTATCCACCGTGACAGGTCAGGCCAGGAACTACCTTCAGGACACCCCTGACCTCACCCGGGAGTCGTTCGGATATAACCAGTTAGACCTGTATTTGACTCCTGAAGAACTCAAGGAGCTGACGGACGGTATGAACGAGCTTCTGAGCAAATTCAAACCGAACCGGCCGTCCCAAGAAAACGATAAAATCTCTCTCATCCAAATGCTCATACCAGACCCTAAAGGACGTGACAACCAATGATCAGATCCACATTTTACAGAAAAGTATTCGAACTGAACGGACATCCCGTCATCGCAAAAGGATTGCGGAAGTTCGCCCAATCAAAAGTAAGTAAACCCTTCATCGCTTCTTTTGCCAAAGTCTATAAATTGAATATGGAAGAAGCGACTCGGGAACTCCGGGAGTACGGGACGCTCCATGATGTTTTCACACGGGAACTGAAGCCGGATGCACGACCGATCGCTGATACTCCCGATGCATTCGTCAGCCCATGCGACGCCTATCTATCTGTTGTAGACGACTTGACACCGGAGAGTACGTTCATGGTCAAAGGACAGGATTATACGGTGGAAGAATTGTTGGGATCTGCTGAGAAAGCCGCACCGTACTCAGGCGGACAGGTTCTCATCTTTTACCTGAGTCCGACCGACTACCACCGGGTCCACGTCCCGATCGATGCCCGCGTTGAGGAAGTCTACACCCTCGGCAAACACGCCGATCCCGTAAACGAACTCGGACTCACCCACGGGCTCCGTCCACTCACCAGGAATTACCGGCTCGTCTCCAGGTTTGATGTGTCAGGATCCCCTCTTGCCCACGTCATGGTCGGGGCGCTGAACGTGAACTCGATTGTGAGGACAAATACGGCTCAAGTTGTTCATCGTGGAGATCCGTATGGGTACTTTTCATTTGGCTCCACGGTCCTTCTTTGTGTGCCGAAAGGAAAGTTTCGCTTTACCAGGGATAAAGGACCCGTGAAGATGGGAGAGGAAATCGGGAAGTGGCAGTCATAACCAAAAAGGCGCCTGTTCCAACTGGAGACAGGCGCCTTTTCGATGTTACCGGACATCACGCCCTACACACTCCCGTTCTTCTTCCTCTTTGTTTTCCGTTCTCCTTTCTAACTTATAAACTAGCACTCCACCCAACAACACAATAAAAAAAGACAGGGGCTGAAGACCATCTGGTCAACAATCCTCCGCCTTTGGAAAACAAATACCGATTCCGGTCCCTGTACCGACTTCGCTCTTGATTTGGATGTCTCCGTTCATCGCTTCGATCACCCTGTAAACGACCATCATCCCCAGGCCCGTTCCTTTTCCCTCTTTCGTAGAGAAGTAAGGTTCTCCGAGGCGTGAGACTTGGACCGGAGTCATCCCCGCCCCTTCATCCTCAATGAGTATACAAACCTTATCGTCCTTACAGCTTAGGGTGACATGAATGGCCCCTCCGTCGGGCATCGATTCAATCCCATTTTTCAAAATGTTGACGAGGACCTGTAAAAACAAGCCGGAGTTTCCCTTAATCGACATATTCTCCAAGCTTGAATGGATAAGCACATTATTCATATTGGCCAGGGGTTGAATAACCTGGATCGCCCCGGTTATGACGTCTTTAGCAGATAGTATCTTGATGTTCTCCGAAGCAGGCTTTGCAAAGGTCAGATAGTCATGAATGATATCAGTTGCCCTATCCATCTCTCCCATGGCCAATGCCAGGAATTCCTTATCTTTCTCCGTGACCTCCGGTGATTCCTGCACCATCTGAACAAATCCCCTTGATGTAGTAAGGGGATTCCTGATTTCATGAGAGATGCTCGCTGCAAGATGACTCACGATCTCTATCTTTTCCATCCGGATCAGCCGGGTGAGGATCAGGTTCTGTTGGCGAAAATATTCTGTGAGACTAATAGAGATCATCATCCCCGCCACATGTATAAAAATGTACAACAGGGAAAAAGAAAGGGTCAGCGGCACTTGAAGGATGGTAGAAACACTGATTACGATCCCTGTACAGGTGAAAACGACCAGGGAAGAGGAAAGGAACAGACGTCCCCTAAGCTTACTCCGATCAAAAGTACTGCGGAGCAACATGCTAGATGTAAATAAAACAGGCAGTGTCACAATGGCAATCCACACACCTTCCCCACCATAGATGACCCTGATCAAAGCCACCACTCCCCCTAAAAGGACCGCAGTGACAGGATGGGCATAGAAGCAGGCCAGTACAAAGGAAATGAAACGCAGATCGAATATGAGGCCGTTACTGATTTTGAAAGGGAACAGCATACACAACAGAATGGAAAACCCTAATGAAAGAAATATAATAACCTCATTATGCCTGCTGTCCGTTCCCCTTTTATTCATCCAAAATTGGATAAAAAGGATGGACATGACAATCACTAATAAATTGATTAAAAATTCCTGGATGCTATCCAAACATTAATCCCCCTTGTGTTCTGTCACCATTATAAGGGAATCTGGAAGATGAGACCAGTAAATTTCCATATTCACTCTACATTCCATATATATGGAATATATGCGAAACCCGTTATGGTAAAATGGAACAAGGAGGAGATGCATATGAAAAAAGTGTTGGTATTTCTAACAGACGGCTTCGCCGATTGGGAAGCAAGCTATGTCACAGCGGAGTTGAATAAGTCTTCAACTGGCTATCAGGTTGAGACCGTAGCACTCGACAAAGAGCCCAAGATTTCCATGGGCGGGTTGAAGGTCCTTCCTGATTACAGCATGGATGATGCTCCAGAAACGTTCAGCATGTTAATCCTGCCTGGCGGAACCACGTGGCGGGAAGAGAAGAATCAGAAGATCGAGAAGTTGGTGAAGGATTGTTTCGACCAAAACATTCCCGTCGCAGCGATTTGCGACGCCACAACATTCCTCGGCATGCACGGATTTCTTGATCACAGCAGGCATACGGGAAATTCACTTCCTTATTTAAAAGAAGGAGCACCGGCTTATCGTGGGGAAGAACATTACATAGCCCAACCTTCCGTACGTGACAACGGTCTGATCACGGCGAATGGGACGGCTGCCCTAGAATTCACAAGAGAAATCTTATTGGAATTGAACGTACGGGACGAGAAAGACATTGAGAATTGGTACGGGTTCTTTAAGAAGGGCTCGATTCCGTCCGTTTAACAAAAGAGAGCCAGGGGTCCCTTGGCTCCCATAAAAATGAGGGACGGACCTATAGGTCCGTCCCTCCCGTCTTCTATCTAGTTCCCATAAATCGATCCGCTTGATGAATTCAATACACCGTCAACAGCATCGAGCTGATAGGAATAGCCTGTGTGATTCGTCCAGTTTGTCATATCGATGGTATCTCCGTCATTCAGCTTAATGATGTTAATACCACTGATTGAGAGCGGTGATACCTGGCTGGGCCGGGAAGCCGCTTTGGCAAGATACACGGATTGATTGGTCCCGCCAGGCTGTACGACGACCCTTGCTGATCCATCTGCTTCGATTAACAGAGCCGTCTGCTCGTTCACGGCAATCCCCCTCGCCTCAGTGGTCCATCCATCCAAGAGATTCCGTGATAAGAATCCCACCAGGCGCCCCATCCGGTCCCGCTGCTCGAAGTGACTATCCGTGATCGTATGATCCAAATAACGATTCTCAAGGAAGTTCCTTGAGAACGTCATATAGCGGTTGTAAGGATCAGCCAACGCTTCATCCGAATAGACGGTTCCGTTGGCGGCGTCATAGACGAAATCTCCTTGGATTGCGAGTCCGGCAGACGTCCCGCCGATGGGAATCCCTTTCTGAATCCTCGAATTCAATGCATCCTCCAATGGAGTCCCTTCAATATAATCCACATATAGAAACTGATCTCCACCTGCAAAGAAAACAGCTTCAGCATTCTTCACTTTATTCAGTACGAAGCTGTCATACGAAGCGTTCCGGTTTTCCAACAGAATGGTTTCCACTGAATTAAGCGGAGACTGATTGGCTGCAGCTAAATCATATAAGTACTGATTGTACCCGTCACTTCCCGACGTTCTGAGGATCACGAAGTCCCCTCCATTCGCTTTCTCTGCCATCCACCTCATCGCCTCATCCACATCCGTCGATCCTCCCATCATATTCACACCGTACGTCGTCTGAGTCGTGACATCGGCTTGACTTCCATAAGGGTAGTACGTATAGCTGCTTCTTGCAGCACCTGCCGTCACCACGGTGCTTCCCCATAAAACCATTACCAAGCATCCAGCGATCCATTTCTTCACATGCTCGTCCTCCTTTTTATTCAATCACCAACCTTAATGCAAGTTCCATGCCAATGTCTAAAACGGCTATACGACTGAATAATAAGAATATTTAAAATTCAATTGGTTCTTATTGGTTTCCATCCATTTCCACCAGAAATACCATTAAAGAAAACGGCTTTCTGAAAGAATGGCCTATATACATTTCGCGCATACTAACGTATTGACACAATCATAAGGGTGAACGTTATGAATACGAACCAAACAGGCACGTTGGAAGAAAGAGTCTCTGCGCTTCTTACATCATGCGGGAACAGCTCCGATTTGAAAATACGCTACTTACATGTAGCCGGTCACGATCTTCAAGCCTGCCTTCTTTACATAGAGAACATTGTGGACACAACATCGATCCAGGAGCATATCATTGAACCCTTTATGCAGAATCGAACCTGCGTTGACAAGGAACGGCTCCTCCCTTTTTTAATACAACAGGTCATTCAAGTGACCAATATCGAAACGATTACCGATCCTGATACGATCATCGCAAAGTTAATGGAAGGAGCCACTCTTATCCTCTTTGAAGATCGGCAAGACGTCCTTGCCGCCGATACATCCAAATGGGAGGAGCGATCCCCCTCAAGTCCCAAAGGGCAGCGGACCGTCCAGGGACCAGATGTGGGATTCACGGAGAGCCGCAGCGGAAATGTGGGAATGATCCGCAAATATATCAAAAACCCCTCCCTAAAGGTTGAAACCGAAACCTATGGCCATATCACTCAGACGTCTGTCTCCCTTGTTTATCTTGATCATGTAGTCGACCGTGACATCCTGAAGGCCATTAAACAAAAGCTTACAGACATCTCCCTGGAATCGGTCATTGGTTCCAATTATATTTCAGAGTACTTAACCAAAGAGTCAAAAACCCTTTTTCCCTTAATTCTTGACACGGACAGACCCGACGTTGCCGTGGCGGAGGTCTTGGAGGGGCGGGTGTGCATCGTTGTAGATGGAAGTCCATATGCCCTGATTGCCCCTGCAGTATTTATTCAATTCTTTCAGTCTGCGGACGATTATTCTATCCAGAGTGAAGCAACAAAGTATGTGCGGTCCCTCCGGTTTATCTTTTTCTGGGTGGCTCTTTATATCCCAGCCCTTTATGTGGCGTTCACCACCTTCCATAAGGGGCTCCTGCCGGTGAATCTGCTGGTGGGATTCACCGCACAACAAGAACTCGTCCCATTTCCCACCGCCTTTGAGGTACTGGCGGTTGTCATGCTGACAGATGCCATCTTTGAGGGAACGACCCGTCTTCCACAGGCCGTCATCATCACCCTTTCTTTATTCGGGGCCATTGTGTTCGGTCAGGCTTCTGTAGAGGCCCAGCTCGTTCAGCCCATTACCCTGGTCATCGTCAGTGTTTCGTTTATTTATTCCAGTCTCGTTCCGATAGCCATCATGAACTACTCAGTCAGGATACTAAAGATCAGTCTGATTCTGATCGGGGCTCTTCTCGGGCTGTACGGACTTGCCTTATTCACGCTATTGCTTTTAGTCCATCTCTGTTATTTACGGTCCTTCACCGTTCCCTATCTGTCCCCCATTACTCCATTTGCACGGAGGGACATGGCCAAGGACGTTTTTGTTCGAAATCCTATCCCGGAAATCAACCAGAGCATACCGCTATTTCATAAGGAAGAGCCGATGGAGGATCCTTCCAATAAGGAGAATGAATCGTGAATGTAACGAAATTACGTCTCATCACCATCCTTTTTATCCTGATGGGCATCATCCTTGTGAGCTATGTCAAGAACAACCGGTTAGATGAGGTTGAACTGGTGTCAGGTCTCGGAGTGGATAAAGCAGAAGAAGGGTATACCGTTACCCTGCAGATCTTCAACCCATCTGCGAATCAGAAGAACTCTGTGGACCCGACAGGCGGGTTCACCTATACCCACATGGGGAGAACCATACCCGAAGCCATCCAGAAAATGAAAAAGGAATCTTTGAAGGAGCCAATTCTTGACACCCTTCAAATCGTAGTCATGAGTGAGAAGCTAGTGAAAGAAGAAGGGTTGACGGAAACCCTGGATTTTCTGATCCGTGACCCTCGGGTTCCGGCAAATACCAACACCATCATTTTAAAAGAAGAACGCCCGGATGTTTTCCTGAACTTGTTCACTCCTCAGAAGAAACTGTCTTCCCTTTATACGAATACTATGCTAAAGAATTCCACAGAAGCCTGGGGGAACCTGGTGGGCGCTTCTTCAGAACGGATTAAGAGTTATCTTACTGACAAGACTTCGGACATCGTAATCCCTTACATGGTGGTTCTCGGAAACGTGGAGAAAGGGATGTCCAAGACGAATATCGAAGGTTTCACCCCTGGAACCCGCCTTTCCCTTGAGGGCTTCGCAACATTTAAAGGGGAGAAGCTTTCCTCCTACTTAACCCAGGAGGAAAGCAATACGTTGGCCTTGATCAAGGGAGTCGATCAGGTTGTCTCGATTTCCACCCAGTGTCCCAACAGTGATCCTTCGTTCACTCTCAACACGATCAAAACCTCGTCTTCCCTTAGAGCGGAAACGGACCCAGTCAGATTCCGACTGAGAGTAAAATTAGAAGGAAACCTTGAGCAGTTTTCCTGCAGTAAAGATTTGAACAGCTTAGCCTACGAGAAGAAGCTGGAGCAGAAAATGGAAACGCAGATCAAGTCCGACATAGAGAAGTTCATCCAGAAGACAGAAGAGGAGGGGACGGACGTCATTGGACTTCAAGATGCCCTTTATCGTCAACATCCCGATGTATGGGAAGAGAAACGAAATGAGAAGGATTTCCTTTCTTCCCCACAAGTTGAGACATTTGTAGATGTTCAATTCAGAGGATTAGGCCATATTAAACAATAAGAGAAAAGGAGGGGGAAAGAGATGAACAAAGAATCCATCTCGTTGCTTGAACTATGTACCATGATGCTCCTTTTTTTAATTGGAAGCACCGTCGTGGTTGGCTTGAATTTTTCTGCCATGGAAGACAGCTTTTGGGCGATCTTAATCGAAATGGGATTTGGGACTCTCTTGTTCTACTCCTACCTTATCCTGTTAAAAAGGAGTGAATGGAAAGAATTCGTCCCTCTCTTGGAAATGGGGTTCGGATCCGTATTTTCAAAGGTTTTGGCTGTTTTATTCAGCTTCTACTTTCTTTACATAGCCGCAAGAGTGATGAATGATTTCGCGTTTTTCACCACTCAAGTACTATTCCCTGATGCCCCCAACTGGATTGCTTCCATTCCCTTCTTGATCGTGATTGGTTACTGTATCATCCTTGGATTCGAAGCCATTGCAAGAAGCGCAGTCATCCTATCCTTTTTCTCCATAGTGACTCTTGTCGCTCTGTGGCTCCTTGGTTTTTTCTCAGCGGAATTTCAAGGTAGATTCTTGATGCCTCTCTTCTCACATGGATGGAAGCCCCTTTGGAAGATGATCTTTCCCATAGGTCTTACATTTCCTTACGGCGAGCTCGTTGTGTTTCTCGTATTTATCCCGCTCACGGTCAAGAAAGGTCAGCTCATCACGTTCGCATGGATTCCCATCGTTCTTGCCGGTCTTATCATTATAGTGACGATGGAGCTGGTCATCGGGATCCTCCATGCACCGTTTGCCAATACGTATTACTTCCCTTTTGTCAAAGCGATGGAAATGATCTCGTACTTAGGAGTGTTAGAGCATCTGGAAATCTTCACCTACCTCCTTCTGATCGGTGGGGGGTTTATCAAAATATCGGTGTTCATCTATGCGGCAAGAATCGTTCTTACCCAGTTATTCACGATGAAACATAAGAATTGGCACGTTCTTCTCTTGCTGTCCATTGTGTATATCCTTTCTCTTCACCGCAGCAGAGATATTGAGGAACATTTATATGTCGGCTTGAACCTGGTTCCCTACTACCTCCACATCCCGTTTCAATTCATTCTCCCCTTTCTGTTGGGAGTCGTGGTATTTTGGAAAACGAGGAAAAGAGCATAAAAAAAGGGGCTTATCCCTTTTGAGATAAGCCTCTTCCTCTTACTCTGAAACCTTCACAACCGTTCTCCCTCTTGCCTTTCCTGCCAGGATTTCAGACAGGGCATCAGGTAGATCATCAAATGAGACTTCACGCTGAATGTCCTGCAGTCCATCGGGCTTCAAATCCGTCGCCATGCGTTCCCAAAGCGTTTCTCGCAGATCTTTCGGGCAATACACCGAATCAATCCCCAATAAGTTGACGCCTCTAAGAATGAACGGGAACACTGTCGTCGGGACATCCCCCCCGCCTGTCAATCCGCTGACCGCAACCGATCCCCCGTATTTGGTGTTGCTCAATACGGCGGCAAGCGTCTTACCGCCGACAGGATCGACCGCACCGGCCCAGCGCTGTTTCCCGATCGGACGGATCTTCTCAGGGTTCACGTCATCCCGTGAGACGATCTCTTTTGCACCTAACCCCTTAAGATACTCATGTTCCGACTCTTTCCCTGTACTCGCGATGACGTCATAATTCCGTTTTGCAAGCATGGAAACCGCCATGCTCCCTACTCCGCCTGTGGCTCCCGTCACCAATACCGGCCCGTTTTCAGGAGTCAATCCGTTCTTCTCCAATTGATGAATGGACAGGGCCGCTGTAAATCCTGCCGTCCCGAACGTCATCGCCTCTTTCATGGTCAACCCTTCCGGAAGCGGGATGACCCAATCAGCCGGGACCCGGGCATATTCGCTGTATCCCCCGTAATGGGAAACACCAAGCTCATAGCTCGTCACAACCACCTCGTCACCCTCTTGATAGCGGGAATCTTCTGATGACGTAACAACTCCCGCGAGATCGATCCCCGGTACAAACGGATACGATTTCACAATATTCCCCTTCGGAATGCTCGCCAGCCCGTCTTTATAGTTCACGCTGGAATAATGGACGCGGATCGTCACATCCCCTTCCGGTAAATCGTCATGTGTGAGGGATCCAACGTTCAACGAGAAATCTTCTTCCGTTTTATTGACAACAAGTGCTTTAAATGAGTTTGACATCTGAATCTTCCCCTTTCGAATGAATTACGTTCATCATAGTATATTTTATACTGACCGGTCAATTTATTTTATCCGGCCAGTTTAAAAATACCCTGGCATTTTGTATAATGGATGTAGTTTCAACTGGAGGTTGTATGTCACAATGGCGAAAAAAGCTGAACAACGACGCAAACAAATACTAAAGGCCGCCTTTCAAGCCGCATCGGAAAAAGGTTACGAATCCGTCACCCTTCAGGATATTGCCGATTACGCCGACGTCAGTAAAGGGGTCACCAACTACTATTTTAAAAATAAAGGGGACGTCTTCGCCCACCTGTTTGAATGGCTCACCACCAGGATTTATGAAAAAGAAGCAGAATCCGTGAATGGGGAGGATTCTGCTCTGGGTAAACTCGAGGCTTATCTTCACCAGGTGTTCATCAGCCCTTCTGAAAATCGGACATTCTACCGGGTGTACCTGGACTTTTTGGCCCAAGTGAAAAACGATGACCGCTACAAACAAATCAACCAGGGTTTCTATGAAAACTGCTGGTCCATCGGGGAACAAATCATCCAGCAGGGAATCAAAGAGGATGTCTTTCAAGTCAAGGACATCCAACAGGCCGCCAAAAGCATCCGGGCCATGATCGACGGCAGCCTCATTCAATGGCTCATGCAGGATGACGATGAACTGCACGAGGATTACCGGAAGATGTGTTACGAATCGATCCTGCGCATCCTTTCTCATTAGAGAGAGCAAGCCAAGGGGACAGGTACCGTGGATTTTTTGGGCCGGGGTACCTGTCCCCTTGGTTTTTTTTTCAGCGATCTCCATTTCCCCCGATATTAGCGTCGCCACCTGTCACCTACTCTCTGGCAGGGGAACCAGGCGGATTATATGACGGTGGGACTCTGAGCCAGCCCCTGGAGATCATCAAGTTCTTTAACGGAGCGGCGAATTTCATCAGATTGATCTGAATGGAAAAGAACATCAATCCGACATCGGTCCGGACAGTCTTTGACATGGCCTGTGCGCAGAATGTGATGGAAGCTGCCACTTTAGCCGAGATAAGGTTCGCAATCTCATCGTCATTCAGCTTCACCCCTTCCGGCACGGCGCTTTGTTCTGACTGGGGTTTATCCGGATTGACCAATGGCAGGGGGACGCCTTCGTTTAATAGAAGTTTCTCTATTTTCTTGGTATCGGCGAGACTTCCTTCTAATGCGTTCTGGAGCACATGTAGCATATCCTTGTCCGTCGTCGTGTTCAGGCCTATCTGATAGAGGGCGTGGGCCTCATGAAAGGCCGTGAATGCCATCCAAAGATCCATCACTTCACCAACGTGGAGAGGAGGTTTGGGCGCTTCGTCTGTAAAATTCTTCATGATGGCTGATATCGCTTCGAATACATGGGTCATCTTTGTACCTCCTGATTGCTTGTTCCTCCTATTATTCCTCTATATGTGTCAAGCATTCAGAAAAACCAGAAGAGGCAGAAGCCCTGGACTTGGATCGTCCGAGGTATCTGCCCTCTTTTGAAACGTTTATCGGCGAGATATTCATTTTATCGGCGAAATTTTGATTTTATCGGCGAAATTTTGATTTTATCGGCGAAATTTTGATTTTATCGGCGAAATCCTGATTTTATCGGCGAAATTGTAAATATATCAGCGAATCTCGACTCTACTCAACTACGCCCAATCCCCACTTCAAATACCCCATCAGCCACTCCGTCTGTTCCTTCAATTGAATCGTCTCGGCATCCAGAATCGCATGGTCCAGTGCCATCCCATCGATATGGGAGATGATCGCCTTGGCCATCACGTCCGGTTCAAACCTTGGTGAGAACTCACCCGCTTTGACGCCTTCTTGGATGATACTGGCGGTCATTTGATAACCATCAGCATATCGTTTCTGCGCGTGTTTCATCCTACTTTCGTCATGGCGCCCCGTTACAAAATACTCGAGCTTTGAAGATGCCAGGGCATCCATTTCATTTGTCGCCTGTTTACTCTCCCCAAGAAAGCTCATGAGGAGGACATCCCAATAGCTTCCATGCTCCTGAAGCATCGACTGGATATTTGCCTCTATGTGTTCTCCCTGCTCTGCGTCAATTAATGCTTCGAAGAGATTTTCCTTATTTTCAAAGTATTGATACAATCCCCCCCGGCTTACACCAGCCCGTTCCATGACATGCTTCATGGTCGTATGTTCATAGCCGAGCTCGCTAAAGACTTCCCGGGCGGCCTTTAATATGTTAGAGCGGCGCTGCTCCTTGTGTTCCTGACTGACTTTCGGTGACATTCGGCTCCTCCTCTACTTTATTTTTTACAGCAATGGATAGGAAGAATAATACGATCAATAGGGAACCGGTCACAATGAAGGATGGGATGATTCCGATGATCGTCGCAAGGGCTCCCCCTGCCAACGGCCCGATGATCGTCGCCGTGGTCGTCGTGCTGTTGACGACTCCGAAGACCCTGCCCGTCATATGGACCGGCGTCTTCTCCTGGGTCGCTGCCTGGAACGGGATGAACACGAAACCGGCAGATGCCCCTGCCATCAAGCCAAGGGCCGGGACCCATAGCATCGATAAACTCAGATCATAATGCGTCAGAATCCCCATCAAACCAAATCCCATGCCGATTCCTAGTACCCCTGCACACATATAGACAAATGCGTTGTAGTCCGTTTTCTTGGAAAGATAAATACCGGTCAGAAGCATACCTGCACCCGCACTTGCCACCAAGTATCCTAAGAGATTCGGTGAAACGTCGGTCAACTGGCGCAACAGGACGATAAACTGGGAATCCGATAACTGCAGAATCAACAAGCTGACTCCAAGCAAAAACAATCCATATAACAAGAAACTACTCTTCTTAATGAATGTGAAACCGACCTTGATTTCTTCCTTGAATGAAGGTCCGTCCCTCTTCTCTCTTTCAACTTCCACTTCTCTGACGGCCTTTGGCAAGAAGAAGATAAGGATGGCCGACAGGATGAACGTAGCAGAGTCCAGATAGAAGACGTTGTACGTTCCGATAAGGGAAACCAGGATCCCACTGACGAGGGGTCCGATGACCTTCGTGCCTGAGTCAATGGTGGAAGATAGGGACATGGCCCCCTTGATGTTCTCATCGGGTACAAGTTCCTTCAACTTCCCGTTCTTCGCCGGAATAAAGACCGACGAGAACATCCCCGTCAGGAACAAGCATCCATACACCATCCACACATTGGTTGCGAGAGTCAGAAGCAGAATCAGCACACCTCTCACCAGATCGGAAAACACCATCAGCGTCTTCCTCTCCATCCGATCGGCAATCGTACCTGTGACCGGCCCAAGTAAAGCCATGGGCAATGCCAGACTCAAGATAATCAACGACATCTGCATCGGTGTTGCTTCCCATTTTAACCCGACCAGCGTAATGATTGCCACTATGCTCAACCAATCCCCGAGTCCCGAAATTGCCTGCGCCGTCATCAATGTGATGAACGGTTTGTTTTTACGTAAAGAGTTCTCCATGTGAATCTCCCCTTTTTAAAATGACACTAATGTCGTTTTGTTACTTTCAGTATATCGACACTGGTGTCATTTTGCAACGGACTTTTAGGAATTTTGTGAAAATAAAAAGCTCATCGTCTCCATGAGCTTCATTTCACCTTATTCATCCCGATGATCGAACATACGGACACACTTCTTTTCCGAGTGTTTTGTTCTATTTTCAATGATATTCGTCCCATCAGAAGATTCTTTATCTTTTTCACAAAATTGCTTTACTTGCTTCCCTTTTTTTGTTAATCCATAATAATAGGTAATATCCGGTTCATCTTTGAAAATGATCATATAGTGCCCATGATGAAAATCCCGATTAATCAGGTATTTCGGTTCTACATAAAGCGATTTCTTTATCCTGTCCTGTGTCATTTCTTTTTCCTTTAAATAGTTCGGAACATACTGGTTCACAATAAATTCCGTATACGGGTTTCCGTTATTCAACACATACAATAAAACGGTTGGAATAGCCAGTACAATGATGATGGCGGCAAAGGCCAAAAACCAACCTCTATTCATCTATTCTCCTCCTTAATCGTAATGGAATCTATTCCACTGCAGAGATCTGTAATAATACACCACATCGTGAAGCGCCCCTCGCATATCTATAGCATTTGTAATCACAGCAAATAGCGAAACGCCAGCAAGCCTCGCAAAGACCACCCTTGTATAGGAATCAAACCAAGCAGGAATACTATGACCATTGCTTTTTTGAACATCAAAATCCCCCTTTCTAAAAGAGAAGCTTATCCCTTGACAAAAAACCGTAAATATATAATAATGAATATCGAATTAGAATTATTACAATCTGTTAATGATTCTCAATCAAACACTTACTTAGGAGGAATTTACACTATGTCATTAATCGGTTCACAAGTCGTACCATTTAAAGCAGAAGCATTCAAAGATGGTGAGTTCATCACTGTTACAGACGAAAGCCTGAAAGGTCAATGGAGCATTTTCTGCTTCTACCCTGCAGACTTCACATTTGTTTGCCCGACAGAACTTGAAGACCTTCAAAATAACTACGATACACTGAAAGAGCTTGGCGTAGAGGTATATTCTGTTTCTACGGACACGCACTTTACACATAAAGGCTGGCACGACAGCTCTGAAAAAATCGGTAAAATCAAATACGCAATGATCGGTGACCCGTCACAACGCATCACTCGCGGATTCGATGTATTAAATGAAGAAGACGGTCTTGCTGACCGCGGAACATTCATCATCGACCCGGATGGCGTAATCCAGGCAGTTGAAATCAATGCTGGCGGAATCGGCCGTGACGCTGATATTCTAGTAAGCAAAATCAAGGCTGCACAATATGTGCGCAACAACCCAGGCGAAGTTTGCCCGGCTAAATGGCAGGAAGGTTCTGAAACACTTAAGCCAAGCCTTGACTTAGTTGGTAAATTATAAGGAGTGCTACGCATGCTCGAAGCAGATATTAAAGCACAATTAGAACAATACCTGCAAATGATGGAAGGCGACATCGTCCTGAAAGTCAGTGCAGGGGAAGATGACACGTCGAAGGATATGCTCGCTCTTGTCGAGGAGCTTTCCTCCATGTCATCCCACATCTCAGTGGAAAAAGAAGAACTGACAAGAACACCAAGCTTCAGCGTGAATCGTCCTGGTGAGGAGACCGGTATCATTTTTGCCGGGATCCCTCTTGGGCATGAATTCACTTCCTTGGTCCTTGCCCTTCTTCAAGTGAGCGGCAGAGCGCCGAAAGTGGATCAAAGCGTCATTGACCAGATCAAAAGCGTTCAAGGCGAACACCACTTCGAAACGTATGTCAGCCTAAGCTGTCATAACTGCCCTGACGTCGTACAGGCACTGAACATCATGAGTGTCCTGAACCCGAACATCACGCACACGATGATCGATGGAGCTGCATTTAAGGAAGAAGTGGAACAGAAGAACGTCATGGCTGTTCCTGCTGTCTACCTGAATGCGGAATTCTTCAACGGCGGTCGTACGACATTAGAAGAGATTCTATCCAAAATCGTAGAAGGCCCAAGTGCCGATGAGTTATCGGATAAAGAACCGTATGACGTCCTAGTCGTAGGTGGCGGTCCTGCCGGATCAAGTGCGGCGATTTATGCTGCACGTAAAGGCATCCGTACGGGGATCGTCGCTGAACGCTTTGGAGGTCAGGTCCTTGACACGATGAGTATCGAAAACTTCATCAGCGTGAAGCAGACGGAAGGTCCGAAACTTGTGGCGAGCCTTGAAGAGCACGTGAAGGACTATGGCATCGATGTCATGAACCTTCAGCGTGCCAAGCGCCTAGAGAAGAAAGACCTCGTGGAACTTGAGCTTGAAAGCGGTGCTGTCCTGAAGAGTAAGAGTCTGATCATCTCGACAGGTGCACGCTGGCGCAACATCGGCGTTCCTGGCGAAGAGAAGTTCAAGAACAAGGGAGTGGCATATTGCCCTCACTGTGACGGACCACTCTTTGAAGGGAAAGATGTCGCTGTCATCGGCGGAGGAAACTCCGGTATCGAAGCAGCCATCGACCTTGCAGGAATTGTCAAGCACGTAACCGTCCTTGAGTTCAACTCAGAACTGAAAGCCGACGACGTGTTACAAAAACGTCTTTACAGCCTTCCGAACGTGACGGTAATCACGAACGCTCAAACCCAGGAGATCACGGGTACAGATAAAGTGAATGGTATCACTTACAAGGACCGTGAATCTCTTGAAGAGAAGCACGTCGAACTACAAGGTGTATTCGTCCAGATCGGTCTTGTGCCAAACACAGACTGGCTCGGTGACCTTGTAGAACGTACGAAATTCGGTGAGATCATCGTGGACAAACACGGTGCCACCAACGTCCCTGGCGTATTCGCCGCAGGAGACTGTACAGACAGCGCCTACAACCAAATCATCATCTCCATGGGATCAGGAGCAACCGCCGCACTAGGCGCGTTTGACTACATGATCCGCAACTAAATGGATGTAGAGGTCCGTCCCTTTCGAGGGACGGACCTCTTTTTGTGTGAATGATTGCTTATCACGATAGACGGCAGAGGGACGGACCTTAAATCGATACAAGATCATTTCTTCACAAGCCGTTTCCGAGGTCCGTCCCTCATTTTAAGGGGCTAAGCGTCCCTGCTCACGCAGGTACGATTTCCCTATATAAGAACCGGTCCTTCCCGCTTCTCACATCCGGTGCCGTTCTCTCTTCCCCGAGCTCATATTTGAGAGGGGTACTAAAATTCGGCCCGTCAAACACAAACGTGTGAAACTCCCCATTCTCCCCGCATACATCGCAAGTTTCGGGATAGTCTGCTAGAAACGCTTCATCATACACTCTGCCTGCGCAGGATCGTTCCAACTGCTCAAGATCAATACATGTAAGGACGGCTTTGAACCCAAGCTCGATGAACTCTCGTCCAATCTCCACGACGGGTCGGCCCCATAATGGGAAAATCGGCGTGATGCCTGTCCCTTCCAGCATCTCTTCCCGATATGCCCGCACATCCGCAAGATGGATATCCCCGAACACCATATGGGTGATTCCGTCATCGAGCATACCGGAGACTGCCTTCTCCATCCGTTCCTGATACACTTCATTCGGGCAGTCCTGAGGAATCCAGACCTCCCGGAGCGGAATGCCGAGGGACTCGGACTGTCTCTTCAACATCTCATACCGGACACCGTGGATCGAGATCCGGTCGAAGCCTTCCGTCAAGGTCACAAGAAGTGAATCCACCTCGTAATCGGGATGTTTCTGAATTTCATATAATGCCAGGGTGGAATCCTTCCCACCACTGTATGCGATGACTGTTTTCATCTGAAACCTCCATGTCTTTTTATGAGTATTCTCACTATTCATTATTCCAAATCCCTATCTATAACTCAAACAAAAAAAGTGCCCCTTTAGTCGCGATTAGCGAACCCCTGAGGGACGGACCTCAAATCCACATTCAAACAAATTCTTATACGTCCATTTGGAGGTCCGTCCCTCTCAAAGCACCTCTCACGTAATCTCCCTTAACCCCCGTCTCGATGTAACTCCTGACCAGTTTCCATTGTCCGTTCACCTCTTTGAAGGTGTCGAAGAACATGTTTCCGGTTTCCATTGGTGTACTGTCCATAACAATGGTGGCATAGAGGATGGCCATGATTTCATCGTCTTTCATGGGAATGACTGCGACTTCGTGGATTTCCCATTTTCCGTGATTGTTTTTCACATACTCAAATCCCTGTTTCCAGCCTTCTATCGATTCATCATATCCGAATTCCGCTATGTCTCCATTCCTGACTTCCCTAGTTTGGTAGTCAGTAGAGATGAAGCTTTCCAACTCTATATGTGATGAATTCTCCCAAGCTTGTAAAAATGCATCAAGAACTGTTCTAACCCTTTGATTATCCATGATAACCTCGTACACTTCATCATTACCAATTTTTTCAAATATTTCTCTTAAACTCAATCCCCATAAAAAAAGAAGCCCGACCCCATTTTAGTCGACCTCCCCGTGGTCATAGCAGATTTTCATTCACACAAGCTCCTTATTCCCCTTCACCATCAACAAAAGCATCCCTCCATGAATCACTGACACCAACGCGAGAGTTACAAATGGCCCCACCCCATCCCACGCATCCACCCGATACGGTTTATCAGAAATTGAAATCAACATGATTCCAGCAAGGAGCAGGAAGAAGCCCTGATAAACAGCCACAGGATATAGTTTGCTCTTATAAAAGGTTCCTTGACGGATCAACCCTCTGACAAAGAATCCATTCCACACCACTGATACTGAGACGCTCATCAGGATGGGCCCAAAGGAAAGCGTAGCGCTGAGGATGTCAGTGAACCAGAATACATAAATGCACATCAACATTACCCTGACCATGGAAAATGACCACTTCTTCATTCGATTCCTCCTCGTTTCAACATAGTGTAATTTTACACCAAAAGGGAATATTTTACAACATTTTATTAAAGTTGCTCTTTAATAGGCCATCCATTGTTTAATGTTCTCTCATAAGGGAAACACACTACTACAACCATTAAAGGAGGAATTCATTATCGCACACGATCCAAAACAAGCAGCCGCTCAAATGAATGAAGACAAAAAGGAAGACATTATGCAGCATTACGATTCTTTCAAAAATTACTTGGGAGATCAGGTCCATAGGGGAGAAAAGCTGGGTCTTAGTGAGGAAGCTCTATCGAAGGGCGCTAAGCGCGTGGCGGATTATTTAGCAGAGCATGAAGAGCCGCGTAATCGGGAACAGAAAGTGCTTAATGAGATGTGGAATGTCGCCAATAAGGAAGAGCGTGAGAATATGGCTCATGTGTTAGTGAAACTGGCGGATCAAACCAATTGATAAACATAGTCCCGAGCCCCCTCGTGAATGATCGTTGGGGGCTTTTTTCTATGGTCAAACTAGTAGTGGCCTGACTATTCTTGTAAGGTCATGCCTATTTGTCTCAACGCATCTTTAACGGTAGCCACTGTTGGAATCGAAGATAAATCGATCCCCATCTTCGTCGCTTCCATCGCTAAACCAGGTCTGATACCCGTTATGATGGAGCGTACACCGAGAAGAGATAAAACGTCTGTGATCTTGAAGAGATAATCGATGACCATACGATCTAACGTATAGACACCAGAGAAATCAATAATTAATCGATTGATTCCTTGATCCTTCACTTTTCCTGGAATTAACTCCAATAGAGTCATCGCCTTCTCTTGATTTATGTTCCCTCTCAGGGGAAGAACGGCCGCATCGTCCACCAGCGGTACAAGGGTGGCTGATAATTCATTTATTTCATCATTCATGTTACGCTGATTCTCTTCGGTTTCCTTCTGCCTGGTGATGTCCCAGACGTACGTCTGTATAGCCATGCTGTCTCCCACTTTCACTGGATGACAATATAACTTGACATCTACTGCGGTTCCATCCATCCGGAAAACTTTTTCTTCAATAACATCAGCAGGTTTTCTATAAGCAGACTGAATTCTCTGCCGGATGGCAGCCTTTGAGCTTTCCTGAAAAATATCGAGGGGACTTGCACCAATCATGATTTCTTTGCTGCTCCGGAAGAACTCTTCCGCTGCATGGTTGATGTACAATACTTTATAGTCCGTGTGAATAATGAGTGGATCTCTTGAATACTCCATCACTTCCCGATAATCTACTTCTGCAATCGAACTATTCACACTATCACTCCTTTTCTCCTACGATACAGGTTGAGTAAATAGATAGCAAGGATGTTGCAGACAAAAGGAAAGAACCTGCCGGGACATGTCCTCTTCAATGGGCAGAGATACGCGACTGTCAGCATTTCCCCACGGCATCGGGATCTTGATAAACCGTTGCACCATTACCACAAATCTTGCTTACCTCCCCGTCTCCCCTCATTCTCCCTTCCTAAATACATACTCTACTATTCCTCTGATCATATAGGATAAAAGAAAATAAATGATAAAGGACCACCACACCCTCCAGTGATAGATGGTATAAATGTCGAGCCATCGAAAGACCGGCTCCGCAACAAACGAAGCTCCTGCCGAGAGAGCGACCGTGGCAAAGAAGAACTCCTTCCCTTTTGGATAGTATTGATACAGTAGCATGTATACGACCGGGATCAGGGCATAATCGAATAAGTATGCTTTCGGAACAAGCGGGATTAATTGTACAGGGTATCCCCACAAACCCAGCTCGTACCCGTATCCGTCCAAGTTGGCCGCGACGATGATCCATACCAGCCCGAGAAATAATAGTTTGGGTTTATTCTCCTGGTCCCTTGTTAAGCGGATAAATACCACCCAGGTCAAAAGAAAGAGAGAGAGAATAAACCACCAGCGTAGAGACAGAAAACAATAATCCAGCCAATAATGAATGTTTTCCCGTGTCACTTCCAGAGCTTTTTCTCGTATGTGATCATAATGTCCTTTCATACCCTGTCTCCTTTTCAAAAAATGCCTTCAGCGATAATCAAGAAGGCATAGAACGAAGGCTTATGTTTTGATTATAGCGTCTGCCAATTAAGAGTTTTTATTCTTTGTCACGCTTACCTGTTATTTTTCTAAATCTTCCGTTTAATCACCTTGTAATTGAGGTAGGGTATGTATGGATAGCCTTACTGACCGGGATGAATCCAACGGACTGATCCTGACAAGTGATGAGAGGAGAATTTATATGAAGCGACTATGTTGCAGGATTTTGATCTTGCTGACCGCTCTTTTCCTGACCGGATGCAGCTCCTTAAAGGTCCTTGATCCTAAAGGGACCGTCGCCAAGCTCCAATTGAACTTATTCCATATTTCCATGGCGATCATGCTTTTGGTCTTTTTAGTGGTGTTTTCCATGTTCGTATACTTCACGTGGAAATATAGAGAAACCCCCGAACGCCGTCATGTCATTCCATCGTATGTGAAAGGGAATAAAAAGCTGGAGGTGTCCTGGACCGTCATCCCGATTCTATTATTGGTGGTTCTCGCTGTCCCGACGGTAAAAGGAACCTTCTCTCTCGCCCAATCGGATGAAAACAGTCAGAATCCCCTGGAAATTGAAGTGACGGGACACCAATATTGGTGGGAGGTCCACTATCCCGATCAGGGCATTACCCTCACCAACGAAGCCTACATACCCGTAGATCAACCCGTCGTCTTCCATTTAACATCAGCTGATGTCATCCATTCCTTTTGGATGCCAAGACTCGGAGGAAAAAAGGATCTCATTCCAGGCAAAAAGAACACGTTAACCCTGAATGCTACCAACAGAGGGGACTATAAGGGGCAATGTGCCGAGCTTTGCGGAGCTTCCCATTCCTATATGAGATTTCAGGTTCACGCACTCGGAGATCAGGAGTTCAATCAGTGGATTAAGAAAGAAACAACGAAAGAGGCACCAGGTCAATTGACTCCAACAGCTGAAAAAGGAAAGAAACTATTTATTTCCAAATGCCTCACCTGTCACGCCATTTCACCGGCAGAAAGAAGCAAGGGCCCGAATCTATCGGGGTTTTCTGATAAGGAGCGAATCGGAAACGTCCTCATGAACACAGATGAAAATAGGAAGAAATGGATCAGGGATCCTTCGTCTATTAAACCCGATGTCAACATGCCTCCGTTTCCTGATTTGACAGAAGAAGACCTTAACGCATTAAGCAAGTACCTTTCACAATTAGAAAAATAAAACCAGTTCTATAGGAGGTGGAGAATATGGATATTAAGTACACCCTTTTCGGCCGGGAATTCGTATTCCCCTCTGATATCGTTGCGGCAGATATCTCGATTTTCATCATGGCAACGGCTGCCTTGTTCTTGTTGACACGTTACAAAAAGTGGAAGTGGGCATGGAAGTGGGCGACCTCCACTCACCATTATAAAGTCGGCATCCTATATCTTGCGGCTGGAGGAGCTTTCTTCCTGCGCGGTGGGCTTGATGCCCTGATTATCCGGCTTCAACTCGCATTACCCGAAAACCAGTTCTGGGTCTTTCAAGGTGAAAAGTATAACCAGATGATGACCACACATGGGACGACCATGATATTCTTCGTGGCTATGCCATTATTAATCGGGCTAATGAATGTCGCCGTTCCCCTTCAGATCGGGGCCAGGGACTTGGCCTTTCCCTATCTTAATTTGTTAAGCTTTTGGCTCTTTTTCGCGGGAGGGGCATTGGTCAATATCAGCTTCGTGCTTGGCGGGTCTCCTTCAGCAGGGTGGACTGGCTTTGCCCCCTTGAGCCTTGATGTGTACACCCCGGGTCCCGGTCTCGATTATTATGCCATCGGAATCCAAATCGCCGGCGCAGGGACGATCCTATCCGCCATAAACTTCCTGGTGACGATTATACGTAAACGGGCTCCGGGACTCACATTCATGAAAATGCCTTTATTTACCTGGTCTTCTTTAGTCACTTCTATCCTGATACTGTTTGCCTTCCCTGCCCTGACCATCGCCCTCTTGCTTTTGACGATGGACAGGGTGTACGGCACAGCTTTTCTTTCGGGAACAGAGGGTAACCCCATCATATGGCAGCATTTATTCTGGATCTTCGGCCATCCGGAAGTATATATTTTAATCCTGCCGGCGTTTGGTATCTTTTCCGATGTGATCACGACCTTTTCCAGACGGAATCTTTTTGCCTATCCTGCCATGGTCTTTGCCCTCTTGCTGATCGGTTTTCTCGGATTCATGGTTTGGATCCATCATATGTTCACCGTGGGACTCGGACCGATTTCAAACGCCATTTTCGCCCTTTCCACCATGTCCATTGCAGTGCCGACGGGGATCAAAGTGTTTAACTGGCTCTTCACCATCAGGGGAGGGGTCATTCGATTTAAGACCGCCATGTTATTTTCACTGGCTTTCATCCCTACCTTTCTCATCGGCGGAGCCACGGGTGTCATGCTTTCCTCTGCACCTGCTGATTATCAGTATCACGACAGTTACTTTGTAGTTGGGCACTTCCACTACGTGATTGTCGGTGGGACGATCCTGGGGATATTCGCAGGAGTATACTACTGGTGGCCGAAGATGTTCGGGTTTTTACTCAATGAAACGTTGGGAAAATGGCATTTCTGGTTATTCACCATCGGGTTTCACATCACCTTCTTCCCTATGCACCTTATGGGATTGAACGGGATGCCCCGACGCGTGTTTACGTATTTAAAGAGCGACGGATTAGGGACATTGAACCTCATCAGTACAATCGGTGCCTTCCTCATGGCTCTGGCCGTGATGGTCTTTCTTTGGAATATTTTCTTTAGTTACCGGAACGGAAAGAGGGATCTCACCGGGGATCCTTGGGACGGAAGAACCCTTGAATGGTCCATCCCATCACCACCGCCTTTGGGTAATTTCATCCAGCGTCCCCTCGTCAACACGATTGATCAGCTATGGCATGACAAACAGGAAGGGAATGGAACCATTCGAACCGCAGGGGAAGAAGATATCATTGTCGTATCGAATCGCACAGCTCAGCCAATGATCCTGGCAGGAGCCCTGTTCGTCTCTTCCTTTGGGTTCATCTTTCGTTTCCCGCCCCTTCAATGGTTCGGGTTTGCCAGCGTCATCGGATTGCTGATCCTGCGTTCCTTCACATCGGGACGCACTTGGACAGCTTATTCACCCGATGAATTGCGGGCAGAAAGGAGGAACGAGTCGCAATGAATCCATACACTATCCAAGTCGAACAAGAGCAGGACAAGAAACTGGCCATGTGGTTCTTTATTGCAGCGGAGGTTGTGATCTTCGCGTCCTTATTCGGTGTATACCTGACGCTTAAATCCCATTTATCCGAAGGCCCTTCCAGTGAACAGATGCTTGAGTTAAAAAGCGTTCTGGTTTCCACGGTCCTTCTTCTATCCAGCAGTTTTACGATTTATGCTTCTTTACATGCAAGTGAAAATGGAAAAGAGGGGCCGCCGTTCCTTCTCTTATTTCTGACCCTTCTACTTGGATGCGCCTTTTTACTGATGGAATCAAGGGAGTTTATCCATTATTACGAAAAAGGATATGAACTAACTACCAGTCCTTTTCTCTCTTCCTTTTATCTATTGGTCGGAACCCATGGCCTTCATGTTTTGGCAGGGGTTATCTGGATGACCATCTTACTCATACACTTTCGTGTAAAAGGGATTTGCCAGGAAACCTCCTCGAGACTATCGGTTTTCTCCCTTTATTGGCATTTCGTGGATCTCGTGTGGGTATTGATCTTCACTCTGGTCTACCTGTACGGAAAGGTGGGATAAATGTGAATAAAACGATGTTTATCTTTCTCTATCTAGTCGTGGTGGGGTCCGCCATAGGAGGATATTTACTCGTGGAATACACCAAAGGAACATATGAGCAATCTACGGTTCTGACCTTACTCATTTTCCTTGCCTTCTTATCTGTGAGCCTGCAGTTGGGGTTATTGATGAAGACCCGGCCACCACTGACAAAATGGAAATGGCTCTCTTTATCAAGTGGCCTCTTAGTAGGTGGGCTTACCTTTCTTTACTTATTTCTTCTTCAATGATGATAGAGGGGAGCGAATATGCTCCCCTTTTTTTGTCCACCACTTCCACTCTAATCTGTTACAATAAACACGACTTTCCTCCCTTACCCCTTTCTTTCATTTACGCTAAAATTATCCAAAATAAGACAAATCCCTTCCCTTTTTCTGAAAGGAGATGCAGAGAATGTCAGAAAATAATGAGCTGTACACCATTTTAAGGACTATTCAAACCTTTTCCGAATGTGACATCACCCATTCGTTTTCTGAACATGACACCGACCTCTTAAGGGTTTCTTATTCGAAAGAATCTAATTCTTTTGTGATCACACAGAATGACTCAGTAGAAACCTATCACGCCCTGTCGTCCGCTCTTGCAAGGATAGAAGCATTGTTACACGATTTAAAAAGCCCCACTGTTAAAGGCGGGCAGATGATTTATCTCACCAAAAAAGACCCGTCATCCGTTTGACAGGTCTTTTCTCGTTTCCGTATGCGAATCGGATCTTTGAATTTAGTTGTTAGAGTTATTCGAGCTGTCAGAGCCGCCTGAATTACTGGATTGCCCGCCTTTTGCCCCGATTTCCTGATAGTATTTCTTGTTATGGTTTTCTGAAGTGGCTTCTCCACCTTTTTCACCGATCTCCTGGTAGAATTCCTTGTCGTGGTTCTTGGCGGTTTGTTCCCCGCCTTTACGTCCGGCTTCTTCGTAACTCATTTTGTTTCCATTGTTGTTATTATTGCTGTTGTTGTTATTGCTGCTATTGTTACTGTTCGACATAAATAAAATCCTCCTTAAGTTTAGTAAAATGGTGTTGTACGTTTGTACATTGGTTATATACCTCGAGAAAAGAAGAATAAACAGATTTGGGTGTTTTTAACATTTTTGTAATGTAATTTGGATTTTGTGAGGGGTGATGTCTTCTAATAGAAGGAATTTGCCGCTGGGTGTATGATGAGGATACAAAGATTTGTACGAAGGAGACTTGCAATATGAACTACATCAAGCGGGGAACGCCCGCTTTCAAGAATGCGAACCTTGCCCTCTTTGCCGGGGGCTTCAGCACATTTGCCATCCTGTGGGGGACGCAGCCCCTGCTACCGGAAATCGCCCGGGAATTCGATGTTTCGCCTGCCACTTCAAGTCTCATCCAATCCTCCACCACCATCGCCCTTGCCATCAGCCTGTTGATTGCGGGATCACTGTCCGACGTGTATGGGCGGAAATCCGTGATGACCTTTTCGCTGCTGGCTTCTTCCATACTAGCGATCTGTACGGGGTTTGCTATGGGATTTCATATGCTGATCGCCGGCAGGATCCTTCAGGGGATTACCCTTGCCGGGCTCCCCGCCGTCGCCATGGCGTATTTGGGTGAAGAAATCGAAGGAAAAAGCCTCGGGATGGCCATGGGGCTATACATCAGCGGAAACTCCATCGGTGGAATGTCAGGACGGATCATCAGCGGCGTACTCACTGATTATTTCAGCTGGCATATCGCTTTAATGGGGATCGGGGTCATCAGCTTATGTTCGAGCATCATCTTTATGGTCCTCCTTCCCCGGTCTGCCCATTTTGAACCGCAGGCCTTCAAGCTGACTTCCCTGACCCGCTCGTTGTTCAGTCAATTCAAAGTGCCGGGACTACTCAGCCTCTTCACCATCGGATTCCTGTTGATGGGCGGATTCGTTTCTCTCTACAACTACATCGGATTCGAGCTCATCGCACCACCCTACTCACTCAGCCAGAGCGTCGTCGGCTTCATCTTCATCGTCTATATCGTCGGCACGTTCAGCTCGACGTGGATGGGGATGCTCGCTGATCAATATGGAAAAAAGAAAATCCTGCCCCTGTCACTGGTCATCATGCTGACAGGCGTCATGACGACCCTGCATCCGAATCTGTGGGTAAAAATCATCGGAATCGCCATCTTCACATTCGGATTCTTCGCCGGTCACTCAATTGCCAGCAGCTGGGTCGGACGCCTCGCCGTCCACGACAAAGCCCAGGCATCCGCCCTCTACTTGTCCGCCTATTACGCCGGCTCAAGTGTGGGCGGTACCGGGAGCGGAAGCTTCTATCATCAGTGGAACTGGCCGGGTGTGGTGTGGATGATCGTCATCCTTTCTGTTATATCGATCGGGATATCAATGGGGTTGGGAAAGAGGGAGAATGTGCCATCCACATAAAAAAGAGGACGCTTCGTGAAGTCCTCTTCCACTCGTCCTCAAACTAGCCATTAAGAGATAATCGGTTTTCACGATTCGAACTTGGAAAAAGATCATCCGACAGCGCTTCTTCATCCGTCTATCTCCTTAGGCTGCTCTTCATCTCCCAGTTTGTGATGTCGGAATTCCAACAGAATCAGCACGACTCCTGTTCCCCCTGCAATTACCGTCAACACCAATGGTAAGGTCCCAACCTCCATCAACGCGGTTCCGAATACACCGTACCGAGAGTCCCATCCAAGTCCGCCATCTCCCATCAGCGAGCCGGAATAAACCGTAGCCGCTATAAGTGTCGACCCATAAAGAATCGCACTGACCATCAAACAGGTTAACCCAATCCACAATCGTTTCATCACACACACCCTATCTTCCAAAGAACCTCGGCAGTTGAACTCCTAGATCGAATAACGCCATCGTCACAAGGAGGATGAGCCCAAGGATGACGCAAAGGATGAGAATCCATGTCCAGGTTTGGTTGGAAGATCCCTCTCTCTTATACTTTCTGTACATTTCTTGAACTCGCTTTTGTTTTTCATTTGTGGGTTCGGTCAAATCCTTTACCTCCCCCCTGATTTTATACAATTTTTCCATACTTTCAAACTATTAGCCAGTGCCCAGTTGTAATCCTGTTTTACAGCTAGAGAAAAATAATGATCCATTAACCCCTTCTTTTGACAGAGAGCCGGAATATTTCTCATTTCCTTCTCCATTCATACTGTATATCCGGCAGATTCTCCTCATTTTTGTGACCTCTTCCGATCACTACAAATCCGTTCTTTTCATAAAACCTCCGGGCATTCTCATTCACTTCAAAGGTGTACAGGGTCAAGCACCCGCTTGACTTCGCCTTTGCTTTATCCAATAACATCTGCCCGATCCCGAGTCCTTGATAATCAACGTGAATGTAAAGCTGACTGATTTCCGTTTCATTATAGGCGGCCATTCCGGCTACTTTTCCATTTATAAGTGCCAGATCAACTTCGTACTGCCGAGGCAGAAGTAGAGGTGATTTTCCACACTGTGTTTTTCCTTCTGCCCAATGGCCCGCTCCTTACTTTCCCGCCACATGGCCACGGTTTCATCCGCATAATCGGGGTCAAAGGGAATGATGTCTGTTTTCATCCATGTACCTCCTCAAGAATCTTTCGTGTAGTGAAAGGCAAGACTTGATAAAATGAACGACAATCCAAGTAAAACAGGCGTGACAATAAACAGCATCGCCATATCGCTTTTAAAATTCCACGGCACGAAAGCCTCCCATACAAAAGCCGTCCCCTTCCATAACACGATGAAAATGAACAGCGTGAAAACAAGGTAAATGAGCCTCTCCACCAATCGTTTCATCACGGTCCACCCCAACCATTATTTTTTCTCTTTCAAAATCGTAAAAATCAAAAAGGAAATCAAGATTAAAAAAACGATCCCGACGCCACTTAGAATATCGTAGATGTCATTCACAAGATAGATCATGAATATCCAATCCCCCACGCCTTTTTTCTAATTATTTCAAATAATGGATTCTTTCTCAATCCTTTTTTAGAAGCAGGAAAAGAGCTTACCCGCCATAGGTAAGCTCACTCGATTATCCTTCCGGAATGATATGCAGCTTCTCCAACACCTCTACCGTCAAATTCTTAGCTTCCGTCCCGCTTCCGTCCAGATTGACGGCGAATACCCATTCTCCTTTATCGGTTTCCACATACCCCGTATACCAGCCAAGTCCGAAATCCGACAACCGGGTCCCCGTTTTGCCGTGTATCGTATAGTCGTCCTGCTCGTCATTGATCATGATCCGCTTCACGGTTCTCATCTGCTGTTTGTCATAAGGAAGACTTTCTTCTACCAGATCTTCGAAAAAGTCCGCCTGCTCCCGGGCCGATATTCTCAGACTGCTGTCGAGCCAGAAGGAGTCGATGCCACCGGAGATATCGTTGTTCCCATAATCCATCTTTTCAAGGTTTTCCTGCATTCTCTCTTCCCCGATATCACGGGCCATGGACTGATAGTACCAGATGACGGAGTATCTCATGCCGGAAGCGAGGGTGTGATCCCGATTCCAGTCCGGGAACTCCCTCACTGTTCCGTCCCACCGCTTCACCTCATATTCACCCCTGACGACTCCCGTCGACAATCCAATTAAGGCGTGGGGGACTTTATACGTTGACTCCGGAGTATATCTCCGCACGCTTCTCTCCTTGTTGTAAATGAATTCCTTGTCTGTCTTCAGGTTGCGGATGACGATGGTCGCGTCTTTTCCATTCAGCATGTCCGTAATTTCCGATTGAACATTGGTCTTGGCGTCGGCATACGTTCCTCCCATGGCGATCAGGACCATACTCATGACCAGTGCGGCGATTCGCTTCATTGCATTCCACTCCTTATGGTTTAATAGAATGACAGGCCTATCGTTCCTGATTTTTAGTATACTGACAGAAACGATCGTGCCCAACGCCGTTTTTCATAGACTGTACCCCTACAGATGGGAGGAAACAGAAGTGCCCCATGCCAAATTTGAAGAGATCATCCATTATATAGAGGAGCTTGCCGAGTCCGGTCACCTCAAGCCCGGGACCCGCCTGCCGTCGATCAGGTCCCTTGCAGGCGAGTTCTCCTGCAGCTTGAATACCGTCATCAAAGCCTACAAAGAACTAGAGTTCAGCCATAGGATATATGCCGTGAGTAAAAGCGGCTACTATTTGGTGGAAGATTATCCTTATAAAAAACAGACCGGTTCAGATGTACCCGTCTTTGACTTCCTATCCGCCGGTCCCGACAAACATGCCATGCCCTATCTCGACTACAAGCACTGCATGAACCAGGCAATCGACCGGTACAAAGAAGACATGTTCACTTATTCCGATCTGCTCGGTCTGTCCTCCCTTCGGAAAGAACTGGCCAGGCATCTTCAGGATCTTCAGGTGTTTACCGACCCTTCGCGCATTGCCGTCACGACGGGTTCCCAGCAGGCCCTCCATCTCTTGATCCGCCTCCCGTTCCCGAACGGAAAGAGGACCATCCTGACCGAACAGCCTGCCCATCCCAGTTTCATAGAATCAGTGAGGGACCAGCCCTGTCTCGGGATTGAGATCGGGAGGGACGGACCTGACCTGGAGAGGATCGAGACCATTTTTCAAAACGAAGAGATTAAATTCTTCTATCTTGTCTCGAGATTTCACAACCCCACCGGTCACAGTTACACGAATGAAGGAAGAAGGAAAATCGTCGAACTTGCTGAACGGTATGATGTGTATATTGTAGAGGACGATTATATGGGGGATCTCGATCCCGATTTGAAGCAGGATCCCATGTTTGCGTATCAGCCGAATGGGAGGGTCATTTATACGAAGAGTTTCTCTAAAACGCTTTTGCCGGGCTTACGTCTCGGGCTCGCCGTCCTTCCCCATGAGTTGATCGAAGGATTCACCCGTGCCAAGTTTGCCGCTGACGTCCATACACCGGTCATCACCCAGGGTGCCCTGGAAATCTATTTGAAAAACGGAATGTTCGCTGCCCACATTGAAAAGATCCGGAACTTGTACCGGAAAAAGGGAGAGATGCTTCGCAGGTCCTATCGCGCATTTTTGCCCGAGGAAACGTTCTATACATGCCCTGCCTCGGGATTCTACTCCACGGTCAGGCTGCCTTCCTCATTGAAAGCGATTGACCTCATCCAACGGTTAAAAGAGAAAAACGTCCTGATACAAAGCACCGAATCCATGTATCTGAAGGAGTTCATGAGATATGATGAGCTCCGTCTCAGTGTGTCCCACGTAGAGGATTGCATGATTAGAGAAGGCGTTGCACTCATGGCAGAAACCATTCAGGAAATGATGATTGAGCGGAAAAAAGGCGTGATGTGGAGGTAAAAGGTCTAGAATGACTGGTGCTTGTCCGGTTGTCCACGGAACTTGTGCCACTTTCGCAAAAACTTGTGCCACGTCCTTAAAAATGGCCAAAAAAAGCCGGAAGACCCATCTTCCGGCTTCACCACTCTCCATTACTTTATAATCGTCGACCCCTGCAGCAGTTCCGGCTTCGCGCCAAGGATCAATAAGAATAATTTCGAGTCGCTGATTTGTCTGTGTTTTTTCATGATGTCTTTCAGCTGAATGATATTCGGGTGGGTCTTCAGCTTCAGTACCTCTTCCTGGTAGAGTGAGAGGATCGAATCCCGGACAAACTGCGGTTCGTAGTCCGGCAGCTCTTTGTCCCGTAGCAGTGATCCCATATAACCGTACTTCAACTGCAGCTGTCGCGTCAGGCTCGTGACGTGTACGAGTTGTTCATTCAGTTCCGGGTATTCCTGCTTCAGTGCTTCCACGTCTTTTTTCGCTTCGTTTAGTTCGTTCATTCCTGCTACCATTGTGGTCATGATGCTTCCCCTCCCATGTTCCAAGGTTTTTCGAGACCGATGATGTCATTCAGAATTTTGCTTTGCTTACGGCGGACCCGTCTTCTTTCCGCCCTTTCTTTCCCTGATTCGAACAGGAATCTCTCTTCTTCTGTTTCCGGTACGATTTCCGCCACCTTGACCGGCTTCTTATTTTCATCAAGCGCGACGAACGTTAGAAATGCGGTCGCCGCCATCCGTCTTTCCCCTGTGATCATGTCTTCAGCGATGACCTTGCAGAAGATTTCCATGGATTTATTCCCGACATAGGAGACGAACGATTCGACACATACTGAATCGGACTGTTGGATCGGGTACAGAAAGTCGATGGAATCGGTTGAAGCCGTCACACATTCCTTCACCCGAGCATGGCGTCTTGCAGATAGCGTTGCGTTGTTATCAAGCTTCTTCATCAACACCCCGCCGAACAGGGTATTGTAGTTATTTAAATCATTGATCATGACCTGGTCCGTGCTGACGACCAGACTCTCTTTCGGATGCTTCTTGTTTGGCATGAAGAACAAGTCCCTTCTGTTTTGTTACTGGTATTTCAAACGTTTGATACCCAAAGTGTACGCCCGTCTTCACGATAAGTGAAATGAATGTTCCTCATCATCATCATAGACACCGTCTATGCAACGGCTTACAAACGGATGGTATCAATCTCCAGTTCTCCTAAATCGGGGCAAAAAAAAGAGCATTCCTCAGTCGGAAATGCCCCCCATTAATCGTTCCTGGGTAAAGGTGAGCCACTCTTTTGTGGCATACGATAAGTATTGATTTTTACGCCAGATGATGGCGAGGTCCCACTCGATGACAGGCTTCACGACCCGAATCGCAATCAGATCCTCCTTCAACTGCTCATACACGCTGAATGGCAGGATCGAAATCCCAAGTTCCGCTTCGATCATCTTCCCGATGAAGTCCCACTGAGAGCTTTCAGACACCACTTTCGGAAGAAACCCCGCTTCCTTACACGCCTCACGTATTCGATCATTCAGGGCAAAATCTTTATTGAAAAGAATGAGCTGTTCATCTTCGAGCTCCATTAATTTTACTTGCTTCCTGCCCGCTAACCAGTGCGTCCTTGGCACCACGATCCGCAGTTCTTCTCTCATAAATGAAAAATGATGAAAATCCTCCTCAGCGGCTGGCAGCACCCCCACCCCGACATCCAATTGATCAGCAAGGATATCCTCTTCAATCCGCTTCGTCCCGTTCTCAATCAGCTGGAACGTGATGCCCGGATACAACGAATGAAATTCCCCGAGAACCTTGATGAACTGACCCGCATCCATGATCGGCGGCAGGCCGATGCGAATATGCCCTCGCTGCAGACCGATCAGGTCATCAAGCTCATGCTGGACGTTCTCAAACGCCTTATCAATCGTCTGAGCCTGCGTCAAAATCGCCCGCCCCGCGTCCGTCAGCACGAGCTGTTTCCGGGAACGATCGAATAGTTCGACCCCGAGCTCATCCTCTAAGTTCCGGATCATCTTACTGATCGTCGGCTGCGTCACAAACAGGTGATCCGCCGCACGGGTGAAACTCTTGAATCTCGTTACTTCTATAAAATATTTCAAGTGCCTGATATCCACTTGTTCACCTTCTTTTACAATGTTCATTCCTTTATAATCATATCAAACTCATTTCAAATGTTAAGGGCGGTGAATGGATTAATGACTAAACCGAAGGATCAAACGTGAATTCGAATGAAAAAGTGATATATTTCACTCCTTCTTCTCCTGGTGACATTTTTCCCCATTCCGGTATACCTACGCGTCTTTTCAGTAGTGCTTTCCCTGCCATTTCTTTATATTTCCTTTATCCTATTCTATCTATCAGTTCTCCGCATTCGGGGGAAACTATCAGTCGAAGATTCATGATTTGATTGTGTCGAAGGTAGAAACTAGTGGAAAGATCCTGGATATTGGAACAGGAAGCGGTTCACTGATCATAAAGCTCGCAAAGGCGTTTCCAGACTCCTCGTTGAACGGCATCGATTATTGGGGAGAGAACTGGGGATATTCGAAAGCTCATTGTGAGGAAAATGCTGAAATCGAAGGGGTTTCAGATCTGATTCATTTTCTGAAAGCAATTGCATTGAAGCTCCCTTTCCAGGACCGGGAATTCGATGTCGTTGTCAGCTGCCTGACGTTTCATGAAGTGAAGGAGTCCCGTAGTAAAACGGAGGTCATCAAAGAGGCTCTAAGAGTGTCAAAGCCTGGCGGTACGTTTGTCTTCATGGATCTTTTTCTGGATGAGAATGTGTTTGGGAAACGTGCGGAATTGATAGCTGAACTGACTGACACGGTTGAACTAAATCAGGAAAAATCATCAGATGCTTTGGACTTACCCCAACTTTTGCTGAATAAAAAAGTACTCTGGAATGCAATGGTTCTCTATGGAAAAAAGAAGAAAATAAAATAGAAACCGCCTTAGTAGTTTTGGCTAGTTTCTTTATTAGGATCCATGTGATGCGGTCATCGAAATCTGTTAAGCATAAAGTAAATAAGCGGAGGTTTTCCGGTTATATTCAGGACGGAACTTGTTTAGGGGGGAAATAAGCGGAGATATTCCGCCTAAGCTCAGGAAAATCTCCTATTTTCGTATTTTTCAAGTTGATAGGCGGAATCTTTCCTTCTATTTTAGCCTTTCCTAAGCATGATGGCGGATTAAGCGGAATTTCTCCGTCTATTTTTCAACGCTGCTGTTCTCCCAACTGATAAGCACAACCCTCTTGAGACTGAATGGAGTAATCAGCTGCTATTAACAATCAATAATATGAGGCATCACAAAAGAAATGTGGAGATTGCGTATGCCTGCCACTGCTTTTTCATTCGGTGCAGTGACTGATTTTATTTAATAGTCCGTTACTCTTTTTAAACGGATGGTCACAAACCAATTTGCTCTGTCAACTACTTACTACTTTAGAGGGTGAAGGGAACTGTGTAGACTCCTACGGAAAACGGGCGTGCCGAGACCCCGGAAGCGGTTTTGCTGAGGAGGCTTGGCCGAACGTCCGTGGAAAGCGGGACTGTTCCCTTCACCCTCTTGCACCACAACTTAAATGACAGAGCATCGTAAATCTTAGTTGGTATGCGAATAGCAACAATCTTTGCGAAAACAGCCTTCCTAAAAAATCTGGTGATAATCTTGTGTCCCCTTGAATCGCCTATGTATGATTGGCATATTCCTTCACCTCTAACCTTTAAACGCCAATCCCTTCTCCCCAAGCGCCTTCCGAAGCTTGGGAATCGAAGACGGCCCCATCCCGTGAAATGCCAGAATCTCCTTCTCACTGAACCCGGCCAGCTCCTCCAGCGTCGTAATGCCGTTATTCCCCAATGCTCTTCTCGCCGGGCTTGAGAGAATTGACAGAAATCCTGAGTCCGGCTTCCGCTCTTCCTCGCACCTTGGACACGTCGGACAATCACTCTTCTTCACATAGATATGCCCATTCTCGCATACCCTCACATTACCATCAGATGTCATGCCGCCACCCCTTTCCGATGCCGTATTAAGGTCACTGCATTTAACAATATCGTGACGATGATCAGCACCGCAGAAGCGAACGCCACGGTTCCTGTTATATCCATTATTGCGGACCAATCCCCGATTTGGACCAGATGATAGTGGTAGAAAATCTGGAATGATAAAGACAGGGCACATGCCCCCATGCTCATAACGGCAAGGGTTTGAACATTTCTTCGATTCCTCACGATGCTCACCACCGGAAGAGTCCACGCCAGAAGCCCAAGTAGAAGGCTTCCGACATTCAGCCAAACGATCATACCATTTCCCCCATTCTTGATTTATACCTGATCCTCCATATCCATGATGCCAGAAGAAGAAGGATCCCAACACCTGTCGCGATTAGATTGTATACCAGTACCTCTCCTGTTTTCACATAATATATCCCGAGTGTCCCACCAAAGATCAACATAATGGACAACGATAGCCGAACAAGATACGCATTGATTTTCACGCCATCCCTCCTCCCTTTTATTATTCCAAAATCTTCTATCTTCTTCAATCCTTTCCCATGATAAAATAGAAAATAGTACCAAAGGAGATTGATATTATGAAATACATCATAATCGGGACGGCTTGTCTGATGGTCATTGGCGTCATTGCGGGCACGTTCTTTTTTGAAAAAGAATCAAATGTAAGGCAGCCGAATACTCCGGTAATAAGCGACACCGGTCCTCCTCCGCTTCAATCCGTGAACGAAACGGACCCTGTCGGATATTCCCTTCAGCAGGACCAGTTGCAGATCACCTACAACAATGTAGAGAATGAAAAAGGCAGCCGTGATCGCTTCGACGATTACGGCTGCCTTTATTCTTTTTTATTCTTACGCCTCTGCCTTTGCAGAAGGGCCCTCACAAGAGCTTAATCCAACTCTACCTTGTCAGACGGAGAGGATTCCTTATCCTCGATGTTCACCGTAGTGATGTAATATGAATCCCCCTGTTCAGCTTCCTCATCGAAGAAGCTCTTCCGTTCATGTGCAGAAATACTTGCGATGTGTTTATACTCTTTTGTATCTGCGTCCTTTTTGTAGACTCTGTACCCCATGACCGTATCGCTTTTCACCGAATGCCATGAAACCGACCCTGTGTCCACCTGGACGGCCGTTGGGGGTTCGGGAGCCTTCACTTCATTGACGTTCGTTTCAGAGATGAGTTCTGTATACACGACCAGCCGGTCCGGATAGAGATGTTCATCATGATTGAACGTACCTGTGCACGTAATAACATTCAAATTCCGTTTATCCGATGGTCCGAAGATCTTCTCGATCGGGGCTTCATCACTCGGATAGCTTTCCTTTGACTTCACTTCATAGATGCGTTTCATCCCCTGTTCATCTGTGACGATGACCTTTTCCCCTATGTCGATGTTCTTCAGATAGAAAAAGATGGCCGGTCCTTTCTTGCTGTCAACATGACCTGCAAGGACGGCATTTCCCTTGGCGCCGACCTTTACACCGCGATCGTACCAGCCGACGACATCCGTTTCTTCTGGCACTTCCATTTCCCCGTTCTCAAGCAGTCCGACGGGAATGACGTTCGTATCGATCTCCATGCTCGGGATCTGGACACGGGAAGGCGTAATTCCTTCTTCTTGAACCTTTACCTGCTCTTCAAGCTCTGTTTTCTTCTTCTTTAAAGAGTCAAGAAGAACAAATTCTTCTTCCTTATGGGCGGTACCCACCCCACTTTTGGCTTTTTCTTGTTTCGCTGTCGGTTTCTCTACGGATTGAGAGGTGCCTGTTTCTTTCTCTGACCCATTTTTTGCAATGGCCTGAAAGCTGACTGCCCCGATCATCAGGACTGCGATCAGGATGATAAGCATTCGTTTCTTCATCGTGTTCCCTCCACTTAAGAGAAGAGAGAAGAGCAGAATCCCGCTCTTCTCATGGCTCTATAATTATTGTTGATCCGCAAACTTCTTCTTGATGATGATACCGCCTGCCATCATCGCTACCGCTACAAATGTGATCCAGGCAGCCATTGGCATTCCTTCTTCCGCTGCTCCACCCATTCCGGTGTTTGGCATTTGTTCCGGCATGTCACTTGAAGCAAACTTCTCAGGGTTTTGCTTCACAATCGCGTCTCCAAGGGCTTTCCCTACACCGAACATGAACGCATACCCTTCACGGAATGTATCTGTGCTTGCTTTATAGTCTTCTGCTACATAGGAGTCGAACGCTTTCACGACTTGATCTTCATGTGTTTTAAGGGAAGAGATGGCCGCGTCTTGCGGAAGATTCCCTTCTGTTGCCGTTGCAAGGAATGTACCGAATTCTTCTGTGAACATACCGAGGCTGTCTTTCGCTGCCTTCACGCCTTCATCGTCACCAGCTAATGTTGCGCTCACAAGGTCTGCCTGTGCATTGATGTGCTCACTTGTCCATAATTTCTTGAATTGTGCCGCACCTTCTTCACCATAAATGGATCCGATCGCTTTCGTCCATGCTTCTGTGTTCATGTCTTCTGCCCAAGTCGCTGTATCATAATCAGGCGCTTCTTTGACACCCTTTTGCATGCTCATTGCTGCCAGTGCAAAGTGTTCTGCAGCAAGATTATTGAGTGTTGAGCGTAATTCCGCTGCCGGTGCATCTACTTTCGTGTTGTTGAATTTATCCGGCATCTGAGTCACGATCGCTCCGGATAAGGCTTTTGAAATATCGAACATTCTGTCGTACCCTTCTTTGAAGTTCGTTTGATATCCTTTGTAATCTTCTTCTACATAGCTGTCAAATGCTTCGATGACATCCATTTCATGTGCTGTTAATACTTCTTTCGCTGCTGCTTCCGGAAGATTTCCTTCTGTTGCTGTTGAAAGGAAGCTTGAGAATTCATTAACGAAATCCTTCACTTCGGCTTCAGCTGCTTTTCTCATTTCCGCGTCATCTGACTTTGCTGCTTCCACGAAATCCGGAGAGTAGTCATTATGTCCGGCAAAGATTTCTTCAAATTTCTGAGCGCCTTCTTTCCCGTAAATCGATTCGATGGCCGGCGTCATGTCCAGTGCATTTTGATCCAGTGCCGCATAAGCCTCTTTCTCATCCGGTGCATCTTTGTAATCCTTCACCATGGCGTTGACCGCTAATACGTAGTGTTCAGAAAGTAATTGATCCAATGTGGAACGAAGATCGGAAGCCGGGGTCACCGCTGTCGGTGTTTCTGCGGCGAAACTTGCCGTTGGAGCTAGTAGGGATAATCCTAACATTGGTGCTGCGATTTTCTTAAGTAATTTTGTTTTTTTCATTATTTGTAATCTCCTTTTTCTTTCGTTATTTTGTATTCTGGTAAGATAACGAAGGAGATTTTGATATGGATCACTTTTGTTCAATATTTTTTATTTTTCCGAGTTCACTTTTGAATCTGAAAGAAATACATTCTAGAATCCCGTACATAATAAGGAAAAGATGGTTATTAGAAGGAGGAATTGTGTGAACCTAATAGAACTATCCCTCAGGCTGATTCTATCCTTTATCGTCCTTTTAGCATTCACTCGCTTAATGGGGAGGAAGGAAATTTCCCAAATGACCTTCTTTAACTTCGTCTCGGCCATTGCCCTGGGCACCTTGGGGGCATCCCTTGCCATTGATTCCAGCATCACCGTTCGTAATGGGCTGATTGCCCTGGCCGGCTGGAGCCTCTTCACCATTCTGATGGGATACTGGGACCTGAAATCGAAATCTTTTAGAAATCTTGTGGAGGGCACTCCCCATATAGTCGTTCGTAAAGGTGAAGTAATGGAAGGAGAACTCCGGAAACTGCGCCTTGACATCAATGCCCTGAATGTCCTCTTACGAAAGAAAAACGTCTTCTCCATTCATGATGTTGATTACGCCATCATGGAAATCGACGGAACCCTGTCCGTCATGAAAAAAGAAGGCAAACAGGCCGTGACGAAGAGTGACCGGTTAAATTTCTCCGTTACGACCAGCCACGTCATCCCCATTCCCACCGCATTGATTGAAGACGGAAAGATCAATGACAAGAACATTGAAGCACTCCCGATAGATGTACAGTGGCTGAACCGGCAGTTGAACACTAAAGGGATTCACTCTGTCTCGGAAGTGTTCTATGCTGAAATGCAGAAAGACGGCACTTTACATGTCGACCGATATGATGATGTGGTGCATTGATGAGAGAAGAAAGACTGAGCAGCAGGCAGGCTATCTTCTCTTTTGATTTGAACTCAATTGAGAACGAAAATCCTCAATTTCCCATCCTCACCTAAAGTAATCCTCATTTTCTAGAAATAAAAAACCCTAATACTAAAGGGTTTTTACTTATTTTTACATCCGTTGCGTTCGCAATAACGTTCTATTATTACTAGAATTTTCGGAATACTGTAATCTCTATTAATATACAATTTTTGCGGTCGATAACTACTGTATAAAACAGGAGGTGTTTTTTATCATTATTTTAGAAAACCAAATTGTTTCACCATTGCTGTTGAAAACGGCAATCGATTTAAAACTTCCGATCTATTATGATACGGACGAACGCCATCCGGCACTCAGTGAAAATGCCAAGGTGCTGACTAATTCTGAAAGCTGCTTAACCATTTTAGAAAAAGAGTATCCAACACATCCCTTTACCACTGCAGCGGCACTTGTGAAGAACAAAGCTGGTTTCCGCCGGTTCTTATCAAGTATGTATCCGGACTATTATTATCATCTCGTCTCACTCCAGGACTTGCTTGAGATAAATAAAAACGATATTCCCTATCCAGTCGTGATCAAACCGAATAAAGGCTACTCCAGTATCGGCGTTCATATTATAGAAACAGCAGAAGAATGGGATCAGGCTGTTGAACGATTATATACCGATCTGCTTCTAACCAAAAATACATATTCAAATTCTGTTATCGATGGGGAAGAAATCATTATTGAGGAATGGATCGATGGGGATGAATACGCCGTTGATTGCTATCTCACACCAACCGGTAAACCGGTCATCCTGAACATCCTAAAGAGAACTTTTATGAATAAACATGACACGTCAGACAGAATCTATTTCACATCCAGAGAGGTTATAAGCGAGATCAAAGATGAAATCGAAACCTTCCTCCTTACATTAAGTGAGCGCATGGACGTAAAAAATTTCCCATTCCATCTTGAAGTGAGGAAGAGTCGGAAAGGAATCCGCACCATCGAGTTAAACCCACTGCGATTTGCCGGTGCAGGTACCACTGATCTTAGTCATCACGCATACGGAGTCAATGGGGCTGAACATTACTTCTTAGAGAAGCAACCTGATTGGGAAGAGATCCTCGAGAAGAAAGGGAATGAAGTGTATGGTTTTTTCTGTGCCGAAATCCCCCTCAATATCAGTAAACAGCTCATCGAATCCATCGACCATGAAGGACTCATGAACCAATTCAGCCAAGTCCTTGAATATCGTGCCATACAGGCATCGAATGACCGGACCTTCGCCGTGGTTTTCTTCCAGGCAACGGATCATAATGAGTTACAATCCTTACTGCATCTTGATTTATCATGTTTCATCACCATTAAAGAAACCCAGGAGACGGCCATATGATGAAAAATGTACTCAATCCAAAAAAATCGATTCAAGCGCAATTATTCTTAAGTTTCATCATCCCATTTTTCATCTTGGGTGCACTGATTTTTTTATTCGTGCGATTCCTTACAGGGTATATATTTGAAGAACACGTCCTCCCCCAATTCGATGAATTGTTGACCATCAATGGTGAGCGGTTATCCGAAAAGATCGACCCCTCAACGGTTAAAGCGATCGTGGAGAATGAGGATAAGAACAACGAGGTCATTACGAATGAACTGGATCAATTCATTGAAGGCAAAGAAGGAATTGAGTATGTATATGTCCTGACCCAGAAGGACGGGACAGATTACATTGTCGGACTGAATGGCAGCGCCGACACCATGGTCGAATCCCCTTTCACAGATGATCAGGCCAAGGCATTCACCAATCGCGAACCGGTCCTATCCTCCATCTATTCAGATGAATGGGGGACTCATAAATCTTACTTCGTCCCTCTCGAAGGAACCGATTCGATTGTGGGCATCGACATGAGTGCCCAATTCATTTCGGACCTTAAAAGAAACATTACGATATTCCAGTCCATCTTTATCGGTGTATCCATCATACTTGGAGCCATTTTATCGTACATCGTGGGCAGGCGCATGAAGAAGAACATTGAACAGCTCCTCTCTTCAATGAATAAAGTCACGAATGGAGACTTAACGGAAAGCATCACCATTGATCGTGCGGACGAAATCGGCACACTTGCCACCCGTTACGAAGAAATGAGAACGAGCTTGAAACAGGTCATCCACCATGTGCAAGACAACGCCAATCAAATCAACGACACTAGCGCTGTCCTTTTAAATGCCTTTGACGAACTGGCAGACGGATCCAACCAAATTGCCATCGGAACAAGCGAAGAAGCCCATGCCAGCGAAAGTCGTTCCGTGCACATCGACCAAATCTCGAACGGTACGACTCTCATGTCCGATAAAATCGCCAACGTGGCCAAACAAACCAAGCAAATCGACCAATTCACGCGAAACACCGGTCAAATCGCGAAAGAAGGAACCGGAAAAATAGAGAAAATCCAAGAACAAATGGACAAAATCAAATCCAACGGACAACACAATTCTAACCAATTGGCCCAACTAGACGGAAAGATCTCGCAGATCAACCGGGACATCGGACTGATCAAAGACGTAGCAGACCAAACAAACCTGCTTTCCTTAAACGCTTCCATCGAGGCTGCCCGTGCAGGAGAAGCAGGAAAAGGCTTCTCCATCGTCGCACAAGAAGTGCAGAAACTTGCAAGTCTGACAGAAGAGAATGTCAAAACCATCAATTCCGTCCTCAAAGACATTACGGACCAGACAAACGAAATGCTGAACGCCAACAATGAAATCAACTCGAATATTAAAGAAGGTGCGGACCTTGTTTCCACAAGCGGAGAGCTGTTCCAAAAAATCTTCCAGGCGGTGGATTCACTGACACATCAAGTTTCCACCATAGTAGAAGACGTAGAGGATATTCAAGGTGCCTCCCATCGCACGGTGGAATCCATCCATGAAGTCGCAGCCATTTCCGAAGAAGGTGTCGCCACCATCCAGGAAATCTCTGCAGCGTCACAGCAACAGCACACCACCGTCAACATGTTGCGCACTCAGAATGAAGAACTTAAAGAAATGGCAGACTCCTTAAAACAGCTCGTCCAGAACTACAAACTGTCATAATGAAAATACAAAGCTCCCGGCAGATTTAGGACTGTCGGGAGCTTTTTGTCATTTCAGCTACTTGTCTACTAGGCTCCCTTTTTTCTTAAGGGAAAGAACCAGTGCCACTATGAAAAGAATAGAAGCGACCAGTAAAGTCGTCCCTGAGCCAACCGGTGTCAATAACCCAATGATTAATAGAATTATAGCTATTATTAACAAGCCGCTAATCAATTCAATTCCCCCATTCACAACCCTGAATACCATTCTCCAAACTTCTTCATACCCGAAGCCTCTTTCACCCGGTTGTATACTAGAAAAGCCTCTTTATCAAATTCAGCCATCGTCTTGTGAAAATGCCGCGGGATAAAGATATACCAAAGATCGGACCAGCTGTTCTCATTGTCTGAACCTCTTCTCTTCTCAGCAATGCTTCCCGGGGATTTGCTTTCAAAGAAACGCAATTCTTCCCCGTCATAATAAGCCAGACAGGATTTGAATTCGCAAGCTCTGTTCTCTACACCGCTCATTAGTTTTAAAATCCCTTCGATTCCGATCGTATCCAGCATGTGATTCACATACGCTCGCGGGAAACCATTCAATGCTTCGATAAAAAAGCCGGAATCCAGTGCGATACAGGGTTGTTTCACGATAGAATATGCCTGCAACACCTTCTGTTTGGCAATTTCTTTGATATCGTCACTTCTCGGTTCACTTAACTCTGCCTCGATCGGTAAAACGTTTATATTCGTTAACTCCTTTTGAGCGGAAGCAATTTTCCCTTTGTTGGTGGTCACGAATATGATTTCCTTCATCGTTTTCCCTTGTACTTCTATCAACTTTACCTCCTCCCCAAGTCCTTATACTGTTCCTGTGCATTCCTGATCACTAATGTGGTTTTTGTTAAGAAATTTCTCATATATATTCCCCTTCGTATGACCATTTTCACGAATGGGATAATGCAAAAGTTTCAATTTTCAGTCAAATACTCCCTTCCAATACTCTTCACGATTCAACTTCTCCACACACCATCTGTAATGACCGTCCTCACAAGTGGGAGAATATAGATTCGCTGTCATGAAACTATAGGTCAATACATAGAAATAAAGATCGTTCCTAACCTCTTCTCCTAAAGTGGAAACAATGATTTCCAAATACCTTTCAGCCAGATTGGCATTCAGCTGGTTATACATATCCAAACAGACCCACCCGATGGCCACATCGAATAAATAATCGCCGTACATGGTCAGCATTCCGAAATCAATCAAACCCGTGATGTCGTGTTTCTCATCGATTAAGAGATTGCCAGGATAGAAGTCTCCATGGATGATGGAGTATTCACCTTCATATCCCTTTGAAAGCTTTTCCATCACGAGATTCATCTTTCTCTCATAGTCCTTTACATCCCTTGTAAAATAAGGTTTCAACTCCAGCTGCTTCAGCAATATCGTTTCTTTTAATAGATCGTACCAATTATCCATGAGATCTAAGGATATTCGTGAATCATGGAATAGCTGGAATCCTTCTAAATTTGAGCTTACTTGTACGGATTGTAGTGCAATATTTGCTTGAAGATACTTCTTCATCATATTGGTCTGTTCATCAAACGTCATCCACGGAAGTTCGCTTTGCATATCGCTGCCCTTCACCCGCTTCTCCATCGTCACCAGCATCCCATTTTCTTCAAAGATATCGTGAACGAACGGCAATTCATAGCTCAGATACTCCGTCTTCAGGCCGGCATAGAAATCTCTCAACTCCTCTTGTTTCGTTCTGTCCGACAGATCATTATATATTTTCAATACTTTATCGTGGTTTAACGCATAGACTTCCGCTTCCATTCCCGAACCCAGATAATCGTCATCGGAAATGTTGAATTGATCCATAAGCTTCGAACGCGCCATATCTTTATTCACTTCTATCCCAACCTTATATAAACGATGCAGAAGGCAATCCTGTCAGTTCCTCCACCGTCCATCCATTTTTCTTCATGTACGACTCAACCAGATAATACCCTAAAGAATATCCAGCCCAAAAAGGAATGTCTATGTCTTTATTTCCGAACATATATTGATCCGTTACATCTCCTCTATCATTGATGTGGTGCCTATACGTTGTATTCCACAAAGCCCATGCTTCTTCTTCAGAAAGAACATCTCTGTAGGGACCTAAGAATGACTCGCCTAACTCCACACGTACAAAATGCTCCGCCAACCCTTCTAACACTAACCGATCCAGCAAGGTCTCTTCTCCTGCTGTCATGTGAAGTCGACTCATTCGCCAATGATGATGGTACTCGTGGAAGATCACCGACTTCAATGTGTCTTTCACACCTTCACTGGCTTCCACAATGAAGCCCATCTTTCCACTCCAATCGGTAAACGCTGAAACACCGCCAAGCTTTTCTTTCACAAATTCATCATGCTCATCCGACATGAACAATTCAAGTTGAATGGGCTTATGCGATGGATATTTTATCATCAACTTCTGTAATTCAGTTTGAATATAAGATTCTAATTCTAACTGGAGCATCCTGTCGAACTGCTTTCGTAAAGCCTCAATACCTGAATGAATATTAAACATTCCCAGAAACAGCATGGAATCCAGCTCTTCCTTTGTCATCTGGAATGTTCCCATGAAGAGTCCCTCTCTATCTCTCATTGGCTCGGTCTGCAATTGATGGAGAAATTGTTTCATCTGAATCATCCTGGGTATCGTTCTCACTTCACTCATTCATCGTCCCTCTCTTTCCCGGAATGTCCCCTTCTCTTCAAGTACTCTTCATACACTTCTTCTGCTCTATCCTTTCTAGGCGCCATACCCTTCAGCCTTGTATGGATATCATTTAACAAATAAAGCCCTCTAAACAAAGTACCCATCACAAGTCCGAATGCAATGATCCCACCTGCAAGCGGTCCCAGCATGAGGAGGACATATCCCAGCATCATACTCATAATGATCCAGAATACTATATTCATAGAATCCCCTTCCTAGAATTCAACATAAAACGGCTGCTCCCCCACATTCAGACAGTGCTCGATCCGCTCCCTGAAATTCTGATGCGTCACCAATTTAAGCCCCTCTTCAATCGGAAAGAATGCTACCTCAAGACTCTCTGGGGAAGTCGTCGGCTCACCACCGACAGGCTTCGCGAGAAACAGAGTATTGCATATAGAACGTTTCACATTCTGAAACACACCGCAAAAGGATACGATTTCAACATCAATACCCGATTCCTCCTTCGTCTCCCTGATCGCCGCGTCTTTTAACGATTCACCTTCTTCTACCTGACCGCCCGGCATTTCCCATCCGCGCCTTGGCCCTTTAATTAACAGGATTTCCTGCTGATCATTGATAACAATCGTCGCCGCCGAAACGATGTGCTTTGGCGGTATGTATGTTTGCTTTGTCACAAGATTTCCCCCTTCCATTATAAAAGGAGCCTATCTTTCACGATAAACTCCCAACTACTACTATTAATTCATCGAGATCAATTCATAGACCATATGATTGATGTCCCTAACCCATAAAATCATAAAAGCCTTTCTTCGTAATTCCTTTTCAGGACCACACTCATACAAACGGCGATGACACCTGTGTAAAGAACCTACTTCCTTCCACAACTTAATTATGTCAAAATAAACCAGAACATTCAATTTCTTTAACGAATTTCCTTGCACTTCTATGCGGTTCTATCCGGATATGAGAATTTCAATCCCTTTTCCAACAACCATCGTGCCATTGCACATTAAAAAAGCTGAAAAACAGGATGTCTTTCAGCTTTAGATATTTATGCGCAAGGATTTTCAGGCAATAACTTCGCTCTTAAGAACAGGGTCACATTCTTAAAGATCTCCCTTGGGTTTAACGCTTTGACAAAGACGTCTTCCACACAGCTTTCAATGCAGTAATGATCCTCCAATGTGGCAGTTGCAGGAAGTACGATAAAGGTAGAAAAAGGAACATTGAAGTGGGCAGAATGAACGGATTGAACTTCATTCAATGCTGTATAAACAACCTTTTGCTTTAATACTCCCTCGACAATCAACTTGTATCCAGTGAGAATGGTTCCTTCTTCGTTCTCCAATCCTCCACTTGACGGAGTCTCAATTACTCGCTTGGATAAAATCTTCACCTGGACGAATACTTTGTCGATCGTCTCGATATCAGGTTTTTGATAAGGAACTGTCAGGACCTCCGGAATGCTGATTTCGGTGAAATTGTTATTATCTGTTTCATTTTCAAACACAATGGTATCAGGGTTACATAAACCAATGATCTGTACCGCATGGTTACAGTTATTAAATTGGCAGTGGCATTGATGTTGGCAGTTACAACTCATTTAAATACTCTCCTTCCGATCTTTAAAGTTTGGGGTTATCCTTCTGGTGTTGGTGTTGATGCAGTTGGACAAGTTAATTTAGTTGCTTTCAAAAATAAAGTCACATTCTTGAAAATTTGTCGATCCGTGACTCTACTTATAAAGATGTCTTCAATACAAGAGTCAATTTTATAGCGGGTGTTCAGCGGTTCGTCAGCTGGAATGATGATGAAAGCGGAGAAAGGTACGTCGAAATGAGCGGTGTGCACGGATTGCTCTTCGTTACAAGCGGTATACATTACTTTTTGTCTAAGAATTCCTTCAATGATCAACTTACGTCCTGTTACGAACGTACCTTCCTGATTTTCAATAGGTCCTCCATCATAGCTTGGTGTCCGCACCAGGCGTTGAGAAATGATGACCACCCTTGCTGTAACGGACATGAGTTCTTCGATATCCGGCTTTTGTTCAGGTATACAAAGGACTTCAGGAACAAAGAACTGAGTCCAAGTGTCATTCCCATCTTCCAGCAATGCTTGTTTCTTTGCACTGGAGCACTCCCCTTTAATGATAAGAAGTGGATTGTCCTGACAATGTTCAGATTGGTCGTTGATGTAATTTCCTGTTCCTGTACATTGAATTTGTCCCATACTCGTTTTCATAATTTTGCCTCCTTATAGTTTATAGACACTGTTCATCCTGACATCCAATGAACGGGGTCTGAATCGCTTGCAACAGCAATGTGACATTTTTGAAGATCTGTCTTGGTGTAAAGTCCTGAATGAAGACGTCCTCCACGCATACGTTTACTTGAAAGTTAGCATCAAGTGCAGTTTCTGCCGGGATGACAATGAATGCCGAAAACGGAACAACGAATTGTGCAGAGTGAACGGACTGTTCCGGTACATCCGCCGTGTAGGAAATGGTTTGGCATAGTTCTCCCTCAATGATGAGCTTCCTGCCGGTAAGTCTTTTTCCTTCTACGTTGTCTCCATCTGAAGCTGGGGTTTCAATTACTTTCTGTCGGACAATCCTAACAGAAATATTCACTGAATTTAACTGTTCTATATCTGGCTTTTGTTCCGGAATGAGAAGCGTTTCCGGCACTGAAATCTGGGTCCAATTCCGGTTGCCATCCGTTGTGATATCAAAACTTTCGACATCACATAACCCTGTAATGATAATGTCGTCTCTGTCAAAGTGTGCCATTTTTTATCCTCCTTTAATTTAAGAAAAAATTACATCGTCAATATACCAGGAGCCGCCGATTGCTCCTTCAGTCGTGATGGAGCCTTCATCTTCTTCTGCTATGAATACAACCGTAGCCTGCGTGGTGCCTGGTGGGACCACTTCGTCACATTGCTGCAAGTCCGAATAGGATTCAAAATCATAATCAATGATGACTGGTGGATCGACTGCCGTATCCTCTTCAACCTGATTAGGAACCCCGGGCAGTATTGATATTTTGATAAATGCATCGTTTGGGTCTAACTGATCGTTTTCAATCTTCGCTGATACATCTCCCCAGAAGACAAGGGCAGTAGTGTGAAGACTTGGGTACCCCGGTGTGGCTCCTTCGAATGGTACATTGTATTGGTCAAGCCTAGCGCCCCAAAAGGTCAACTGATACAAACATTCGTCATCAATTCCGTCCACAACTTGATACAACACAGCTTTCTGCCACTCTCCATTGACCAATTGCGGCTGTAAGCAAGCAGAATTCTTACCCGTGTGTGCAAGGTACCTCAACTTCGGTTGTTGAAGATTTACATTTCCGAATGAATTTTGGACCTGAAGACCGCATGTATCCCATACGTCGGTGTCGATTCCACATTCAAACCCAGGGTTTTCTACTAGATTACACTTCTTGCAACACGGCCCAACTGGCCCCTGAGGACCTTGTGGACCTTGCTGGCCTTGTGGACCGGCAGGGCCTTGTGGACCCGCCTCTCCAGCTGGACCGGTTGGACCTTGTGGGCCGGGATCACCTTTCGGGCCTTGTGGACCTGGGGGTCCGTCACACCCTGGAGGTCCAGGAGGTCCTGCCGGGCCTGCATCTCCTCTGACTCCCTGCTGGCCTTGTGGACCGACTGGTCCCGGAGGTCCTATACACCCTGTATCACCTTTTGGTCCGGCTATTCCTTGAATACCTTGAGGACCCATATTTCCCTGGTCACCCTTCGGCCCTTGATCTCCTTTAGGGCCTTGTGGTCCTGACGGTCCCGGAGGTCCCTGGGGGCCTGGAGGTCCTGCGTGCCCTGAGTCCCCTTTCTGTCCAGGGTAGCCCATTGGACCCGGATAACCTGGATACCCTTGCGGTCCAGCTGGCCCATTGCATCCTGAATCTCCTTTTGATCCCGGATAACCCTGAGGTCCCGGATAACCAGGATAACCCTGCGGTCCGATTGGACCGATACAGCCCGGATCTCCTTTTGACCCCGGGTTCCCTTGAGGGCCTGGATAACCTGGGTATCCTTGAGGTCCCGGATACCCTTGTCCTCCTGAATTACTTCTCTCAACATAAACCGACTGGTCTTTGTCTCTGATTACCCTCTTTTGATTTCGATCTGAAAAATTTTGATAACCTGCCATTCTTTTCCCTCCTTCCTTACACTTCTAAAATATGTACAAGGTAACGGCTTCGCACATTCATATGCCTATTTTCTTATAAAAAGGCAAGGGCCCATCCGATTGTCCGCATTTTGAATATAATGTACAAACCATATTAGGAGGTAAGAAAAATGGGTTACTACTATTCCAACAGTTACCAGTATCATCAATGTCACAATCACTACAATCATCACTACTGTCAATGCCATCTTCACCAAACGTCCTGCAAACCGTATCATTCACATTGTCACTCTGGACAACACCATTGCTGTTGCTACAAACATTCTGAAACCAAGTGTTGTTGTGAGGTGATCATCAAGTGCGAATGCAAAGAGAAAACAAAGTGCAGCTGTGATGTTTGCTGCAAGAAAGAATCAAAATGTCATTGTATGAAGGAAACCAAACAAGATCATTCCTACTGTTGTTGCAAGGAAAAACACAGTACATGCTGTACTTGTCTTTATAAAGCCGAAGTGGAATGTCATTCTTGCAAGGAACATAAATCAAAAGAGAGATGTAAGCATAAAACAAAGTGTAAATGCCATCATTGTGTAAAGGGGTGAATCAACATCTTATTCCTTGGGGACATGCACCTGTTCAATACCTTGTCATAAGTTAATAGTAACTGCATTAAACCAAATAAATAGGATGAGAAATGATGACAAATGACTTTCTAAACATTTATGGCGTCACTGAAGAACAGATGTACCCCCCTAACATATGTGAGTGTCTGCCAAACATCATTTGTGATACAGATCAGTTCATATTGCCTTGTTCAAATCCCGATATCAAAGAAATCACAGATGTTTTTGTCAGCCTTTACCTAACAAATTTAAAGCCATTACACACCCCCCTCGGAAAGAAAATGATTGTCTATGGAACAAAGCACGTCAAAATTATTTATGATTCAGCCACACCGGAAGAATCAATCCATGCCGCTCACTTTCATATTCCGTTAGCCATTTGTATCAACGGGGTTTCCAACTTGAATGAAGTGTTTGTAGCTGTAGAGGATATTCAACTATTTTTTAATGACTGTCGATCTTTCAGCATCATTACGGTCGTGGGATGTATCCCCCTGTTATCTTGTGCTCCCGCCCACAATTGCCATGAACCCAAGGGCTGTGCACACACTGAATGTGGAATAGGAAGAAAACACTTTCACAATGATGAAAGTGCAGACTTCCTGCACGAAGAACAGGTTGAAATGGTGGAATGCCATATATGTCAAAAGAAAAAATGCCTGTGCTTTAACGATCAATTTTCTGTTGATTCTGCGTGTCACTGTCAACAAGATCACGTATGCGACGAGCATTGTATGAAACATATAAACGGGGACCAATATGAACGGGCACATTCAAGCAGGGATGAATCTTGCAGCCATCATCCCCCCCATTCACCCCACAGCTCTCAACATGAAAAGAAAAAACAATCTCTTCCTTATATGAAACAGGTTCCAAATACGTTGAACAATCTTTATCTGACATGTGGGCCTATATCAACAATAAAAAAATAGAACAGGGGATGGCCTAAAAGACCATCCCCTGTTCTATTTCAATTATCCTAATGTCCCTTTAACCAAATCTGCCAACCTAACAAACTCCTCACTATCCTTCACACACAACTCCATTCCTTTTTCCCAAAAGGCTTCCTCCGTAATGTCCTCTCCTAAATGCTTCATGACAAGATCTTCTGCCGTCATGCGTCCTGAATCCCTAAGGAGCTCCATGTACTGTTCCTCGAACTCTTGACCCGTTTCCTTCGCTCTGGCGAAGAGATTGAGTGCCAGCAAATATCCAAAGGTGTACGGAAAGTTATAGAAAGGAGAATCTGTTTTATAAAAATGGGGCGTCCAAATCCACGAGTGAACCGGCACCTCATCAAGGGCACCGCTATACCCATCTTCCATGGCAGACTCCATCAGCTCGTTGAGGCGTGCCGCCGGGATGAATCCCCTTTTCCGCTCCTCGTGGACATTTTTTTCAAAGATGAACCTGGCATGGAGATTCATGAAGTTCATAACGCTCCTTTTTAATTTCTCATCAAGGAGAAACAGCTTTTCTTCGTCGGTTTCCGCTCTTTCCATAGCTGCTTCCAGAATGATCATTTCTGCAAAGGTTGACGCCGTTTCGGCAAGATTCATGGGATAGGATTGATTCATTCCGTTCACCGATATCATTGCATGATTGTGAAAGGCATGACCGAGTTCATGAACGAGGGTCAACACCCCTTTGAATGTGCCGGGGAACGTCATGAATACCCTGGATTCCCCCGTCAACGGGAATCCGGCACAGATGGCTACGGCAGACTTCCCGGGACGATTTTCTGCTTCGACCCAGCCCTCGCTGAATGCTTTCTCGGCAAATTGACCCATTTCATTTCCGAACGAGTGAAACCGTTCCTCGATTAGAGCAGCCGCTTCCCCATACTTCATCCCTTGATGATCATGATTCATCGGACACCAGAAGTGATACGACTTCATTTTCGCATCGCCATGCATTCCAGCCTTCACATTCAGGTATTCCGCAAACGGCTTTTTATACTTCTCCATCACAGAAAGCATCGCATTCAGCGTCTCGGGCTTCATCCGGTTTTGAGCAAGTGGAATCTGAAGAACGTCCTCGACGCCCATGCTCTTATACATATTCAATCTGAAGCCTGTCAGGTGGTTCAGGATCTGGGCGAACTGACCCTCATGCTCAGTCCACTTCTCTACCAGAGCTTCATGAGACTCTTTTCGAATCGACTCATCGGCATGGGACCTGAGATTGATGGCCTGTCCTACTGAAATGTCCTCTCCCCTCATCTGAACCTTTATGCTGCTCATGAAAGATTGATAGATTTGGCCCCAGGCGTGGTATCCATCTGTCATGAGGTCCTGTACTTCCCTTGATGGCTCCCGGTCGGCTTCTTGCCGCCACTCACCCAGGATGAAGCGATACTCCTTAAGTTCCTCGGCGGCAAGCATTCTCTCCCATTCCTTTTCTTCAATGTGTGCTAATTTCCTTTTTAACTCACTGATCATAGACTCATATGTAGATTGAAGTGCCGTGGTTTCCCCTCTATAAAGCTGTGCCCCCTGGTCTGTCGGGTTCACAGAAAGAAGACAGATCGAAAAGGATCTCGCCTGTGAAATCGACACCTTTATGTTCCTCAGCCTTTCAAGAACATCGGCTAGCTGCTCCGGTCCCGGCGTCATCTTTTGCAAAAGCGCTTCCAATCCAGTGATGATTTCTTCCGTCTTTTTCATATGTTCCTGTAGTTCAAGTGACGCACTTCCACCTTCAAAGATGCTATCAAGATTCCATACAGGATTATATTTGGTTATCATTATTAGCTCCCCCTACCCTGAACAAAACGTATGTTCCTATTTTATCCCACCTTGAACTTTTTTCCAACTTTTATTTGTCCTAAAATTCGAAATAAACTATACTTTGTTCATACTACTGAATCGGAGGATCACACATATGTCACACATCACTCTAGCTCAATATCATCCATCATTTGAACGCCAACTTGGCGACTTTCACCTGCCGCAAGATCAGTTACAATTCACGAGCATGCCTCTTGATAAAATCCATAGCCCTTCCATCTCTAAAGACACCAGCCATGTCATCATCCTCCTCGATGACGAGCCAGTCGGTTACTTCGCATTGGAAAAAGGAGAGAAGCTCAGTAAATACTCCTCTAATCCTAATGCCAGACTACTAACCTCGTTCTCCATCGATGCGAGACATCAGGGACAAGGAATCGCCAAGAACGGACTCAACCAATTACCTGGCTTCATCAAAGAAAACCTTCCCGATACGAACGAAGTCGTCCTTGGCGTGAACAAACGGAACGAAGCTGCCATCAGCCTCTACCTCAAGACTGGTTTTACCGACGAAGACGAAGTATATGTAGGACCTAAAGGACCTCAGCACATTCTTCATTTGAAGATATAAAAAAGGAATGCCCGGTATCTTAATTTCGTGGGCATTCCTTTTTCTTTATCCCGTGCAGATCATCACCCGGTTCCCGTCCGGATCCTGAATGACGAAGAAGGAAAAATCGTCAAATCGTGTAATCTCAGAGACAACCTCATACTTCAAACCTTCAACATAGGAATAGGCTTCCTCAATGTTTTCAGTGTGAAAATTGAAAAGGGGATGTTTATGACTAAACTCTTTTCTCACTCCCTCTGGCCCCGCATCCAGGGTCAATCCAGTAAAATGGTTAATCGCCAGGTTGTAGACGGGATCCTGCACCTCTTCCAGGTCATAGGGTTGCCCCAATAATTCCGAATACCAGCGGACGGATTCCTTCAGGTTGCTCACATGAACAAACACGGTATTGATTTGGTTTACGATTGGACTTTTCACCGCTTTCTCACTCCTTTAAGGTTTGGTTCCTACATCTATTACAACGCAAGAAGTCTCCAAAACCTTACAAAGAAAATCAAAAAATATGATAAAAATAAGTAGCGTTTAAGTTAACCCTCAGTTCTTCTGCTGCCTGCTTCATCAAATCCCAAGAAAAGCAATAAAATGCCCAATGTATGATTTTATCTTCCAGTGTATCTACTAAATGGAGATTATTAAGATAGAGCTCTCCGTCAGGTTTTTTCTCCATTTCTATGACAACCGCCTTGCCCCAAAGCATCCTATACTCCACAACAATCTGGTGCTGTGTATCGACGACTTCCTTCCAGTCGTTAAGGGAGTTTCGCTTCGCTTCATCTTTTCCTATTTCTATACCGGCATGAACAATATTGACCGTTACATCTTCACTTAATAGGGAGGCTATCAATACAGGGTCCTTTTTTCTGAATCCCTTTAATAACGTATCCAGGATGTCATTAGGGATCATATGAACAACTGGTGGCGCTGATGTCTGTTGATGTTTAGCTTTTTGAAGGACAAATCTGGCCCTGCTCAAATTTGTATATACAGCGCCTTCCGTGGTGGCAATCATGCCGGCAATCTCACTCGCCTTGAATTGAAACACGTCGGCAAGGAGAAGTGAGACATATTGAACAGGTGTCAGATGCTGTACGAGAAACTCCAGATGATCCAACAGCTCAAATTCGCCATTCGCCGAATCGTCAGTCTGATAGTCTTCTTCCAATGACTGAATGGCATATGGGTGACGCCTATATCGATCGATCCATCCATTGGTTGCCATTTTAAACAAGTATGATTTCATATTTACAGGTTGATGCAACTTGGCAAGGACAGCGAGGGACTTAAACAATGTATCCTGTACCAAATCTTCCGCATCCCATGGTGATTGAGTCAATCGATAGCAATAGTGCCACAGATCTGACCGATAGGGTTCAATTTCCTTCTTAAAACGCTGCTCGATGCTCCTTAGATCATCACTCAATTGTTTCGTCATAGCATCTTCCTCCTTTACAGTTATTACGATTCATAAGTGATGCTCTTGTTAGACGAGTGACTCCCATCACCCGAAAGAACAGAAGACCTTCTCCTTTCATAATCTCCATCCAATAGGGTTCGGACTCCGTTTGTCATCAAGGTCAATGAAACAACCAGAAGGGTCAAGAACAGAACCGGGAAGAAAACGATCCACGGGGAAATCATCAATTCATAGTATCGGCTTCCGATAAATGACGTCCACCCTGGGATGTAATAGCCAAGGATCGACACGTGCATCATTAGGGTCAACACCGCAATCATCCGGCCGCTGGTTATCAACAGAAACTTTCCTCTTACACTGGGGAAGAGTCTTCCTGTAGACTCATGTTCCGTATGATTAAACGCGACTGCATAAACGGATTGTCCGATCCATTCCTCACCTAAATGTTTGCCAAGGGTTTTCCCGACCTTCACTTCCCTCACATCGGAATCTTTCGGTGTGACCGGGATTTTGTCGGCCTTCTCCTGGCTTAAACTGTTGAAAGCCACCATCTCAATCGGTAGCTGTCGCTGACAAGCACTCATTAGAACAAGAACGGTCCCCAACCAAATGAGCCTGGACACTCTCACTCCTCCCCACCTCTTTCTTCTGATGGATCAGGATACTGCTCATAAAACCCCCAATATCCTTTTGTTGATCTTAAAGTTTGAAAACAAAGTATCTTTAAACATCCCTCGGCTCAACCTGTGGCTCCTCCTCACTCTTCCTTTCGATCCTGTTTTTCCAGAAGCTCTATGATTCTATCAAGATTTGAAAGACCATATCACCTATATACAAAGACATCTCACCCGACTTATCTATATTTTTTAATCAAACACGGTTTGCTTCCTAGGGTCCCGCAAAAATTCAAACAGCATCTTAATCTGCGATTCTGTATTTCGTCCAACGGACAGCTCCGGCAGATGCTCTTCTTCAAAAAATCCGATCCCCTTCGTTTCGACGCCGCTTTCCCCTTCCCCTCCGGTCACTCTGCATTGAATGAAGATCTTGTAGTAATGGTAAGGCTGTGGGGGATGGGGATGTTTCTTCAGGTCCAATACAGCGAGTAATTTTACAGGGCTTGCGTCATATCCTGCTTCTTCCTTGATCTCTTTGACGATGTTTTCACCCGGAGACAGGCCGATGTCACAAAATCCGCCCGGTAAGGACCATTTATCATCGATTTTTTCTTTCACCATCAGAATTTTATTGTCTTTAAATACAACACCCCGCACATCGACTTTAGGTGTTTGATAGCCTTCTTCGTTCGTGAATAGATCCTTGATCTTTTTCATTTCAAGGCCGGTATATTCCTGCATGATCTCTGTACTGATCGACCTTAGTTCTTCGTATCTCTCCCTATCGTAAACGTCATTTGAGAAGGAAAGGCCCGATTGAGACAGAGCCTGTATCCGTTTGGCCCATTCCAGCCATTTATCACTCATCGCCCTGCACTCCCTTCATATTCCGTTCTTCTCAATCGATAATGATGGTACTTTTCTTGATCAATCGTCACTTGCCCTTGATAGCTGAATCCACATTTCCCGATGACTTTACTAGAAGGAGCATTGTCGATGAGAGCCACTGCGTTCACGGTTTCAACATTTGTTTGAGTGAAAAGATAACGGATCAATCCTAAAGAAGCTTTCGTCGCATAGCCCTTTCCTTGATGTTCACAGGAAATGGCATACATGATTTCCCGATTCGGGGCAGGAAGTTCCTCTTTTATCCCTGTACAGCACCATCCGATCAACTCATTGGTTTCCTTGAGGAATATCCCCATCTTTAACATTCGATCCCCCACGTCCCCTGTTTTGTCAACAGATTCAAGGAACGCTTTATTCGCCGGGATTTCGTAATGGGTCACCCAGTCGAGCCTTTGTTCGAATGACGATTTCCAGTCTGGTAGGTAATGGGCTATTTCTGGCTGATTAGAGATTCTATGTATAGAACCGACATCGGCAGTCGAGAATTCCTGTAAATAAATATTCCCGCAATCGATTTTAAATAAGTCGTGTCCATTGTTGTGATTTATCCTCATACCCTTTTTAACCAACCTATCAAATCCCCGACCATATCACGAGTGATTTGATGATTAACCCCTTTATACACTAGGAACTTTGCATTTTTCGATTCGTTTTGGTTCTTAGGTTCAACAGAATAATAGTGAAAGTCATCAATGGTGTTCTTTTGCATTACCCTTTTCTCCCTATCTTCACCGACAACGTCGTCTCTTCTTTAAATTCTCCTGATTCACTCAGTTCGAGCATCGCCTCTTTCACTTCATCTTCAAATAACGACACATTACTGCCAAGGAAACGCTTCGCACCGTATGAGGTCGAGTAATGGTTCCCGAGAAGCGACTCGACAGTCCAGGTGATTTCGTATGTAGGCAGTGTATGGACTTCAAGCTGAAAGTTAGATTGTGAAATGATGTCTTCGTGGCGGGTAACGGGGTGCGTATAGGTAGAGTTCCCAGCTTTCCGTTCATTTCCGTACCATTTTTCAACCACATGATTAAACCTTTCTTGCCAAGGAGTTAATGACTTATCAGGTTCAAAATTGTCAATGATGGCTACGCCACCTCCCGGAATAACGATTTCATATAAATCATCCAATGCCTTCCGCCTGTCCATCCAATGAAAGGCTTTGGCAATCGTTACGAGATGATATGGATCAGTATGTTGATATTCTTCCAACCTTCCATTGAACCATTCTATCCGACCAATCCTTATTTCCTCCTGGAGCCGTTTCGCTTCTTCTATCATTTCCGGTTCAAGGTCGATACCGACGATCTTGTTGCACCAATCTGAAAACCGTATGGTCAGATGTCCTGGCCCGCAACCAAGGTCCAGGAGATTCTGTTCTCCATTTAATGAGAACTCTTTGACTAGAAATCTAATTAAAGTAGATGGATAGATGGGCCTGTATTTTGAATAGTAGAGTGCAGCTCCCTTAAATAAATCTTGGCCGTATGTGTTCAAGGTGATCAGCCTCCTGTCATGTTATTCTAATTCCAATTATTTCAATTTTATCTTATTGCTCCATAAAGATATCGATGATTTTGTCACACACGTCATGATGGGTGGTCCCGTCAAAGTTGAGTAAAACCACTATTCCCAACCCGAGTTCAGGTACCATGGTCATAAGGGACCTTACCGCCATTTGGCCGCCCCCATGCTCTATAACCCGAAGACCCTTATATAGGTCTGTGAACCAAGCAAGCCCGTAACTTCTCACTTCGCTCCCAAACTGCCATTCTTCATTAACCAGGTGGACGGGCTGTTGCATCTGTTCAATTAAACCTGAGCGTAAGACATCCGATTCTCCCGTCAGATGAAAGGCTAGATATTCCCCTAAATCATTGGCAGTCGAGTATAAATAGCCAATGGGAGCAGAGAGAGCATTTTTCGGAAAAGGCGTTTCAATTTTCTCCTCACCTAAATAATATCTGGCACTGTTTGGATCTTCTTCCACATTCTTTGAATCACTCGTCGTCCGGTTCATATGTAAAGGGGAAAGGATCTCATCTTCAAGATGCGTCTCCCACTCGACTCCTGTTACCTTCTCGAACAAATCGGCCAGGATCACATACGCATCGGTGCAATAATTCCATCCCTTCCCTGGTGGATACTCCAACTCTACCTTTTGAAACCATTTCACTATATCTTCTCTCGTCTTCACACGATGAAGTTCTTCCTCTGTAAGACTGTAGTGGTCTAAAGCTTCTTGAAATTCAGTCGGCGTATCCGAAAATATTTCTCTTACATTCGGGGCAACCATATTGGCAATCCCTAATTCGGATCCAAAACCTGCCGTATGGGATAAAAGATGACGAATCGTGATCGTATCACTTTGTTGCTTATCTTTCGTTCTGAAATATGGCAGATATTGAACTACCGTATCATCTATTGAGATGAGATTCTTTTCTGCAAGCTGCATGATCGAGACCGCCATAAAGTTCTTTGAGATACTTTGAATACTCATCTTTGTATCTCCATCCATCGGTCGTTTCACAGGCTGAAGCTGTGAGTAGCCAAAACCTCTGGAATAGATGATGTCAGAATCTTTTACAATGGCAACGCTTAACCCGACTCCTTCCTGATCGATAAGTAGTTGATTAATACACTGTGTTATGTGCTCAAGTTTGTCTTTTAGTTGATTCATATTTATCTCCTTTATTACTCTTTTTCGTGTTGTGTAAAATAGGAACGAGAGACAACCGTTTCAAGGAGCGATTGTCCCTATGATTAACTATATCTCTCCGTATCCTCCAAAAACATCTTTATTGCATCTTCCAACGGCCGAACAGCACTCTCCCAGAAGTCCGTCCCTAACTCTTCCTTCAGGTAACCGACACTCAACTCCTCCATTGATTGGTTCCCTGATGAAGTAAGGAGCTGATCGTATCGTTCAGGGAAGCCTTCTTTGTCCTCCTGATAAAGGGAATAGACGCCGTTACTAAACAAGTAACCAATCGTGTACGGCAGGTTGTAGAAGGCTTTCTCTGTATTAAAGAAGTGAGGGATCGACATCCAGTTGTGGGTATTCACTTCTTTCAGGTAATCGTTGAACCAGTCTCTTTCTGTTTCTTCCATTAATTGAACGATGTCACCTGCTGAGAGCTTTCCGTTTAGCCGCTTCTTGTAAAAGGCTGCTTCGAACTCGAACTTGGCAGGGATGAAGGTGGTGTATTTCAATCCGTTCGTGATTTTCATCTCCAGGAGGGAAAGTCGGTCTTCTTCTGTTTTCGCCAGATCGATGGCGGCATCGAGGACGAGGTTCTCAGCGAATGTCGACGCCGTTTCGGCAAGACCCGTTCCAACCTTGTGGGCAAATCCTGGCTGTTCATGAAGGAGGGAATTGTGATACGCATGCCCCAGTTCATGAGCGATGGTGACGACGTCGTTGTAATTGCCCGTAAAGGAGAGCATGACGCGGCTTTCTTTTGCTTTTGGGAATGATGCGCAAAATGCACCGTGACGCTTGTGTTCAGCGGGATCTGCATCGATCCACCCCTCTTCGAAAGCGGTCCTTGCAAATTGACCGAGCTTCTCACTGAAGCGACTGAACTGACCGATGACGATATCAGCCGCTTCTTCATACGTCAATGTTGTCTTGGACGTGAACGCAGGGGCATAAATGTCATACCAGCTTACTTTATCCACACCAATCAATTTGGCTTTCCGCTCCAAAAACCGATGCAGCAAGGACGTGTGAGAGTGAAGGGTATCCATCATGCTTGTAACAGAGGCTTCAGAGATCCGGTTTTGCTCGAACATTTCCTTCAGTGGATTCGTCCATCCTCTTACTCTATACAGCTCATTCCGGAAGCCGGCAAAATGGTTGAAGATCGATGCGAACCGGTCTTCATTTTCACGGCACACTTTTTCAAGGGATCCTGCGATTTCCTGACGCTTGCTTCTGTCATTAGACAGCATTCCGAGAATATAAGCCTTATCAAAAGAGATATATTCCGTGCTGTCATCGTTCTTAACGGGTACAGTGAGGCGGGCGTATTCCTGACCATATTGATCTTCCCAACCGCTAAATCCATCAACTGAAAGGGCGTTAATGACTGTTTCCATCTCTGCAGGAAGCTGATCCTTCACCTTGCGTCGCTGTTCCATCAGAAACCTTTCACTTCCTGCTACGTCTTTACTCTCGATGAGCGATATCCATTCTTCCTTTGGCATGTGGGCAAGACATTGACTAAATGTGTGGAGCAGCGTATCCATCTTGGCCTTCAATTGACTACTTCTGGCCATCAGATCCTGCGCTTCCCCATCCAAAACGTTTTCTGATGCGATACAGAAGATGTATTCATCCATATGAAACACCTCTGTATAGAGGCCCTGCACACGTTTCGTCATCTCCACCTGTTCATGGGTATTCATCCCTGTTTCCAGTAGAGATTGCATTTCCCCAATATGCAGAATAAGCTCCTTGATTTGCTCTTTCACCGGGTGATTTCCTGGTCGGACACTGTCTAAATTCCATTGATTCGTATGTACTTGATTCACGTTAACCCCTCCTGTTCTACTACTTTCACCTTACGTGAATATGGAAAATTTTACATCAGTCGGAAGGCTGAGTATTGATTGAATCTTCAATCATTTAAGGATGACCGTTCATACGCCGTAATTTTCTCAAAGTCGCTTCCCGCAATCAATTCGGCTTCATGCATCCTCGTCCATCTTCCAATCGATACTTCCGGATGATTTTTCCGATAGCTTTGGACGATTTCATATCCGATTTTGTAGTTGGCCCATTGTGGGATGTCCATTCATTTCCATTTATCACTATCTATACGATTCTCATTTGGATATAGTTTCAAATAATAAAAAAAAGAACCGCCCGATTCAACCAGGAAGTTCTCATCATCTTCATCCACCTGTATACACACTAGCACACGTCCCTGCCGCGGGTTCATAGTAGCAGTGATTTTTATATTGTCCCGAAAATGGCTGATCGTACCATGTCGGCGGACATGGTGCATAAGGATTGAAGTACCAAAGGGCAAATTTAGCAGGATGCATGGCCCAATAATCCAGATTCTTTTTGGCCAATTTTTTTTCAACCGATCGTGCCCTGTTATAAAAGAGATTTCCTTTTTGTACCGCTTCAAAGGAGTAATTCCCTCCCTGGACCTGAAAGATGACCTGACGGATTGATCTAACCTTCTTGAAGTCCAGACACTCTGCCTTCGCACGGTTCACGATGACATTGCCCACATACAGCATGCCCTGTTTCCCTTCGCCTTCTGCTTCCGCTCTCATCATCCTTGCCATTAAGGCTACATCTGCATCGGTGTATTTCACTCTTGGCATTTTATTCACCTCAGAATATTTTATGAGAAATGCCGGCTTTCATGTCTGAAATTATTCTAAAGGGGAAGTTGGATAGACTATTGAAGCTTATTTTGACATGATTTCCTCTTCGTACTTCATGTGTTCTGACGATTTATGATCCATTTTAATCAGCTGATCATAACGAATATCCCCGTCATTCGCTGCATAGTCAACCCTTGCCGTCGCCACGATACTTCCGGATTTCCGCCTTACGTCAAGGGTAGTGGTTATATAATCATTTCTCTTGTCATTGCTTTTGTAATAAATGTAGGTAAAGGGTCCATCTTGAAAAACCTGAAAACCTGTCTGGTCTGTTATTTCTTTCCGTATTTTATCCGGTGCCTTTTTCATTGAAATGTCTTCATACTCTGCTTTAAAACCGATACTCAAATAGTAGAAGATACCCAGTCCCAAGAAAAGGGTTAAGAGAATCAACCTTTTTTTCATCTACTTCTCCAACTTCCCACCCGTCATTTTCTTTAAAAACGGCCCTGCCTCTCCCGGAAGTAAAACCGTCCTTTCTGCCTCCCCATTCTTTTCAACAATGATTTCTTCAATCGGTCTGGATTGGGTGCATGCGAAAAAGCTCATACTGATGGTGACAATCATCACCCCGGTTTTTTTGATCATGTGCGTGCCTCCCAAATACCGGATTAATATTCTTCAAGTTCATTCAAGAAGATCTTCAACCGCTCTTGCATCTGCTCCTTCGTCCCGTAACGGATTATCTGCTCCCGGCTTAACGACTCCTGCTTCAGGAGCTGATCATGCTCATGGATCATGGTGACGAGTTTCAAGTACACTTCCACGTTGAGATCGTTCCATTTTTGCTTCGAACCGTTCGTATATCCTTCCACAAAGCCTTCTGCACCGGCCTTGAGTTGCGGGATGAGGAGGTGGTACTGATTCTTGCCATGCCGCTTCGTATTGTGGAGGGAGTGGAACAGCGTCTGGTAGTTAAAGACGTAATTGGCCGCAAGGGAGGTCCCTGAATAGATAATCGGAAATGGATCGATCAATTTGACGCCGCACTCTGTGAAAATCATATTCTCAGGGGACGTATCCTGATTCGTCAGGACACGTCTTTCCCGCTCGACGGAGCGTGATGCCATCAGGTCCCCGCCGATCCTTCTCACTTTTTCCTTATCAAAAGAATAAGAGCTTTCAAGAAGGGCCTCCCATTCTTCCCGATATTCTTCGGTTTCTTCCCGGATGAATGCACTCAGGTTCCCTTCGTACAGCCCTTTAAGTTCCCCCTGGTCGCCTACGGTTATGTACCCTATTCCAGGTATGGGGGACTCCAGCCCCTCAAGGGCGAGGAAGAACTCCCCTACTTCCTTTCCGTACCGTTTCGATTGCTCCGGAGTCTGTCCGGCAAGCCCGATCGATTTTCCCACATACGATTCGATCGTATAGGTTAATTCTTCGGAAACATGGTAATTATAATATTCGGGACACATTTCTATACCGATCCTGTTGGCATGCTGATAATAGGCTTTCGTCCCGGCATAGTCTGCCGTGAGCTCATCCTGATTGAAGATGACCTCTTTCTCATAGGCGATCTTTTTCGGTAAGCGGAGAACGAGTTGTTCCCGGTCGATCAAATAAGCGCAGTGCCAGGCGCCCTCTCCTAATCTGGTGATCTCGGAGTCACTTGAAATGGTTGATAGTCCTTCGTTTTTTAATGCTTTGTTGATAAGTTCGCTTTCTGTTAGTGGTGTGGTTGTGAGGAATGGCATGTTGTATGTAGACTCCCTTTTCTCTATTTTCTGACTCGATTCACTTCTTCTTATCTTCCAGTTGGATTTCCGTTCTGAATACACCAATGAGCTCTAATTCGGTTTTACAATCCACCGCCAAATCCGCTACTATTCGATTTCACCCGCTCCAATTCCTGAAGCTGCTCATCTTTGCCTCTTCTCAACGTTCTTCTCCCCAATGCACCGGCAAGACCGAGAAATATGATTAGACCGATAAATAATCCCACTTTTGAATACCTCCTATTCAGCATGTACTTACCTTATTTGTATGAATGATCTTATATTAAGCTACACTTTCTCATAACGCCGATTCATCTTTTCACAGATCATGCTGATCAGATTTATTTTTATAAAATAGTTCATTTCCATCCAGACTACCAATATTTCAAATACCCACCGTTTTCTCAACCTAAAAAAAGGATTGAACCGAATGTATCCATTCTTTTTTCAATTAGAATTTACCTTGTTCTATCTGATACAGGTCAAGCTGATGCATATGTTGCTCCTGGACGTTTCCTTGTGTGAAGCTGGAACTGTGATCTATGTCTTTCCATTCGACTTCCCTATTACTCTCGTCAAGGGGTATCCACCCGAACCTGGAGTGCATTCCTACGTTAGATTCATTCCAAAAGTATTGGTCAGGACCTTCACTTCCGTCTGATAAAGCCAACGCGTTCCTCCATTCCCCGGGGACCTTCATTGCCCCATAGGATTTCCCCTCCATGGAGATCTTGGTCTTCATAAGGATACCAGGGACATAATGCTGTTGTTCACCACTCATCGAGTACCCCCTCTCTCTCATGTAGTAAAACTGTAGTGTATGAATCGGATTGTCGGGCTCGATGTTCCACACGATATAAAAGCTCGACGGATCATCGCCATAGACCATCCACACCTTTGGCTCACCATCTGTCCGGATACTAATGGCTTTCCAGCCGGTTAGATGCCTCTCCCAATAGCTAACACCGTATCCCCCCGTCTCAGAGAGGAAAGGTGCTACCCCGTGACCAGCATCGAGTTTTAAGAAATCCTGAACCTCAACGGCTTCTTCATTCGATAGGTGGGAATTGATCTGAGACAGTATTTCTCCATCTCTTGGCCGTGAATCTAGTTTCTCTGCTGCTGGCCAGTAGAACGCCAGTAACCCCACAACCAGGATTCCCCCCGCCAGGAATAGGATGCTTCTCTTCTTCATCGCTCCACCTCCTCAAGTACCGTTTCCGGGAAGCGGTAATAATACTGCGTCTTTCGAGTCGAGATGAGGATGCCCTTCCCGTCCTGCTCCATATAGATGTCCGGCTTCAGTCCGCTTCCCCATTTCGGCGTGGTACCGACCAGCTGATATGGAAAGCGTTCGGTATTCGAATAACGGCCGCCGGCTTCATCAAACCATGCCCAGCTATCGAATTCCACCTGTTCCACCTCAGAAAGCTGTTCCTTCAGCTTCTCCTGATCCAAGGTCCGTCCCTCACCGGATGGATGAATGATGTTGATGGATGCTTCATTGGGTTCTGATATGGAGGTGGATGGATTGTCTTCCGGATAGATGAGAGAATGAATCGGAATGCTGAGTAAAGTTCCTGCCAGGAAGATGAAATTGGCCAGGAATCCAATCCAGGCAAACCGGCGATACGTGCCCCAGCGGCCTTCCTTACTTCTAAGGACTCCGTAGAGAATCCACACGCCGAGTGGTAAGATTGGGATTTTTACAAATGTATGAAACCACTCCATATTGATGGTAAATGAAAACAAACCGACCAGAATAGCGAATAGCGCCTTCCATCCCTTTGGTTTTGTTTGAAGGCTTCTGTATACTCTGTAGGCGAGATAGCCAATCAAAGTCCACTCCATGATGGACATGATGAAGGAAACACTATTGAACGAAACATCAATGTTGACGATAGGACCCCCTCCTTTTTCACTATTTTACCATCTATACCCATAAGTGGGTCTACCCGATTTCGTAAAAAAAAGAATGACCATCCACGATGATCATTCTCTTCACTCATTTATACGTTTTTAACCGCTTCTTCTATTCCTGTACTTCCTGAAGTAAGATCGAAGCCTTTATTGAATGTGCTCTCTTCCGTCAATGAAGCGACAATGGTTCTCGCCACGTCCTCCCGTGGAATGGATCCTCTTTCCAGATTTTCTGCGGCTGATACTTGACCAGTACCCGCTTCGTTCAGCAGTCCACCCGGGCGGATGATGGTATACGTAAGTCCGCTGTCCTCCAGTGCACGGTCCGCGAAATGCTTCGCCACATAGTACGGCTTCAATGAATCATTCCAGTTCTCACGGTGATGAGCCTGTAGGGCACTCACGATCACGAAGCGTTCGATTCCTGCCTGCTTTGCGGCCTCCATCGTTTTCACCGCTCCGTCAAGATCAATGAGAAGCGTTTTGTCCGAACCCGTGCTTCCACCGGATCCTGCAGTGAACACGACGGCATCTGAACCCTTCAATCCGTTTGTGATTTGATCCACCGTTCCTTCCAGATCAACAAGGGCAGCCTCAACGCCTTCCTTTTTAAAAGACTGTACCTGCTCTTCTTTTCTCACAATGGCTCTTGGCGTGTGACCGTCTTCCTTCAAAAATCCGACCACTTGCTTCCCAATCTGTCCATTTGCTCCAACTACTGCTACGTTCATACTCTCATCTCCTTAATCCGATAATTTTAGTATGAATTTATCATCACATGGATGAATGGCTGATGACAAATCATCTGTTTGGTATGTGCTCATATAATGTATCCGTAATGGGGGATTTTAAAACGTATCGGATGGGCTAAGTGTCTGCTCCAAGGGTAGGGGAGGAGGTCGCATGATAACAGCTTACTCACTGATCATCATGATCGCCTTATCATTACTCGCATTGCCTTCGTTTCCGATTTTGGAATGGGCATGCTTTCATATTAGCCATGAGGTAACTGATGACAAGAAAGAACCTGTTGATTTCCACTTCTGTCGCATTCCTTCTTGCCCTGGCCACTGTCTATACTCTAAACCGGCTCATTTCGATCCAGCTCCCTTACATTTTTGTGTGTGTAATGGGAACAGCGAACGTTATCTATGCTATTTTGGTGAAAAGGGCTCAATAGATTTTGAGATTAAGGGTCTCTCAGGCTTTGGAACGGGTGAGACTATTTGAATATGGCTTCTATCAAGGAGGGATTGCGTCGTTTTATGAATAATTGCGTCATTTTGAAAATAATTGCGTCATTTTTTTATTAATTGCGTCGTTTTCAACCGTCATTGCGTCATTTTTTCGTTCATTGCGTCTTTTACCAATAAATCCCATTATAACATAAAAAAAGACCACCAAGGTCCGTCCCTCAATGGTTTCACTTCTAAATAATCCTGTACAACTCCTCCATGCTCGTCACGACGTAATCAGCATGGGGATTCTCTGCCTTCTCATCCGTCAAGTAGCATGAACGGATCCCGGCATTCTTCCCTGATTCCAGGTCCAAGTCCCGGTCCCCGATCATGATCGCATCAGACAGTCCGATGCCGTGGGTACGGATTAAATGCTGAATCGCATTCGGACTCGGTTTTCTTTCAAACCCGTGCTCGGAGGTGATGAAATCAGAAAAATAGCCAATCATCCCGAAATTCTCCAACATTCTCATGGAAGACTTCCCCCTGTGAGTGTAAAGATAATTCCTTCTGCCCGTTTCATGAATATACTTACAAAGCTCCATCATTCCTTCAAAGGGCTCGGACAAATCAAACTCCACATCTTTTCTGCGAGAATCATAGGCTTCGATGAACTCTTTCCCGATCCCGTACTTCTCTCCGTAATGATTGAAAGCATAGGTCATCGATACCTTCATATGTTTCATGATCTCCTCTAACGGTTCATCAATGCCATCCTTCTCAAGCATTCCCTTGAAGGTGCCAGCCATGAGGGGATATGTATCGAAAAGAGTCCCGTCGAAATCCCATATGATGTGTTTGTACATGTCCTTTCCCCCTTCTTATGTAAACTATCCTAATTTTATCACATGAAATATCCTCTTCGTCCATAGGAAAAAATGACTTTCACAAAAACAGGAAAATTATGCTAAACTATTCTCAAAGCCTTTCAAGGAGGACCAGATGATCCGTTCCCACCATCCCTTTTTTCACATTATTTTGGCCACCCTGTTCTTCACCGGGATTATCCTTCTATCGTATAGAGCATACGGATGGGGACTGCTGCCGCTACTGGGTCTTTTCACCCTCTGCCTCTCTACACAAAAATACAAGTCCGTTGCTTCCCTCTTCCTGTTCTTCTTGCTCGGCTTACTAATATTTCAATTCGCAACCGGCTGGATGGAAGAATGGGATATTTCAAAAGAGATCTACATACTGTTGAACAGAGCTGCTCTTGTCATCATACTGGTGGCAGTAATAATCCCCCATTTACTATCTAAAAGCACGATCCGTTTCTTCACAAAATTCCCGGATTGGAAGAAGCGCATCTCCATGCCGGCACATTCCATCTCAATGCCCCTATTTTTATTCATCGGGCTGGCGGGTTCAAGCACCATCTTCATCCCTCTCCCCTGGTTCGGGGAAATCGGCGAAGTGAGATCATTATTCCTATTCGCTGTAGGATTCACTATCCTCAACGCTACACTTGAGGAATTCATTTGGAGAGGAGTCATGCTGTCCTCGTTGGCACGAAACACTTCAATCGTTTATGCCGTCACCGTGACAAGCATCGGCTTCGGTCTCTTGCATCTATCCATTGGGATCCCGTTCCTCTTCAGTCTATTATTCTCTTTCGGGGGACTCTTTTACAGCTTCGTAGTATGGAAGACGGACAGCATCTACCCGGCCATCGTCTTTCATATGGTCATGAATATGGGGATGGTGTTGAATGGATGGATAAACTAGATTATCCTCTTTAAATAGAAAGGATTTGGATGAATGAGAAACCATTTAAAAGCTTTCCTCTGTTTATTCTTCACTTTTTCCATGACAGGCTGCATTGGAGAAGACTATGATTTCACGCCTCCTACTGTCACCCTTATGAATACTGACAGCGTCAACTCCGTTGAATTAACCGAAACCAATATCAATTGGCAGGGTGAAAATGGCAAACCGTTGGAGAAGGAAACGAAAGAAATAGTAGACTTCGCACGGGAACAGAAGGAGCTCACCATTCCATCCGGTCAGCAGGTAGATCTCCTTTTTGACAGCGAAGACTTTGCCGTTGAGGAGTTACATGCATTCTTATGGCTGGGTAATGAAAAGTGGCAGCTGGATATGAGTGAGGATCGTTCCTTTACACTCCCTAGAGGAAAGGGGTCCTACGTATTGGAGGTCGACCTTCAAACGGATAGGGGGAACGCACAGTATGTAGGGAATATTGTCATACAGTAAGTTCGGAGGTGAGGACATGGAAATTCCATTGATCATTTTAGGTGCACTCGTCGGTTCTATCACTTTTCTATATGCTCATTGAAAGAGCTGTGCGAGACGGCATCAATAATTCCATTATCGGGCATTATCTCGAAGAAAAGCATGAAGTCAGGGAACTCCAAGGCGATGAAGACTTATTTGATGAAACGTTCAAAGGGGAATGATGGTTGTGGGGGATAACCGTAGAATAGCTCTGGGAGTCTCTGACTCATGTAACATCCCTCCCCTCCATATCGTCTGATTAACTGAGGTGAACTCAATGAATAAGAACGGTTTTTTCATTCTACTTGTAACCTTCCTCCTTCTAGGCTGTGAAGAGGATGAATTGGTTTATGACAACAAGTCCGACAACAAAATCCTTTACGGGAAAGTCCTTGAAAAACGAAATCAAGGAATGACTCTTGAATTAACCGGGGAATCAAAGGAAAAATACTCTGATATAATCTCTATTTCTGTTCCGGATGAAAATATGATGGAGTTTATAAAGGAAGGACAACATCTATCCCTATGGTATGATTTCATCCGTGAATCCAATCCCCCTTCAACCAGAGCATTAAAGGTAAAAATAATCCCCACTGAAAGCTAAATGATGGTATCATTAACTAACAATAATTGGAATAAAAGGAGCTTCTCGTTGAAATACCTTAAATCTTTTATCGCATTTGAATGGCTTACACTCCTGGGAGCTTCGGCAGTCCTCTACACCAGGTGGGACTTTCCTCTTTCTATTTGTATTGGCATCGTCCTTCTTGGCGTGATCCTTACGCTTTATTTCACGAGAAAGTATGAGTCTGTAGAGATGAATGAAGAAGACGTGTAGGATTCATGGGAAGCCGAGAATTACTGGACAGTAACAGTTTCCCCACTATAAAAAAAGCATCACCGACCCAACCGTCAGTGACACTTCGTTATATCATAACTTCCCATCAACCTCAGACGTATCCACATCCTCACCGAACCAGTCACTCAACTTCGCCTTGGCCTTTCCCTTCACTTCATCATCGATATACATGGACACCTGCAATAAAGCGAGACCCAGGGCGCCAAGGTCATCTGTAAACCCCACTCCCACTGCCATGTCGGGAATGAAATCCGTCGGAAGGATAAAATACCCGAGTGCACCGATGATGATCATCTTCGACTTCTTCGGAATATCCGGCTTTTGCAGGACAAAATAAAGGAGCAGCGCCGTATACACAACGGAATGACCTGCCTTCACACCATACCGTTTTAATTTATCCCAAAACTTTTCTTCTGAAAAATGTTTTTCCGTATTGTCCATTTCATATCCACCTCCGTGAGACTAGACCTTCTCTTATTTTTCATTGTAGAAGGTTTGGGGAAAATAGACAAATGTTTGGACAGGTGGATTTGCGTTATACTTCATCTAAGTAAACTATTAGTGGGAGTGATTACTGTGCTAAATGCTATCATCTTATTCATCCTGGCCGGTATCGCCGAGATCGGTGGGGGGTATCTCATCTGGCTATGGCTACGGGAAGGAAAACCATCTTATTGGGGACTTGCCGGCGGAATCGCCTTAGCTCTTTATGGTGTCATCGCCACCTTCCAGTCCTTTCCCTCATTCGGCCGGGTCTACGCTGCTTATGGAGGAGTATTCATCGTCCTGTCCGTTCTCTGGGGGTGGGGAATTGATAAGAAAACACCGGATCTGTATGACTGGGTCGGTGCCGGGATTTGTCTGATCGGGATTAGTGTAATGCTGCTTGGGCCTAGGCAGTAGACAAAAGGGAACATCTGTTCTAAAATGGGTGTAAATGGAAATTTAGGAGCTGGTTACATTGAGACCTACATTAAATAAGGACACCCCGTTCAAAACGTTTAAAGAGTATTATTGGTTAAAGGAAGAACTGCAAACGTTCTGTCGTAACTATGGAATCAGTGCATCGGGATCAAAGATAGAATTAACAGATCGAATCTGCACTTTCCTTGAGAAAGGTGAAATCAAAAAACCTGTCCGAAAATCAAACGGAAGCAGCTCATCCGTACATGTAGTAACCTTAAGCCTTGATACTGTCATAACAGAAGACCACCGCTGCAGTCAGGTAGTGAGGACATTCTTTACATCCATCATCCCCACTTTCCATTTCTCTACTTATATACAAAACTATTTCAAACAGAATGTAGGAAAAACCTATCGAGATGCAGTCGAAGCTTGGTATGAAGAAGAACAACGCAAGAAAGACCCGGCATACAAGAAAGAAATTGCCCCTCAATTTGAATATAACCGATTCATCAGAGATTTCTTCGCAGATCCGATCAACCAGAGTAAAAAGAGAGCCGATGCCATTGAAGCTTGGAACCAAATTAAGAAACTCCCGGGTAGTAATGCATATATACCCGGAGAGTGACGAAGGTCCGTCCCTCTTTGTTTCATACCTGACAGTAAAAAAGCCCACGGTCCTCTATAGGGAACCCGTGAGCTCTTCCAGTTTATCCTAAAGCTGCGTCAACGTATTCGTCACCGTCATAATCGTAATGATGAACGCATTGATGAATCCTGCCAGATAAGGATTTCCCGTCACCTTGTATATCTTACGGGAAACAACGGCTGCCACCATGAGGATCACGATGATCGGGAACAGCCAGATTCCGATGATGTGGGAAAGATCATTGTAATACACTTCGCCGGTCACAAAGAAAGCGATATACTGGATGGCCACCAGAATGATGATGGCAAGTGAATTGAACAGGGTTAATACGGCCGTATTCATCCATTCTTTCTGCCCTATTTTGATAAAGTTAAAACTATTGATGGCAATGGAATTCGCTACATAGAATACCAGGAAGAAAGGCAGATACTTCAATGCAATCAACAGCTTATCCGGCGTGAAGGCTTTCACGGTCAGTACCCATAAACGGAAATCCGTTTTAAAGAAATAATCCGCTATGAACACGAGGCTATAGGATAAGGCAGTGACACAAAGGGCTAGCCCGATCGTTTTCAACAGTGTCCTGAAGGAAATGACTACCCCTGACGCCCTCAGATCCATTGCGTTCTTCTTGGAATAGAAGAGGTAGCACGCCCCCACTACTATGAGAGTGAAGAGACCCGTGACCAAACACCACATCCCGATATAAAATGGCGGGAACTGTGGAAAGAACGGTGTAATGTGTTCCACGGTCCAGGTGGATAACTTTAAATAACTGAAATAAGATACGAGGGCACCCGCAATGAGTCCTCCCCAGAACCAAAGCTTCCCTAGTCCATCACGGAATGTCATTGGCTCCGCTTCCTTATCTGCTCGCAGTGCAGTAAATGTTTCCGTGAAGAGAAGCCATTTGGTGATGCTCACGATGAACATCACAAACCCGACCAGGCCTATGGCATTAAAGAACACTTTGTATTGCCAGATCTGTTTGTCTGCTGCTATCGGATGAGGCGCTCCAAGAGAATTCTCAAAAAACTCAAGAGTACTTGTCACGACATTCTTTGAAATATGGTTCCACGGATGAATTTGTTCAGGGTTATAAATGACCCTCGCTGCTTCCTGACCGTCTACGTCCTGCTTATAAATCTCGTAGCTCTTCCGCTTCTCTCCTCCTGATGGATCAATCCCGAAGTTCAGGAATGATTGTGCTGGTTCTGTATTAATATAATCTCTAGGAACCGTAGCAGTCCCATCCTCTTTCAAACTTCTGAAGAAAAACTCATCGTACTGGGCGGCCACAATTCCGACATCCCTCGCCCCATACACGTTTACATATTCCTTATCCTTCGGCTGCATCGACCAATACAATGGCTCTGCCGGATCACTCGTGTACATGGCATCATTCGCAATTAACAGCACCGACGAAATCAACGGTTCATCCTTCTTGTTATCTTCATTGATGGACCAGTTGGCGGCACGAGCCCCATTGGAGTGACCCGTCACCCCTATCTTACTTTTGTCCACATATGGAAGATCTGCCAGAAGTTCCACAGCATCATACATCCCCGTGCCCCGGTTGATCCATTCTTCCGGTTTCACAGCATCCGAGTTCCCGTGCCCGTACATATCGATGGATATGACCACATATCCCCGTCTCGCAAGCTCCACGTAATTCAGATCCTGCATCTCCCGCGTGTTATACCAGCCATGACTCGTCACGATTCCGGGGGCAGGATTGTCCTTCGACACTCCATCGGGAACATAAAGCAGCGCACTCATCATATGACCTGAAGGCGTTTCCCAACGTAAATCCTTCACGGTCACCTTTCCACCTGACGTTTGTACAAAAGAGGAGCCAATCGCGCTAATTAAACACAAGACCAAAGCAATGACAACCCACCGGAACGATTTCCTTTTGCTCATCTCTTAACCCCCTGTAACTCTTTCTTATAGGTTTGTGGTGTGGATAACCCTACAATATAAGGTTATTGGGGTTGTTAGGAAAAAAGACCTGATGGTGTGCTAGAATAATTGTTTATGCGTTAGCTCCTGACTTAAAGCAGCAATATCCACTTGGTTCAACGTATTGTAAAACCATAGGGATGGGGGGGGATAAGCCTCTTGACCATCCTCACATTCGGTCATGGAAACAATCCGTACGCGCGCCCGCCAGCTACATGCGCGTTGTTGTAGTTTTCTATCTCTTCTTTCTTTAAGGCTGTTTTCCCATAGATTGTTGCTATTTGCATCCAAACTTAGATTGACGATGCTCTGTCAATTAGGTTGTGGTGCAGGAGGGTGAAGGGA
>NZ_JAFKOH010000089.1 GCF_017303375.1 Bacillus sp. NTK074B | reverse complement strand
AGGATGTCGACGCGCTGGCCCGACAGCAGGGCGTGTCGGCGCGCACCTTGCAGCGGCATTTCGCGGGGCTTTCGCTGCCGCCACCGCGGTTCTGGGGTTTGCTGGGCCGGGCGCGGCGCGCGGCGCTGGCTTTGCCCGGCGGCGGGGCATTGTCCGAGCTGGCACTCGATCACGGCTACAGCGATCAGGCGCATATGAACCGCGAATTCCTGCGCTGGTTCGGGCGCACGCCCGGCCAGCTTCGCAGCGACCCGGCTGCGTTGGCG
>NZ_JAFKOH010000088.1 GCF_017303375.1 Bacillus sp. NTK074B | reverse complement strand
CGCAGGGCATGGCCGACGCCCTTCCGCCCCGGCCCGAGGCGCTGCTCGACTGGGCACGTGCGCAGGCGCATGCGGCGATCTGACTTTTCGGGCTTCTTCTGTCGGACTGGCCCTTGACCTTCCACTAGCTGGAAGCATCATATGCCTAAGGACCGAGATTGGAGGTCCCGATGAGCCCGACCCAGTTAACCGCCCCAAACCCGCTTCAGACCCAGACGCTGCGCGTCGAGGGCATGACCTGCGCCGCCTGTACCGGCCGCGTCGAG
>NZ_JAFKOH010000087.1 GCF_017303375.1 Bacillus sp. NTK074B | reverse complement strand
GATGCTGGCCCCGACGGTTATGAAGAAGACGCCCAGAAAGATGCCCTTGAAGGGCGCGATATCGCTTTCCAGTTCGTGGCGGTATTCGCTGTTAGCCATGACCACGCCGGTCAGAAAGGTGCCAAGCGCGGGCGACAAGCCCACCATGGTCATCAACAGCGCGATGGCGATCACCATCATCAGCGCGGTGCTGACGAACAATTCGCGCAGCCGCGCCCGGGCGACGTAGCGAAAGATCGGCCCGGTCAGGTAACGCCCCGCAAGGA
>NZ_JAFKOH010000086.1 GCF_017303375.1 Bacillus sp. NTK074B | reverse complement strand
ATCTGCGCCTGTTCCTGTCGGACGAGACGGGCGAGGTCTTCGGCACCTTCAACCGGCTGGAGACAGCGCTGGAAGGGCAGGGCAGCCGGCTGATCTTTGCGATGAATGCCGGCATGTTCCATTCCGACCGCGCGCCCGTGGGCCTGTATGTCGAGGACGGCGAAGAGCGCGCCGGAATCGTCACGCGCGAAGGGCCGGGCAATTTCGGGCTGCTGCCCAACGGGGTTTTCTGCATCGCTGAGGGCGGATTCTCGGTCGTCGAGAGC
>NZ_JAFKOH010000085.1 GCF_017303375.1 Bacillus sp. NTK074B | reverse complement strand
CCTGGAAGGCCAGCGAATGCTCGGTTTCCATCACCTTGTTGCAGGGGATCTCCCCGCGCAGGATCTTGGCGAAGATGTTTTCGGTATCATAGGCATAAGCCACGGCGGTTACTCCGGTCTCATTTCATCGGCGGGGACCCGGGACAGAAATTCCCGGGCAAGACGGGCGCCCAGATCGGGCAGAAGACGGGGTCGGCGTACCAGACATCGGTGGCGCCGATGGCATGCTCGACCGCGACCCATTGGCGGCCCGAGCGTCGGTAGAG
>NZ_JAFKOH010000084.1 GCF_017303375.1 Bacillus sp. NTK074B | reverse complement strand
CAATTGACGGGCAATAGCGCGGACCAGTTCCTTTGATCATGCCGGAGTACATTGGCGAGCGATGAAGATTATTGTCGATCAATGTATGCGTTTCTTCATTGGTATACGTCAGCCAGCAAGGGAGCTGGTCTGTAATATACTTGGTCGTTTCATAGGAAAAAGCTCTGGGCACATCATCGCCAGGCTGGATTTCCGTTTTGCTGTAATCAATGGAGTGGCTGTTGACGCGCGGCGGTGTTCCTGTTTTAAAACGGACCAGATCAAAG
>NZ_JAFKOH010000083.1 GCF_017303375.1 Bacillus sp. NTK074B | reverse complement strand
CCGTCGCTGCGTTTTTCTTCAATGGCTGTCCTCGGATAATAACCCCTACCTTTAACATCGTGGTCAAGAACAGTCGTTCCTGACTGCGCGACCAATGTCACCAAGTCTGCTCGGTCAGAATCCTTGGCAAAACCTCTCAGGTTGCCGGTTCAGCGTATCGGAGCGCGAGCGGTGCAGCAGGCCGCAGCATGACGAACGGGCAAAAATACTCCCGTAACCTCGGCCAGCCCCTCCCTGTTGGAACAGACAATGCCCTCCCGCGAAAC
>NZ_JAFKOH010000082.1 GCF_017303375.1 Bacillus sp. NTK074B | reverse complement strand
CAAGGGCAATGACAACGTCACCTTCGTCTATTTCGGCGACGGCGCAGCGAACCAGGGCCAGGTGTACGAAAGCTACAACATGGCCGAGCTTTGGAACCTTCCGGTCGTCTATGTGATCGAGAACAACCAATACGCCATGGGCACCTCGACCAAGCGGTCGACGAAATCCCCCAACCTGTGGGAACGCGGCGCGGCCTACGGGATCAAGGGCGAAGCGGTCGACGGCATGGACGTGATGGCGGTCAAGGCCGCGGGCGAAAAGGCGA
>NZ_JAFKOH010000081.1 GCF_017303375.1 Bacillus sp. NTK074B | reverse complement strand
CCACGGCGCTGGCCCGGATGGGCTTTCGCGTCGGCGCGCTGGATCTCGATGTCCGGCAACGCACCTTCGGCCGTTATATCGAGAACCGCAGCGAATATTGCGCGCGGCAGGGCATCACCCTGCCCAGCCCGACCTACCGGCTATTGCCCGAGATCGACCCGGCCACCGTGCCGGCGGGCGAAAGCGTGACCGATTATCAGCTGTCGGCTGCGTTGAACGAGCTTGAGGAAAACAGCGATTTCATCCTGATCGACTGTCCCGGCAGCC
>NZ_JAFKOH010000080.1 GCF_017303375.1 Bacillus sp. NTK074B | reverse complement strand
TCATGGGCAAGGCCACGATCTCGGCCGCGGGCAAGGTCTCGGTCAAGGGCGACAAGGGTGAGGAGACGCTCAAGGCGCCCGACATCATCCTTGCCACCGGCGCGCGCGCGCGCGAATTGCCGGGGCTGGAAGCCGATGGCGATCTGGTCTGGACCTACAAGCACGCGCTCGACCCCAAGCGGATGCCCAAGAAGCTGCTGGTCATCGGCTCGGGCGCGATCGGTATCGAATTTGCCAGCTTCTTCAACACGCTGGGCGCCGATACCA
>NZ_JAFKOH010000007.1 GCF_017303375.1 Bacillus sp. NTK074B | reverse complement strand
GGAAAGCGAGCACCACTCGCTGCAATCAACAGCCACTCGCTACATCCAAAAGCAACAATGTTTACGAAAACAGCCTTCTTTTAAAATAAAAGTCTTGTTAGTAATGAATATTCGGAAGACTACAAAAACAAAACCATTAACTCTTCATCATAATATTCTCCATTATATTTCAATGCTCTTTTTTCCGTTCCGTAGGGCTTAAAGCCGCACGAATGGTAAAGACCCCTTGCTGTTTCATTTGTTGTAACCACTGTGATCAAAAGCTGTTCAATTCCATTTGTTTTCCTGGCACGGTTTACGGCCGATTCCATCAATCCTCTGCCTACACCTTGTCCTCTGTGTGAAAGGTTCACATACATAGCGTAGATGGATGCTTTATGATTCATTTTTATCCCTTTTTCCCGCACCATTGTCACTGCCCCTACCAATTGATTCCCTGAGAAGCAGCCAAACGTGCAGTTCCCATCATGTGAAAGTCTTTCAGCTGCATTCTTGATTGGGTGCTTATGATTTATCGCTTCTGCATAACTGCTGCCAAAGCTTTCAGGGTTCTGTTTCAGCATTTCAAGCCTAAGGTTCCAATAATCCTCAGCATGAGTTTCGTTTAATAATATGATTTCCAATATTTTCTGACCTTCCTTCCATTACATGATATGATAAAGGAAACTATTATATTCTTTATTCAACAGGATTCGACATCCATAAAGAAAATACCTTTAAAATAATGACGATCGGAGGAACTCTCATGAACGATTGCCTTGGCTGCAAGCTTGCCAATGGGGAAGAGAAAGTATACATCGTTTACGAAGATGAGCATGTCACCTGCTTGTTGGATCATGCTCCACATCACCCGGGTCATACACTGATCCTTCCTAAGAAACATAGGGTGGAGGTAATCGAAATGGAGCTAGAAGTGAGCCTCTCGATCATGAAGGCATCACAACTCGTGACGACAGCCATTCATGCCTTATACCATCCATATGGAGTGACAATCTGCCAGAATGGGGGCATCTACAATGAATTGACTCATTATCATATGCATGTCATACCACGAAATGAAGAAGCAGACCGATTTGGTGATTTATTCTTTGGAAATGCTGAGATCGAAGAACCATTCGAAACATTGGAAGAAACCGTAAAAAAAATGAAAAGCCACATCAATCGAATACTGGAATAGGAGAATTCAGAATGACCCTACATAAAGACTTTCAAGATAAAGTAAAAAAATATGCCGAGCTTGCCATCAAAGTCGGGCTGAACGTACAGGCAGATCAACCCGTTTGGATCTCTGCGCCGCTAGGAACAGAAAATTTTGTACGTATCGTTGTGAAAGAAGCCTATCTTGCCGGGGCAAGAAATGTACATGTCCAATGGTACGATGAGGAGATTATGAGAACCCATTATGAAATGGCGCCGGAAGATGTCTTCTATGAATATCCAAGCTGGCTTGCTGCTGCGCATGAATGGGTGGTGGACGTTAAAGGAGCGTTTCTGCAAATAGAAGCTAATGACCCAGATCTCCTAAAAGGAATCGAACCTGACCGAATCCTTAATTATGAGAAAGCCAGTGGAGATGCACTAGATCGGTTTTATGAAGCGATCGAAAAGGACGAAATCAGCTGGTCGATCGTCGCCATCCCTTCCGAGAAATGGGCTGATAAAGTATTTCCCGAACTACCGCAGCCTGATAGAGTCCCAAGTCTGTGGGAAAGGATATTCACATCGGTTCGAATCGACCGTCCGGATCCCATTACCGCTTGGAAATCCCATATCCAAGCCCTCTCCGATAAAGCGACGCAACTCAATTCCCTGAGTCTCCGCAGCCTTCACTATACTGATAGAGGGACGGACCTTTCAATCGATCTGCATGAGGACCATATTTGGCTTACAGGTGCAAGCAAGACACCTCTGGGTACCAATTTCATAGCGAATATGCCGACTGAAGAGGTGTATACTGTCCCTGTGAGAACAGGGGTGAATGGAACGGTCACCAGCACCAAACCCCTGGCCTATAACGGAAATGTGATTGAGGGCTTCACCCTTACTTTTGCTGACGGGAAAATTACTGAAGTGTCGGCTGAAGCAGGGGAAGAGATCCTAAAGAAATTAATTGAGACCGATGAAGGCGCAGCCTACCTGGGTGAAGTGGCTCTGGTTCCACATCAATCACCGATCTCAAATTCAGGTGTTCTTTTTTTCAATACTTTATTTGATGAGAATGCATCAAATCATTTAGCGATCGGATCTTCTTACCCTACTTGCATTAAGGATGGGAACATCTTATCGGATGAAGAGCGTGAGGAAAGAGGACTCAATGAAAGTGTAGTACATGAAGACTTTATGATTGGTTCAGAAAGCATGGATATTGATGGTGTTTGCCGTGATGGAAGAAAGATTCCTATCTTTAGGAATGGGAATTGGGCCTTTTAAGACGGTAAGGTGAAATAGAAAAATATGGACACGATCGATTTGTAGTTTGAAAGAATTCACTATAAAAGTACGTTCTTTCAGATTCATTTTTTGTGAGGACACGCAAAACAAGGTGGATTGATTGTTTAAGATGAGGATTAATAAAATGACATGGGGATTGATAAATTTAAAACAGGAGCAATAATATAAGATCAAGATTCTAAAAGGGTGATCAGGATTAGTTCTCTTATTGGAAAGGTAAACGTTGGTTTTACTCTAATTCCGTCCTCCTGGGAGAACGTCCCATAAAGGTTCTCCTTTTGCCAAAATCCAAAAAGTTGGTCATACCAGTTTAGTTCACCACCATTTACATATTGTGGTAAAATCAATTTATACAACTTTGAAACCATGCCAATGTAACTATGGTATAATTTCTCCTTGTGAAAACCATACGTAGAATATGTACTAAGGAGTGGAAGAAAGTGAGTTTTGAAGGTCAAAAGATTCTGCCAGCCATACGATCCATGAAAGATTTTGATAAAATGCTCGAAACCTCTTTCGAATACGGGGTATTTCTCGATCTTCATGTCGGAATGCTGAAAAGCGTATTTGAATTTGCCCGTAAAGAGAATCGCAAAATGTTTTTACACCTGGATCTCATGCATGGTCTGGCGAGTGATGAATATGCAGCGGAATATGTTTGTCAGGAGATCAAGCCTTATGGCATCATTTCCACTAAAGGGAACGTCATAAAAAAAGCAAGGCAAAAAGGGGTCTTTGCCACACAGAGAATGTTTGTCATTGATTCCAGCGCCATGAATCGAAGCATCGAATTGATTCAGAAGACGGATCCGGATTTCATCGAAGTACTTCCCGGAGTCGTCCCTAAGATCATTAAAGAGATCGGAGAAAAAACTGGTAAACCTATCTTTGCAGGTGGTCTGATTGACACGGTGGAAGAAGTGAAAGCTGCTCTTGATGCAGGTGCTACGGCAATCACAACTTCGAACCGAATCCTGTGGAAACATTTTGACAGGTAAAAAATAATGAAAACCCATTGACACCGCTTTCATTATGGAGTAACATAATGCACAAGTTAATACATTGTGAAAGAGACGAAGAGACTCACGTGAAGTGCCTGTACCATTGGGCATATTCCGTGAGTCTTTTTGTTTTACAATCCAACAGGTTCTGTTTTTAACTTCCAAGGTAATTAATGCGATTATATTCTGTAATTATAGGGTAAACGAGCTTAAAAGCCTCGAAACTGTATTCGATGCACTTGGATGCGATTCGTCACAAATGCCGCGGACATATTTTTTAGATATCGCTTTAAACAGGACTATATCAATCGAAACGAGGGATGTTACATGAATGCATTTTTAGGAGAAGTGGTTGGTACAGCGATGCTGATTATATTCGGTGCCGGGGTTTGTGCCAATGTGAATTTGAAGAAGTCATTTGCTTATAACGCCGGGTGGATCGTCATCACATTTGGATGGGGATTAGGTGTTGCCATGAGTGTATATGCTGTCGGGCAGTTCAGCGGCGCTCACTTAAATCCGGCTGTCACACTGGGACTTGCTTTTAACGGGGATTTCCCATGGACTGATGTTCCGAAATACATCCTTGCTCAAATGATCGGGGCGATTATAGGGGCATCCATCACATATTTACACTTTCTGCCGCATTGGCACGCAACAAAGGATCCAGGAGTTAAATTAGGCGTTTTTGCTACAGGTCCTGCCATTCCACATTATTTTTCAAATTTATTGAGTGAAATCATTGGAACTTTTGTGTTAGTAGTAGGATTATTATCTATAGGGGCGAATACCTTTACAGACGGATTAAATCCATTTATTGTCGGTTTCCTTATTATCGCGATTGGGATCTCACTTGGTGGGACAACCGGCTACGCCATTAATCCTGCCCGTGATCTTGGACCGCGCATTGCACACTTTCTACTTCCCATTCCAGGAAAAGGACCATCAAACTGGGGATATTCATGGATTCCGGTAGTCGGACCAGCCCTTGGGGGATCATTAGGTGGAGTATTTTATAAAGCGATCTTCATTGGACAAGTCACTGCTAGCTTCTGGATCGTTCTGATCATCACATTTGCCGTGCTTGGACTTGCTTATGCAAGTGACAGAAAGACCAGTTTAGCGAAAAAAGTACATCAATTATCAACTGAAAATTAATATTTGGAGGGGTTTTCAATGGAAACATTCATCTTATCTTTGGATCAAGGAACAACAAGCTCAAGAGCGATTCTTTTCAATAAAAAAGGGGAAATCGTTCATACCGCACAAAAAGAGTTTACACAGTATTTCCCTAAACCGGGCTGGGTGGAACACAGCGCAAATGAAATTTGGGGGTCTATCCTGGCTGTTATTGCAAGCGTTTTATCTGAATCCAGTGTAAAACCTGATCAGATTGAGGCAATCGGTATAACAAATCAACGTGAAACGACTGTAGTATGGGATAAAGAGACCGGTGATCCTGTTTACAATGCGATTGTGTGGCAGTCCCGTCAAACAGCCGGGATCTGTGAAGAATTAAAATCAAAAGGATTGAACGAAACCTTTCGTGATAAAACTGGATTATTGATTGATGCGTATTTCTCCGGTACAAAGGTAAAATGGATCCTGGATAATGTTGAAGGGGTAAAAGAAAAAGCGGAAGCAGGCAAGTTACTGTTTGGAACGATCGACACCTGGCTGATCTGGAAAATGTCAGGAGGAACCGCACACGTGACGGATTATTCCAACGCTTCCCGCACCTTAATGTACAATATCCATGAATTGAAATGGGATGAAGAGATCCTTGATATTCTTGGAGTACCGGCAAACATGCTTCCAGAGGTCCGTCCCTCTTCAGAAGTGTACGGAAAAACGGTTCCGTATCATTTCTTTGGAAGGGAGATTCCGATTGCGGGTGCCGCAGGAGACCAGCAGGCTGCGTTATTTGGACAGGCATGTTATGAGAAGGGTATGGCCAAGAACACGTACGGTACAGGATGTTTCATGCTGATGAACACTGGTGAGAAGGCTGTGAAATCTGATAATGGCCTATTAACGACTCTTGCATGGGGAATCGACGGAAAGGTAGAATATGCTCTTGAAGGAAGCATATTCGTAGCCGGTTCTGCCATCCAATGGCTTCGCGATGGATTGCGCATGCTGAAAGATGCAAAGGATAGTCAGGATTACGCAGAGAAAGTGGACTCAACTGATGGGGTCTATGTCGTTCCAGCATTTGTAGGACTGGGGACTCCCTATTGGGATAGTGACGTACGAGGGGCTGTTTTCGGACTGACACGAGGGACTTCAAAAGAACATTTTGTAAGAGCGACTCTCGAATCACTTGCTTACCAAACAAAAGATGTGTTGACAGCGATGGAAGCAGATTCCGGGATTTCCCTCAAGAAACTCAGAGTTGATGGGGGGGCTGTCAAGAATGATTTCTTAATGCAATTCCAGAGCGATCTATTATCCGTACCAGTCGAACGCCCAGTAGTCAATGAAACGACCGCTCTTGGTGCTGCCTACCTTGCAGGACTTGCCGTCGGTTTCTGGAAAGACCGCGAAGAAATTTCCAAGCAGTGGAATAAAGATAAACAATTCGAACCTGAAATGGACACGCACACTCAGCAAGAATTGTATGACGGATGGAAGAAAGCAGTAAATGCAGCTATGGCTTTCAAATAATAGAATCCTATGATATAATGGTTACAAGTTAATAAACGGTTAGAGACTTAGAGAGACCGAGCATACATTATGGCACATTACAGTCATGATGTTTGTTTCGGTCTCTTTTTTTATGGATAAACAGTAAAGTATAAACGATTTCAATAATCCCTAGGAGGAACTTAAACCATGACATTTTCAAGTACTGCAAGAAGAGAAGTAAAACATACATTGTCCGAGAACCATTTCGACCTGATCGTAATCGGTGGAGGAATTACGGGAGCTGGGATCGCTCTCGATGCATCCAAACGCGGAATGAAGGTTGCCCTCGTCGAAATGCAGGATTTCGCAGCGGGAACGTCCAGCCGTTCAACCAAATTGGTGCATGGAGGATTACGGTATTTAAAACAATTCGAAGTAAAAATGGTGGCAGAAGTAGGGAAAGAACGTGAAATTGTTTACGAAAATGGACCACATGTCACCACTCCCGAATGGATGCTGCTACCTCTTCATAAAGGAGGGTCATTTGGCAAATTCAGTACTTCAATTGGATTGAAGGTATATGACTACCTTGCCGGTGTAAAGAGAAGCGAAAGACGGTCCATGCTCTCTGTCTCGGAAACGTTGTCGAAAGAGCCCCTCGTCAAAAAGGACGGCTTGAAAGGCGGCGGCTACTACGTTGAGTATCGTACCGATGATGCCCGTTTAACGATCGAAGTCATGAAAGAGGCAGTCGCTCATGGGGCCACGGTCTTAAACTATACCAAATCCCAACGTTTCCTCTATGACAATAAGAAAGTTGTGGGAATTGAAGCAGAAGACCTCGTTACTGGGGAAGAGATTCAAATCCGTGGATCTAAAATCGTCAATGCAGCAGGACCATGGGTGGATGATGTCCGTGGAAAGGATTACAGTACCAATAACAAACAGCTTCGTCTGACCAAGGGGGTTCATCTTGTCATTGATCAGAGCAAATTCCCTCTTCACCAGGCTGTTTATTTCGATACCCCCGATGGACGCATGGTTTTTGCGATTCCCCGTGACGGGAAGGCATATGTAGGGACTACTGACACATTCTTTGACTCGGAGAAAGCATCTCCCCATATGACATCGGAAGACAGGGATTATATATTGAACGCCATTCACTTCATGTTCCCTGACGTATCAGTCGGGAAAGAGGATGTTGAATCCAGCTGGGCAGGTGTTCGTCCACTGATATTCGAAAAAGGCAAAGACCCTTCAGAAATTTCCCGGAAAGATGAAGTTTGGGAAGCGGAAAGCGGCCTCATTACCATTGCAGGAGGTAAATTGACAGGTTACCGGAAGATGGGGGAACATGTCGTTGACCTTGTTTCTAAAAGATTAAAAGAAGAGAATAAACAAAAGTTCCCGGCTTCTTCAACGAAGCATATGCCGATTTCAGGCGGACATTTCGGAGGATCCAAGAACTTCCCATCCTTCATTGATCAAAAAGCAGGAGAAGCCCTTCATTATGGTTTAACTGAGGAAGAGGGCAGAAAACTTGCCGGCATGTACGGTTCAAACGTGGATCAGCTCTTCAAATTGGCTCATGCTTATAGTGGCACTACTGATGAAATGTCCGTACCTCCTTATTTATACGCCCAACTTATTTATGCCATCCAGGAAGAAATGGCAGCCACACCTGTGGATTTCTTCATTCGACGAACAGGGGCATTATTCTTCGATCGTGAGTGGGTAGAAAAGTGGAAAGAACCTGTCATCGAAATCATGTCGAAGTTATTGAATTGGAATGATGAGCAGAAAGCAAAATATACCGCAGATTTAAATAATGAATTGAAAAATGCGGTGATACCAGTTGATTTACAGGAATAAGAAAAAAACGGCAGAAATTCTGCCGTTTTTTCTTATTCACTTTTCCCCCTCCAAATTGGTAGAATGAGGATATAACTCTATGTATCGAACTGGAACAATTGGACTATACTTTCAACCAACTGTCTGAAGCGGCTTCCTGAATAATGAACCATTTATTGTCTACGGTAACAGAAAAGCGTTGGGAGCTGACTACTTTACTTATCGAAGAAATATTGAATTCAAACGAGTGAACTTGCCCCAAAAGGACTATTACATCAAAATTGAAACATTTGAGGATCGTTTATTTGTTTCGAGTCTTAATTTCTATTCGAATGCAGGGAGATTCGTTATATCAATACGTGCTAAATAAAATTATGCTTACAATTATAGAAACTTACGAAAGGGAGCTGAAATTGCCTAAAGCCTACCGTTCATTTCTTTAGACACCCACTCACCACATCTGGTGACAGTTGTAAAAGAGCCGCTAAAGATTTAAATTTATAATAGATATTGACACGACTCCTTGTCTAAAGGCTGGCTTCAATGGGATGAAGCCAGCCTTTTTTTTGTTTTCTTAAGAATACCCTTAAAGTGACGATTATAAATTTGTTATACTGGTAGCAAAAAGAGAGAGTACGCGTGGGGGAAAAAATAGCCGGAGTGACTGGATTCAACAGCGGCTTCGGATTACTGACAACCTTGGAACGTGCTCAGATTGGGTTTACGGTAATTGCGACGATGAGGTATCCTTATAAAAGAGAGAATTGCTCAAGCTAAGAGCTTAAGTGTAGAACCTTTCATCCGTATTGTGGCCCTCTTAGTGAGTAATGCGGGATATGCAGCCAGGGGATTTGCCGAAGAGATAAGCGTCGTAGAATACAGGGAACAATTCGAGACGAATGAAATCGGTGTTATGAGTATGACTCACTTGTCCTTTCCTATATGAGAAGCCAGAACTGTCTATAAGTCTGAATATAAAGAATTTTATCCACAGGAAGGAGAAATTTTTCAAAAAGGCGAATATGCTAAGGGAGATAGTATCTTTTACACGTGAAACGAGGTGAAAGGATGTACGACTGGATGGGGGCATCGGCTCTTTGTATGAAGGAAGGCCGTTTATTGATGGTATTACAGGGAAAAGAAAACGAGGAGAAGCGGTGGTCTATTCCATCAGGAGGACTTGAACCAGAGGAAACCTTACGGGAATGCTGTAAGCGTGAAGTGTGGGAAGAAACCGGCTACGAGGTGGAAGTTGGAGGACACCTCTATACAAAATGGGGAAATGAGGGAAGCATTAAGACAAAGATTCATTATTATGAATCAGAGATTGTCGGAGGGAAACCAACTCTTCATGACCCAGATCAATTAATACATAAAATCGATTGGATTTCACTATCCGAGTTAAAGAATCTACCCCTGTGCTTTCCTGAAGATGAATCAATCCTTGAAGCATATATGTATAAAAAGCAAAGCGCGACGGGGAATAAAGATGTTTTAGCTAAGTAGACTATATAAACCAACACATTAAGGAGAGATTAGAATGGTAAAACGTACTGGAGAAGTCATCATGGGAGTAATAGGGATTGTATTATCCGCCCTATTTTCCATCATTGGAATTGTGTTGAATATGGGGATGAACAGCCCCGAAGTAATGTCTCAAATTGAAGAGGGAATGGAAAGTGATCCGAATCTTCAGGAATCGGGGATGTCAGCAGGAGATATGAATTCCATTATGGAAGCAGCTGAATCAATGGGATCTTACCTGGTCATATTGGGCATCATTGCAGCCATCATCGGAATCATTGCTGTCTTTACAATTGTTAAGAATAGAAAGCCCGTTCTATCCGGTATCATGTTTATCATAGCAGCACTAGTCATAGGTTTAGGCACCCTCGGTTTCGGATTTATTCCGGGCCTCCTGTTCTTGATCGCAGGCATTATGGCGTTCGTACGCAAACCTAAGAAGACAGACCCGGTTTATTAATAAACTGCTCCAGATCTTTTTTGGTACCGGTTTGTACTCATCTTGCTTTCCAACCGGTTTTATATTATCTTATAAGAAGAGATAATGAAACGAAAAAACAAGAGACACTGGCGGCAACCAGCGTCTCCTGCTACACAGCAAACTGCAAGGAAAGCAGTGGCCCAATAGAGAAAGGAATATAACTCTACCCTTCAAAGTTCAGGCGCTTCATGAGGGTGGGGTTATTTCTTATTGTCATTCGAAATAACTATGGCAATGATGGAGACAATTAAAGAGCCAAAGGTAATCATCAGCGTTAACGCCTCGTACGTTGTCACTATAAGCACCACCTCCTTTACAAGGAAGTGGCCACTCCCACCCTACATTCACTGTATACTGAAAATTATATCACAATCACTCTCCGTGCTTTATAGGCAAGAGGTAGGAAAAGCTTCCCTCGGCAAAAAAAGAAACAACAACTTTGAATTCCCTCCGAGGAACAAGGCATTTCAAACTTCCACTGAAATATGTTAGCATAGATATGCTCATACGAAACGACTACATAACATCACGATAACTCAAGGAGGAATATAGTATGAAACAACGTATAGAACAACTGAAAAATTGGTTAAAAGAAGAAAAAATCGACGCAGCATTTATCAATTCAACTGAAAATGTATTCTACTTAACGAATTTCCACACTGATCCACATGAGCGATTAATGGGACTATTCGTATTCCCGAATGCCGAACCATTTGTTGTCTTACCAGGAATGGAAGTACGTCAAATTAAAGATGCTGGGTGGAGCCATGAAGTAATTGGCTACTCTGATCATGAAAACCCTTGGGAATTCATAAAAGAAGCCATTCAATCAAGAAGCGTAGCGGGAAGCAGGGTTGCTTTCGAGAACGAGGTTGTAACCTACGGCCGCAGTCAAGCGTTCCTAAGCATCTTTGATTCACCGAAAATCGTGAATGCCGAAGACAAATTAAACCAGATGCGATTAGTAAAAGATGAAAACGAGATCGAAATCATGCGCCGTGCTGCTGAAATGGCTGACTTCGGGGTAGAAGTAGGTGTAAGTACCCTTCAGGAAGGCGTAACAGAGATGGAGGTCCTTGCTAAGATTGAGTATGAACTGAAGAAAAAAGGCATTCGTGAAATGTCATTTTCAACAATGGTTCTTTTCGGTGAAAAGGCTGGGGACCCTCACGGAAACCCGGGGGATCGAAAGTTAAGAGCAGGAGATCTTGTTCTGTTTGATCTTGGGGTTGTTCTTGAAGGATACACTTCAGACATCACCCGAACGGTTGCCTTTAAATCCGTATCGGATAAACAAAAGGAAATCTACGACACAGTCCTGAAAGCAGAGCTTGCCTCTTTAGAAGCGAGTAAGCCCGGAAATCGAATTGGAGACCTGGATCAAACTGCCCGTGATATCATCACTGATGCAGGTTACGGAGATTACTTCCCCCATCGTATCGGTCATGGATTAGGAATTAATGTCCATGAGTTCCCTTCCATGAGTCATTTAAATGACGGCATATTGAAAGAAGGGATGACCTACACGATCGAACCTGGTATATATGTACCTGAAATCGGCGGTGTGCGAATTGAAGATGACGTTCTCATCACAAAGGACGGCTACGTCACCTTAACCAATTATCCAAAAGAACTACAAATTATCGAATAAATACGAAGAAGGCTGACGAATGAGAGTCAGCCTTCTTTTAATGATTTCTAAGGGTTGTATGACTTCATACTCAATCCCCCTATTTTATAGAACAAGAGTTCTAAAAAATGCTATAATAAAAGAATCAAAAAAAGGAACAGGAGAATGATATGAAAGTCGTAATCGCTGAAAAACCCGACCAAGGAGCAACCCTTGCCAAGCCTTTTCCCCATAGGAAACGACAAGGATACATTGAAATCCATCCAACCGATGTGTTCCCTGAAGGTGCTTATATCACGTGGGCAGTAGGACATCTTTTTCAGCTTCAAGCACCAGAGAATTATGAAAGCAAATGGAAGAAATGGTCACTTGAAGACCTTCCGATCATTCCTATTAGATTTCAATATGAGTTGCAGAGGTCTAAAGCGAAACAATTCGCCGTCATTAAAGACCTTCTGAGAAAAAGGGAAGTCACAGAGATCATTCATGCAGGGGATGCTGGTCGTGAAGGGGAATTGATCATCCGGAATATCATCTCCATGTCCAAGGTTCAGAAACCTATGAAAAGGTTATGGATTTCTTCCCTTACCGAGAAAGCCATCATTCAAGGTTTCGAAAGTTTACGGGAAGAAAGGGAGATGAGAAGCCTTTATTTTGAAGCCTATTCACGCGCCTGTGCCGATTGGCTGGTAGGGATGAATGCTTCGAGGGTGTACAGTATTCTCCTCAAACAGCAGGGGATGTCAGATGTATTCTCTGCAGGGAGGGTTCAGACCCCGACACTTGCTTTGATCGTGAGAAGGGATGAAGAAATTGATCGATTTAAGAGTGAACCCTTTTGGGAAGTGAAAGCAAACTTTCAAATCGGCGGGTATACCTATGATGGGATATGGCAAAAAGATGGGGAAAGCCGGATTCAATCCCAGGAGCTTGCCGGGAAGATTGCTTCTTTCTGTCAGGATAAGCCCGCTGTGGTAAGTAAGATGAATATAGAAAAGAAAGAGTTCTCACCCCCCTTACTGTTCAATCTTTCAGCCCTTCAGGCAACAATCAATAAAATGTATAAGTTTTCACCTAAGAAAACACTGGATGTGCTGCAGAAGCTTTACCAAAAAGGGATCGTATCCTATCCAAGATCTGATTCCCAATATGTAACAAGAGGCGAAGCTGAAAGCTTTCCTGAAATTTTGACTAAACTGAAAGAATACAGTCCTTACAATCAATGGATCCCAACTCCCCAAGGAAGCTTACTGAACAATAAGCGGTTTGTAAACGATGCGAAGGTTTCAGATCACTACGCCATCATTCCGACTGAGCAAGTAACAGACCCAAAATCCTTATCAGAGGATGAAACGAAGATTTATGATGTGGTCGTAAGACGTTTTATTGCAGCACATCACGATAAAGCCATCATAAATTATACAACCATCATTACAACCGTTGATGGAAGGGCTGAGTTCATTTCCAAGGGTAAGCAGATCCTCCAGGAAGGCTGGCGAAAGGTCCTAATCCAAACTGAGAAAGAAGATGAACCACTCCTGCCACCTGTAAAAGAACAGAATAAAGGTGTGGTGAACAGCCTCCATACAAAGGAAGGCAAAACACAGCCCCCCAAACGATACACAGAAGGACAACTTATCACCTTAATGAAGACTGCAGGAAAGTATATGGAAAATGATGAGCTGGAGAAAGTGTTGAAACAAACCGAGGGACTGGGCACGGAAGCTACGCGGGCAGGAATCATCACAATGTTGAAGGATCGGAAGTACATCGACATTCAGAAAAATATCGTGTTCCCCACTGATAAAGCAAAGGTACTCATAAGGGCCATAGGGCAGAATGTGTTAGCATCTGCAGAAATGACGGCAAAATGGGAACAGCGTCTTCAGGAAATTGGAACAGGCAAAGCCTCAGCCCCTGAGTTTATGGAAAAGGTGAAAAAATTGAGTTCACGCCTGGTTCAGAACGCCCTCGAGGAATCTCGAACATGGAAGTTCGAGGATCTCGATACAGATTCCATCCAACGAACGAAAGGAAGAAAAGGCAAAGGCCATTCCAAAACGAGTGTCGGCAATTGCTTGAAATGTGGTGGGAAAGTGATTGATAAAGGGAAGTTTTACGGCTGCTCCAATTATCAAAGTACAAAGTGCAGCTTTACCATTTCCAAAACCATCCTATCAAAGAGAATCACTCAGAAAATGGTCAAAAAGGTATTAACTAATGGAAAATCTGATCGCATAGACGGATTCAAAAAAGGGGAGAAAGAATTCTCGGCATACCTTAGCTGGGACTCCCATCAAAAAAAGATTCAATTTCAATTTGATGTAGATTAATCAGGATAGAAGTATACGGCTTCATTCACTTAGAGCCGTTTTTCTGTTCCTTTTTCCCAACAGGTGTGAGAATTCCTATTAGAATAAGTTTATTTTTGTGTGAATTGGTTAAAACAATAGAGTGATAGAAAATCAGTACTTTAAAATGGAGGGTGTATATTGAAAAAGATATTAATGGTCTTAACCAATGAAAGTAAAATTGACGATGAACACGAAACAGGTCTTTGGTTATCTGAGTTCGCTGAACCATATGAAGAATTTACGAATCAGGGCTTTAGTGTGGATGTAGCAAGCTTGAAAGGTGGTCGCATCCCATTGGACCCGAACAGCCTTGATGATGAACAAGTGGAAAAATGGAAAGGGGTCTCGAAGGAACTGGATCAAACCTTAGTCCTTTCCCAGTTAAATGTGAATGAGTATTCCGGCATTTTCCTGCCTGGCGGACATGGAACCATGTTTGACCTGCCTGAAAGTCCTGAGCTTCAGAAAGCACTTGCCCATTTTGCCGAAAATGATAAAGCGATTGGTTCTGTATGCCATGGTCCGGCAGGATTTGTCGGAACAAAATTATCAAATGGTAAATGGCTGGTCGAGGGAAAAAGCTTAACAGCATTCACGAACGAAGAAGAGCAGCAAACGGGGCTCGACTCTTTGATGCCTTTCTTGTTGGAAACAAAATTGAGGGAGCAGGGAGCTCAATTTGAAAAATCAGATGCATGGAGCAATCATGTGATCACCGACGGTAAATTCGTGACTGGCCAAAATCCACAATCCAGTCAGTCAGCAGCGGAAGCGTTCGTAAAAGTGTTGTAAACTACCATTCAATTCTGTGATGAAAGAGCATGGATCTTGAGATCCATGCTCTTTTTGTTTTCTCCTCGACAATATCCTCTAATGAATCTTCGTATATGATAAAATTGGGAGAAGAATGTATTGGAAAGGGGAGACATATGCAAGCGATTCGGGTCATCATACAAGTGTCTATTCTTTGTCTATTTTACGAAACAGGCAGGTGGTTGACGAACATTTTTCACTTACCCATACCCGGGAGCATCATCGGGATGCTATTATTATTTCTCTTATTATCAACAGGATTAATGAATGAACGTTTATTAATGGACGGTGCCAGTTTCTTCTTACAACATTTTTCCTTCTTTTTCCTGCCGCTATCTGTTAGCGCCATCGTTCTAGGACCCTACTTCATTGAATTTGGATGGAAACTGATCATTATTCTAGTTGCCAGTGGACTGATAGGCTTCTTGGCCACTTCTGTTTCAACAGATCGTTTCATTAGATGGAAGGAGAATAAGATTCATGACAGGTCTCATTAATCCATTAATTGCGATTGGCCTTACACTGCTCTATTTTTTCTTGGGGGTGAAGGTTTACAAACGTTGGACAAGCCCATTAACGATCCCCATCTTCTTAAGTACAATCGGGATGGTGATTACTTTACTTGCACTGGATATCCCATACAAACAATACGCACATGACACTTCCTTCATCACTTATTTACTTGGTCCTGCGACAGTGGCCCTGGCATATCCCCTATATCAGCATCGACATTTACTCACGAGAAATATTCAGCCTATCCTCATAGGCATTCTGACGGGAAGCGGATTATCCATGTTTGTGTCCTATTGCCTCAGCTTGTGGTTTGACATCCCAACAGACTGGAACCGTTCCTTATTAATTAAGACGATTACAACCCCGGTGGCGGTGGATATCGGATATACCATCGGGGCAAAGATCGAGGTCATCCCAACGGTTGTAATAGTTACAGGGATGTTAGGAGCAATGATCATACCGACGATCCTGAAATGGATGGAAATCAAGAACCCTATTGCAAAAGGGTTGCCATTCGGGGTCATTTCCCACGGGGTCGGTACAGCCCAGGCTATCAAAGAAGGAGAGAGAGAAGGGGCCGTAAGCGGTGCTGCTATGGCATTGACTGCAACCATCATGTCCTTTGTCATTCCTTTCCTTTTTATTCTGCTTTTGTAGAAGTACTTTAAAAAATATCCCCCCCATCAATCAGGGTTTACGATTTTAATAAATATGTTATTTACGGGATGGAAATGGAATATTATTTAAATGAAAAAATGGAAAGACTGAAACCTGATCAACCAATAGATTCAAAAGATGAATGGTGCTCAATTTTGTATTTACTCAACACAACAGGGGCTTTCCCTTTAAAAATGGAGGATCTTTCTGTATAGTAAGAGAAGGAAATTCAATTAGAGAAGGAAGATATTATGATTGTCAAAACTGATGAAGATCTACAGGCATTAAAAGAAATCGGGCGTATTGTCGCCAGTATACGGGATGAATTACGCGCCCAGACAAAACCTGGTGTAACGACGAAGGAACTCGACAAGGTTGCGGGAAGAATGTTTGAGGAAAATGGGGCTGTCTCCGGACCCAATGGAGAATATGACTTCCCTGGATTTACATGCATTAGTGTTAATGAAGAAGTTGCCCACGGCATTCCCGGTGATAGGGTCATAAATACCGGGGATCTTGTCAATATAGATGTCTCAGGTTCAAAAAATGGATATTATGCAGATACAGGCATTTCATTCGTTGCAGGGGAAGGCGATCCTAAATTGACGGATTTATGTGATGCTGCATTAAAATCTTTTCAAGCGGGACTTAAAAAGGCGAGAGCCGGTTCAAAACAAAATGGTATTGGAAAAGCCGTGAATAACGAAGCAAGGAAAAACGGATATACAGTTATCATGAATTTGACCGGCCATGGGATCGGCCGTTCTCTGCATGAGAAACCGGATCATATCCTGAATTATTTCGACCCTTGGGATAACGCCCTATTAAAGGAAGGAATGGTCATTGCATTTGAACCATTCATCTCTACTAAAGCCCAAAACGTAGTGGAGAAAGGCGACGGTTGGACTTATATCACACCTGACAACAGCCACGTTGCCCAAATCGAACATACCATCATCATCACCCAAAACGAACCTATCATCATAACTGAATAAATCATAAAGGGACGGACCTTGATTCCTAGGAATCAAGGTCCGTCCCTTTATGTATATGTTTTGTACAACTACTGGTGCATAAATGAGTAACGAGAAGGATATGCACAATCATTTCTTACCTTTCGTTACGCTTATATATGCTAAAAATCTCCAATAGTATCAAGGTATAGAGAGTTTTTTATATTTTTCGGATAAAATGATTGTCATAGGAAATAAGTTGGGGTAAAGTAAAGATATTGATGTTGTACAAAATTTATACATACTCACCAAAAAATAACAATATTATCGGAGGAACCCCTTAATGGTTGTACTATTCTCTAGAAAACCTAAGACAGAACCGATTGTGGTTCGCGAATCAAATACCATAGTCCTCAAAGACAAGAAACTGAATGAAAGACTTCATTATATGCAGTTTCAAGAGCACCACTTACAGGAATTGAATGAAATCCTCCCGATTTACGACCAATTATCGGACACTATCCTCGATACTGTCCTAGATCACCTGTACAAGCATCCCAGTTTAGTTGAAATTGCTGTGAATCATTCAAGCAGGGAACGATTAAAGGCCGTCTTTCATGACTACTTCAAATCATTATTCTCAGGGAAGCTGGACGATGAGTATTTTGCCATGAGAGAACGAATGGGAAAAACCCATAATCGTAATGGGGTTACAATCGATTGGTTTATTTCCACTTACACCACGATTCAACACCTGTTAATTCCAAGAATTGTGGAATTATATCAAAATGACCCTTCCAAACTCGCCTCTGTACTTATTGCGATTGATCACGGTATCCATTTAGATGCGAGCATCGTCTCAGAATATTACATTCAGAGCCGCATGGACGAACTTGAAAAACTGCATCAAGAAAACCAAACCCTTCAATTGGAAATGCTCAACATGAATACAGAACTCGGTTCATCTCTGAGTCAAACGGAACAAAGCCTGAATGATACAGCTGTAAAAGCCGAAAGAATACGTGCAGAATCGGAAAATACTGAAAAAAGCAGTAAAAATCTCCTTCAGCTATCTAAAATGAATAAAGATCAAACAGATCATATGATTGACAGCTTTGGGGCTATCACAGAACAAATCGAAACCCTTCTCAGAGAAATCCAAGGAGTTAAGAATATAGCCGAACAAATCACACCCCTTTCTAACTCAATCCAACAAATTGCAGAGCAAACCAATCTTCTGGCATTGAATGCATCTATCGAGGCAGCCCGTGCAGGAAATGAGGGAAGGGGATTTGCAGTCGTTGCATCAGAGGTAAGGAAGCTTGCGGAAGATTCAAAAGAATTGAGCACATCCATTCATAAGCTTGTGAACGAAAGCAATAAGCAAATCGGGGTTGTTTCAAACCGTGTACTCAACATGACTGACCTAACAGAAAACTCACGCAAGGAAATCTTGAATGTCCAAAGCGGGATCATGACGGTTCAAATGGAAATGGAAAACTATATGGATATGTTTAAACGAAACCAATGGGAGTTAAATCATATAGTTGAAGCAATCAGGAAAATCAACCATACAACGGATGAATTGGTTCAATTCGCATCCACCATCATTCAAAAGATGAACAAATAGAAACCAAAAGGGAAACCGTAATTTTTTGCGGTTTCCCTTTTGGTTTCTAACGCCTGTTTATACGATTTTTGTTTTTCCACACTCTTGACACTTTCGATAAAACTTTCCATCCAACACTCTGGATTTAAATATATTGTTTCCACATTCGCAACGACCACTATGCTGATCGGGATCATCTTTATAAAGTACCACCATTTCTTCCGGTTTTTCCAATGTTCTTTTCCTCCAATACAAATCATGTTTCTTTCTATAGTATAGAGGGAATCTATCTGCATGTTAAGAAAAATCGACACAGTCAGCCTAATTATACTTTACCTTTACGAACTATTTAAGGCTTTCTTACCGTCAGTATAATTCCAATTCCTAATTGAAACATATTGTCGTTTGCCATCTACACGTAACCAAATACATCCTTTATATCTATATTTCTCCTTTTTATTTTCCATAGTATTCCTTTACATAATAGTTTATACAAGAAATCGCTTACTATTACAGTAGTGAAATATTCTTGACGCACGATATTAAAGTTCCTGTTATTGAAATGAGATTTTACTATGTTAGTATTTTCCCTGTTAGCAAAAATAAATAAACCGCTAGCTACATAAGGAGGAATTTTTCTATGAAACTAAAAAAATCGATTATTTCTGTGGCTGCATTTACAACTCTTGCAGTTTCTGGTGGAGCTAGCGCTTCAGCACAAAACATAGAAGTAAAAAAAGGCGACACCCTTTGGGGACTGGCACAAGAGTATGGAACATCCGTTGATCAACTTATGACATGGAACAATTTAGGTTCACACGTAATCTATCCTGACCAGGAACTCCAAGTATCTTCAAAAGAATACTATACAGTCAAAAAAGGTGATACACTATGGGGAATCTCTTCCCTATATGGAATTTCAGTGGACAGCCTCATTGGCTGGAATGCATTGGAAAGTGACATTATTGTCCCAGGACAAGAATTAGTCGTTAACTTAGACGATAGAACAACTTCAGCTGCTGTAAATACTTCTGAGACAGCCTCAGCGCCTGCTCCAGAACAAAAAGCAGAAGTAGCTCCAGAAGCTGAAGCGAAAGCAGCTCCTGCAGCTGAGGAAGCTCAGCCTGCTCAAGCAGCACCTGCAACCGAAGAACAAGCAGTAAAAGAAATCTCTGTAGAAGCAACTGCATATACAGCTGACTGTGAAGGTTGCTCGGGTACAACGGCAACCGGCTTAAATTTAAAAGAAAACCCTGATGCTAAAGTAATTGCAGTAGACCCGAACGTCATACCGCTCGGATCAAAAGTGTATGTTGAAGGATACGGATATGCGACTGCAGAAGATACTGGCGGAGCTATTAAAGGCAACCGGATTGACGTGTTCCTTCCTTCTAAAGATCAAGCAGTTGACTTTGGTAGAAAAACTGTAAATGTAAAAATTCTTGAAACAAAATAATAGATATCAAAAACCACTGAGAGTTCATCTCAGTGGTTTTTTTGTGTTCCTTCCCACAACCTCATTATTAGCCTGCAATATTTCCCTTCAAAGAATAAAACTACCACAGATCGCGTTCCAATCGACAGAAAAGAAAAAATATTACACGCCTGTCATCTAATTGTTATTGGTTTATAAACAGTCTGTTATGTAGCTGAGGTAAGTCTATGTTACCATTTCAACTGTTGGTTTCATTACCAATCACAAAAGGAGGAATTTAACAAGATGAAAAAAGTATTATTTTCCATTTTTTCCTTCACAGTTTTTCTTTCAATCGGAGTTGCATCTGCTTCTGCAGAGAGCGATGAGACGGCTATCAATGACTATCACAATATAGAAGAAGGCGATATCCTTTGGGAAATCGCTAATCGATATCATGTTTCGATCGATGAGGTTGGAACTCGCAAACAATTGTTAGAAGAAGGATATCCTGTGAATGATGAAACACAAGGAAAACAAGCGGTAAAAGCAGCCAAAACAACTGATGAAAAGGAAGCTGATGTTGTCAAGGAACTAAACATCACAGCAACGGCTTATACGGCCCATTGTGAAGGTTGTATCGGCATCACCAAGACAGGGATAGATTTAATCAAGAACCCTGATGCCAGAGTGATTGCGGTAGACCCAAGCGTCATACCACTTGGCTCTAGGGTATATATTGAAGGATACGGTTATGCACGGGCCGAAGATACAGGTGGAGCAATTAAAGGTAACCGCATTGATATTTATATGGAAAAAGAAAAAGATGCGCTTCAATATGGAGTCAGAGATGTAAAAGTAAAAATCATAAAAGAATAAGTACAAGGACGCCGGTATTGGCGTCCTTTCTTATTTGTATTCATACTTAGTAGAGGAGCATATAGAATTAATCCTTCTCCGGCAATTTTCCCTGTCTTGCGGATGGAGCTACGGATTTCAACTCGATTTCCTCGCCCATCTGTTTCTGAGCCAATTTTTTTGCTGCTTCATGCTGTGATGAATTTTTATTTTTCATCTATTTCCCTCCTTAATTTAACTTCTTGATTAGTTTCTCCCAGACGCTCCTGTTTAGCCTTTAAAAACGAATCCAGAATTTCCAATTCATTTAATCAGTACTTATGTTAAAGAGGGTTCATACATTTTTATTTACTTCATATTAGACAAGGTATAAGAGAGCATTTAGCATTGGGAATTCATCATTATCAAGGTTCATTACTAAAACGATTTCATTTCCATATAATCATTTTATTACGGGGGGCGCTCAATCAGAAGAAATCTTATAAAAGAAAAGGAATGAAAACAAAAAAATGACAAAGACTATTAAAAATAATAATGGTTTTCACTTGCATAGTTAAACTTCTTTCTGATAGGGTAACAAATGTTGGTTTTATAAGAGAGTGACAAGGGAATAGGTAATAAGTAATCATTCCCTCATCCTCAGAATGCACATTTTCCCATCGGCATTAACTGAGACTCTTTCGACATGATGGGTCCGAATACAGTAGGTGTACATATCACCTAAAAATAAACAACTCGAATCCCACTGTAATTCCCATCACTAAGAAAAGAGCTAAAAAACCTTAGAATATGGAAAGGAGAATTTTATGAAGAGAATATCAAATGTTTTCTGGATTACCGTATTACTGGTTGCTGCTGCCGTAGCATATGGAGCATTGGCACCTAAATCGTTTGAAACCGTAACAGCAAATATGCAAACATTCATCACTTCAACTTTCGGTTGGTATTATCTTATTTTAGTTACAGTGATCGTCATCTTCTGTGTGTTCTTAATCTTTAGTCCCATGGGAACGATCCGTTTAGGTAAACCTGATGAAAAACCTGAATACACAAAAGGAACATGGTTTGCCATGTTATTTAGTGCAGGAATGGGAATTGGTTTAGTATTCTGGGGGGCAGCGGAACCGCTGTCTCACTATATGACCCCTCCAATGGCTGAAGGGGGAACCGACCAGGCAATTAAAGAATCGATGCGCTATACTTTCTTTCACTGGGGCATTCATGCATGGGGGATTTATGCGATTGTTGCATTAGCACTTGCCTATTATAAATTCCGTAAAGATGAACCGGGATTAATCTCCGCTACGTTGAAGCCTATCTTTGGAGACAAAGTGAATGGACCACTGGGAACGGTCATCGATGTCCTTGCCGTATTCGCCACGGTCGTAGGGGTTGCAACAACTTTAGGATTCGGAGCAGCACAAATTAATGGTGGGCTTTCCTACCTGCTTGGTATTCCGAATAACTTTACAGTCCAAGCAATCATTATCGGTATTGTAACCGTCTTATTTATGATTTCAGCCTGGTCAGGATTAAGTAAAGGAATTAAGTACTTATCCAATACCAATATGGTTTTGGCCATAGCACTTCTTGTACTACTGTTCTTCATTGGACCTACATTATTGATCTTGAATATGTTTACGGATACTATCGGTGCTTATATTCAAAATATCGCCGCAATGAGTTTCAGGATTGCGCCATTAAACGAAGAGCATCGTTCATGGATCAATGGATGGACCATTTTCTACTGGGCTTGGTGGATTTCCTGGTCACCATTCGTCGGCATCTTCATCGCACGTGTTTCAAGAGGAAGAACCATTCGCGAATTCTTGATAGGAGTACTTCTGCTACCTGCCCTTGTCAGCTTTATATGGTTCGCTACTTTCGGTACTTCTGCCATTGAAGTACAACAAGCCGGTGCGGCTCTTTCTGATCTTAAGACAGAAGAAGTTCTGTTCGCCGTTTTTAACGGACTTGAATGGTCAACCATCCTTTCTGTAATAGCCATTACCCTTATTGGTACATTCTTTATCACATCAGCTGATTCAGCTACATTTGTGTTAGGAATGCAAACGACTTACGGTTCGTTAACACCACCAAACTATGTTAAATTAACGTGGGGACTTGCACAGTCTACAGTGGCATTGATATTACTTTACAGTGGTGGATTACAGGCTTTACAGAATGCATTGATTGTCGCAGCGCTGCCGTTCTCAGTGATTATGGCACTCATGATGGTTTCCCTGTATAAATCACTGAATCAAGAGAAAAAGGAACTGGGCTTATACATTAAACCGAAGCCTAGAAAACCGAAGGAACCTAAAGAACAAATATAAAAGACCAAAACGCCTGGCAGCTGCCAGGCGTTTTTTCTTCACCTACATTTGTTGCAGCTAGACGTTTTACTCATTTTTTATTTTCCAAAACAACAGAAACCCTTTATTCATGCGCTATCCATCCAAATGGTTAAGTGGGACCGGGTAGTGGTTGATGATTTTATTAACCTACATCTTGTCCACTTCATACATTAATATCGTAGTAAGATAACTGGAGGTGACTGATGATGTATGGATATGGATACCCTGGATATGGATACGGCTGCGGTGGTGGTGGCTACGCTGGTGGTTTCGCGTTAATCGTAGTTCTATTCATCCTTTTAATTATCGTTGGAGCAGCGTTTGTTTGTTAATAATAAATAGATAATGGTTCGTTGCCCCGGGAAGCTACTGATGAAAACCGCTTCCTGGGGCATTTCTTTATACATAAATGGATTGTCACAATGGTCAACTTCTATTAAAATACAAGGTGCACCCATCATCTTGTAAAGGATCGACTTCACAATGACAAAAAATAAGGCTAGAAAAAAGAGGCCAAGTAAGAAAAAACGATCATCCCCTTTTAGGATACTCCTTATCCCCATCGTCATTTTGGCGATTTATTATGCTGTCAATCTTGGTGGCCATTCTTACCATCTCTCCTCAATAGGGAAAGATGAGATACCTTCAGAGTATATGCCCATCTATAAAGCTGCAGAGGATAAATATGGTGTACCCTGGTATCTGTTGGCTGCCCATCATAGGGTTGAAACCAAATTTTCCACCATGAAGACTCTCGTCTCACCTGCTGGGGCAGAAGGCCCCATGCAATTCATGCCATGTACCTTTGTAGGATGGTCCCACCCGAGCTGTACGGGGCTCGGGAAGGGTGATATTCCTTCAGATCAAAAAACGGATCCTGCCATCATTGATAAATATGGCGGGTATGGTGTCGATGCAAACGGAGATGGAAAGGCGGATCCTTTTCAAATTGAGGATGCCGTTTTCAGTGCCGCAAACTACCTTGCGCGGAATGGAGCAGCTGACGGAAAGATTGAACAAGCCGTTTTTGCGTATAATCACAGCGAACAGTATGTAGAAGACGTATTATATTATGCCGATCGCTTCGTGGAAGAAAATGAAAAACAAACTGGAAAGCCTATGTAGGCCGGCCATGAAAAAAGGAACCGTTCGTTGAAGACGGTTCTTTTTTCATTGTCCTGCTTGCTATACACCCACTGTATAAATTGGTATGATAAAGTTCTTGGTTTTTTAACGATAGATTGACGAAGGTGATATTTATGAAAACGACAAACATGATTGAAGAGTGGCAAACCGCCCTTGATATGGAAATCCTCCAACTGAAAAAAAGTGAAAATATCGGAATGCCAATAGAAGAAGGCCGATGTATACGAAAAGAGGAAGGCGCGTATATTTATTGGTTCACCCTCCACTTTCCCTCATCCCTGCCTGAGGGAGGCAGTGTCGTTTATAAGGGGAAGAACTCCTCTTATCAGGGTATAGTGATTAGCTCAGAGGACCGGGAGTGCATCATTGAGTTTGATCAATTCCTGGGAGATGTTTTGCCCTATGGTCATATCCTCCATGCGCCCTGGGACATCCTTTTAAAACTCATGGAGCGATTGAATGAAGCAAAAGAACGTCATGGAAAAACCCGGCGGATCGAGAATGTCTTACATCATGGCAAAAGCACCAGACACCCATCCGATTCATACAAGACCCCACTGCATGAAGCGTATGTCAGGAGCAAATACAATCCTGTTACCTACCTGTGGGGACCACCTGGAACCGGAAAGACCTATACACTTGCCAGAGTGGCGGCTTATCATTATTCAGAAGGGAAAAAGGTACTGATTCTCTCTCACAGCAATGCGGCAGTGGATGTATTAATAGAAGAAATGCACCATTTCCTAAACAACCATAACCGCTGGAAACCTGGGGATATCATCCGATATGGAACAAATCGTAAAAGCTACAGCAGTGATGTGACGGATTTAAGTGTCCTTCAATTACTGGAACAACAGGATCCATCTCTTTCAGAAGAAAAAGGCAGAGTCGAAATGTATAGAAGAAGATTGAAAAATAAATTGTCCAAATCCTATTCATCCTATGACTCTGAACGATTGTCACATCTTGAAGTTCATTATCAAAAAATCAAAGAAACATTTAAGAGGAGGGAAGGAGAATTGGTGTCTGACGCCAAAGTGATTGGCACGACACTATCTAAAGCTGCCATTGATCGTATTCTTTATGAAGATGAGTTCGACCTGGTAGTTGTGGATGAGGCAAGCATGGCATATGTCCCTCAAGTCGCCTTCGCTGCTACCCTTAGTGAAAAAATCATCATTTGTGGGGATTTCAAACAGCTTCCACCGATCTCGACTTCCTTTCATCCCATGGTAACCAAATGGTTAAAAGAAGACATCTTTCATTCAGCAGGCGTGGCAGGTGCTGTCGAGAAAGGGCAAAATCACCCACATCTCTTATTACTTCCGGAACAGAGACGAATGCACCCCAGTATTTCAGCATTCACCAATCAATATATTTATCATTCAAGGGTGGGTGACCATCCTTCCGTCAAAACGGTTCGGGAAGACATCACGAATAAAAAGCCATTTCCCTTCCATGGAGCGGTACTGTTCTCACTCATTGAAGGGACGGAGTGGGCAGAAATGCATAAAGGCTCAAGATGGAATGCATTATCCAGCTTAGTCACCATTCAGCTGATCCTTCAAGCATTGAATGATGGTTTATACTCGATAGGAATTGTCACTCCATACAGGGTTCAGGCGAAGTGGTATAATCTTTTGCTTGATGAGGTGGTTAAGAAAGAATTTCCTTCTGTTGATGTATATGCCGCCACCGTTCATGGCTTTCAAGGGTCTGAAAATGATATGATCTTATTTGATTTAGTGGATGGGGTTTCTCACGGTAAGCCCGGTACTTTGATAACCAGAAAAGGAAGTGAAAGGCTGATCAATGTAGCGGTAACCCGTGCCAGAGGAAAGTTTATTCTGGTGGGAAATGACCGTTTCATACAGGAGAAGACCAATGCCTCCAAACCTGTCCATCAACTTATTACTCACCTTCGGCAGGAGGGACGAACTGAAACCAGTTCGTCACTGTTTCCGACTTCTACAAAGAAGATGAAGTGGTTCCCATCAAATGAATATAAGAAGATGGAAAATGATTTTAATGCGGCTGTGAATCAAATCATTGTGAATGTGACTGATCCACATGATATCCCTAAACAGATGATGGATACATTGATAGCAGCTTCTGAGGATAAAGATGTCACCATTCAATCCGAATTTGGCCCCAATTTACCTTCAGCTTCAAGGATTGTAGTAAAACAGTCGACTACTTCTATCCCTTTCATTGCCATAGATGAAAAAGTGATCTGGTTCCATGCTTTCTCAAAGAAGGGTAAGGCATTTCCCTTCCACATAAGAATTTTATCCAGGAAAATAACCGACCGATTCTTTAAGATGATGGAAGAAAAATAAAAGATGATCCCCCCTGTGAGAAACGAGCAGGGGGGATCACCGACTATCGGTTTACGAATATACTCCATGTTTGTTTTGATCGAACTTCTCCTATGATTGTTGCAGGAAGGGAAAGCTTGTGAAGTTCTTCTATATATTGCTCACCCTGATAACTTGGTAAACTTATGAGTAGACCACCTGAAGTGATCGCATCGCAAAGAATCCATTGATCTTGCAGTGAAAGACTCTCATGGTAATGTACATTTTCCTGTAGCCATGAGTGGTTCGCTTTCGATCCGCCTGGTATGATTCCCTTTTCCGCTAACCGTTTAGTACCTTCTAACATAGGAATGGAGGAATAGGTAAATTCAATGGATACTGAACTTCCTTTAGCCATTTCATACGCGTGACCCATCAAGCCAAACCCGGTCACATCGGTCACGGCATTCGGACTGAACCTTTGCAGTACCTCTGCAGCTGTTTTGTTCAACATGCTCATTACATTGATGACCGCAGTCTCCTGAGTGGGAGTCACAGCTTTACGCTTGATCCCTGTTGTCAAGATTCCTACACCCAATGGTTTTGTCAGGACGATGACGTCTCCTTCTTGAGCACCCGTATTCGTCCAATATTTATTAGGATGAACGATTCCGGTGACACTTAGACCGAATTTAGGCTCTTGATCGTCGATGGAATGACCACCCACTGTCACGGCACCTGCTTCTATCACTTTGCTTTGAGCGCCTTTCAGAATGGCGGCAAGCATATCGCTTCCCAGCTTTTTGATAGGGAATCCTACGATATTCAAGACGGTTTTCGGCGTACCGCCCATGGCATAAACATCACTCAGAGCATTTGCGGCAGCAATTTCACCGAATTGATAAGGGTCATCTACAATCGGGGTGAAATAATCAACCGTTTGTACCATGGCGAGATCATCGGTAAGCTGAAAGATCCCGCCATCATCCGATGATTCATTCCCTACTAGTAATTCTTCCTTAAATGGTTGAGGAGGCAGCTGACGCAAAACTTGCGTCAAGTCACTGGGACTAAGTTTACAGCCTCAGCCAGCCTTTGAAGAAAGTTCTGTTAAACGGATGATCTCTTCCTTGCTCATATACTTCACCTCTTTATGTATGAATTAAACCCATTGTACAGGATAAAAATACGATAGAGCAAAGCAGAAGCTAGTTCTGAAGAAGAATTCCTCCATTTGCACAACCAATTTCTCTATTATAAAATGAAAAGACATAAACAAAACTATCTCAACTTGAAGGAGGAGGATATGTATGGACAAAGTAAAAATGACGATAGAATTTTGCATGATGTGAAACTATGCACCTAAAGCCGCGAGTTTCGCGGAACAATTATTCAATCATTTTAGATCCGATATTGAAGAATTAAGGTTAGTGCCTTCCTCCGGGGGCGCCTTTGAAGTTACTATAGGGGAAGAAAAGATCTATTCAAAGCTCGATACCGGTGTTTTCCCCGAAGTCGATCGAATTATTTCGACCATAGAAGCTTTATGACGAAAAAAGGTCTTAGCTTCCGCTAAGGCCTTTTTCTTCTATTCTGTAATAATGAATATTGGTTATTCATTCGACAATCCTTGAACCCGGATGACGTAAGATGAGGGGTTCGAACACTCCTTTTTGGGAACATTGATCTCGATCGTATGATGCTCAATGGAATAAGTGATCGCCCTTTGCTTTAAACAAAAAGGGAAACGTATAGTGCGTTTCCTGATCTTACATTCGTCCTTCAGCATGATCGATACCAACAATTGAGTATCCTTTTTCTTAATAATCATTTCCTCTGGACATATATTTGCTGTTTCGATTTCTAATATGAACGACTCTGTCGTGTCAAGGAAGTCTACACGAAATTCCTGTTCATCCAATTGAACTGTAGCAGGATCCAACAACCAATCCTTCATACTCTCCTCCCAGTTCTCTAAATAGAAATCCTCCTTATCCTTACTCATTTACACCTGACCCCCAACTACATCTTTTACATATTGTATTCGTTCTAATTTAAATGGTGAGGGTGTTATAATGGAGGCAAAGAGTGAAAGGGGAACATCCATGAATCAACTTGTCAGAAACATACCAGCCATAAACGAATTACAGAAAACCATACTCTTCCATACATTTCTTCATGATCATAATCTATCGAGAGAAAGAGGGACGGACCTCCTGAGAAAGGTGATTGCTTCCTGCAGGACTTCCATATTGAACGACGAGTGGAAAGGACCCCATCCTTCTTCAGAACAATTTATTGGCGAGGTCTTCGACCGATTAGAAACATTGATACACACTTCTTATTCCCTATCCCTTAAAAGGATCATTAATGCTACCGGAACTATTCTACATACAAACTTAGGACGAGGGCGGTTAGGCCGCGAGACAATGAATCATGTTCTGGCCACCGGTCACCATTACAGCAATCTGGAGTTTAACATTGACGAAGGGAAGAGAGGATCACGTCATACCCATGCGGAGAAGTTCATCTGTGAGTTGACGGGTGCAGAAGCGGCCATGGTTGTAAATAATAATGCCGCAGCTGTTTTTCTTATACTCTCAGCCCTTGCCAAACAAAAAGAAGTCATCGTTTCACGGGGAGAGCTGGTTGAAATCGGCGGATCATTCCGAATTTCATCCATCATGAAGGAAAGCGGTGCCTGCCTTCATGAGATTGGAACTACGAACAAAACCCACTTAGTGGATTATAAAGATGCAGTGAATGAAGAGACAAGAATGATCATGAAAGTGCATCAAAGTAATTTTATCATAAAAGGATTCACTTCTTCCGTAGCCTCAGATGAACTGGTTGCCGTAACCAAGAAGCATCCCCACGTTATTTATTACGAAGACTTAGGGAGCGGTGCACTTTACGACTTCACCCGTATGGGGATCGGAAATGAGCCCCTTGTGAAGAACGTCCTGGATAAAGGGGTGGACATCGTATCATTCAGCGGGGACAAATTATTAGGGGGGCCGCAAGCAGGAATCATCGCAGGGAAAAAGCAGTGGATCGACCAGCTAAAGAAACATCAGCTTGCCCGCGTACTCCGGGTTGACAAAATGACACTTGCAGCATTAGAAATGACGCTTCTACACTATATCAGGGGAGAGGAAAGAGAAAAAATCCCAACCATTGAAACCATTACCCATACTAAAGAGGACATCCTGAACCAATCAAGACAATTCGCAGATGATGTCACATCACTCGATTTCGGTTTCACATCAGACATTCTTGAAGGCCAGAGTCAGATTGGAGGAGGTACTATGCCAGAGGTTGGATTAGACACGTACTTTGTGTTCTTAAGACATCCTGTTCTATCATCACAGGTGATTTATGAAAAATTACGAACAGGTAATCCTTCCATCCTCACGAGAATTCAGGACGGTTCAATCCTTTTTGATTTACGAACCGTTTCTGGGCAAGAACAAATGGAGATCATCCAAGCTCTTAAATTCATTTACGAAACAAACTGAAAAGGGAGTGCAGACACCCCGCACTCCCTCGTTTTTTGATTACATATCATGGTGACTGTTGTTTTTTTGCCTCGTATGATTTCGATTCTTCACTTTATGTGACCCACTCAAAGGCTCCGGCTGGCCTGATTGTTTAGGAGCATTTTTGCGCATATCCTTACCATCATTTTTGTTCATATTCCATCCCTCCTACCCATTAGGATGCTAAGTTGATGAACAGATTATTCACGTATGGCCCCTGTCATTATTGGCTATACTATAAAGGCCAATTTCTGTTTAAGGAGAGATGATCAATGCCTTACCATAAAAATAAACAACAGGCGTTTCAAGCTGCTGATCAAGGTGTGACAGAAGTACAACATACCATCAATGAACTTGTATTGGATGGAGCTAGTTATGCTTCTCAACTGGCTCATTTGAAAAATGAGGTCAATGAGGCATACCAACAAATTGAAAATGCACTTGAAGTCGCATCGGATACACAAAGGGCACAGCTGCAACAATTCAAGTCCGATCTTTCTTCTATCGTCAATGAAGTGAACGAACAATAGGTGCACGACTCTGCCTTAAATGAAATAAAACCCGCTCTGGTGATTCAATCACCAGAGCGGGTTTTATTTGTCTATAAACAGGGTAGGGGAAAATAGATGCTGCAAACATCTTTCCCTATTCTTATTGTTATTGATTGGTTTTACGCTTTTTATTAAACTGTCGTTGTTCTGCCGTCAACGGTTCATTTGAAATCTCTTCATTATATCCGACACCCTGCCCCTGTGCTTTAGTTGCATTCATACCACTTATAACATGGTTTGCTCTTCGTTTAGCCAATGTAGAACACCTCCATAATGGTAGAATGCCACCTTCAGTCACTTCCTATGAAAGGAAAAGGCTAACAGATTTATTTTTTCGGAATAATGTTTTTTGTGATCTGACACGATTTGACATGGAGAGAAATGTTGTTATATCAATATTTCTTCTGAAACAAAAAGGAGTTTAACCATTTAGATAAGTAAAACTTATCAAAAACAATAACTTTATTGTTATTTACTTATGTAATCGCTTGTATTAAGATGTAAATGTGAGAAAAGTTCGTTTAGAACGAAAACTTTTCGACTTATTGTGTGATGTAGTTTAGAGGGGGAATCGAAATGGCAAAGAACGATGTATTTAATGCACGATCTTCTTTCGAACTAGAAGGAAAACGTTATCATTACTATCGTTTAAAAGCGCTTGAAGAAGCAGGAGTAACAAAAATTAACCGTTTACCTTACAGTGTAAAGGTACTCTTGGAGTCTGTACTTCGTCAATTTGACGGACGTGTCATTAACAAAGACCATGTAGAAAACTTAGCAAACTGGGGATCGACGGAAGTGAAGGATGCAGAAGTTCCTTTCAAACCTTCACGTGTTATCCTCCAGGATTTCACCGGTGTGCCGGCAGTAGTTGATTTAGCATCTCTACGTAAAGCTATGGCTGATATCGGCGGAGATCCTCAAAAGATCAACCCTGAAATCCCGGTTGACCTTGTCATTGACCACTCTGTACAGGTAGATAAATACGGTACAGCGAATGCATTGCAAGCCAATATGGACCTTGAGTTTGAACGAAACGCTGAGCGTTATCAGTTCCTTAGCTGGGCACAAAAAGCATTTGAAAATTATCGTGCTGTTCCACCGGCAACAGGGATCGTTCACCAAGTAAACTTAGAATACTTAGCAAATGTCGTTCACGCTGTTGAAACAACGGAAGGTGACTTCGAAGCCTATCCTGATACTTTGGTTGGTACTGATTCTCATACTACTATGATCAACGGTATCGGTGTACTTGGTTGGGGCGTAGGTGGTATTGAAGCGGAAGCGGGAATGCTTGGTCAACCTTCATACTTCCCGATTCCTGAAGTCATCGGAGTTAAAATGACCGGTGAACTTCCTAATGGAGCGACCGCGACTGACTTAGCCCTTAAAGTAACCCAGGTATTGCGTCAAAAAGGTGTTGTAGGGAAATTCGTTGAGTACTTCGGTACAGGTGTCGCAACATTACCACTTGCTGACCGTGCAACAATCGCCAACATGGCTCCGGAATACGGTGCAACTTGTGGATTCTTCCCGGTTGATTCAGAGTCACTGGATTATCTTCGTCTGACTGGCCGTGACGAAACACATATCAAAATGGTTGAAGAATACTTAAAGAAAAATGACATGTTCTTCACTCCGGAAAAAGAAGAGCCAACTTACACAGATATAGTGGAAATTGATCTTTCAGTAGTGGAACCAAACCTTTCTGGTCCAAAACGTCCACAGGATTTAATTCCTCTTTCTGATATGAAGGAGTCTTTCCATAAATCCATTACGGCCAAAGAAGGCGTACAAGGTTTTGGCTTGGATGCGTCTGAAATTAACAAAACAGCCAAGTACACAACTGAAGATGGTAAAGATGTTGTGATGCCAACTGGTGCGATCGGTATTGCTGCCATTACGTCATGTACAAATACATCGAATCCATATGTTATGTTAGGTGCGGGCTTAGTTGCGAAAAAAGCAGTGGAACTTGGAATGAATGTCCCTGATTACGTTAAGACTTCCCTTGCACCAGGTTCTAAAGTAGTAACTGGTTACCTGAGAGATTCAGGTCTATTATCTTATCTGGAAGATATCGGTTTTAACCTTGTAGGATACGGTTGTACAACTTGTATCGGTAACTCCGGTCCACTTCGTCCTGAGATTGAGAAAGCTGTATCAGATGCAGATTTATTATTAACATCTGTCCTTTCAGGTAACCGTAACTTTGAAGGCCGTATTCATCCATTAGTGAAAGCAAATTACCTTGCTTCACCACCACTCGTTGTTGCATATGCATTAGCAGGTACTGTGGACATCGATCTTCAAACAGATTCTTTAGGTAAAGATAAAGATGGTAATGACGTATTCTTCAAAGATATCTGGCCGTCACAGGAAGAAGTGAAGGATGCTGTCAAATCAACTGTCACTCCAGAATTATTCCGTAGAGAATATGAGCATGTTTTCTCTGAAAACGAGCGTTGGAATGAGATTAAAACAAGTAACGAACCACTTTACAGCTTTGATGACAAATCGACATACATTCAAAACCCAACTTTCTTCACAGGACTTGCGACAACACCTGAAGACATCCAGGGCTTAAACGGACTTCGAGTTGTTGGCAAATTTGGGGATTCAGTTACAACTGACCACATTTCACCAGCAGGTGCTATCGGAAAGGATACACCAGCAGGTAAATATTTACGTGCGAATAATGTAGAGCCTCGTGACTTTAACTCTTACGGTTCTCGTCGTGGTAACCATGAAGTAATGATGCGTGGTACGTTTGCAAATATCCGTATCCGTAACCAAATTGCTCCTGGTACTGAAGGTGGATTCACTACTTACTGGCCTGAAGACGAAGTAATGCCAATGTATGATGCGTGCATGAAGTATCAACAAGATGGTACGGGACTAGTTGTTCTTGCCGGAAAAGACTACGGTATGGGATCTTCTCGTGACTGGGCAGCGAAAGGTACGAACCTTCTTGGTATCAAGATGGTCATTGCTGAAAGCTATGAGCGTATTCACCGTTCAAACCTTGTGATGATGGGTGTTCTCCCTCTTCAATTCAAGAAGGGGGACAGCGCTGAATCATTAGGGTTGACAGGTAGAGAAACAATTTCTGTCAATGTGACGAACGATGTAAAACCTCGTGATATTTTAACGGTTACAGCTGTAGCTGAGGATGGAACGAAAACAGAATTCGACGTACTGGCTCGTTTTGATTCTGACGTAGAAGTAGACTACTACCGTCATGGTGGAATTCTGCAAATGGTGCTGCGTAACAAATTACAGTCATAATGATGCTTCTGAGCCCCGGGTTCCCGGGGCTTTTTTTATATCCCCTAAGACCCTCAAAAAAATACACGACTAAAGGAAGACAAGCCTACATAAGATGATAATAAAATCATTTCCATGAAAGGAGAGACTCCTTTGAAGGCCATATTCGGCATTTTGCTTGTCTCTTTACTAGTCTTCTCTTTCTATATTGACAACAAATCAGACCCTAGCTTATTTTCCAAAGACACATTTCAACAAGCCGATGGATATGACCAGTTAATCGATATAGAAGAAGGAGAGGCTGCTGAAACCACTCCCTTAGAGAACTATCCCGGTCCCAATGTCGGAGATAAGGCTGTTGATTTTAAGCTGGATACACTGAATGGAGGATCCAAGACATTATCTGAATTGAAAGGAAAGAAAGTGATTATAAACTTTTGGGCTACCTGGTGTCCACCTTGCAAAGAAGAAATGCCTGTCTTACAGGAATTTTATCGCAAACATGGAAAAAATGTAGAGATCCTGGCCATCAACATAGACCCTCAATACAACGTGAAAGAATACCAAAAAGCAATGGGACTGACCTTCCCCATCCTTATGGACACTGATGACAAAATTAATACTGCCTATGAAATCCTGACTGTACCGACCACCTTCATCATCAACGAAAAAGGCATCATTACCCACAAACAAATCGGTGCCATCACCAGTATTGACTCCCTTACATCCATGATTAAGTAAGGGACGGACCTTTCATATGCGAACAGTTGCGTCCCCCATCCCTACCTATTCCAGCTTCTATTGTGACCTTTGTTTAAAATATCTGACATTTGGATATACTACTTATACAAACAAACACAATAGAAAGGGAGGGAATGATATGCGCAGACCAAGGAAAAAATCGTTTGCAGACCTGGTAAAAGAAAATAAGCAGCAGCTCCTGCTCGACCAGGATGCCATTGATGCCATTGAAGAACGGATTGATGCAAGACTTGAAATAAAACGCCCTATAGGCAAAGCCGAGTAAGGAATTACAAGGCTTTTTTTTTTGCTTATAAATCTTTCTGCCAATAATTACGCCTTTTCTTCCTGCTCTTTTTGGTAATCATACTAGTAAGGGGGGAAGTTCATGAGTAACTCAAAGGGAAGTCCGAACCACTTTGCACCAAACCACATCGGAACACAGTCAAGGTCCGCTGGCGGCAACAAAGGGAAACAAATGCAGGATAAATCAGGGAAACATGCACAGGTCATCCAAACCAAGGGTGAATGACCATTATATTACCCTTAGGGACTGGGTCTTGAAGGTCCGTCCCTCTCACAGAATGTTTTAGGAGGAATATGAGATGGCATGGGATAAACCGAATCCGGATGATCGCAGTGATAACGTAGAGAAGCTTCAGGGCATGGTACAGCATACGATTGAAAATATCGATCGGGCTGAGGAATCGATGGCTTGCACGGACAGTGAAGAGCAGCTTCAGTCCATACAGGCAAAGAATGAACGTCGTCGAGAGAGCCTACAGGCCTTTCGCAACGAGATAAAAGACGAAGCGAATCAAACTCCTCAATAACAAATAAATAAATTTCCATTAACCCGGACAGAAGAGATTCAATCCTCTATTTGTCCGGGTTATTATTCCTCTCCATTTTTGGGTAGAGGGGATGGAAGATACGACACTTAAGGCCAATTAATTCTATGCCAATTATAACTATGATAAAATGAAGGATGAAATGATTAGATAAAGAAGGTGGAAAGAATGCAAATTTCTGAAAAAACCATTGAAGTACGATACGCGGAAACAGATCAAATGGGGGTTGTGTACCATGCCAATTATCTCGTTTGGATGGAACTTGGTCGTACACAACTGATAGAAGACCTTGGCTTCAAATACATCGATATTGAAAAAGAAGGGATCTTATCCCCTGTCATTGATCTGAATGTAAGCTATAAGTCACCGGTCCGCTACGGTGAAAAAGCGTTGATCAAAACATGGGTGGAAGAGTATGATGGGCTTCGCATTACATATGCTTATGAGATCTATAATGGACAAAATCAACTTGCCATCACCGGACAATCGAAACATGTGTGTGTAAAGCAGGAGAACTTTCGTCCGGTATCCATCCGAAAAATGTTCCCGCAGTGGCATGATGCTTACGAAAAAGCAAAAAAATAGGACCTACATAATGAGGTAATCGAAACATGACGGGGGACTCCACAAGAGCATGTTGGAAAGGAAGAAATTCATGGCATTCGGACTAACCAAGAAGGAGCTTAAAGGTTGGAAGCAACGTGTGAAGAATGGAGAGATTGCATTTCTGACCCATTACTGGCTGGATGACCGATTTCCTGGTACTCATTCTGTAACCAAAGTGGGTTGCTGTAACATCGAAGCCCTATCCAAATGGGGAGAGATGTATGGATTGAAGAAAGAATGGATCCATCATAGGAAAGATGGTTTTCCCCATTTCGACCTTTTAGGTGATATTCAATATGAGGTTCTTCATAAAGAAGGCCTTCATGAGCACATTAATCGTTTTCTTAACAAGTAAACAGTTAATTCGTTGAAGGTAAGGAATCACATAGTAAAAGGCTGGCATATGCCAGCCTTTCAACAAATTATTTTCTGTAATCGTATAAAGGTTCTTGAAGTTCTTCATCAAACTCGACATATAGATCATGACCATCAAAAAACCATAAATCTCTTTCTTCAATAAAAAATTCCCGGTTTTCAATTTCGACTCGTTCACCAACAATCACCGGCTCGTCTTTGTTCACTCCTAATGAAAAACCATCGTGCAGAGGACTGGAACCTCCATATCGCACATAAAAACGAACCTGTTCACCTTCCTCAACAAGCATTTCGTCTTTAAACCACGTTAGAGCTTCTTTTGAAATATGTATGTTCATTGATGAGACTCCTTTCTCTACAGGTATTTTCCAGAGTGGCTCCCCGAATTCTGGACAAAGAAAGTTTCATTCCATATTATATACATAGTGAAGTCAGAACATCTACTAAAACGCATAAAGGATGAGATAGATGAAGACACAAGCATTATTATATTACATAGGAGCTTTTATATTTGCGGGACTAAGTGTATTAACTTTCTTGCAATTGCACGTGGCCAAGTATCAGATTGAAGCTGGTGGGTTCATAATCATGGCTGCGCTAATTTATTACGGCATGGTCACTTTATTCTTTAAGGGCCGCCGGAAGACATTTATATTGGCCAATGCATGTTTGGCTATTTTGGCCCTCTGTGGTATATTCTTCAATTCTTTACTATTTGGAAGTCATTAAAAAAACGGGCTTTCCTTTAAGGGGAAGCCCGTTTATTGTTGTGCATTCATTTCACGGCAGTGGTATTCTAATCATTGCGCTAGTCCGTCTACCATATGTGAAACCATTTCTTCTTCGGTATATGCAATCATTCCATTTTTCCTGGCAAAATCAAGAGGATAGATTCTGTAATTATGATAGTGGTTCTCAGACACAAAGGTAGGCTGGAATTGAATGGAGGGATAAGTGATTTTAGAACCCGCAGGATTCATCATTTTTTCTACTTGGACTGTAACCATGCCACCGATGTCTTTAAAATCGTCCTTCTGTCCAGATAGGAAATTCCCTAATGAATAAACCACGACGGCTTCCCGACCATCACTGGTTTTATATGTTTGTAGGGGCTGGAGAACATGGGGGTGATGCCCGAAAATGATATCCACTCCATGATCCGTCAACACCTTTGCCAATCTTTCCTGTTCTTCAGTAGGGAAGCGTTGATATTCATTTCCCCAATGCAAGGACATGACGACCAGATCCACGTTAAGGCTTTTGGCTTTTGTGATTTCCTGTATCATCTTATGTTCATCAATTAAATTGACTAAATACTCTTTCCCTTCTGGAACAGGGATCCCATTTGTTCCGTATGTAAAGGAAAGAAGAGCAAACTTTATTCCATTCACATTAAAGGTACGAATCCGTTCTTGGTCTTCCCGGCTCTTAAACGCCCCTACATACGGCATGGATATTTTTTCATAGTATTCAATTGCACTTAAAAGTCCTTTTTCTCCCTGATCCAACGAGTGGTTGTTTGCATTCGTGACAGCATCGACTCCAACCTCCTGTAAGGATTTAACAATATCTTTCGGACTGTTAAATAGCGGATAACTTGAGACGCCAAGTTCCACACCACCCGGGGTGGATTCCTGATTTGCGATCAGGAAATCAGGAGTTTCCAACATATCCTTTATAGGAGAGAACATAGGGGTGAAATTATATCCGTTGTCATTTTTTGCATCATTGTAAACTGTGTCATGCAGGAGAATGTCTCCAATTGCTGCCAGGGACGCACTCGATGTCATAGATTTCCCCGATGCTTGTACTTCTCTCGTTGAATGGAGCAGTGAAGTGATCTTTTTTTCACCTTTCACAGAGCTGGACCAATCTGTTAATTGTTTATCTATAAGCAATCCAATAGTGAAGAGGAATGAAATACAAAGGAACACTCCAACTATTACACGCTTTTTATTCATATTCATCATCCTTTATTTATACACTACCTCCATTTTACAAAAAAAAACAGATAAGATGGGGGTATATTTAAGAAAATTTGAAGAATATTCTCATATTACCATCATCTTTCTCAAAGAAAGCATGAGATATACTTTCTTTGTTTGAGCCGTTAAATAAAAAAGCGACTGAATCCCCAAGGACCCTATTAAAAAAGGTTTCTTGGGGATTCGGTCGCTTACATTCTAAAGCCATTTGATTTTTGGTTCGGTTTTATTTCTAATCCGTGTTATATTTGCCCGATGTCTGTAAATGACAAAAATGGTGAGGATGCCAACTACAATGATGAGAGGAAGATCTCCAGTGAAGATGGAATACGTAAAGGCGAGCACCGCTGCAATCATAGAAGAGAGGGATACATACTTCGTTACGTATAAGCAAACAAAAAAGACCGCTAGCAGGATTAAGAATAAAATGTAATTATAGCCAAGGAGGACACCAGCAGAGGTTGCTACAGCTTTTCCTCCCCTGAAGTTTGCGAAAATGGGATACATATGTCCGATTACGGCAAATACCCCTGCGAGCAACATATGAACATCACTTGCCAACACCAGCGGTAATAGAGTGGCGACCGTTCCTTTTAAGATATCCATGATGGTCACGATCATCCCGGCTTTCACACCAAGGGTTCTGAATGTGTTCGTCCCACCGAGATTTCCGCTTCCATGTTCACGAATGTCCTTTCCATAAAACGTCTTACCAATCAGCAATCCAGAAGGAATCGATCCTAATAAATATGACAGTACAAGTATAAGGGCAAAAATCATCATCACTGCTCCTTTAAAAATAACTAATCCGTTCTTATTTTAACATGTTTTCCAAAGAATGGGGAGAAAATAAACGAAAAAATTAGTACCTGTTCATAAAAGTAGCTAATATTTATATTACCCGCCGTCCTTCCCAACGAAGTATGTTAAAATAGACACACTTTACATAGTGGAAATGAAGGTGTATACACATGCAAATACTTTTATCCGCGCTTCAATGGGTGGCGTTTATGGTGGCTGGATCGATCGCCGCACCGATTGCGATTGCAGACTTATTTCAATTGTCTCCTGCAGATACAGCCGGATTCATCCAAAGAACAATCTTCGTATTGGGGGCAGCCAGCCTCATCCAGGCATTGGTGGGTCATAAACTTCCCATCAACGAAGGACCTGCAGGATTATGGTGGGGTGTTTTTGCCATTTATGCAGGTTTTGCCGGGACATTATATAGTAGTCACGAAGAAGTCCTGACGGTTTTACAGGGAGGAATGATTGTCAGTGGAGTCATTTTCTTTATTCTATCTGCCACTGGACTGCTTAAGAAGTTATCGTCGCTGTTCACACCAACCATCACGTTTATTTATTTGATGCTGCTGATATTGCAATTAAGCGGATCCTTTATTAAAGGGATGTTTGGAATTCAGCATGAAGGTCAATCCATGGAGCCGTTGGTCCTGTTGGGGAGTTTTCTGACCATTCTTGTGGCATTATACTTCTCCAGCCACAGGCGAAAGTGGATACAGCAATATTCCATCATCCTTGCATTGGCAGCAGGATGGATCATTTTTATACTGATGGGACTGGGGGAAACCACCACCGTTTCAGACAGTTGGTTTTCATTTCCTGAGGTGTTTGTGTTTGGAGCACCCGTGTTTGATGCAGGGGTCATTGTTACGTCTATCTTTATTACATTCCTGTTAACGACCAACATGATCGCTTCCATCAGGGTGATGGAAGAGGTGATGAGAGCCCAAGGACGACCAACATATGAACGATATTCCAGGAGTGGCTTCGCGTCCGGCCTTAATCAGCTATTCGGTGGAATATTCTCAGCCATCGGATCTGTACCCATATCCGGATCTGCAGGGTTTGTAGCTGCAACGGGGATGTATTCCATTCTGCCCTTCATTCTTGGTAGCGGGATCATTATGATCATCAGCCTGATTCCAAAAATCATGAATCTATTTGCAAGTCTCCCAGCGCCGGTTGGATATGCGGTTACAACGGTCATTTTCATTAAAATGGTAGGGCTTGCCCTTGGTGAATATCGAAAAGAAGAAGCCGTGGAGAGAATTCATTTTGTGTCAGGAATCTCCCTTATTGTAGGAGTAGGGGCAATGTTCGTCCCATCCAGCGCCTTTAAGGAAATGCCGGTAGTCGTTGCTTCCATATTGAATAATGGATTAATATTGGGGACCATTACGGCGATCATGGTAGAACAATATATACTAAAGAAAGAATCACCTCATTCTAAAACCAGTAAACAGTAGTTTACTGGTTTTTTTGTTTGCCTAAACCTCTTTTGTTAGGCAGGTAGTATGCACAACTCTTAATCATCACAAACTATAGGGGAGAAGCCATTTTCTTTTACAACATGTTTACCTTTTGTATAATGAGGGTATCCCTTCTATGTTTACTAAAATTTCTCAGTTCATAAAGCAGGTGGAATAATGATTGAATTTAAAAATGTCACAAAAATCTATGAAGATGGTACGGAAGCAATAAAGGGGATCAACTTGACAATCCCTAAAGGGAAGCTTGTTGCCTTAATCGGTCCGAGCGGGTGCGGAAAAACGACTACGATGAAGATGATCAATAAGCTTATCTCGCCTTCAGGCGGGACCATCCTCATTAACGGGAAAGATACATCCGAAACGGATGAAGTGGAGCTCAGACGAAACATTGGCTACGTCATACAGCGTATCGGGCTTCTTCCCCATATGACGATTGAAGAAAATATCAGCCTTATCCCTCGTTTGAAAGGATGGAAAAAGGAAAAATACGAAGGCCGTGTTGATGAACTTCTTAATCTGGTAGGCCTTGAACCGGACATCTATCGAAAAAGGTATCCATTGGAATTGAGCGGAGGACAGCAGCAGCGTGTCGGAGTGATCCGTGCACTTGCTGCAGAGCCCCCGATCATTCTTATGGATGAACCATTCAGTGCCCTGGATCCCATCAGTCGCGAACAGCTCCAGGATGAATTGAAAAGTATTCAAAATACAATACATAAAACGATCGTTTTTGTTACACATGATATTGATGAAGCATTAAAGATCGCTGATGAAATCGCCGTCATGAGGGATGGGAGGATCGAGCAGTTTGCTTCGCCTGATGAGCTCCTGACAGAACCTGCCAATGAATTCGTCCGCGCTTTCATCGGTGAAGATCGTCTGAAATCTCATCCAGGACAAAAGCAGGTTGTGGACATCTTGAGCGACGATAGGGATGCGCACATGCAGTTGGAAGAGTCTGAATACTCGTTGATTTCATATGATGCAACCATTCAGGAAGCGGCAAGAATGCTCTTGGCAACCGGAAAACCTTATCTTATGGTGACGAGAAGCGACAAAACGATCGGGATTATCACATCCAGTGACATTCTTCGAGCTGTCGCCCTATCTGATAAAAAGGAGGCAGGTTCAGTATGAATGCATTTTCCATCCTTTTCATCCATACCATATCAAACCGTTCTGATGAAATCTTAACGGGATTATTGGAACATCTATATTTATCCTTTGTATCGATTTTCATAGCAATTGCCGTATCTCTGCCATTGGGTATATACATATCCCGAAAAAAACAGTCGGCGGAATTTTTCATCGGAATCACTGCCGTTTTCCAGACGATACCCAGTCTGGCTCTATTCGGTTTTCTTATTCCACTTTTAGGTACGGGAAGTATAACAGCCATTATCGCTCTTACGGTATATGCCCTTTTACCGATTCTCAGAAACACATATACAGGCATTATCGGGGTCGATGAGGGAGTCATAGAGGCGGGAAGAGGAATGGGAATGACTAATTCCCAACTTTTATTTAAAGTAGAGCTTCCTCTCGCCCTTCCATTTATCATGGCGGGTATACGAACCGCTACTGTCTTAACCGTTGGGGTCGCCACGCTTGCAACGTTTGTAGGGGCTGGTGGACTTGGTGACCTCATTTACCGGGGACTGTCTACCTGGAATAATGCACTTGTCCTTGCAGGGGCGATTCCCGCTGCCTTACTCGCATTAAGTTTCGACTTTTTATTGAAGCTGCTTGAAAGATTGACCACACCTAAAGGGTTAAAGGCACGAAAATAGACCATAATTCAAAGGAGAATAAGAATGAAAAAGAAATTACAACCATTCATATTATTAATCGTATTATCCATCGTGATCTCAGGTTGCGGAAATGGAGGCGGAAAAGATACCATCACAGTGTCAGGAAAAATGTGGACCGAGCAGTTCATTCTGACTCAGATGATGGCGGAACTTCTCAAAGAAAAAACAGATTTGGATGTGAAAGTTGAAGAAGGATTAGGAGAAGTCTCGATCCTTACACCCGCTCTTGAAAAAGGAGACATTGACGTTTATGTGGAATATACAGGTACTGGCCTAGAAGCTGTACTGAAAGAACAAGCCAAGAAAGGCGCATCAGCAGATGAAATCCTTTCACAAGTGCGCAAAGGATACGAAAAAAAGTTTGATGTTACCTGGTTGAAGCCGTTAGGTTTTGAGAATACGTATACTCTCGCCTATACAAAGAATCAGGATTTTGATGCTAAGACTTTCTCTGACATTGTCCCTCTTTCCAAGGATCTGAGCTTCGGTGCACCTCATCAGTTCTATGAGCGTGAAGGGGACGGGTACGAGGCTTTCTCTAAAGAGTATGGTTTCGAATTTAAAGAAAAAGAAAGCTTTGATCCTAATATTATGTATGAAGCGGTTAAAAACGGAGATGTAGACATTATTCCAGCGTTTACTACAGACGGAAGAATACAACGTTACAACTTGAAAACAACGACTGATGACAAAGGATTTTTCCCTCCGTACGATGCTGCCCCAATCATTCGTCAAGAAGTACTGAAAGAACATCCTGAAGTCGAAAAAGTGCTGAATGAATTAGCAGGAAAGATCTCTGAAGAAGAGATGAGTGAGTTGAATGCCAAAGTCGATATGGATAAGCAGGATCCCAAAGACGTAGCACGTGATTTCCTTATTTCCAAAGGCTTGATCGAAAAGTAAGGATCATAGAAGTGTCAGGCACGGAAAAGGAGCTGATTGTTCTTACAAAATTGCTCCCTGATTTCTTCCTGACACTTCCTTTTATTTAAACAATTTTATAAATTTTTGAAATATTAAAGGAAAATATGGTATAAAAGAAGAATAGGACTTAAGAAACAGTTGAAGAGTAAAAGGCATGAAGGAGTTGTGAACATTTATGGAAAATCCATCCCGAAATGAAATTGGAAGCATACTCAAACAATCCAAGCGTATTGCAGTGATTGGTTTAAGTGATAATCCAGCACGCACATCTTATATGGTTTCTAAGGCGATGCAGGATCAGGGATATGACATCATTCCAGTGAACCCTACCATTGAGTCGGCCTTAGGGGTCAAGGCTGTATCTTCACTCCAGGACATTGATGGACCAGTTGATATCGTTAATGTATTTCGCCGGTCAGAATTTTTGCCACAAATCGCGGAAGAATTTGATAAAATTGATTCTAACGTATTTTGGGCACAACTAGGTGTAGAGAATGAAGAGGCTTATCGCTTTTTAAAAGAACGAGGGTATACAGTCATTATGGATCGCTGTATTAAGGTTGAACATGCTTTAACCAAATAATTTTCACTCGTAACAAGCGGCTCTTACCGCTTGTTTTTTTACGGACTGTCCGCTCTTAAATCAGGACGAGGAACAAATGGTATTTAAGCCGGATCACGGAAATACCATTTGCGAAAATCAAATAAAACGCTACAATAAGCAATAGTGGTTTACCTCAAAATGACCAAAACAGGTAAACGAACAAACGTTCTTGTGTTATAGTTAATAGATACATAACCAATAATAGCTTACAAGAACCCAGATATTATGGTTAGAGAAGTTTTGAAAGGGGAATGTTCGTGGCCAACCAGAATAAGACCATGGATTACAATGATGATGCCATACAAGTATTAGAAGGCTTAGAAGCCGTCCGTAAGAGACCTGGTATGTATATAGGCTCTACAGATTCAAGAGGCTTGCATCATTTAGTATACGAAATTGTCGATAACTCGGTTGATGAAGCGCTGGCAGGCTTCGGAAACGAGATTATTGTTACGATACATAAGGATAATAGCATCTCTGTACAGGATAAAGGCCGGGGCATGCCAACAGGGATGCATAAGCTTGGAAAGCCTACTCCTGAGGTCATCTTGACCGTTCTTCATGCGGGAGGGAAATTTGGTCAAGGTGGATACAAGACAAGTGGTGGGCTGCATGGTGTTGGTGCCTCAGTTGTAAACGCTCTGTCTGAATGGCTTGTTGTCACAATTGAGCGTGACGGGATGAAATATGAACAGCGCTTCTTAAATGGCGGAAAGCCTGAAACTACTCTTGAAAAAATCGGCAAAACAAAGAAATCCGGAACATGTATTCATTTCAAACCTGATCCTGAGATTTTTAGTACTATCACCTATAATTACGAAACGCTTTGTGAGCGTCTAAGAGAATCTGCCTTCCTGCTTAAAGGGTTAAAGATTGAAATCATCGATGAACGTCATGATCAAAGAGAAGTCTTTCACTTTGAAAGCGGAATTCAGGCATTCGTTCAATACTTAAATGAAGAAAAAGACGTCCTTCATACAGTGGCTTTCTTTGAAGGAGAAAATCATACGATTGAAGTGGAATTTGCATTCCAATTTAATGATGGGTTCTCTGAAAACATCCTTTCGTTTGTAAACAATGTTCGTACGAAAGACGGCGGAACCCACGAAGCAGGTGCCAAGACGGCAATGACCCGGGTCTTCAACGAATATGCACGGAAAGCAGGTATCCTGAAAGACCGTGATAAAAACTTAGAGGGTACTGATATTCGTGAAGGTCTTGCTAGCATCGTATCCGTACGCATACCCGAACACCTCCTTCAGTTTGAGGGTCAAACGAAAGGAAAGCTAGGCACAAGTGAAGCGAGATCCGCAGTGGATGCTGTCGTATCGGAGCACCTTCTATATTTCTTAGAAGAGAATCCTGATACAAGTTCCCTACTGATCAGGAAATCCATCAAAGCGGCGCAGGCCCGTGAAGCCGCACGTAAAGCAAGGGAGGATGCTCGAAACGGTAAGAAACGGAAGAGATCTGAAACGGTTCTTTCAGGCAAATTAACGCCGGCTCAATCGAGAAATCCTCAGCGTAATGAACTGTATCTTGTGGAGGGTGACTCTGCAGGAGGTTCTGCCAAACAGGGACGTGACCGTAAATTCCAGGCTATCCTTCCCCTGAGAGGAAAAGTCATAAACACAGAAAAGGCAAAATTACAGGATATCTTCAAAAATGAAGAAATCAATACAATCATTCATGCGATTGGAGGCGGAGTCGGACCCGAATTCAATGTAGATGACATCAACTATGACAAAATCGTCATCATGACCGATGCTGATACGGATGGTGCTCATATACAGGTGCTACTGTTGACCTTCTTCTACCGCTACATGAAGCCGTTATTAGAAGCCGGGAAAGTGTATATTGCTCTTCCTCCCTTATACAAGGTAAGTAAGGGAACAGGAAAGAAAGAGAAGCTTGAATATGCTTGGACGGATGATGAGCTTCAAGGGGCCATTTCCAAAGTCGGAAAGGGATATATGATTCAGCGCTATAAAGGGCTCGGAGAAATGAACGCCGATCAGTTATGGGAAACGACGATGGATCCGGAAACTCGGGCGTTGATTCGCGTACGGATAGACGATGCTGCACGTGCTGAACGCCGAGTTACTACGCTTATGGGTGATAAAGTAGAACCACGCCGTAAATGGATTGAAAGCAATGTTGCGTTTGGTTTGGAAGAAGACGGAAGCATTTTGGAAAATGAAAACATTACGGTCGCAGAGGAGGGGTAATACATGACAACAGTGGAAAGATATCAAGATTTACCTCTGGAAGAGGTGCTTGGCGACCGATTTGGACGTTATAGTAAATATATTATCCAGGAGCGTGCACTGCCAGATGCGCGAGACGGATTGAAACCGGTACAAAGACGTATTCTTTACGCAATGTATGTAGATGGGAACACTCAGGAAAAAGGATTCCGGAAATCAGCGAAAACCGTTGGTAACGTAATTGGGAACTATCATCCCCATGGTGACACGTCTGTCTATGATGCCATGGTCCGTATGAGTCAAACGTGGAAGGTCCGCAACTACCTGGTTGAAATGCATGGAAATAACGGCAGCATTGACGGAGACCCTCCAGCAGCAATGCGTTATACAGAAGCACGCCTTTCTGCGATTTCCATGGAGCTCTTGCGTGATATCGATAAGAAAACAGTGGACTTTGTTCCAAACTTTGATGATACATCAAGTGAACCGACCGTTTTACCATCCCGTTTCCCGAACCTTTTAGTCAACGGGTCTACTGGTATTTCGGCAGGGTATGCAACCGACATCCCGCCTCATCACCTTAATGAAGTCATTGATGCCGCCATCATGCGGATGGAAAAGCCGGATAGTACTGTAGATGACCTCATGACGGTCTTAAAGGGACCTGATTTCCCTACAGGCGGTATCATCCAAGGGGTAGACGGCATAAAGAAAGCCTATGAAACAGGAAAAGGAAAAATTGTGGTAAGAGGGAAAGCGGATATAGAGAATATCCGTGGAAGTAAACAGCAGATTGTCATAACAGAAATCCCTTATGAAATAAATAAAGCAAATCTCGTTAAGAAAATGGATGAATTCCGCGTAGATCGTAAAGTGGAAGGGATTGCAGAAGTACGGGATGAAACCGATCGCGATGGAATGCGCGTCGTGGTAGAGTTAAAAAAGGATGCAGATGCAACCGGTGTTCTGAACTACCTTTATAAAAACAGTGATCTTCAAATCACCTATAATTTTAATATGGTTGCCATACATAATCGCCGTCCTAAACTGATGGGACTCCGTGAACTATTGGACGCGTACATTCAGCACCAAAAAGAAGTGGTGACCAACCGTACGAAACACGATTTAAATAAAGCGAAGGACCGCCAGCACATTGTCGAAGGTCTGATGAAAGCACTGTCTATCTTGGATCAGGTCATCGCAACAATTCGTGCATCGAGGGACAAGCGGGATGCAAAGGATAACTTAATTCAAAAATTCCAATTTACAGAAGCCCAATCGGAAGCGATTGTCAGTTTGCAGCTATACCGCTTAACGAATACCGATATCACAGCACTTCAGGCGGAAGCGGAAGAATTGGCGGAAACGATTGCAGAACTGACGTCTATCCTTGAAAGTGAAAATAAGCTTTATAGTGTCATTAAAAAAGAACTTAAGGGCATTAAAAAGCAATTCGCTGACGAGAGAAGGACGCAAATTGAAGATAAAATAGAGGAAATCAAGATTAACCTTGAAGTTCTGATAGCGAGCGAAGATGTCATGGTAACAGTGACCCGTGATGGTTACATGAAACGTACAAGCCTTCGTTCCTATTCTGCTTCAAACGGTCAGGATCTTGCTATGAAAGAAACGGACAGGCTCCTGGGCCAATTTGAAATGAATACAACCGATGTCCTTCTAGTGTTTACAAACAAAGGGAATTACATCTATTGCCCAGTCCATGAGCTACCGGATATTCGTTGGAAAGACCTTGGTCAGCATGTAGGGAACATCGTGCCGATCGATCGGGATGAACAGGTTCTCAAAGCGATTCCGATTAAAGAATTTGATCCTGCCCACTATTTACTGTTTGTAACTAAGAACGGTATGATCAAGAGATCCGAACTGCCTCAATACAAAGCGCAGCGTTACTCCCGTCCACTTGTCGGGATTAACCTAAAAGGTGACGATGAGCTCTTAGAGGTCTACTTAACAGATGGATCACATGATGTATTCATCGCTACACATTTAAGCTATGGACTATGGTTCTCAGAAGAAGATGTAAATATAGTAGGACCAAGAGCAGCGGGAGTGAAGGGGATTAACCTTAAGGAAGACGATTTTGTTGTATCGGGTAAGATCGTGAAAAATCCAACGAAGGATTATATTTTCTTAGCAACCCAGCGTGGGGCCGTGAAGAAAATGAAATTAGCCGAATTCGAAAAGACATCCCGTGCCAAACGTGGAGTCATTATGCTTAGAGAATTGAAATCGAATCCTCATCGCGTTGTGAGTATAGAAGTTGTGAAAGATACGGACAAAGTAGGACTGATGACGAAAAAAGGCAAGTATGAAGAGGTAAAGATTACAGACCTCAGACCAAATGACCGCTATTCGAATGGATCATTTGTGATCGACGAGGGAGACAGCGGATCTGTATGTGAAACGTGGACAGAATCATTGCTGCCTGAAACAAAAGAATAGCATTCATCAAAACGACCAGAAGAAATTTTGGTCGTTTTTTTGCTGGAGATGACCATTATAAATGAATAGTGCATATTCATTCGTAATTGTAGTACAATGTCGGCATATAATTGTACTACAATTAATATTCTTTCAGCAATATGAATTTATCAGTTGAAGGAATATCTTATTTTTGATAGATTAAAACAGTGTCTGAATGGGTAAACATACATATGTTCATACATTATTTGTCATAAACAAAATCAACCGGGGGGAACATTTATGGATTTATTAACTAGTATAGTAGGTACATTGAATGATTATATGTGGTCATACATACTGATTGTGGCTTTAATCGGACTTGGTTTATACTTCTCTTTACGGACAAAGTTTGCACAGTTCAGGTATTTAGGTGAGATGGGGCGACTATTAACTGATAAAACGACCATTTCTTCGGAAGGAAAGCGAGGAATCTCTTCTTTCCAGGCTTTCACGATCAGCACGGCATCCCGTGTCGGTACCGGTAACCTTGCCGGTGTTGCGACTGCCATCGCAGGTGGAGGACCTGGGGCTGTTTTCTGGATGTGGCTCATCGCCTTACTTGGTGGGGCAACGAGCTTCGTAGAAAGTACACTTGCTCAGATTTACAAAGTGAAAGATGGAAAAGACGGCTACCGCGGTGGTCCTGCTTATTATATGGAAAAAGGATTGAATGCCCGCTGGATGGGTATCCTGTTCGCTGTCATCATTACATTCTGTTTCGGTCTTGTATTTAACTCCGTACAATCGAATACAATTTCACTTGCTATGGAAGAAGCGTATTCATTTGATCGTATGACAGTCGGCATCATTCTGGCCGTATTAACTGCACTTGTTATCTTTGGTGGAGTCAAGCGAATCGCCAGTGTCACCCAAATTGTCGTTCCGATTATGGCCGTCCTTTATCTGATACTTGCATTCTATATTTTAGTTACCAACATTACGATGCTCCCGGATATGTTTGTCGTCATCTTTGAAAATGCATTCGGTATTCGCGAAGTAGCAAGCGGTGGAGTCGGAGCAGCAATCATGATGGGAATCAAACGCGGCCTGTTCTCAAATGAAGCGGGTATGGGTAGTGCCCCTAACGCTGCAGCATCTGCGGGTGTCACACACCCTGTCAAACAAGGATTGATTCAAACACTGGGGGTCTTCACAGATACTTTACTTATCTGTACGGCAACTGCCTTCATGATCATACTATCTGATCAATATACGACCGGAATCGATGGCATTCAGTTAACACAGGCAGCTCTAAGCTTCCACGTTGGGGCATGGGCGGATACCTTTGTCGCTGTCGCCATATTCCTGTTCGCGTTCAGTTCCATAATCGGAAACTATTATTATGGTGAAACCAATATCGAGTTTATCAAATACAGTCCCGTTACCTTAGTCATTTACCGCATTGCGGTTCTCGGCATGGTGATATTCGGAGCTGTTGTGAAACTGGATATCGTATGGAGCTTAGCAGATCTGTTCATGGGTCTGATGGCGATCATCAACCTGATTGCCATCACATTACTTGCAAAGATATCCATAGCCGCACTAAAAGATTACAGGGAACAAAAAAGGCAGGGGAAGGATCCCGTCTTCTACTCCAACTCTATTAGTGGATTAAAAGGAATCGAGAGCTGGGAAGCTAAACCTGAGGCAACAGAACAGAAATAGAATGAAAGGACCAACCTTGAGGGGTTGGTCCTTTATTGAATTTGGATACTGGAGGATGACAGGATGCGTGATTTCAGCGAGTTAATGATTGAAATGGAGATACACGTCAATGAAACCATCATGAAAAGAGGATTGACATACTATAGAGAAAATCGAATCATGGATGCAGACATATTTCCTACCCATGTTCATGGAATAGTGAATGGAAAAGGGGATGACTATGATACCATTGTTTATCTGGATCAGTTTGAAAACAGTATTTGTACATGTCCCTTTAATGGCTACTGTAAGCATATCGCAGCCCTTGTTTTTTACGTGCAAGATCATAATGAGTTTATGGTGGAAGAAACAAACTCCTTTCCAGCTGAAATTAGAGGCTTCTCAAAAGATGACCTGGTGCAAATGATTCAAACTCTAGGAGAAAGAAATAGCTTCATTCGCCAAGCAGTACTTGATTATATAAGAAAAGAAAAGCCATAATCATTACATAGAATTTCCTTCTTTGGTGAAAATAATATTGAATAATTTTTCAGCCAAGGAGAGAGAATCATGAGAAAAGAATTACTATTTGCATTCGGTGCTTTCTTTGTTATGTCCCTCCACGCCATAGCCGGAAATCTCTCAACCCAACCACCGGAAAAAGAGCCGGTGAATGAAATGACGGTATCTGTTTATAAAAAGGATGTAACCGGTGATGGTAAGAAGGATACCATCACACTCAAGGCGATTCCGTATTCTCCTGACACCCTGTTTATGAAACAAATCTGGGCAGATATCAAAACGTCCAGGGGAAGTGACATCCGTATTGATTATGAAGGTGGATACGAACCAAAAATCCAATTCGTTGATTTAAATCATGATGGAATTAAGGATATGCTGTATTCATCAGCAACAGGTGGAAGCGGTGGCCTATACACTATGGCTCTCCATACACTGGCAGATAATAAACTGGTGGATATCGGACTACCAGAACCCCTGACCATTACAGCGCAATTTGAAGATCAGTACAAAGCAACCATTATCTTTGTCGATACTAATCAATCCTACTCGATTGATTTGAGGGATCGGAAAGAGGATTACGAAAGATTGGGAATTTACACCGATGGAAAATTAAATGAGCCAATGGAATTAATGGTTGGTCCATATTCCTTTTTCGAACCAGCCAAGATATTCGGAAAATCCGGCAAAGGGTTAAAAGGTTACCAGCAAATAAGCGGAGCCTATCATGCTGATGGCATTGGAACGGCCACTTCCTACTGGTATTATGATGATGGTAAATGGAATTTAGTAAAAATAAAGTGGAGGGAGAGCTAGGAACCGTTATTAGGCTATCGTCATACTCTGTTGTAAGCCCATTATTGTGAAGGAGGCTTACACATGAGTGAATTTAAGCCGGAAAAGTTAACCGTTCAATATGTCCTGCCTGCATCGGTTTTTAATCCAATCGATAATAGGAAATACACGTTAACGCATTCTGATTTAACAGGTGACCTATTCCTAAGCATCGGCTGCCAGTACGCTGTTGAGAAGATTAACATGTCCATGAGGGACGAAGTATTGGGAGAGTGGAAACGAAACCTCGGTCAATATACTCTTACCGGGACTGTATATGTCAGCGGAGGGGAATTTGATCAGCAGCTTTCCAACGTACGGTTCATGATTTTCAAGAAGGAACTGCCCCTGGCACTGGCTGCAATGGTGAACGGTGATAAAGGCTTTTATACGTACTATCCATGGCTACTTGATGCGCCGATCATCATTTGCTTTGAATCCGTTTTTCCAGAATATCAGCAAACGCTTTATTTCGGAACACCAAGACAATATTTACTTAAATAATGCACAAGCATAGAGAGGACCCTACAGGCTCTTTATGCTTTTTCTTTTGCTCTGATGAAAAGAAAGCCAAGCTTTGATGAAACATGATTGAAATGAAGTATGCAGGTAACATTATGTAAACTAATCAGTTGTTATAATGGTGGGAAACCGGAGCGGCTTATGAAGATGGAACGTCATATTCAAATATTGAACATTGCCGAGCAGTCAGATAATTCTCGTATAAAGTTTTTTAGTGAAAGGAACTAAGAAACGCGACCAAGGGTGACAACTCAAAGAACATGAACTGATTAATCGGTAGAAAATTTGAAGATATAACCGGATTGGAAAATTCGTTGATTTTTTCTTCTGTCTCATTGTAAACAGTATACTTATGATATGAGATTATAAATGATTATTTCATTCAGCTTCCGATAATATATATTATGGTAACTAGAAAAACTAAAGTCTGGTTTATTGCCCCCTCCGTTGTTCATAACATAAAAAACTTCACTTTTTTAAGTGAAGTCTTTTACTGCCTTTTTAACCTGTTTGAAATGGTTCTTGAATTCTAAATCATTTCTCAGCCATATATCCAGTGTTTTAAGATCAATCCCAATTTCTTTACATGCTTTATTTTCATCATAACAATGGCTAAACAACTCTAAAAAATTCTTCTTTTTTTCTAGAGATATTTTCGCTGTACTGATTTTACCTCTAATTTCTGCAACTTCTAAAAGTTCCTTTTCAAATTCTAAATACTTCCGTTCCAAATACATTTCTTTTTCGCTGTAGATCCAATCTGCAAACATCTTTAAAGATAAGCGACTTATAATGAATAGTCTGAAATGATTTTTGACTATCTTCATTTTTGTTGTAAAACCTTTGTGTTCAAATATAGACTTTAAAGTTAACAGAAAAGATAATGAATTCCCTACAAAGGTTACCGTATACCCTTCGTAAGACACATTTCCATCCCCATCAAAATACCCTCTGACAAAATGACTCAAATACTTTTCTGGAATTTCAGGCATCTTAAGAGCATTTGATTTGTCAATGGTCATTCCATGCAGGTTCATCAGGTCATACTTCATGACCTTGCTCCCAATGATAAGTGTATAGACACCCGTATTATTCATCACGAATGGATGATTTGACTGTAGTTCCTCCCGGATCTGCTCCAGTATGTCAGGATCCTTCTGAGAAAAACAAACCGTATGATTTCGGCTGCTGATATGCCCGTCTGCTGCAAAAAAACCGAGTATATAAGCCATGTTATTGCTCCAGGTCTTAAAGTAATCCTCATGAACCCTGTATTTTCGTTTCCAGCTCCCGTGTGGAGTTCTCTCCACCTTATTCTGTTGTAATACTGAATTGATATAACGAGTGGATACATTGGCTCTTTGGGCAATATCTGCCGTCTTTTCCCCTTCTTCGTACATTTGTATGATTTCAGTTATTTCCAAGGTGCATTTCTTTTTTCTTGTCATGTTAAGCACCACCTTCAATCATTGTGTATCTTCATTATACAGAACAAATGTTCGATAGTCGAAAAAGAGGCACTAAATTAAACGTGAACTTTGTAAAAATCACACACTCTCCCGTCAATAGCAGCAATCGGCTCTGGTAAGCAGCGGTTGGATTAAAACCATATTCGTGTGCATGTATTCCATTTCACGATAATAAATTCTTATCATAGGATATAGATAAGAATTTATCGTTATATACTCAAATTGGTTAAGAAAGCTGTGATTTTATAAGATGAAAAATAATCACTATCCATTTCAAAATCTACAGGAATCCGGGATGTCATTTGACCAGGTCTTTGAACATATTGTGAAGTTCATGCAATCCGATCCAAATGGTCACTAACGATTAATGGTGGGGACTGATTCTCAAGTTCATCACTCACATACCACCTTCATAACAGGAATAGTGATATTAAATGAAGGAAAAGGTGTGTGGGCATGTATAAGAAAAGTATTAATCCCAAGAAAAATGCTGCAATTACATGAGAGAATTTCATATGAGCTATCTCTATCTGAAGAAATTGTTTCTTTATTTACAGAGGAAAGAAAAAATAAGTTAATCAATATCGTTCTTCCTTATATTTATTCTGGGGCCACATTTACTATGGAGGGTCATATTGATATCGGGAATGGAAAACAGAATAAAACAAGTAAGTTTGTGAAGGAAATGGTCGCAAGGATGGAAGCAATGGGAGTGGAACCGAAAATTAAACCTGATGCATTCGTAGCTTCCAGTTATGCCAACCGTTATACAAAATAAAGCCCTACATGTTCAGTATGGGCCTAAACCTCCTCTTAAATGATTATCATTTTTATGTTGTAGAGCACCGACAATATACGGAAACACCCTCCCCATGCCCTCCTCCTTGTCTCTACCACCAGCTGTGAAGAATAAAAAAGATGCCAGGGACATAAATCCCAGGCATCTTTTTTACATTCTCTTTATTTCTCCATTTATCTCTCATTTACTGCCTTATCTGTCTGAATTCTAATATTAGAACATATGTTCCAATATTTTTTTTACTATAAGAAATCAGTAGTATTCCTTATCGTTGCTTTTCCCTTTTACTCAGGTTCTCCCTCAACAAGAACTTTTGAATTTTCCCACTTGCATTACGAGGAAGTTCTTTCACAAAAAGGTATTCCCTTGGACGCTTATAATCTGCCAATAAATCTCCATCCTTCAGAAATGAATCCAACTCGGAGGACGTAAGGGAAGGATTCTTAGATACAATCACAGCCAGTACCTGTTCCCCCCAATTTTCATCAGGCTGACCCAGGACGGCGACATCCAGCACATCTTCATGTGCATGAAGGGCGTCCTCCACTTCCCTTGGATACACATTCTCCCCACCTGAAATCACCATATCATCCACCCTGTCAGCCACATACAGGTAGCCTTCTTCGTCCATATAGCCTAAATCACTTGAATGGTACCATCCCTTATACAGTGCTTTTTCCGTTGCTTCCTCCAGGTTAAAATACTGTAGCATCGTACATGAACCCCTTACGATGATTTCACCCACTTCACCAGGTGTACAGATATTATCAGGTTCAGATGGCCCGTTTTCATTCGGTCTTACCACCCTTATCTCATGATTGTAAGCGGCCCTTCCAGCAGAACCCGTCTTCGTCAGCTGCTCATCCTGAAGGAGGAACGTAACCGCCGGTCCCATCTCTGTCTGTCCGTATGCCTGGATAAGGTCAATGTTCATCTTATCATGAAGGGTCCTGACAAGAACAGGCGCCATGGGAGCCGCACCGTACAGACCAATCCGAAGGGAAGTTGTATCATATCCTTCCACCCCATGCTGAAGGATCATATTCCACATGGTCGGCGCTGCGAAAAGAGTGGTGACCTTCTCGCGCTGAATGACTTCCAATACGGTTTCCGGCTGGAACTGATGCACAATGATATTTTTCGCACCTGCTTGAACCCTGGGCAGGAAACAGCAATGAAGTTCGGCACAGTGAAACATCGGTGCCGTCACAAGACCGATATCGTTCGGAGTCAGCCCCATGACCGATGTACATATCAGGCTCTGCTCCGCCATATCCCTATGCCTGTGAACGACACCCTTTGGTCTGCCTGTAGTCCCGCTCGTGTACATAATGGCATATACTTCCGTCTCTTCTACCATGATGGGTTCTAATTCCCTGGAACAACAGCCGACTGTCTCATTGTAGCTTTGTGCAAAGGAGGGTACCTCCTCACCCACATGCCAAAAAAGGGTATGAGGGAAAAATGATGATATCCCCTCGATCGGCTTTGAAAGGGATTCTTCAAAGATCACGACCTTTGGCTCCGCATCCTTTAATATATAGTGGATTTCCTGCCCCTTTAACCTGAAGTTAATCGGATTGATCACTGCACTAATCTTCCCGCACGCAAAAAATACGTTCGCAAGCTCCAGTGTATTAAATAGATACGTAGAAACCAGGTCCCCCTTTTTCACTCCTGCATTCAAGAGTGCATTTGCCACACGATGGACTTCATCCTGCCACTCTCCGAAGGTTAACCGTTTACCTGTCTTCTCTTCTACAATAGCCTCCTTATTGCGGAATTTCTCTACCGTTTGGTCAAAAATAGATCCAGTCGTTGCGTACATGTTTCTCCTCCTTTAATAAAAGCTGACTATTTACTGTCCGATCCCTACACAATTAATGTTCGTTACTTATTTACGTTTTCCTTCCTTATTAATCTGATAATTCAGAAATAAACCATAAAAAAACCGCCACCTCTTATATCTAGCCGAGATGGCGGTTGTTGATCGTATGTTTATGACGCTTTTTGCTCACTCATGACAACGTTCAACTTGCGTTTAGATAACACATTAAAGAAGATATTCAGCCCGATCGCGGTTAAACTGCCGGCCACAATCCCGTTATCCGTCAAGATGCGGATGCTTGAGGGCATTTGCGCAAAAAGTTCCGGTACTGCCGTAACCCCGAGTCCCATTCCCACAGAACACGCAATGATTAACAGGTTTTCCTGAGAAGAAAAATTCACCGTACTCAGCATTTTGATTCCGTAGGCTACAACCATCCCGAACATGGCCACCATCGCCCCGCCCAATACGGAGGCAGGAATCACAGTGGTAAGTGCGCCTATTTTTGGCACTAAGCCCAGAATGACGAGAAATGCTCCCGTTGCATAAATCACGTTCTTCCGTTTCACACCTGAAAGCTGGACCAATCCGACATTCTGGGAATAGGCCGTGTATGGGAATGCGTTGAATAATCCACCAAGCACAATGGCTAACCCTTCTGCCCGATACCCTCTCGCTAAATCTTCTTCCGAAACCTTTCGCTCAGTAATATCCGCAAGGGCGAAATAAACACCTGTTGATTCTACCAGGCTCACCATGGCGACAAGAATCATCGTGAGAATGGCCGTTATTTCAAATGTCGGCATTCCAAAGTAAAAGGGCTTTGCCATATGAAACCATGAAGCATCACCAACAGCGCTGAAGTCGACTTTACCGAGTATGAACGCCACGGCCGTTCCTGCCATCAATCCGAGTAAAATCGAAACGGAACGGACAAACCCTGTAAAGAATTTATATAGGAATAAAATAAATAATAATGTACCAAACGCTAAAGACAGATTTTCCAAAGAACCGAAATCAGCACTTCCCTGTCCACCTGCCATATTATTCATGGCGACGGGAATCAAGGTAATCCCGATGATAGTCACAACTGAACCCGTTACGACAGGAGGGAAGAAACGGACGAGTTTTCCAAAGTATTTGCTGATTACAACGACAAATACGCCTGAAACGAGGATCGATCCGTATATAGCGGAGATACCATATTGACCCCCGATGGCGATCATCGGCCCGACCGCAGTGAACGTACAACCCAGCACAACGGGAAGCCCGATACCGAAGAAGCGATTCTTATAGACCTGGAGCAAGGTAGCAATTCCGCACATAAAGATATCGATAGAAATAAGGTATGTCAGCTGCTCACCCGTCAATCCGAGTGCCCCGCCGACGATGAGGGGGACAATGACTGCTCCCGCATACATGGCAAGAACATGTTGAATACCAAGAGAGGCGAGTTTAAGGTGCTGATTCTTCATTATACATGCACCTCCTCTTGCTTAAATTGTACTTTTCCATTTTCAAGAGATTGAATTTCTGCTAGTGATTCCACTCGATATCCCGTTTCACGGACAAGCTTCCCTCCGTTTTGGAAAGATTTTTCGATGACAATCCCGATTCCGGCAACTTCTGCGCCAGCTTGTTTCACTAGATCAATTAAACCGAGTGCGGCCTGTCCGTTTGCCAGGAAATCATCAATCAGTAATACCCGGTCATTTTCTTTTATGTATGTATTTGAGATCGAAATCGTATTTTCTTCCTGTTTGGTGAATGAGTATACCTTTGAAGTAAGCACTCCTTCTGATAGTGTCAACGATTTCTTTTTACGTGCAAACACAAGTGGAACATTCATGTGAAGGGCAGCCATCACACCGGGAGCGATCCCCGATGATTCAATGGTCAGTACTTTTGTGATTCCTTGATCTTTGAAACGATGCGCAAATTCTTTTCCTATTTCCAGCATCAGTTCCGGATCAACTTGATGATTAAGAAATGAGTCTACCTTTAATACAGTTTCTGAAAGGACAACGCCCTCAGTATTGATTTTATTTTTTAATAAGTTCATGAAAAAAATCGCTCCCTTACCTTTTGTAGATTAAAAAAACCCAAAGGATATTGTACTCACTTATTGAGTGAGACAATGACCTTTGGGTTAGGCAAAGAGCGTCCATGAAAGACGCATCTATCACTGCTCACCCATAGTCGGATCATTTAAGGTAATCCGGTAGAAACTTGCAGGCCATATCCCCGCTATTATATGAGTGAAACGAATATTGATTTGATATTGGATAGTATACCGGCAACCCGGTAATTTGTAAAGGCTCATTTCCTAACATTTAGACCATTATTTCATTTAACGTTCGTAATTTATCCAACTCTTAAATGCTCTTATTATTTTCTCTTGTTCATCCTGTTAAAAGAGTCATATCTTTAGGATCAGAACGATAATCATATTATGTAGTCATTTTTACACATTTTTGGTAAACAGGGAGGGGAAAGGATGAAACAAAATGCTGTAGCCATAGGTCTAAAGATCTTTGCATGGCTTGTATTCTTCATCGGTTGTATTACCGCAATGGAATTGGATGTTGCCCATTCCGGTATTTTTGGCATGGAGAACACAACATCGGTTATTTGGCTGATATATCTTTTCACACTGGGAACAACTTTGTTTTTCTTAGGATTAAGTGAGATTGTCAAATTGAATCAGCAAAAAATAAATCAAAGCCTTGTTGAAGGCCAATCATAATCTTGTGAAATGACAGAGGACAAGATGACGAACTTAAATACTTCTTCATGAGTAGCCTGTTTCAAATCGTAAAGCATGGTAAGCTATACATCACCATGCTTTACTTCTTTTCAACTCTATCCAGTTTAGAAGAAAGTTCTTTTAAAAGGTCTCTTTTTTCCCCATCAGATAAATCTGAAGCCTTAATTTCTTTTCTTTCAGAAGAAATGATAGCAAGTTTCTCTATATATGTGTCATCAAATAATTGGATGAATTCATTCGTAAGCTTCTTTGCTAAGAATGGACTGGCTCCACCGGTTGAAACAGCGATCGTTAATTTTCCTTTTTGCTTAAATGACACCATCTGCATATTTCCGCAATCCCCATCGTCCACAACGCATAAGAGCTGGTTTTCCTCGGAATATACTTTCACCTGTTCGTTCACCGATCGTTTATTCGTTGCAGCGATGACGATAAACGCATTTCTTACATCAGCCCTTCGCACGTCCCTCTTAATCCATACAATCTTATTCTCTTCATATAGTACTTTGATCTCATCGACGATCTCCGGACTGATGACGGTAATCCTTGCTCCCTGCTCATAAAATACAGAGAGCTTACGAAATGCTACTTTCCCTCCACCCACAATAGTTATTTGTTTCCCTTTCACATCAATCATGACAGGAAGCATAGCATTCTCCTTTAGCCCCTAGTGATTCATTTATCCGGTCCAGGAAGGCTTCTTCCACAAGTGGATCATATCCTAAATAATTTCCCAAAATGATTTGATCATTCTTCGTTCTGCCTATTTCCTTTTCAATGCCTTTCATCAGTAACCCGGTAAATAATAAATATGGGATGAAGATGACGTTTTTATCTGAATACCTTACAGACTCCAAAGTTTCAGTAAAGCTTGGAGAAGCTGCTGTTAAATAGCAAGTTCTCACGTCTCCTAACGTGGTTCTTCTATGGACAAGTGCCGCTATAGTATCAAGATCTCTCCTGACATCAGGATCAGAGCTCCCTCTTCCAATTAATATAGCAACGGCAGATGAATCAATTGATATGGCTTCCTCAATCTTTTTAATGACACTTTCGACCATTTTATCGTGAACACCTATGGGGCGACCGTAATTCACATGGATATCCGGATAGGTATCCCTGCATTTATGAATTTCATCCGGGATATCTTTTTTGGCATGGACGGCAGTCAGAAGGAGAAGTGGCACGACTGTTATATGCGTTGCTCCCCTTTCAACACAGACAGCGAATCCTTCTTTAATGGAAGGGGATGCAAGTTCCAGAAAGCTGATTTCCTGAATATCGGCTTCAACGTATTTCTGGCATCGCATGATAAAGTTTACCGCCTCTTCACGTGCTTTCTCAATCCGGCTGCCATGACAAACGTACAGGACTGCATGCTTCATCTATAATGCCTCACTCATAAGCATTTTCTGTTCAAACCATTGGATCTTCTCTCGATACCGTACCACTTCTCCAACGATGATCATGCTTGGATTTTCAATGTTCTCGTTTTTAACAATATCGACGATCGTGTCCAGCGTCCCTGTAACGGTTTTTTGTACTTCTGTCGTTCCCCAGTGAACAAGGGCCACAGGAGTATCTTTGGACTTTCCATATTGTATAAGCTTTTCCTTGATATAAGGAAGATTGCTGACCCCCATATAGATGGCAAGGGTGTCAATTCCTTTCGACAGGCTTTCCCATTTCTCATCTTCGAGTTGATTGTTTTGTTTATGACCTGTCACAAACGCAACGCTGGAGCTTGCATCCCTGTGAGTGACCGGGATGCCGGCGTAGGCAGCGGCCGCTATCCCCGAAGTGATACCCGGGACGATCTCAAATGGGATCCCTTTTTTCGCACACGCCTCCGCTTCTTCTCCTCCTCTACCGAATACGAAAGGATCGCCACCCTTTAATCTCACCACTACTTTTCCACCTGACGCGTATCGAACAAGAAAATGATTGATTGTATCTTGTTTCATCGTATGATAGTTTGGCAGTTTTCCACAGTAGATCAAGTCTGCCCCTTTCTTCGCGTAGGAGAGAAGTTCTTTATTCACCAAGCGGTCATATAGGATGACGTCTGCTTTTTGGATAGATTTCAACGCTTTTACCGTAATCAGTTCCGGATCTCCTGGACCCGCTCCCACTAAATATACCTTACCCATTGTCTTCCTCCTTACGATTTGATGATCGTTTCCTGTTCATGCAGAACAAAGCCTGCTCCATTTCCCCGAATTCTACGCTTTTCATAAAGAGAAATATCCACGACATCCGGCTTTTTCAAAAAGTACTTCTCAAGTTCGATTTCCACCAGATCGAAGGCTTTCTCATCTGATTCAGCCGCTACTACAACAATTGTGACGAAATCACGTGCCGTGACTTCGAATCGATACAAATTCATTTCTCTTGACCTCCTTATGCTTCCTGAAGCAGTTGATCCAGCGATTCCTGAAGTGGAGAAGTACCGACCCGGTTGATGTAGTCAAAAAAGGTTTCTCCCTGTTCCTTGGTTTGTTTAAAATGAATCAATAATTGCTTCACAACCTCAGTCAGGTTGGAGGCTTCCACTTTTCCTTTCAGTTTTTCATTCAATTTCCCGCCGTCTTGAAGGGTTCCTCCTACATAGATTTCAAAAGCTTCGATCATTTTTTTATCTTTCGTTCTCATTTTGATACCCTGGAGACCAATGTCTGCAATTTGTCGCTGTCCGCATGAGTTTGGGCATCCAACCATATGAATCCGAACCGGTACGTCCAGCGTCAATTCCTGATCCAGCCCGTTTGCAATTTGTCTCATCCGCTCCTTCGTCTCAACAAGAGCCAGATTGCAATATTCGATCCCTGTGCATGATACGGAATATCCGATAAAAGAAAGGGGACTCGTTGAAATACGATCAAAAATCTTCTCGGAAAGCAAAGCATCCACATGCTCATCTGGGATATTTGGAATGATGAGATTCTGAGAGTTGCAGTTTCTGAGTTCTCCGTTCCCGTATTTCTTGGAGATTCTCGCAAGCTCATACACTTCATCCGAGTTCAGCCTGCCAACTGGAACATTCAGCCCAACGTAATTTAGTCCCTCTTGTTTCTGAGGGTGAACCCCGTAGAAATACCCTGCGTTCCATCCCTGTACTGCATCTAACCCGGCTGGAAGGAGTTCTACGTACTCCAGTAATTTCTCCTTGAATTTCTCCGGTCCCCAGTCGGCCATCAGGAATTTCAAGCGTGCTAAATGACGTTTCTCACGATAACCGTAATCACGGAATATGGTCGTAAGGGCAACCGTCACGTCCTTCACTTGATGAGGAAGGACGAATACATCCAATTCTTTAGCCAGGAACGGTCTTGCAGACAGCCCGCCTCCGACTTTCACATGAAATCCGGCTTCTTCTTTCCCATCTATCCTTTTTTTCGCAGGAACAAAAGAAACACAGTTGATTTCGGCATTTGATGCATTGTTGATGTTAGCGGAAATCGCGACTTTATACTTTCTCGGTAAATTTGAAAAATCTTCGTTATGCTGGAAGAAATCGTAGACCTCCTTCACAACGCTGCGTGTATCGAATAATTCATCAGGATCGATTCCAGCCAGAGGGTTTCCGACGATGTTACGGGTAATATCCCCACATGCCCCTGCAGAAGACAGTCCTACTTCCTCCAATCGTTTGAATATGTCTGGAATCTGTTCGATCTTCAACCAGTGAAACTGGATGGCCTGACGAGTGGTGATATCATAGACATCCCTTCCATATTCTTTACAGATGGAGGCAAGTGCCCTTGCCTGATCATAGGTCAAGATACCAGAGGGAACGTTTACCCTCATCATAAAGTAGCCGTCCTCCTTAGGTCTTTGCAGATAAAGGCCAGCCCACTTGAATTTATCCCATTCTTCTTTCGGGATGGAAGAGAATCCGTTTTCGGCATAATACGGAATATCATCAAAGATGGATAATCCGTCTTTTTCCAGTTTCCATTTTTCCGTTTTGTTCAATTTTTCATTTGACTCCCATGATTTGCTATACGCCATGATTTTCTCTCCTTATATCAATTGTTTTTGCTTTAATTCGAACAGAAGGCTTTCTACACATTCTTCAATGGAATTCTTTTCTGTATCCAGAACGATTTCCGGATTTTCTGGTTCTTCATAGGGGGCACTGATTCCCGTGAAATGAGTGATCTCCTGTTTTCGGGCTTTTTTGTACAACCCTTTTGGATCACGCTTTTCACACTCTTCTATAGAACATTGGACATATACTTCCATGAATTCTTCCGGTCTGACTAATGTGCGTACCAGATTCCGATCCTCCCTGTAAGGGGAGATAAAGGCAGTGAGAACGATTTGGCCGCTATCAATGAAAAGTTTGGACACTTCTCCGATACGTCTGATGTTCTCTCTTCTGTCCTGTTCATCGAAGCCTAGATCTTTATTTAATCCGTGTCGGACATTGTCACCATCAAGAACATAAACCTGCTTCCCCTGTTCGAACAGGGAGGCAGCCAAGGCATTGGCTACTGTCGATTTGCCTGAAGCAGATAAACCTGTGAACCATAGGATGAAACTCTGGTGTCCATTTTGCTTCCTTCTATCCTGTTTCGTAATGGCTGTTTCATGCCATACGATGTTTTCTTGTTTTTCACTCAAGCTACCTTCCTCCTCAAGACGTGTGTTTTGATTCCTGTTTCAGCCCGTTGATTAATACCTCAATCACCTCTGGACGACTAAAGGTTGAAGGGGGGACTTCTCCGCTCCTCAGCATCCCTCTCACCTTTGTTCCTGAAAGGATGACGTGATATTCCTTTCCATGAGGACAGGTCTTCGTCGTCGCCATCCCTTCACATTTCTCACAATAAAAGCTATGTTCAAAGCGAAGGGGGGTAATTCCGATCTCTTCTTCCGTAAACTGATCAAAAATCTTTTGGGCATCATAGGTTCCATAATAATCACCAACCCCTGCATGATCCCTACCGACAATGAAGTGAGTACAACCATAATTTTTTCGCACTAATGCATGAAAAATGGCTTCCCTTGGCCCTGCATATCTCATAGCAGCAGGAAAGACGCCGAGAAACACACGGTCTTTCGGGTAATAGTTCCGCAATAGCACCTCATAGCTCTCCATCCGGATTTTCGCTGAAATATCATCTGCTTTCGTTTCACCCACTAACGGATTCAAGAAGAGGGCATCCACCGTTTCCAAAGCGGTTTTCTGAATGTATTCATGCGCCCTGTGTACGGGGTTTCTGGTTTGGAAACCGACAATCGTTTTCCACCCCTTTTGTTTAAATCTTTTACGCGTTTCAACAGGATCGAATGTATACTCATTGAAAGGTTTTGATAGTCTCTTCACTAGAGTGATCTTTCCTCCGACATACACATCACCCCGCTGGAATAATTTCTTTACTCCGGGATGTTCCCCGTCCGTCGTTCCATAGACAAGAAGGGCTTCTTTATATTTGTCAGGTTCGTAGATATCCTCCACATCGATAATCCCGTATGTTTCTCCTTTATATACAAGCCGGCTCCTTTTCCCTATCTGCACAAAACCAGCCTGCTCATTGTCGATGGGCAGAGTGATGGGAATGCTCCATACACATCCGCTCTCAAGCCGTAATGATTCCACCACGGTCTGATAATCCCTTTTGGTCAAGAATCCTTCTATGGGACTGTAAGCACCGATTGCAATGAGTTCCAGATCACTTAACGCGATATCGTCCAGTGGTATTTCTTGTCGGATGTCCTTATAGGATTCCTGAGGTAAATAGGCTTGAACTAGTACTCCTCCGTGCGGCTGTAAACTCATGTAAAATATCCTCCTTAACACATTTGTATAATCGGAATTAAGGTTAAATTCCCCCTCCATCTTCGTGGACAGACCGTCTTTCCTCGTTAATGACCCTCATCAGGGACAGAGCTCCCACTGTAGCTATAATGACGCTAATCGGTACGACAACTGAGTACAGATCACTATCGATTAACAATTTGACCAAAAAGTATGAAATACTGAGTGAAATCAATGGAGAAACCACCCAGATTTTGACGATTTTTTTGACGATTTTCTTTTGCAGCATGTGCTTCCCGTTTTTAGCTACGCCTAAGCCTATAATGGATGAGGACGTAACCTGTGTAAGAGGGATTGGCAATCCATACAGTGAGCTCAAGATGACGAGGAAAGCCCCTGTTGAGGAAATGACAATTCCTTCTGCCTTTGAGTATTGCGTAATCTTCTTACCGTTTGTTTCGACTACTTTCTTTCCCAGTAAGACAGCTCCGAGTGCAACAAATGCACCACCAATCAAAATTCCACGTGAAGGAGAGATCAGCTCTGCCCCCACCAAAGGACCAACGGCATTGGCAACATTATTCATCCCTGCTGAGAAAGCTTCAAAGAATCCAGCGATGATCAACAGATAAGCAAGCCACTGTTTATCAAAATGGTATCCCCGCTTTCCAAGCTGGACTAAACCTAATCCGGCAAGCCAGGTCACGAAAAAGGCGATAACAGGGACGATAACCCAGAAAGACATGATCGTAATAAGTGATTTTACATACAGAACCTGATAGGCTACCCCGACTCCTACCACTGCTCCCACCGTTACCTCACTCGTAGACAGGGGAATCCCGATCACATTCGCCAGAAATAGTGAAATCGTCGCAGATAACAAAATAATGAGTACAATTTTGATCGACAATAGATTTTGCGGGATGATCCCTGAACTGATTGTCTTGACAACCTCTCCACCACCGAGAACCGCACCGCTCAAAACACCTGCAGCACAAATCCACAAAGCAGTCCTGATATTCCTGATCGCTCCCGCTCCATATGCAACCCCCATTGATGCTGCCGCTCCACTGGCACCAATGTTCATGGCGAAGAACAAGCTGATGAGAAGGGCAGAGATTTCAAGCAAAGCTTATCCCCCGTCTCCATGCAGGCCGCATTCTGTCTTCCCTTTTCCTTTCCATCTTCCGGAGCGAAGATCATTGATATCGATGGCAGGTGTGGTGCAGTGAAAGCAGCCTATACTCGGATATCCCTGATCATGAAGGATGTTATAGGAGAGATTATGTTTATGGGCATACCGCCAGATCTCCTTCCAGGTCCAGTGAATCAACGGACAAATTTTGACCGATTGAAACTTTTCATCCTTATTAATGAATTCAATATGTCTCCTTGTTGGGGATTGTTCCCTCCTTAATCCCGATATCCATGCATGACCCTTGGATAAGGTTTCTTTTAACGGGTCCAGCTTCCGTATTTGACAGCATAGGTTCGGTTTGGTTTCCCATAATTTATCCTCATATGCTTCAGCCTGCTCCTCGAGGGTCAACTGGGGTTTTTTCATTTGAATGGTCAAACCGGGATAAATCTCCTTCACTTTCTCGATGATTTCGTACGTTTCCTTGAAATGAACCTCTGTATCAAGGAATACAATGGTTGCCTGAGGCTGTATCTTGGATATGAGATCGATGAGCACAATGCCTTCAATCCCAAAGCTGCAAGCATATACAACTTGGTTACCATAATGATCATATGTCCATTTCAAAACATTCAACGCGCCTTTGTAGACCGGATCCACTTCAAATTCCAAGCTTGGCTTTTTCCAAGTCCGATACGTTAACATAGTACACTCCTTTCCCAGATGCTTATCCAAAGAAAAAAGGCGCTAACAAGATCAAGGGATACCCCTTATCTGTGTTATGCGCCTCTAGTTTGTCTAGTCAGCTTATTTTATTCGTACTTTTTCATTTTTCTCTAATTGAATGACTTTGCCGTCTTGGACGACAATGGTGATCGAACCGTAATTCATGGATGCAAGCATGGACTGGATTTTCTCTGCCACTATATCAAACTGTGCCTGTTGACCTTTTTCTCTTGTCACACGATTCCCCCAATTTTCGTCTTATCCAGTTCATTCAAAAAGAAAAAACAACCTTCCATTTTGGAAAGTTGTTCAGGTAAGGATACCTTATCTTCCAAAATGGATAAACATTTTGCTGGAATTAGCACCTTACAATACGTAGGTTGCTGGGCTTCACAGGGCCAGATCCCTCCACCACTCTGGATAAGAGTTATTAATTTTAATATTCTAAATAATATCACATTCCCGAAAGAAGTCAACCCGACTTTTTCGATCGGATTTATGTCTTTTGACTTATTTTATGGAAACATCCATTCTCTTTATGTCTATTCAATCCCAATGGAATTTAAGACAATATTTTCAGATATCCCTGTTTCACTTATCTGTAACTCTCTTTCTCCCAAACTAAGAAATCAACTGGAAGACGACTTTCCCTTCAATCACTGTTTTTTCTGCTTGATTGATTGCCGAGACATTAAAGTGGAGAAGGTTATCCTGTCTATCCAGCATTTCTGCCCGTAATGTAATCACATCATTCAGCATGACCATCCCTTTAAAACGTACAGAGTAATCCTGGATAAAACCTTCTTCATAATAGGGACAGAAGAGTTTTGATACATTGCCCATCGTCCACATGCCATGAGCGATGATTCCTGGCAGGCCAAGCTTCAGGGCTTCATCATCTATAGTATGAATGGGATTATAATCCCCGGAAGCACCTGCGTATTTGATCAGATCGATTCTCGATACCGGAGCCAATTCAACCAGGGGTAGTGATTCGCCAATCTGAACGGATTGTAGTGTTGTCATTGATTCAACCTCTTTCTGACTGCTTCTGTAATGATGACAATCGCTTGGGAGGAGAAAATCCTTTCCCCACCCGCCTCTTCACCCACATCTTCTATGACAAGAAATCCCAGTGTCCCGCTTGAACTGTTTCGTTCATAATAGTCTTTGATTTCCGTGTAACATTGTATGCTTTCGCCAACCTTCAATGGTCTTTCGAAATGAAAGGACTGTTCACCGTGAATCAATCCCACGTTGGGTAAATGAAAACCTTTGACAGTGCCATAGTCAAACACTCTCGGAAAAGTGGGAGGAGCGATGTTCCCTCCATATCTCGAGCGTCTCCCTGCATCCTCCTCCACATATATGGGATGGGGGTCGCCTATGGCTTCAGCAAACTTCTTCACGGCTCCTTTTTCCACAGTATTGTTGACAGGAGTCGAACGTTTCCCAATGTATGATTGAAACATATTCTCCACCTCTTTCTCCTCTTTTAATCTTTCGGGCCCCCTGCAACATAAAGGACCTGTCCATTGACAAAAGATGACTTTTCATCTGCAAAAAAGGCCACTGCGTTCGCAATATCTTCAGGCAGTCCGCTTCTTCCCACAGGGATTTCCTGCAGGCTCGCCTCTACCAATTGCTCGAATGTGATTCCGATTCGTTTCGCCGTCTCTTTCGTCATCTCGGTTTCGATGAATCCGGGTGCTACCGCATTGGTCGTGATTCCAAATGGTCCGAGCTCAATGGCAAGGGTTTTCGTAAGCCCTTGAAGACCCGCTTTTGCTGTTGCGTAGTTTGCCTGTCCCCGGTTTCCGAGTGCAGAGGTGGAAGAAATATTGATGATGCGGCCATATTTTTGTTTCACCATATACTTCTGTGCTGCCTTCGCTACATTAAATGAACCCTTCAAATGCACATCCATGACGGTCTGCCAATCAGTCTCGGTCATTTTAAACAACAGATTATCCCTGATGACCCCTGCATTATTAACGACAATGTCCAGGGAGCCAAAAGATTCATACACTTCCTTCATCGCATTTTCAACTTCCTGTGATTCTACGACATTAGCTACTTTTGTATACAATTCATACTGCTTTAATTCCTCGGCTGCTCCATTCAACGCCTCTTCGTTCACGTCGATGATGGCCACCTTTGCTCCTTCTTCAGCCAAGAGCCCCGCGATCGCTCTGCCGATCCCTCTACTTCCACCTGTCACCATTGCCACTTTTCCTCTGAATCGTTCTCCCATTCCTTTTGCCTCCTTGTAAAATTATACAAACTGCCCCAGTTTCACATGCCCCTTCAATAGGTTTCTGGAGATGATCAGCTTTTGAATTTCATCGGTTCCATCATAAATGCGCCATAATCTTGCTTCACGATACCAGCGTTCGATGGGAAGCTCTCTTGTGTAGCCCATTCCCCCGTGAATTTGCAGAACACGGTCGACCACCCGATTTCCCATATTGGAACCATAGAGTTTTGCCATGGATGCAACATGGCGATTGTCTTCTCCCTGATCAAGGGTATAGGCTGCATTTAACACGAGCCAGCGTGCCGCTTCAATTTCCACGGCAGAGTCGGCAATCTGCCATTGAATCGCCTGCCTGTCCGCAATGGGTTTTCCAAAGGTCTCCCTTTCTTTCGAATAGTCGATGGCCATTTGAAGAAGGCGTTCTGATGCTCCGACCGCCTGGGCACCTACGATCCAACGGGCAAATCCGATCCATTCCAATCCCAGATTGTAGCCGCCATCGATCTCACCAAGGATGTTCTCTTCAGGAACCCTAACATCGTCAAAAATAAGGCTCGCCGGCCCCCATTCACCCATCGTATGGATATATTCGGATTTCCAGCCCATACTTCGATCGGCAATGAAGCAGGTGACACCATCTCTCCCGGTACGACGATGTTTTTCTTTATCCGTGACGGCCATGACCATGACAAAATCGGCTTCGTTTCCACCCGTAATGAACGTTTTCTCACCATTTAAGATCCATTCGTTTCCGTCTTTCACGGCTGTGGTCCGGATATTACGGGTATCAGATCCCGCTCCGGGTTCCGTCATGGCAAAACACGATTTCTTTTCTCCATTAATAGTGGGGATCAAGTAGTTTTTCTTCTGTTCCTCGTTGGCGTAATAAAGTATGTTATCGGCATATCCACCAAAGGAGAATGGGACAAAGGTCTTTGAGATTTCCATATAGACAATCGCCATCATCATTTGACCGAGATCTGCCCCTCCGTATTCCTCCGGAGTATTGATGCCCCAGAATCCGGCATCCTTCGCCTTTATTTGCAGCTCTTTCCTTTTTTCTGGAGAGAGGCTCGGCTTTCCTTCCCGTTCATTACGGAGGACTTCATTTTCTAAAGGGATCAATTCTTTCTCTACAAATCGGCGGATGGTCTTCTGGATCATCCTTTGTTCGTCTGATAAGCGTAAGTTCATCTTACTTCCCCCTTTTTTTATGAAATTATTTCTGCAGAATCACTTTTCCCACTGGTTATCTTCCCTGCATGAGGGAATGAACCTTATTCGCTTTATCCAATGGAAATACATTCCCCTCTGTGACCTTTACATGAAAATTGGACCGCTTTCATCAATACTCCTCCTAATTTCCTGAAAAAGACGGGGTTCTTTTTTCTTTAAACGCTGAAACTCCTTCTGCATGATCTTCCGTTGTAATCATCAGAGTTTGAGTGATTCTTTCCTGTTCCAGGATTTCATCCAGGGTAGTGGTGAATGAACGATCAATCATTTTTTTCATCATTCCGTAGGCTTTGCTTGGACCCGTAGCTAACGCAGAAGCCAACTCATTTGTTTTTTCCTCTAGACTATCAGCCGGTACCAGCCTATTAATCACACCTAATTCATACATCCTCCGGGCAGACACAGGTTCTCCTGTAAAAAAGAACTCCTTTGCAAGATGAGGACCGATCAACCGTGGGAGAAAATAAGAACCCCCTCCATCTGAAATGAGCCCTACTTTAGAAAAGCTCAGTGCAAATTGACTATTCTCAGAAGCAATGATTAAATCACTGGCCAATGCTAAATTAAATCCAGCTCCCGCGGCGAAACCATGGACGGCGGCAATGACCGGCTTTTCTATTGTTTTGATGGCTTTTATACATGAATTCAGTATTCCGATATGTTCATAGACTTGAGCTGATGTCGCACTTCCCATCGTTTTCACGTCGCCACCGGCAGAGAAAGACCTTCCTGCACCGCGTATCACGATCGCCCTGATCTCCTGATTCCCTCCAGCTTCTTCTAACGCTTCAATCAATCCAGTAAGCATGTTCTCATCAAATGAGTTTAAGCTGTCTGGTCGATTTAAGGTTACATTCAACACCCGGTCATTCTTTTCGACTAATAGTGATTGCATCGTATTCATCCCCTTATATTTGTTCCCTGAAATCAAATGCTGCCTGATTCCCCAGGGTAATTAGTGATTGTGCAAACCGATCGAATCCAGAAAAGCGGGCGTCACTTGTCTGCCCCATCTTAAAACGGTAATAAATTTGCTGTACGATAACCGCGAGCTTAAAGTAGGCAAAAGACAAATAGAAATGAATATGGTTCACGTCCCGGCCGCTTTTGATGGCATATTCTTCAATAAATTGTCTTCTGCTATAAAAACCGTCCATGATTGTCACAGGAGGCTTCCCCAGGCCGTTTTTTAACAAGTCGGGATCATCTTGCTGTATCCAATACCCCATGGCGACACCCAAATCTGCAAGGGGGTCTCCGACGGTTGCCATCTCCCAATCAAATAATCCCACCATGGATGACAGGTCCTCAGAAAACATACTATTGTTTAATTTATAATCATAATGAATGATCGTCGACTCAGCATTTTCCGGAACATTTTCGATTAACCACTGTGTCAGATGACCCACTTCACGAATCTCACTTGTCTTGGCACGTTCATAACGATTGATCCACCCGTGAACCTGTCTCTCCATAAAGTGTTCGGGTCTACTAATTTCGTGAAGTGATGTTTTGGTATGATCAATGGAATGAAGCTCGACCAATTTTGTAACCATTTCTTTTGAGATCCTCCTGCATACCTCAGGTGCCACATCTAGATGCGGGGGAAAGGATGTATCAAAGACTTCCCCCTTTTTTCGTTCCATGATGAAGAATGGGCTTCCGACTATCCCTTCATCTTCAGAGAATACATATGGTTTTGGTGTAACGTCGAATAAAGGATGGATCTCTGAAAGGATCCTGAACTCCCTTTTCATATCATGTGCCTTCGGTGCGACGGGTCCTAAAGGTGGACGCCTCAAAACCCCTTGCCATTTTCCCATTGAGAGCAGATACGTTAAATTTGAATGACCGGCAGCAAACTGTTTAATGCTCAACTCTTCTTGTTGCAGATCAGGAAAGTGCTCTACCAGGAAGCTCTTTAATTTACTTTCATTTAATTCTTCCCCTTTTCTGACTGAAACCGTTTCATATTCCACCCGTTCCCTCATTTTACCCCCTCCTTTTTTCAAGAATATTCAGTTTTCTCAGAACGAAAATGAGTGTTTAACTGGGTTTTTAACAGTTCAGTGATCGCTTTACTTCGTTGTTCCTGAAAATCAAAGTAAACAATGACCGCGTTTCCTCTTGCAATCAATTGGTGAGTATTCGCGCACAGGATATCATGCTCTAACTGAAAGCTTTTTGATCCGATCCTGGAAATATAGGTGGTGATCTCCAGTTCTTGATTGAAATAACCCTGTGATACGAAGTCACATTTGGTGGAAGCTAAAATAAACCGCCAATCCTTCACGTCCATGTCGAATCCGATTGTTTGAAAGAATTTAATTCGAGCTTCCTCTAAATAGACAAAATAGGTGGTATTGTTTATATGCCCCAGGGCATCTGTTTCGCAGAACCTACTCGTTACGGTAATGGTCTCCATATATCCGCCTTCTTTCAAGTAAAATACTAACCAGTCGGTATGTTAGAGGGAGAGGAAATGCTGAAACTGATTTCCCCTCTACTCTGTTTCAATCCCTTTTAAGACCATATCGACAAACGTACCTGCTATTTCTTTATCCGTTTTCGCCCCACCCGGCTTATACCATTGATAGCTCCAGTTCATCATGCCGAGTATACCGAAGGCGACTACGGAAACGTCAAAGTCGTTCCGGAAATCCCCGGATTTTCTTCCTTCTTTCAAGAGCTTTTCAATATGGTAGCGGTACATATCCCGTTTTGGTTCGATTTGGTCCAGGCTTTCATGGCTTAAGTGTCTCATTTCCCTAAAAAACACTTTGGCACTGGCTCCCTGTTCTTTGATGTCCAGGATGGAAAGATGAATGATGTCAAATAGTTTCTCACGGAAAGATTTGCTGTCATCTTCCAATATTCTTTCCTGCTTGGACAATAAGCCGTCTATATATCTCATATGAATTTCCTTTAAGAGCTCTTCTTTACTGGAAAAATAATAGTAAAATGTTCCTTTTGTCACCCCGATGGATTCGACGATATCCTGTATGGAAGTGACGGTAAAGCCTTTTTGATCAAATAACCGCACTGCTTGTTCTGTCATTTTTTCTCTCATTTGAAGTCTCCTCAATCTGCAATTATCACCTGAATTATATCATATTTTCCCGGAGGGCCCTTCTCAATATCTTACCTACACTCGTCTTTGGAAGTTCATCCCGGAATTCGATGATCCTTGGGACTTTGAATGAAGACATATTCTCCTGACAGAACCTGATCAACTCTTGTTCTGACACCTTTTCCCCTGCCTTTAACACAATTACGGCTTTCACGGTTTCTCCCCGATATGAGTCAGGGACCCCGATCACGACCGCTTCCTGTACGCACGGATGTTCATAGATGACTTCTTCCACTTCCCGGGGATACACGTTATATCCTGAAGCAATGATCATATCTTTCTTTCGATCCACGATCGATACATACCCTTCATCATCCATACGGGCAATGTCTCCTGTATAAAGCCAACCTTCACGCAAAGCATTGGAGGTTTCTTCAGGTAAATTCCAATAGCCTTTCATGACTTGGGGACCTTTGATGATCAGTTCGCCGATTTCTCCCACTGGAACTTCCTTTGTACCAGTGGCCAAATCGACTACCTTATAATCGGTAGACGGGAGGCCGATTCCGACGGTTCCAGGCTTTCTTTCTGCGAAGGCGGGATTACAATGGGTCGTCGGGGAGGCTTCGGATAAACCATACCCTTCCAATATCTTTGCCCCTGTTTTCTTCTCGAACTGATTTAATAGCTCAACAGGCATAGGGGCACTACCGCTGTTACAAAGCTTGATCGAACGGATTCCATACTCTTCAGCAGATGGGTGATTCGTAATCGCTACATACATGGTCGGCACTCCAGGAAACAAAGTGGGTTTCTCCCTTTTAATGGTTAATAATACTTCTGAGAGCTCAAACCGTGGCAGCAGGATCATTTCATTTGCAGAATAGATGGAAAGATTCATGCATGAATTCATTCCGAATACATGAAAGAAGGGTATCACACTCAAACTTCTTTCTTTCCCTGTTTGAATGCTGTCTTTAAAAAAGAGCTGACTTTGCATAACGTTTGAAAGGATATTGCTATGTGTAAGCATCACACCCTTTGACACGCCGGTTGTTCCACCTGTGTATTGAAGGACGGCCACATCTTCCGGCTTTATGGAAATGGGAGAAGCCCCTCCGTCTCCAACCTTTAAAAACTCATCAAACGTATAGTCAGACACAGGATTCTCCCCTTGGAAGCTGACAACGATGATTGTATTCACCTTTGTTTCTTTTTGAATGGATTTAATAATGGGATAAAAGCGGTCTAATACAACGATTGTTTCCGCTCCTGAGTCATTTAATAAATGAATGAGTTCCCTCTCAACAGACATCGGATTCACTTGTGTGACAATCCCGCCTGCCGTAAGGATTCCATAATACGAAATGACATATTGGGGGCAGTTAGGGAGCATAATGGCGATCCGGTCTCCTTTTTCCGTCCCTAGATGCATGAGTGAAGACGCAAACAATGTAACAGCACCTTGAATTTCATCATACGTCATGCGCTTTTGATAGAAGCTTAAACAAGGATGCTTGGGGTACCTGGAAGCCGTTTGCTGAAGCATATCAGGTATTGAGAAATCAATTGCTGGAATATCAGTGTCGAACGATTCAGGATAATGAACGTGCCAGGATTTAGTTGTCACAAAATCATTCCTTCCGTTTTGATTATTCAGATGACACAGCATGTTCCTAATAGATCAATCCACCACCATCTACCGATAATGTGGCTCCGGTAATAAAGGAGGCTTCATCCGATGCCAGGAACAAAATCGCAGATGCCACTTCATCCGGGTTTCCAATTCTCTTAAGGGCATTAGATTGAGAAATCACCGACCATTTCCTTTCATCCTGTTTCCACCCCTCAATGATGTTTGTATCGATGACACCAGGAGCTACAGCATTTACCCGTATACGATCTTTTCCGTACTCCAATGCGGCATTTTGCGTCAACAACACCACTCCGCCTTTTGACGCATTATAGGCTGCTACGTATTTTCTTCCCTTCAAACCCAGTAGGCTCGAAACGTTCACGATGACCCCGCCTTTTTTCATCAGTTCCGGTACGCTATATTTCATGCCAAGGAATATGCTCTTTAAGTTGGTATCAAGGACATCATTCCATTCTGTTTCTTCTAAATCGATACTCCTGACTTCCGACTGCCCGATTCCGGCATTATTCACAAGGATTTCCAGACTTCCGAAATGCTCGACCGTTTTATGTACGAGCTCTTGAATGCTTGCACTGTCCTTCACATTGGTCCTTACATAAATGGCATGACCATTCTTTTCCCTGATGAGTCTTACCGTTTCCTCCCCTCTCGATTCATTCAGATCTGCTACTACTACGGACGCCCCTTCTTCGGAAAATCTCAGAGCGGTTGCACGTCCTATTCCACCTCCCGCCCCGGTTATGATCGAAACCTTTCCCGATAATCTCATCATCACTCACTCTTCCTAGCTCTCTACCGGAGAGGCTTTTTGATATTTCTTAAGCTCTAATTTGGCCAATTGGGCACGATGTACTTCATCAGGTCCGTCGGCAAGTCGTAATGTTCGGGCGTTCGCCCATTGTGCCGCCATCGAATGATCACCTGATACCCCGGCCGCCCCAAATGCCTGAATGGCCCTGTCTATGACACGTAATGCCATGGAAGGCGCCACTACCTTGATCATCGCGATTTCCTGTTTGGCCAATTTATTCCCGACGGTATCCATCATGTAAGCGGCTTTCAAGGTCAGAAGGCGTGCCTGCTCGATTTCAATTCGTGAATCTGCGATCCATTCCATGACGACCCCCTGTGTTGAAAGCTTCTTACCGAAAGCTTCCCTGTCTTGAACGCGCTTACATAATTCTTCAAGCGCTCGTTCCGCTGCACCGATTAAGCGCATGCAATGATGGATCCTGCCTGGACCTAATCGGCCCTGGGCAATGGCAAAACCTTTCCCTTCCGACCAGATCATATTTTCTACGGGCACCCGGACATCGGTAAAGGTGATTTCCCCGTGGCCATGCGGAGCATGATCGTATCCAAAGACAGGCAGCATCCGTTCGACTTTCACTCCCTCCGCGTCCAGTGGTACAATGATCATCGATTGCTGTTCATGTCGTCTTGCATCAGGGTCTGTTTTCCCCATCAAGATGGAGAAGCTGCACCGTGGATCACCGGCGCCGGAAGACCACCATTTCCTTGCATTGATGACGTATTCACCCCCGTCCCGAACGATACTAGCCTTGATATTTGTAGCATCGGAAGAGGCGACTTCCGGCTCCGTCATCGAGAAACAGGAGCGGATCTCACCACTCAGGAGGGGGGTCAGGTATCGCTCCTTTTGGGCAGGGGTGCCATAACGCTCCAGCACTTCCATATTGCCTGTATCCGGAGCGCTGCAGTTGAATACTTCCGGACCGATCAATGACCTGCCCATGATTTCGCAAAGCGGTGCATATTCCACATTACTTAATCCAGCCCCATACTCACTATCTGGTAGGAATAAGTTCCACAACCCTTGTTTCCTTGCTTCGGATTTTAATTCTTCCATGATGGGCGGGACGGCGCTCCAACGTGTTTCTTGCCTATTAAGCTGTTCCTCATATAATGATTCATTCGGATAAACGTAATCTTCCATAAAACGGGATAGTTTATTTTGATATTCTTGAACTTTCGGAGAGTAGGAGAACTCCATGACATCCTTCCTTCCTTATTGATTTATTTCCACTTGCTACATGGCTGATGAGCCGCCATCCACTACAAGAACCGAACCCGTTACAAAATCAGATGCACGGGAAGCAAGGAAAAGAGCCGCTCCCTTTAGATCATCTTCGCTGCCGAATCGATTTAACGGCGTGCCTTCTAAAATGGCTTCTCCTGCGTGGGAGAGGATTCCCTTCGACATTTTTGTCGGAAAGAAGCCTGGTGCGATCGCGTTAACATGGATTCCTCGGGAGCCCCATTTCACGGCAAGATCCTTGGTGAAATTGATGACTGCTGCTTTACTTGTACTGTAGCCGATGGCATCCATATACCTTGGATCCGTTCCTTGAAGACCTGCTACAGACGCGATGTTGATGATTTTACCTGCCTGTTGCGCAAGCATCAGCTTTCCTGCGGCCTGTGACATAATGAAGGTCCCATTCACATTTACGTTGATGACTTTATGCCACGCCTCAAGTGGCATTTCTTCTGCAGGTGCCCCCCACGAAGCTCCGCTGTTATTCACCAGGATGTCTATGCGGCCAAACGCTTTTTGGGTTTCATCCACAACCTTCGCGACGTCTTCCGGATTCGTGACATCACATGGAAAGGAAAGAGCTTGAACGCCCAAACCCTTTAAATCCTTTTTGACTTCATCACATGCTTCTACATTTCTCGAACAGACGACAACATTTGCCCCTGCTTCAGCAAAACCGGTCGCGATCTGCTTTCCAAGACCCCTGCCTCCACCAGTCACCAATGCCACCTTACCAGATAAATCAAACAAGTCCTTTACATGCATTTTCCTGCCTCCCTATGTCATACAGTCATTCACACACCTAAGATACTAACCGGTCGGTATGTTACTTCTATAGTAATGAATATAGTCTGAATTTTCAATCATAAATACTCGAAAAAGAAAATTCCCCTTTTCCAATAAACAAGCCGGCTCATTAAATCATGAGCCAGCCCGGCATTTAAGCTTCTGCTTCAATTATTTCTTTATTATAGGTCTCCGTATCCAGTTCTCCCGTTACCTTACTCGTGATGATACCTGATGTCATTGCACCACTCACATTAACCGCCGTCCGGCCCATGTCGATTAAAGGTTCGATTGAAATCAAAAGACCCGCTAACGCCACCGGCAGATCCATGGCAGAAAGGACGAGGATAGCGGCAAATGTGGCACCACCGCCAACTCCGGCAACCCCGAAGGAACTGATGGCAACGACGACAATGAGCGTGAAAATAAATGAAGGGGTAAATGGATCGATGCCGACCGTCGGTGCGATCATGACGGCAAGCATAGCCGGGTACACACCGGCACATCCGTTTTGCCCGATGGATAATCCGAAAGATCCCGAAAAGTTGGCGATCCCTTCTGATACACCCAGTTTATTCTTCTGTGTTTGAATGTTTAGTGGGAGTGTCCCGGCACTTGATCTGGACGTAAAGGCAAAAGCCAATACGGGAAGTACTTTTTTCACGTAGGTGACTGGATTCAGTCCTGTAAGCGTCAATAGTATTAAATGAATCAAGAACATGATGAGTAGGGCAATATAGGACGCACCTACAAATTCACCCAGTTTCATGATGGCATCGAAATCACTCAGTGCGACTGTTTTCGCCATAATGGCAAGCACACCGAATGGCGTCAGCCTCAATACCAGGGTCACGATTCTCATTACGACTGCATAGATGGACTCCACGATTTTTTTGAAGAAATCCGCATCTGGTTCCTTACGCTGAACCCCTAAATAGGCGACACCGATGAAGGCTGCAAAGATCACAACCGCTATGGTCGACGTTGCTCTTTCTCCGGTCAAATCAAGGAAAGGATTCTGAGGCAGGAGCTCCAGGATTTTCTGAGGGTAGCTTTGACCTTCTAAAGCCGCTGCCCGCTCCTCCAGTTGAACACCTCTTGCTGCTTCTGCATTTCCTTGATCGATTTGGATGGCTTCCAGATCGAATGCCGCGGTTGTCGCGATTCCCACTGCAGCCGCCACAGCAGTCGTACCGACAAGCAATCCGATGATCAATACAGAAATTTTCCCTAGATTAGAAGATCGTTTCAATTTTGTAAAAGCAGATAATATCGACACAAACACGAGGGGCATGACAATCATTTGAAGCAGTTTAATATAACCCGTTCCGACAATATTGAACCATTCAATCGATTGGGAGACATTTTCATCTCCTGCCTCATACACCCACTGTAAACCGAGACCAAAAACAATTCCCAATCCGAGCGCGGCAAACACCCGTTTTGAAAACGAAACATTTTTTCTTTGCATATGAAATAGTACACCAATGAGAACAAGAAACACCAAAATGTTCAATAAAACAAACCAGACATTCATTCAAAACCCTCCCTCTTATCGTTGATGATGATACAAGTTAGACCGGGGTCTACTGTATAGTATGATTGGGGAGGGCAAGATATGTTGCTTTGTCCGATAAAAGTTCATCTACATTGATTGTAAAAGACTATCCTGGACCGATTGAAAAAGCGAACGAGTTTGTTCTGGTCGTTTCGAAATCGCTGAGATGACCGCTACACCATCTGCACCTGCTTCCATTACCTCATTTACATTCCCGGGATGGATCCCACCAATCCCGACCAAGGGGAGATGGATTCCCTTTGCCCTTATGGATTCAATCACCTTTGGTCCTTTAACGATTCTACAATCAATCTTTGTTGTCGTATAAAACATCGGGCCGACCCCAAGATAATCTGCACCTGACTCTAATGCGAGCCTGGCTTCCTTCACATTATGGGCTGAGACACCAAGAATTTTATCCTTGATTTTTTCACGGACTCCCTTAATGGATTCGTCTTCTTGCCCTATATGTACACCATCTGCGTCCAATAACAATGCTAGCTCCACATCGTCATTGATGATGAAGGGAACACTGTACTTTTGGCATAAATGCTGGAGTTCAAGGGCGAGTTCAATTATAGGCTTTCCTTTCAAACAAGAGACCCCCTTCTCACGAAATTGAAACATGGTAACGCCGCCTGAGAGTGCCTCTTCCAACACAAGGGCAGGAGATCTCTCACAATTTTGGGTGCCCATCACAAAATATAGCTTTAAGCATTCTCTCAGAGTCATAGTTTCACCTTTTGATAGTAAGCCCAATGGTTCGTTGGTCCGTGTCCACTCCCGATCCCTAGTGAATGTGAGATGGCTGCTGTGATAAATTCCTTGGCAGTCAGGACTGAATCATAGACGCTTTTCCCTTTCGCCAATTCTGCGGTGATGACCGCAGAGAACGTACAGCCAGTTCCATGCGTATGGGGTGTAGAGATTCTGGGACTTGTAAACTCATAAAATTCTTTTCCATCATAAAGAATGTCAGTCGCATAGAATGATTGAGATTGTGACTGGTGACCGCCTTTAATAACCACATGTTTAGCCCCCATCTTGTATAGGTCCTCCGCAGCTTTACGGGAATCATCGACATTCAGGATCTCTCTTCCCGTTAATGTTTCTGCTTCAGGTATATTGGGAGTGATGACGTAAGCAATTGGGATTAAGTGATTGATCAATGTTTCAATCGATTTTTCTTCCAATAAAGAAGCTCCACCTTTCGCAATCATCACAGGATCCACTATAAGCTTTTCCCAGCCTGAGGAGCTGGCAAAATCCGCAACAGATGCAATGATCTCATCATTCACTAACATTCCTGTTTTTACGGCTTGGGGAGGTAAATCTTCAGCTACGGATATCAATTGTCTTATGACTCCCGATACCGACAGTGGATATACACCTTGCACACCATTTGTATTTTGAGCTGTAACGGCCGTAATGGCAGACATACCATAGACATGGCACTCTTGAAAGGTTTTTAGATCCGCTTGAATGCCTGCGCCGCCACCGCTATCAGATCCTGCTATCGTCAACGCTTTATACACCATCTAAATTCACTCCCTCTTTCAACCAAAATAACGATGATAAACTGATTTTGCTTCCTTTATTTCTTTCGTTCCATGAACAAGCGCCCGTCCATCATAGAATAATACGACCTTGAGGGAATCGTCCTCGAACCTAATCAAGTAAGGATTCCTTTCCACTTGCTTGCCCTGGTTCTCAAGTATTCTAGCTATGTCCAAGAGGTCAACAGAATGGCTTGAAGCTGGCCGGATTTGAACGGAATCCCGTCCACATAGGACGGCCGTTTTGGTTTGATTTTCATAACGAAGACTTGGGTACGTTCTATGAATGCCACATGAAGGACATTCTTCTCTTTTCAACTTCCTTACATCCAGGGACACATGCTCATTTTTCCATAAATCGAAAGAGACGACCCTTTGACTAAGAGATTCATAGTCTTCCACCAAAATCTTTAGTGCCTCTGTCGTTTGATAGGCTACTACCTGTGAGACGGCAGGACTGATGATTCCTGCTGTATCACAGGTCAATCCCCCTAGCGGAACTTCATCGAGTAAACATTGAAGACACGGTGTGACACCGGGAAGAATTGTGAATGAAATACCATAGCTCCCCACGCAGGCTCCGTAGATCCAGGGTATGGAACGTTTTTGGGATACATCATTCATGATCATCCTTGTTTCAAAGTTATCTGTGGCGTCGATGATCAGGTCCACACCCATGGCCAGGTTCAATAACTCTTCAGGCATCGCATCCAGAATATGTGCTTTGATATCAACTGTAGAATTAAGTTCCTCCAGTCTCCTTTTGGCTGCTATTGCCTTAGGAAGACGACTTTTTGCATCTTGCTCATTGTAGAGCTGCTGTCGTTGCAAATTGCTCCATTCGACGTAATCACGGTCCACTATCGTCAGCTTTCCAATGCCGGCACGAACAAAGACTTCCGCGTTCCCTGTTCCCAAAGCTCCTGCACCAATAATGAGCACATGTTTACCCCTTATTCTTTCCTGGCCCTCTGTTCCAATAGGCGAAAACAAGATCTGTCTTGAATATCTCTCCACATTCAAACACTCATCCCATCCATCGGACTGCTTGCCGATGCATAGCGCTTTCGGGGAATTCTCCCGGCTTCATACCCAAAACGGCCACCCTCAATGGCAAGTCTCATGGCATTGGCCATTTTAATTGGATCTTTCGCTTGTGACACCGCAGTGTTCAATAACACAGCAGCCGCTCCCAGTTCCATAGCATAAGCAGCATCTGCAGGTGATCCAATCCCAGCATCAACGATGACCGGTACATTTGCCTGTTCAATAATGAAGCGAAGATTTACCGGGTTCACAATTCCTTGCCCCGATCCGATTGGTGATGCACCGGGCATAATGGCATGTGCTCCCAACTCTTCCAATTTCCTTGCAAGAACCACATCATCGGATGTATAAGGAAGAACGGTGAATCCTTCTTTAATCAGTTCTGCCGTAGCCTTCAGCGTTTCCACGGGATCGGGCAATAATGTTTTATCACATCCAATCACTTCTACTTTAATCATGTCACAAAGTCCTGATGCTCTGGCCAACTTTGCATGCCGCACTGCTTCTTCAGCTGTCTTGGCACCAGCCGTGTTGGGTAATAATGAGTAGCTATCCAAGTCGAGTTTTTCTAAGAAATTGGGTTGGCTGGGCTCGAATATATTCATTCTCCTTACCGTGAACGTAAGAATCTCTGCACCAGAAACCTCAACTGCTTTCTTCTGAATATCAAAATCTGGATATTTCCCTGTTCCTAACAATAATCTGGAATGGAATGTATAGTTTCCGATTTTCAACATATCAACCGCCTCCAACAAATTGGACTAATTCAATCGTATCTCCGTTTTCAACTGCTGCCTTTTCATGTTCTTCTTTTCTTAAAATGGTGTGATTCTGTTCAACCATAATCGTTCGATTCTTCAGTTTGAAATGGTGTATAAGATCTTCTATCGTAGTGATTGTGTCAGGCACTGTCACCAGCTGTCCATTTATCTTTAATTCCACTTTCTAAAACTCCCAACATGTGAATGTAGTAATGGATTCTCTTTTCTCTCCATTAGGTCTGCCATCATGACTCCCGTTATGGGGGCAAGAAGAATGCCATTCCGATAGTGACCTGTTGCAATGGAAAGCCCTTCCCACCTTTCGCTCCTTCCGATAGTAGGAAGACCACCGTGTGTTTGAGGCCGTATTCCTGACCAGGCTTTTTCCCAATCTGCATGAACCAGGTCAGGAATGATATCTGTAGCTTTCTTCATCAACTTCATTATTCCACTGACGGAAATGGTCTCATCGAAGGTATGAGGATGTTCTGTTGCTCCTATTAGAAACTGACCACCAACCTTCGGAACAATGTAACAACCCTCAGTGAAAATAGTCCTCACCACTAATTTCCGGGAGTATTTCACCGAAAAGCATTCCCCTTTGACTGGAAAAGAGTGAAGTGTCACACCGATTCTCTCCAATAGGGATTGACTCCACGCACCACCTGCAACGATTATTTCAGATGCATAAAAGGAACCGATTGACGTTTGAACTCCCGATATCCTGCTTCCTTCAACTATAAAGTCATAAACATCTGTATACTCCTTGACATCTGCCCCTAATCTGACTGACGCGACCCCCAACGCTTCTGTCAGCTTCGGTGCCGAGACGTTTCCATCTCGCGGAATGAATAAACCACCTGTCGCTTGCTTCGAAAGATGAGGCTCGAAGGCTGATAGCTTAAGAGGGGATAACCACTCTATTCCTTCATCCTGATCTGTTTGGGAAGCAGCACTTCTTAAAGCCTGTGCCTCTTCCTCTGTCCCAGCCATTTTGATCATTCCATTTTCCACATACTCTATATCCATACCGGCTACTTCTTTCAATTCCTGTGCAAGTACCTGATACATATTGCGGCTGTTCTTAGCCAAACGATAGAGGGGGCTTCCCCCATTTAACTCCGTATGGACCCCTAGCATTCCCGCTGCTGCTTTGGAGGCTCTGGATGCCAATTGATTCTTCTCGATCAACAATATTTTCTTTCCTCTTTTGGCAAGCTGATACAGAATGGAGCAGCCGATCACACCTCCCCCTACAATCAACACATCATATTGTTTCCTCAAGTTGTATCACCTCCTTATGAATTGACTTATAATAAGCCCGAGCTGCTTCAAGAGGGTCTTCAGAAAGGAATATACCTGACAATACCGCTATACCCTTTGCACCGGTTCTCAAAATGTCTTCAACTCGTCCGGGTGATATACCCCCGATGGCAATTATGGGTAGAGGGATGTTCAAAACAATTTCTTCTAAATTGCCAATCCCTGTACCTTGCTTCCCTGGTTTCGACGTTGTTTCATAAACATTCCCGTACAGAAGGAAATCTGCCCCTTGTTCATATGCCAGAAGTGCTTCGAGCATGCTGTGCACCGATGCCCCGATTTTTAAAGATGGAAAAACCTTCTTCACTAAGTCAACAGGAGCACTATGGTGTCCAAGTTGGACTCCTCTCATGTGCTTCATAAAAGCGATGTCTGCCCGGTCATTGATGCACAGCTTTCTTAACGGAACACAAGCTCCTGTTAATTCATCAACAGTTTCAGCCAACTCCGCACCTGTCCAGCTTTTTTCACGAATATGAAGCATATCTATATAGGGGTGAATGGTTTTCGAGATTTTCACCAATTCTTCCCTTGATTGCTGACCAGTGGAAATGACATGTAAACTCCTTTTCTTTTCAATTTCTATAGCGAACATCCCCCGTCGGAAAAATTGGCAGATAAATAGAAGCAGCATAACTTACCGTCATGATGAGGATGATGCTCCAGATAAAATAACCATCATATTTCGAAAATCTTACTCTGTAGAAATAGGTCCTCTCCCCTTCACCTTTGAACCCTTTCGTTTCCATTGCTACCGCTATTCTGTGAGCCCTGCGGATACTTTGTGCCAGTAAGGGGATGGAGTAGGACAGTATACTATGGACTAGTTTCTTAATGCCCTTTCGTTCCCGGGTGCCCCTGACTTTCAGGGCATTCCGGATCGTATTGAATTCTTCCATCATGATGGGAATCAGCCTCAGACCCGCCATGAAACTGTATGCATACTTCGGCTTCAGTTTTAATTGTTGCATCAGGGAATAAAAAAGCAGGACAGGTCTTGTGGTAAGAGCAAATAATAGCCCTAAAACAGCGAATACAAACGCTCTCAATCCAATGTGGATCCCCCTGAAAAAACTTTCCTCCGTCACATGGATCACTCCCCACGTAAACCAGGTCATCTCTCCTTTCCCAAACATGATCATAGAGGAGGCTGTAGATAGAAAGACAAGCAAAAAAGGAAGAACCATCAACAGCACCAATCTCTTAGAATATCCCGAGAAAGACCATAGTAAGAAGACAGAGAGTAAAGTGAAATATAGAAGCCAATTCAGGTAATGAACAAATAGTAAAAATAATAATAGTCCGATCATCACTAGTAATTTCAGACTTGGATTTATGTGATGGAGCCAGGTAGGTCTATGAACGAACTCCATATTCACAACACGTTGTCTCCCACATTTACAGCAACATCTCGAATCAATCGTCCCTTTTCTATTGTCCACACCCTGTTGGCAAAGTGATGGATGATTCTTTCATCATGGGTGACCATCAAAATTGCAGAGCCTTTCCGTTGTAACGTTTGAAGCATTTCAATCAGGCTGAAGGTATTGTGAGCATCCTGTCCAAAGGTAGGTTCATCCAGTAACAAAATCTCCTTACTGGAGACAGTTGAAGCCGCAACACTTAATCTCCGTTTTTGACCCATGGATAGTGAATAGGGATGATGATCCTTGTATGGACTGAGCTTGAATCTTTCAAGTAACTCTTCTACCCTTTTCTCTACACGCTCTTCATCCAAATTCTCAAGCCGATAACTATAGGCAACTTCGTCAAAAACGGAATGTGTGACAAACTGTAACTCAGGATTTTGAAAAACAAACGCACACTCTTTGGGAACCTTTTTTCCTTTCACCTGTATTCCACTTAGTTCGTACGTCCCGGTGGTCAGGATGAATTTCATGAAGCTGTGAAGTAACGTAGATTTCCCCGCACCATTCCTGCCTGTAATGACGACCCATTCCCCTCTATGAATGACAGCACGCGGAAGATGTATCTTCTCTTTTCTTTGGATATAGCCCCTAAAGTTCTCGATTTTTGCGGCCACTGGTCCAAAGGAGGGAATTTCCCTTTGGGTGCGGGAAGCCAAATACTCATCCCACGCTCCCGGGTACCAAACACCTAAGGACTTTAACGTTTCTTTGTAATGGTGAAGTATCCAAGCTTTCTTTCCATCCGCCAGTATGGTTCCATCCGCATCAAACAAAATGATTCGATCTATGATTTCCAGAACATGGTCGAGCTTATGCTCTACAACCACCAGTGTCTTATGTTTACACGTTCCTTTAATGGTTTCCCACACAGATTCTGTACTCTCCTCGTCCAACAGCGAGGTCGGTTCATCCAGGAACAGAGTCCCTGGGTTCAAAGCAAGGGCAGAGGCAATCGCCAACTTCTGCTTCATTCCTCCTGATAATGTTGAGATTTTCGTATGTGGGTCATCAAGCTCCAGTCCCACTTCTGATAGCAGAAATCGTATTTCTCCTTTCATCTCTTCACGAGGGGTCCGTAAATTCTCCAGCACAAAGGCCAATTCTTCATCCACAAAGGGCATACAAAATTGAGAGTCGGGATCTTGAAATACATAGCCATATGACTCACAAATCTCAACGCTTGATACTCTCATGGGAACATCCACAGACCGGGGGATCACCCCGGATAAAACATGGAGAAGCGTTGATTTACCACATCCTGATGGTCCCAATAGCAATACTTTTTCCCCTTCATTGATTGAAAGACTGACATCATTAAACATCCGTTTCTCGGACCCTGGAAATGTAAGTCGAAGGTTTTCAACATGCAAAGCCGTCACCCCTTAATGATTCAATGCATCGTATTCTTTTTGATCAGCACGTCTTACAAGACTTGTGACTCCGGTCCTCTCGAGTGCCCTTACCAAGTAAAAAGAACCTACACCTGCGATAACGATCGAACCCAATAATCTCGCAACGATGAATAATGACAGATTCCAAAGAACCAAATCTCCCATATATCCTTTCGTGTAGTCCATAAAGATGGAACCACATGCAGAACCAACCGCCGCTAAACTTATAATCCAAAGATCATAGCGTTTATATTTCGTAATCAAGAAAATCAGCTCTGCCATCAACCCTTGTATGATGCCAAATAAAAGGACCTCCAGTCCCCATTCAGAACCCATCAGAAACTCCCCGGAAGAAGCGGCTATTTCGGCTAAAAGGGCGACTCCCGGTTTACGGATGATCAAAAATGCCACCGTGGCCGCCATGAACCACATCCCATAGATGAATTGATCCGCATGTAGTCCGATTGGCTTCAACACGTTGTACAATGGTCCCCACAGCTTATAAATCACCCCGAACATGATGGAAATGACAACCGTGACTAAAATGTCCGTTAATTTTAATTTAGACATGAAGCTCACCTTTTTTCTTTCCGGCATCGGGAGTGAGAGCATGCTGAAACGGCCATTCTTCAAGTGTGTAAGCCATCTCCCAAAACTGTAATTCATAGATGCTACTCAAGATGAAATTTTCTTTCATTCTTTCTTTATCCGATTCGGTCATGCTCTCTGCCAATTCATCAAGTCGATTGATCTGTTCTTCCACTAACTCCTTGAACCATTCCCCGCCATAGGCTGAAATCCATTCCTGATAAATCGGCTCTTCAGGCGTGCATGATTTCAAGCGTTCCCCTATCTCGTAATAAAGCCAGTGGCATGGGAGGATCGCCGCCAGGATATCGGCCAGTCCCCCATATCTAGCGGAACGATACATATGCGAGGTATAGGCATAGGCTGTAGGGGCTGGTTTAAAATTATTTCTTTCTTCTTCCGTGATTCCTAATCTCTTGGAGAAATTTTCATGAAGCGAAAGCTCTGCTTCATTTGTTCCCACAGCGTGCGTTGCCATTCGCGATGTCGTATGTAGGTCCATTGCCTTTGATGCACCGAGCGCCTGCACCTTTGAGAAGTGTGAAAGGTAATAGGCATCTTGCAGAAGATAGTACTTGAACTTCTCGATTGGGAGTGTTCCATCACCGATTCCTTTGACGAAAGGATGATAAAAGCTCTCTTCCCAAATCTCGTTGACTTCGTTCCGTAATACTTTTGAAAATGACATGATTTCCTGCTCCTTTTCCAGACGACCCGAAATGGGCAACAAAAAAGCCACTTCCCGTGATGCATACAGCATACAGAAAGTGGCTTGAGATCAGAATAATAGAATCGTATTCTTCGCGACCGTCAAACACCACTTCCCTCCGCTGGTCTCAACCAGATCAGGTTCAAAGGGTCTTAAAGTCACACTTTAATCTCAGCCTTTTTAAAGGCACCCCTAGTGGATCGTCTTATGAAATTTTGTTTTCGATGTTATCGTATCATGATTCATTGAGTTGTCAACATAAAAAAACATATCATGATTTTTTTGCAGTTTCCAATCGGGCCTCAGATTCAGTAACAGCAAAAGGTGCAGCAGTATTCATTTCAGGAAATTTTTTTATCTAAAATTCGTCTTTTCATTTCTACCATTCCAGCATAACCGAATAAACATTCGATTCTATGCAAGGTTATAAAAAGAGGGACGGACCTTCAAAAAGGTCCGTCCCTCTTTTTATTTAAACCATCCTTTTTCTTTGGATTGTGTGATGGCTTCAATTCGATTTTTCACTTCAAGCTTATCGAGTATGGTAGAGATATAGTTTCTGACAGTACCTGTTTTCAGGCTTAGTTCATCGGCGATTTCCTTTGTGTTCTTCCCGTCGGCTACGAGCTCGAGCACTTCTTTTTCACGGTCGGTGAGGGGGTTCTCTTCACTGTAGACATCATCCATCAGCTCCGGTGCGTAGATACGTTTCCCATCCATGACAAGGCGGATGGAGTTTGCGAGTTCTTCACTGGGACTGTCCTTCAACAAATAACCTTTCACTCCTCCTTTTAGGGCACGCTGGAAATAACCTGACCTTGCAAAAGTAGTCAGGATGATCACTTTACAATCTTCACCTTTCAGCTCCTCTGCAGCTTCAAGGCCCGTCTTTTTAGGCATTTCGATATCCATGATGCAGATATCCGGCTTCAGTTCATGCACGAGGGCAATGGCTTCTTCACCGTTGCCGGCTTTACCTACCACTTCCATATCATCTTCCAAACTCAAAAGAGAGCCCAGAGCCCCCAAAAGCATACGCTGATCTTCGGCAATCACAATTCGAATCATTCCATTCCCTCCCTGTCTGTCTGTTTGATTATTTTAGGCACCCTCATGATCAGGGTGGTGCCATCTTCTGAAACAATGTCCAGGCTTCCGTTGACAAATTCCAACCGTTCCCTCATCCCGATCAAGCCGCTCCCTCCTGACTGTGTGTAATCATTCCCGAGCCCCTCACCGTTATCTTTCACCACAATCGTCAGTTCTTTATCGGATTCTTCAAAGATGAGTTCACAGTAAGAGGCCTTACTATGTTTGACCACATTCGTTACAGCCTCTTTTAAGCACATGCTTAAAATATTCTCCATGAAGAGAGATGATTGAGGGAGGGAAACGTCTTCACTCATACGGAACTCGATTTCAGCTGCCTTTAAGAGCTGCTTGATCCGGACAATCTCATCCTTCAAACGGATTCCCCTCATCTGGGAAACCATCGTTCTCACTTCACTCAAAGCGGTTCTCGCTGTTTGCTGAACGTCTTTTAATTCATGTCGTGCCTGCTCAGGGTCTTTATACACCAACTTCCTCGCCAGATCACTTTTCAAACCGATCAGTGAAAGCTTCTGTCCCAGCGTATCATGCAGATCCCTCGCAATCCTCTGCCGTTCCTCCTGCTTGACTAGGTCTGAAATGCGCTTATTGGCATCTTCCAACTGGTCTTCAAGCTGTACTTGCTTATTTCGATTATAGATATTGAAAGGCAGCAGAATGACGCTGATCCAGATGATCAGGATAAACGGAAATTGTGACAGGAACAATTCATCCTGCAGAACGAAGTTGTAGTTGATGGAAGCAGTTGTCAGTACAAGATGGATGATATAAAGCGTCAAAAAAGCGACCCGATTTTTTATATTCCCATTGTAATAGGCAATGTAGAAAGCGAAATAGATGAAATTAAACTGTATGGTCATAGTGATGGAAATTGCAATCAATATCGAAGTCCATAAATACACCGGCCAATCCTTCGAAATAAAAGCAAAACGTAAAGAGATAAAAAAAGCGATGGTCAAAGAAATCCCGACCGCAATTTCAATCGTTGAAGAAGACTGAAAGATAAAGTAAAAGGGCAGGATGCTGATGATGCTCCATATGTATGGTGATATCCCAGAGCCTCTTTGAATATTGATTATTTTTTTCGGCATTTGCATGCTGAATACCTCTTTTGCTTTCAATATTTTGACTATGTCTCCTATATTATGACATAGATGAACCTGATTTTCATATGTAGTCCATGAGAAATTGTATACCTTTAACGGCTCTGTAATAAGTGGCTAGTATTTCCGATTTTGAATTCTTTTTTGCTTCTCCATGACCTCATAGGATTTGTGAATGATGTCTGTTAAGACGTCACCTTTATAGATCCTTCCAATTTTTGTATTCTGTTGATAATATTCTACGATTTCATCCAATTTCTCCGATGTTTCTCTATCAACCCTTACATTAAGTTGCATTTTTCCTTGATCTGACAAGGTTCGCCCCCCTTTTCTATCATATTGATATCATTTGCTATCATATTATTATCACTAGTATAGCAGATGCTATAGAGCATATACACAGTACAAATGTCATAATTAATCTTTGAATAACGAATAAGCCCGGGCAAATTCTGCCCAGGCTTTTCTAGCACTTTAGTTGTCTTCAATCGTGACTTCTATCGGATCAATATCCATCTCAACCTCGATAAATGAATAATCATCCTTGTTCCCGTCCCGGTACCCCCAGAACCCTTCTGTCTGATTTCCTTTTCTGAAGGTAAGCTGAAATCCTTCATCTTGAGAAAAGCTAAAGCTTTTCACTTCATCCTGCCCTTCATTATCAAGCAGGTTATAGCTTAAGTAATTTGCAAGTGTCGGGTGTGGAGTTAAAACTCCCGTATGTGGTGCCGCGTTATATTTGTAGTATTCATAGTCTTTTGTCGACATTTTCTGGTCGCTGATTAAGAATTCTTTCGATTCTATATTGTATTGATCACCTGATGTGATCCACGATAAACGGATATCTTTATACGTATGAGTTGATGGTGACAGCACTGACTGACTTAAATCCACTAGTGATACACCACCTCTTCCTTTTACTTCAACCGTATTGGATGCGTTATCCACGATCAATGCGGTGTCTTCATCGATTCCATAAGCTAACTCATTTTCTTTTCCATAGACTGCTGCCGTTGCAATCAACCGTCCCAATCGTGCTTTTTTATCAAAGTGCTGGTCAACGATGCCATATGGGAAGAATCCAAGCCCCTTCTCAAGGTATCCGGGTCCGCCTTCTTGCTGGGAGATGCCATCATAGTTTTCCGTAAACCCCTTTGATAGTGTGTCGTAGCTTCCACCGCCTGCAATCATCACATCACTCATGATGGCGGCTCCTGCACTTGTACCACCAAGGACCGCTCCATTTCTGTAAATTTCCCACATACTGCTGAGCGCCTGTGATTTCGTTCCGTCTTCATTCAATAAAGATTGTGTGATATTCGTTTGATCGCCTCCCACAAACCAGATCCCATCATACTCCAGGATGCGTTTTGCAAGATCAGTGTCATTCTTATTGTCCATCCAATCTTCTTCATTTTCTTCAGTCCCTTTAAAGTCATGATTGGATATAGGAAGGATATCGATGTTTTCCGCCAGTACACCATATGAGGCCAAATCCTCTTTAAAGGCATGTGAAGACTTTAAACTGGAACTTGCTGCCGGGACGATCCCGATTTTCCCATTTTCACCGGCACGTTTAATGAATTCGTTATAAACCTCTTCATTGCTGCTGCCTAGAGCCCCTCCGACGATCACCAAGCTTCCTACTGTTTCAGGATCAAAAGAACTCTCGGGAAAGTCGAGGGTGGATTCCTTAAAGTCTTGTTTCAGCCGATCTTTCCCACTAAGGTTGATTTTCACAGGAGATACATCCATTTTCACATGCAGGATGGAGTAGGAATCTTTTTGACCATCCTGATAACCCCAGTAGCCATTCGTTTCATCCGTTTGTTTGAATATAAGCTCAAATCCATTTCCTTTACTATCATAAAGATAGCTGGATACTTCTTCTACCGCTTCATTGTCTACCAACGAATAAGAAAGATAGTGCGGCAATGTGCCATAAGACGATAAGACCCCGGTGGCCGGAAGAGGTATAAAGTTGTAATATTCATAATCCTTTGTTTCAAGCTTATCCTCATCTATGGTGACTTCTTTCGTTTTCACCTGTAACTCATCACCGGGTGAAAGATAACTGATATCAAGATCACGAATCCCGTTTTCGGTTGTAGTTGAGCCTGAAGTATCTACAATGGTCACATTGGTTCTGCCCAATACGGAAATGGTCCTTTCCTGATTGTTCACAACCATCGCCGTATCCTCATCGATTCCATAAGCTAAATCATCAGCTTTATTGTAACGTAAGGCTGTGGCGGCTAACCTGCCAAGGCGGGAGCGTTCATTGAAATGTTGATCGACAATTCCCCATTGAAAGAATCCCAGTCCCTTCTCAATATAGACTGGTGCATATTCATCTTCAGGATTAGATACATCCTCTGTTGTAAATTCCTGACGGAGACCCCCTAAGCTGTCTCCACCCGTTATCATCACGTCACTCATGATGGCGGCTCCGGCGCTTGTCCCGCCAAGTACGGCACCTTTCCGGTAAGTACCCCATATTTCTTCCAGAGCTTTTGTCCTCTCCCCATTCTCTTTCATCAATGTATCGGTGATTTTAAGTTGGTCACCACCGACAAACCAAATACCTGTGAGTTTTTTTATCCTTTTGGTGATGTGATGATTTTCAGCGTTTCTCTTCCATTTACTTTCATCCTCTTCTGTCCCTTTGAAATCATGAGAAGAAAAAGGAAGGATTTCAATGGATTTTTCATCCACTCCATATGACATTAAATCTTCTTTGAATTGAACGGAAGATTTCATAGAACTGGAAGCGGATGGAATGATCCCTATTTTTGCTTCCTTCTTTCCTCCGGATAATTCAATGAACTTTTCATACACATCCGAGTTACTGCTCCCTAATGCCCCCCCGACAATCACCAGGTTCCCTTTAATGTTCTTTTCATTCTTTTTGGCCATAATTCCAGTAGTAGCCATACTGCCGACCACCGCCAAAACAGTCAATACAACGATTCCTCTTTTCACTTTTCTCCAATAATCAATCATCAACCATTCTCCCTTCCATTCATTCATAAAGTTAACATGCAAATTCCATGCCAACTCTGAAATCTCTGAATTATCAGTCATAAAAGCAAGAATGGGTTATAATTGGACCTTTCTGGCCACCCGGACTTTTACCCAATAAAAAAAAGCATCATCCCCAGAAAAGAAGGGGATGATGCTCTCGATTCACTTTACGCAATATGTTCCACGCAGTAGGCAAGAAGGAGTCTCTCTTCGTCTTCTTCCAATTCAAAGTCCAGGAAGGACTCCGTGTTTCTTTCAATGATTGCAGATTGTACGAGTCTTGCTCCATTCTCGTCCCGAACAAAAATGGCTTTTATGTATATACCCTCTTCTGAATACAGTTCATCATCCTCGGGTACTTCGATATCAAGAATCACTTCATAGCGATCCCCAGTTAAGATACCTGTGGGATCTTTCAGTTCTTCAGCATGGTGCTTGGTAATGTTCATTCATCTAACTTCCTTTCAATATGAAACATCTTTCTTTCATTCTCTTATTATACACCTATCCTTACTCAATTAAAAACGTATTCATTATCTGCTCTTAAAAAGGATATGGATAGGCTTCCTTCTAAAACTTCGCTATAATATGGATAGAGCCATCGTGTAAGGAGAGATAGGAAATGAACTCTAAAGAAATGCAAGAAAAAATCATCCAAAACTACCAGAAGGACGAACATATGATGATCCTTGTGTTTGCACAGTGGTGTGTGAATCATGACCTGGATCCCGCTGAACTTTATCAAAGGGCCTACCCTCAGCAAGGAGAGAATCCTGCACTGCAGGAAGGAATTGACTTAACCGTTTCCAAAGAAGAATCTGAAGAAATTCCAGACACCACATTACTCGGTGTCCTGTCCCTATTCGGGAATGATGACCTGGCCCATGTCGTGACAGAAGAAATCAATAACCTCCCCAAAAAAAGTGAATGAAAATCCAGAGAGGGACGGACCTTCACCATGGTCCGTCCCTCTTTGTTTCTTCACATGAAATCAAAATAATAACGAATGATATGAAAGAAGATGGGCGAAGTGTATGCTAAGCTGTCGACTCGATTGAGGTAGCTCTCTTTTAAGGCGGCAAATCTTTCTTGGTCACCGATGAGAAGATCCCGTTTCAATACTGAGATCGTCAAACTGCCTACAAATCCACTGACGGCGATGATCAGCCCTGAAAGGATCCCGAACTTCAAATCAAGAGGTGTTAAGAAAGGGTAGATGAAATAGGACACTCCTGTGGTAACGAGGATCGCTGCAAAAAAACCTTCCCATGTAAGGGCGGGATTAGCTGTAGGGACCACCTTTCCCTTTCCAATGTATATGGACACTACAAATTGAACGATATCACTCACTTGGGTGAGCACAACCAGGTAAAGGACAAGATTTGCACCAAATTCAGGATTTGCAACCTGATAATAAGCGAGGTGACTCAAACCAAATACCATGAGCATAAGCCCCCATTGAGTAGAGCTTACGGATCGAAGGAAGCCCAATGTTCCCTTTCCCAGCAGCCTGGGCAGAGGTAAAAGTAAAAATACGTATACAGGAATAAACACAATGAACATCCCATACCATCCAATATATATCCAGTAAAACTGAATCGGAATCGATAAATAAGCCCATAAAAAAATTCGCCGGTCGGCTTTTCGGGTTTTCATCATCGAGAAGTATTCCTTGAGGGAAAAGAAACAGAGAACCATTAAAGATAACATGGATACAACGGGATTGAACAAGGTGGCCAAACAAAAGACCACAAACATCCCCCACCACGTTTTAACCCTCAGGGAAATCCTTGAAAAGTCTCTCTCCTTCTGATTTCTCTTAATCTGCAAAAATAAGACATTCACAACGAGCAATCCTATAAAAATAATGCATAAAGTCCAAATGGCCGATTCCATATTCATCCCCCTCATCAAATGACCGTATTCAAGTGATTCATTTATTGTATAATTAAGCATATGGGAAATTCTACTACTTTAAAAGAGGGAATGAGATATGCAGGGGAAATTCTACTACTTTAAAAGAGGGAATGAGATATGCAGGGGAAATATATTTATATTTTACTGACAGATACGGGAACACTGTTTACAAAGTCCATCAAGAAATATACGAAAGCACCTTACAATCACGCGTCGATCTCGTTTGACCGTGAACTGAATGAGCTATACAGTTTTGGACGCAAACACCCCAGCAACCCGATAAATGGAGGATTCGTGAAAGAGGATATCTTTCATGGAACATACAGCAAATACCCCCAAACTACGTGCGTGATCTATCAATTGGAAGTAACCGGCCGTCATATCGAAAAGATGAAGCGAGTATTGAATGTATTTAAAAGAAGTCGAAATAAATTTCTCTATAATCTTTTGGGGGTATTCGGGGTATCGATGAATGAGCCTGTTGAATTCAGCAACTCCTACTTTTGTTCTCAGTTTGTAGCAGAAGTCCTTCAACGCTCCGGCATCAAACTATGGGATAAGCTGCCCGCCTTGATCACCCCCGAGGATTTCAGGGAGCATCCCCAACTGCACCTTTTGTATGAAGGGAAATTATTCGACTATGAGCCGGTCAAACGGAAAAAGGCAAAATAAAGTCCCCCTTCGAAATCGTTCATTCAAAAGGGGGATCTCCCATTCAGTTCTCATCAATATATTTCAGGAGATTAAAAAGGAATTCATATATAAGACCGTAAACCTCAAGCATCAGAAGTCCTTCATGAAAATCGGCATGATCATTCAAAGTGACATTCAAATCCCATAACCCATCTTCCCCATTAAACAAAAGATCATAAGAGGAATCATCTTGAAGGACCTCTTCCAGGTACCCTTCAATCTGACTACGATATTTCTTTTGGAGCTTTAATCCAAGCATGGCATCATAGGTACCGAACACGTCGTCCACTTCCACAGAAACAGCTTCCACTCCAATGACGGAAAACCATTCAGATTCAAGGTAAACGAACTCGTTTTTGTGTTCTTTCAGGTACGCGATTGGCTTATTAAGAAATTCGACAGTTTCTTGATTGATAAGTTCTTCCGTTTCTTTGTCACAACGCTCGATGTACGCACTCTGAAATCGCGAATCGCCTTTCGCGGGGGTCACGTCCTCTGCATGGAGTATTCCGTGCTTCAACGCGTACTCTCTCTCCAGCTCATACAAAGGAACGGTTCCCTTGGATTCTTTTGTTTCTTCTATGAATTGCTGCAATTTTTTCCTCAACATACTTTTCCCTCCATGAACATTTCCTTTTCTACTTCTTGTATGGACTACTCTAACTGTAAGTATACCGGACAGTGATCGCTGCCCAGGACAGGAGAATGAATTTCCGCACTTTTTATTGCTGGGGATAAACGACTGGAGACAATAAAGTAGTCGATCCTCCAGCCAATATTCCGTTCACGCACCTTATTCATATAAGACCACCAGCTGAATGCATCGTCCTTTTCAGGATGTAAAAATCGAAAGCTGTCGACAAACCCCTCTTGGAGTAGCAGCGTCATTTTCTCCCGCTCTTCATCCGTAAAACCTGAATTTCCCCTGTTTGATTTATCATTTTTCAGATCAATCTCAGTATGGGCCACGTTTAAGTCCCCACAAAGAATAACCGGTTTATGGAGATTCAATTCAACGAGATACACTCTTAATGTATCCTCCCACTCCAGGCGTTCTTCAATCCTTGAAAGATCCCTTTTTGAATTCGGAGTATAGACATTCACCAAATAAAACGAATCAAATTCGCATGTAATGATTCTCCCCTCTGACTCGACCTGTCCTTCTTTGAATCCATAAAAGACAGCCAAAGGTTTCTTTTTAGTGAAGACCGCGGTACCTGAATATCCCTTTCGCTGGGCGTAGTTCCAATATTGGTGGTATCCATCCAGATCCAGTGTGATCTGGCCTTCTTGAAGCTTTGTCTCTTGAAGACAAAAAATATCTGCACCCACTTCATAAAAGTAATCTAAAAAACCTTTTTTCACACATGCCCTAATTCCATTTACGTTCCATGATACCAGCTTCATAGTAATCTACTTAACTCCTTTTCGTACATCATTTCTCCTTATTATCCTACCATAAAATAAAAGTCTATCAATCATTATACTAATATAACAATAAAAACCCCTTTTGTTATATTAGTATAACTACTACCATGGACCAACATTTTTTCACAATAAAAACCATGCCTAGGCATGGTTTTACCAGTTATTCATTTTAATAGAGAGACGGTTTTTTCGGTTTTTCTCCCTATACTACTTTTTTATGAACTCAGTTATCTCCTGAAAGATTTCTTCTCTTATCGCATTTACCTTTGAAAAGTCCATCGCTTTTATATAAATGGCTTCAAGCTGTTCGCGGAGGGATTTGGCTTCTTTCAGATAGGAGAGGGCCTCTTTCATTTTATCCTTATAGGCTTTGGTCGTGCGTTCTATCTCCGCAGCGTATTTTTCATCTGTCCCTGAAGTGATGCATCTTTCATACATATCGATGATTTCATCAGATTGCCGCTCAGGAAAATATTCATGTGGTGAAGTGCTGTCGAAAATGGCGATTCCTTTTTCTCTGATAATCAACATATCCAGACTATTGGGATCAAATCCACAATGATAAACCTCTACATCATAGCCCTTCTCTTCTCCGGCAGAAGCAATTTTCTTTAACATCGTTGATTTTCCGGATCCCGCACGGCCTTTTATAAAGTAGCGCTTATCTACATCACCTGTTAAATTCTGAATGTAATCAACTGCCCCATCAGGAGTCGCCGCACCCAAGAAACGATGTTTGATTGTGGAGGATTTAGTGAGGCACTTATCTTCAAATAAGTGTGAAATTAACTCATTAGTCAATTCATTCGCTTTGGTGAAGTCCATATTGGAAATGTAGATTTCTTCTATGTCGTCGTGGGCCCGGAGAGATGATGCAAAGGTTTCGTAAGCCTTCTGAAAGAATGAGGAAATTTGATCGTTTAAGCGAAGAATGTCTTCCTTATGACCGGACAGCTCTTCGCGATCCCATGCCACTCCCAGGTTCACATATTCTTCAATGACACCGGGTGCTTTAGGTTCAATAATATGAGGAGCCGTCCCGTCCACAATCCCCACACCGAACTCAGGGAGGATTACACCGTCGATGGATTGATTATCGGAAGCACAATGCAGATAGTCCACCTCTATCCCTTTCTCATGGAAGCGTTCCCCAATTGTCTTCATCAGGGAGGATTTCCCAGTCCCTGGACCGCCTTTTAGTATATATAGCCTTTGCAGACCCTCCAACACTGAATCATATAGACTGTAAAAACCTTTGGCCGTGTTGCCTCCAGCATAATAATGTCGAATCTTTCCTTTCACGGAATCACCCTTTCACATCGTTTAATTAAACATATGTCTCGGGACGCGAGTAGGTGAATACCCAAAATAAATCGGTCAACTCTTGAACATTTAAAAAAGCACTTCCACGAATGGAAATGCTTCTTTATAATCTCCGGGATCAATCATCTCCGTTCAGGAAATCCCCGATTCCACCAAGTATGCTTCCCTCACCCGTCGAACGGCCGCCACCAGGAGCATTCGCATAGATTCTTTCCGCCAGACGACTGAACGGAAGAGATTGAATCCATACCGTGCCTGGACCACGGACGGTAGCAAAAAACAATCCTTCCCCACCAAAGAAGGCGGATTTGATTTTGCCAACATATTCGATGTTGTAATCCACTTCCTTTGTCATGGCTACCAAACACCCGGTGTCCACTCGTAACACTTCCCCAGGTTGAAGCTCTCTTCTATAGATGGTTCCACCTGCATGGAGAAAAGCTAATCCGTCACCTTCAAGCTTCTGCATGATGAAGCCTTCCCCGCCAAAGAAGCCCGTCCCTAATTTTTTTTGAAAATCGATTCCAACGGATACTCCCTTTGCTGCACATAGAAAAGCATCCTTTTGGCAGATGACTTTGCCTCCTAATTCACTTAAGTCAACAGGGATGATCTTACCTGGATATGGTGCCGCAAAAGATACATGCTTCTTGCCTGTGCCTTCGTTCGTGAATACGGTCATGAATAAGCTTTCACCCGTCAAAATACGCTTTCCGGCACCCACAAGCTTACCAAGAAGTCCACCAGTACGGCCACCTTGAGAACCGTCTCCAAAGATTGTTTCCATCCCGATTCCATCTTCCATCATCATCATGCCGCCAGCTTCTGCTACAGCACTTTCTCCGGGATCTAATTCTATTTCCACAAACTGCATATCATCTCCGTGCAATTTGTATTCGATTTCATGTGAATTCATTCCTTGATCCTCCTCTATTTACATGCATATGTAACTATTCTTCAAGGGGCTCAAGATACCCTTCTGAACATCCATTTTCATAATAATAAGATTTTAATAAAAAACCCCTTTGCTGACTTCTGCACAAAGGGGAGTGATTTCTTATGGTCTGGGTATGTTTTTCCCGTAAAATATCTCATCCATTTCCATTTTCACTTTATCCGTAATTTCATCTACCTCATCATCTTCCAGTCTGTCTTTCGTATACCCGAATAGATAGTTATTTAAATCAAATTCCTTCAGCTTACATTTAGTATGAAAAATATTCTGGGGATAGACATTCACATCGATCATATCATACTCATCCTTGATTTCTTCCGGAATGTAATTCTGAATTGAGTTGATGTCATGGTCGATGAATAGCTTTCTCCCATTGATATCCCTGGTAAAGCCCCTTACCCGGTAATCCATCGTCATGATATCCGTATCGAATGAATGAATCAGATAGTTCAATGCCTTAAGGGGAGAAATTTCCCCACACGTCGATACATCTATATCAGCCCTGAATGTCGAAATCCCTTCATGAGGATGATACTCAGGGTAAGTATGAACTGTGATATGGCTTTTATCCAGATGCATCGTCACCGTTGAGGGGAGGGGTCCGGGTGATTCATCAAAATGATCTGTCGGTACTTCAACAATTGGACCTTCCGATACAAGGATTGTCACACTCGCACCCTGGGGAACATAATCCTGTTTCGATATGTTCAGCACATGCGCTCCGATAATATCCGAAACATGAGTCAGAATCTTCGTCAATCGATCGGCGTTGTACTGCTCATCAATGTATTCAATATACGATTCCCGCTCTTCCCTGGTCTTTGTATAACAGATATCGTACATATTAAAACTTAATGATTTCGTTAAGTTATTGAATTCATGGAGTTGAATTCTTTCTTCATGAGATAATTTCATTGTGCATTTCCCCTTATATGTAAAGTTTTTGTAGTGTGCCCTATTCATTTATCTTACCCAGAGCCAACTATACTAAAACAGGAAGATTGGATTGAAAATGGTGTAGAACGGGTACTGCCTATATGTAATAAGCCTTTCTATTTTTACTTCTTAATTATATTGGATACAATGGAAGATAGAATGGAGTGTTAACATTTGAAACGACTATTTATTTTTATCATGATTATCGTGATTGCTTATATATCAAAACCCTTTTGGGAAGAAAAAGTCGAAGCTGCAGGGTTCGATTCCGTTCTCTCCAAAATTGAAGAAATGAAGGATAACCCCAGGGTGCAAAATGCATTTGAGCAAATTCATAGTAAAGTGAACCTTCTTCTGATAAAACTCGACGACTCATTCCGGGATCTTGAGAATCCTTCTGACAATAAGAAAGTGGATCCTGTAGAGAAGCCGACACTGACTATTCCAAGTGATCAAAAGTTCTCAATTTACAACATTGAAATCGGGAATCCCAAAGAAAGTGTCGAGGGAGAGCTCGGTGAAGCCAAAAGACAATCTACCAATGAGTACGGAGTTTCATGGTATGCCTATCATGAAAACTATCGGAACTTCTTGATGGTTTCCTATGATCAAAAAGGGAAGGTAAACGGCCTGTTCACAAATCAGGATCTCCTCTCCTCCGATTCGGGGATTAAAATGGGCGTTTCAAAAAAAGTGGTACAAAACGAACTTGGTAAGCCACTATCGAATATACGTAAAGGACTGACATTATATCAGCTGCAAAATAATGGGGAACAGGAAGTATATCAAGTCGATGGAAGCTATGTGACCATCTTCTACGACAAGCATGAAAACGATACAGTCACTTCCATCCAGATCATCAAAGAAGACCTGGAATCAAATAAGAAAAATTTCTATTCCCATGGAAGTTCCAATCTAAAAGAAGGATTTGAATTTCAGCTATTCGACCTTACTAATGCAACTCGTGTTGAAAAAGGTCTGAGCGTTCTCTCATGGGATGATCAAGTAAAAGACACCGCACGGGAACATAGTTTGGATATGGCGGAACAGAACTATTTCAGTCATACGAATCTTGAAGGACAGTCACCCTTCGACCGGATGGAAGAAGACCAGGTTGCCTTTAGGACGGCTGGAGAAAACCTTGCCTACGGTCAGTTAAGTTCGATCTTCGCCCACGAAGGACTGATGAATTCCAAAGGTCACAGAGAAAATATCCTGCAGCCTCACTACGACCATGTAGGTATAGGCGTAGCCTTTAACGAAAAATCACAGCCGTACTATACAGAGAATTTTTATAGTAATTAAAAGCGGAAACGGCTTGCTCAGAGGCGACAAGCTTAAGACGATTCAGACGGGAAGGCGCCCTTTGCCTACTGTCTGAATTGACTTAAGACCTCGAGCCTCTAGCCGTTGGAGCTGGATGAGTAAAAGCGGAAGCGGCTTGTTCAGAGGCAGTAAAAACAACCAAAAGAGCAAGCGGATGATTCCGCTTGCTCTTTTCATTTTTACCGCTGTTTTCATTAACCCTTGTTCGAAGGAATCTCACACCCATTTTCATCACATGCCAATCCATCCGTTCCAAGAGGCTCCAGTGCATTGGTTTGGTTTTCCTCATCCCACACTTTTTGAATTGAATTCAGGAAAACGTCACTTGGCTGTGCACCGGATATGGCATATTTACGATTGATGACAAAGAATGGAACCCCTTGAACCCCAATCTGTCTTGCTTCATCCTCGTCATTTCGCACGTCTTGAGAGAAATCACTGCCTTCAAGGACAGCGATTGCCCCTTCTTTTTCTAACCCTGCTTGTTTTGCCAGTTCAAGCAGGACATCCCTGTCACCAATGTGCTTAGAAAGGGTAAAGTGAGCATGCAGCAATATTTCTGTCAGCTCTGCCCCTTTTCCTTTCGTTTCCGCATATTTCGTAAGGCGATGAGCATCAAACGTATTCGTCGGTATATTTGTATCAAACCGGAAATCAAGTCCGACAGATGCAGCTTGCTGGCTCATACTGTCAGTCATATTTTTAGCTTGTTCGAGAGAGGTTCCATACTTTTTTGACAGGATCTCCTGAATACTCAAGGATGTATTTACCGGAGCGGTTGGGTCCAACTCAAAGCTTTTAAATGCTATTTCAACCCCATCCCTTTGAGGGAATTTCTCAAGAGCTTCTTCTAAATGGCGTTTGCCTATATAGCAAAATGGACATACATAATCTGACCAAATTTCAATTTTCATGATAAAACACCTCAATCAACGTTTTCTTATTTCGTACTTGATCGTATCATAATATCTTCTCTCTTACATATGATGTGCTCATAGATCAGAAATGAGGAGGCTTTCTTTTTGTTCTTCTTTTTACCCTTTTTGTGTGACAGCTGTCACAGATTGGAAATCCAAAGTCCGGGGGAAGCTTCTTTCCGCATTGTTTACGCGTTTGGCTCATACTTGTGACTTCCGTCCTTAAGCTTTCGTGAACTCCATCTGCAATTTCACTTCGGACCCTCTCCCAGTAGAATGCTTCTGTTTGCCTGCCCAAGCGGTATAGAAATAGGAGATGTAGTCCGACAGCTTTATACGAAACTTCCTTTTGCTCAAGGTTATGATTCTTAAGCTCTGGTTCCGGCAGGTCTTCCCCATCAACAATCGCATACATACACTGAAGCCATTGTTCGGTTAATTGAGCTTCTTTCTTTGAGAATGGAAGATGAAGAAAACCGTATAAATCATCTAACGACAACTTCGCTTCAATATCCGTGCCACGTATTAATTCATAGAGCTCTCTTTCTTCAAAAAGCGATGCTTTCTCCGTTCCAAAGGGACTTTTGAATTGGTCCCACAAGCAAAAAAACGTATCCATATCATGGTAATAGCGTTGAAACCGCTCAAATACCCCACTCGTAGGCGCAATCGCAAACGTGCGGAGAGATTGATCAGGTTGTTCAAGACGTTGTTTCATCATCTTGATGTCTTTTGCGAAGGCGACCCTTCCCTCATTGTACATTCCTTTTCTACCAGCTCGACCTGCAATCTGCTTTACTTCCTGAGAAGTGAGTCTCCTTCTTCTCGTGCCGTCAAATTTTTCCGTTTCCAAGAATACGATCCTGCGTATCGGTAAGTTCAATCCCATCCCTATTGCATCAGTGGCAACGATCATATTGGTTTTCCCATTGATGAACTGCAGCATTTGCCTTTTCCGGGTCTCAGGGGGCATACTACCGTAAATCATACTGACTTTATGTCCATTGTTTTGCAATCTTGAGGCCGTATCCAATACCTTCTTTCTGGAAAAACAAACGACGGCGTCCCCTTTTTTTGCATGCTTCAGTTGAAATTCCTTTGATTCAACCTGTAGAGGAATTTCTCTCTTATAATTGTGAATTTCAACGCTTCCTTCCCCGACCAGTTCCAATAGGAGTTCCCGGGCGTTTTCACTGCCTATGATATGTATCTCTTTCGCTCTGGATTTCGTAATGGCCCTGTACCATGCAAAGCCTCTATCCTGATCGGCCAACATCTGGGCTTCATCGATCACAATCACTTCATATTCATCTTTTTCACGAAACATTTCAACAGTAGAAGATACATGGTTTGCTAATGGTACTTCTTTTTCTTCTTCACCTGTTTTTAAATTACAGGGCACATCTTCGGAATTTAATTTGTCGAACACTTCTAAAGCAAGCAGGCGAAGGGGTGCCAGATACATACCACTTTTAGCTTCTTTCATCCGACTGATCGCATGATGGGTTTTTCCTGTGTTGGTTTCCCCGATATGAAGAATATAGTTGATATTTCCCCTGAATGATGGACTGTATTCCCTGCCGAAGATGTCTTCCAATACACGCTCTTCTTCTTCCTTCTTTCTTTTCATTTCAGCCATTTCAGCTGCTTTTCTCTTTTTACGCTGCTCCAGGTCCTTTTCATACAAAGCAAGATGAACATCCATATTAAAAGGAATGTCTGAAATCTTGTATAAATCTTCAACGTACTCTTCTTGGATCATGTTAAAAAAAGTCGACTTTAACGTAAGAAGGATATGATGACTGATTCTGCTCAGTCTTTCTTCTGATAGCTGCTGTCCGAAAACAGTTTCATAATCAGTCTTTAACCCTTCAGGAATGCGCTGAAATAAAGAACGATAGACGAGCTGCTCGGAGTGATAGAAAACAAATCGTTCGTATGGATAGAAATATGATTCATATTCCCATACGTGTCCATTCCAATGTTCACTCTTCTTATGGATCGATCCCGTAAATTCACGTAAGAAATCCGCAACAGTAGTGAATGAAGTAGTTGAGAATCTCCCTTCTTCTTCTAGTTTCTCTTCCCGCATGTATGGTTCAATGGAACGATATTTAGATTTTGTTTCCATATCATTAATACATTTCTTCGCGAATAAATAGCGTAACTCCACATACCAACGAAGCTCTAATTGATCCATTGTCTCGTTGACAAAGGACAAGATATCTTTTTGGATATCCTTTTGAAGGAGTGCCTGTTTTCTTTCTTCATGATTCTTAAGGGATTCCTTCCTTACCCGTATGTGTTGTTTTTGCCACTCGCTTTCAGTAGGAGGATTTTCCTCTAACCAATTCAAAATATGAAAAGGATCGTACGCTCTAATTTCATTTCGGAACAGTTTATTGAGCAGTTTTTTATCCGTTCCTTCTATTTCATAGCCTTTGTCTCGGAGGAACGCTTTCTTATGGCTTCGAAGGACATCATTCGTTACTTTGTTGAGCCAGATATTTAGCCATATTTGTTGAAAAAAAGCACTTCTTTCCGTCAGATAATCCTGGTATGATGGACAGTTTTCATATTTCTGAAGGAAAAGTGAGATATCTTCCTCAATCTTTCTTTTTGTTTCCTCTATGGCTTCTTCTCTAAGTATGTGAAGCTTTTTCATGGTAAAACCCCTTTATCCTATACGTTTTGCAAATTAATCGTTTATGTATTATTTAGTGTATGTATTTCTATACTATCTAACAATTCTCGTGCTCATAAGGGATTTATTATATCACATAAGCGATTGTCCGGCCGATCTGTTTTTAGAGGGAACAAGCCCTATATATGATGGCAGGGCTCTTGAGTTCAAGACTCTTTTCTTTCAATGGCCTCCCCAACTGCGGTCGTTAGTTCCTTCGTTAGGTCAATGATCTTGTGATCAAATGTCGTTTGAAGCAGCTTTGCAAGGGGACTGGTGGATTCAATCATTAAACAACCCGTCATTCTTATAACAAGCGGGCTCGTTTCGTCCGCTTTGAAATACCCTGTACCAGTGAACCTCTGGTTGATTCCAGTTAACGTAAATTTAACTTCCGAAGGCACAATCCACTCGGTAATCCAAACCTGAACATGCATCTTCTTTGTTACCACCCCGTAGTGCAGAACAAATTTCCAATGTGATTCACGATCAGACAAGATGGTATGCTCCCTGTACCCGGGAACAAGAGTAGCCCAGGCATTCAAATCCCGTATAAACGCCCATACACTTGATTGTGATGCATGGACATCCACTTGATGTATTCCTTTCCCCACTGTCATTCCTCCTTCTGTGATAATGAACCCCTTCGCAATTTGACCGATGGATACTGAAAATGCTCCTACTTCCGTGAATAGTATGTACGGAGCATAACGATTATGACGCATGAAACAAAGAGGCCTCGAAGAATCGAAGCCTCTTTGCTTTTTATTTTATATTATTGACGATGTCGATCACTTCGTGCAATTCTTTCACTTCATAATCAGGGTATACCTGTTCTGGTTTTTGTTGATGACGGTTTATCCAGATTGTTGTGATACCGAGTTTTGAAGCTCCCAGGATGTCTGTATTTAAGTTATCTCCAACCATGATGACTTCATCCTTATGCAGGTGCAGCCTTTTTAAAGCATGCTGAAACATGGCAGGATCCGGTTTTCCTTTCCCAATGTCTCCCGAAATGATGATTTCTTGAAAGTAAGGAAGAAGTTCCGGGGTTTTATCAAGCTTTGTATTTTGTAGGTGAGGAGATCCATTCGTTAATAACAATAGCTGATACTTTTCTTTCACTTCATTTAAGACATGGAACGTATCATCATATACGTATGGTCTCTGACCCCTTTCTTCTCGGAACTTCTCGGATAATTCCTCACCGAGTTTTGAATCAGATACACCTAAAGAGTTCAAACCCTGTGTCCATGCCATTTTTCGGTAAGAAGGAACGATTTCTCTCATTTTAAGAAAGTGTTCATCATGATCATCCAGGAAGTCGCCCCACAGACCTTCAAAGGGATTAATTCCGATATTTTGTGTAAATTCATATGTATCATACGTTGCATACAGTTTTTTGGCAGCTTCTCTTACACTTGATTCTAACCTTCCAGGATCTGTACCCGCTATGGTTTCGGCATACCGGCAAGTTGCTTCGAATGCTTTTTCAATACTTTTTGAGTCCCATAATAATGTGTCGTCTAAATCAAACATAATGGCTTTGATCACTGTCGCCTCTCCCTCTTCCTTTATAGAAATCATCCTTATAGTTTAGATTACTAGCTTTATGAAATTTAGTAAACCAGAAGAATAAAACAGATGGATACGTTATTTTCAGCGTAATTAGGGAATATAACAGTAAAAGCGTTTATTGAGGTGATTGTAACATGTGGATTGTGTACGCGAGTATTGCATTATTTGTTATTGCCTTGGTGATGTTGGGTGCATCATTAATGAATACTATAAAAACAACCCGTCCGATTGTGAATGAAATGAATCATACAGTGGAAGACATCCAAGGGAGGATGGATAAAATCTCTTCAGAAGTTACACAGCTTCAAGAAACCCAGGGAGAGATTCAAAAAGACATCGAATATAAGAAGTCGAGCGTCACGAGCACCATTCAGGAAGTAAAACGGACACCACAAGTCCTTAAAGAATTTGTGAAGAGTATGAAAAAGTAATGAGAAGTCGCCCTGTTTAATTTTGCAGGGTGATTTATTAACAGTTTTAACTAGTTTACATAATGATATTATGGTTTTTATATACGGTTTACTTCCCCCCTCCTAAAACATGATACAATCATCTAAAAGACTCACGAGGAGGAGCAAATATGAAAAAATGGGCATTTGTTTCAGACTTTGATGGAACCATCTCTAAAAAAGATTTCTATCATCTCGTCCTGGAGAAATACTTTAACGAAGGAAAAGCTCTTTTTAAACAGTGGAAGGCCGGTGACATGAAGGACATTGATTTCCTGCGTACAGTCTTTACTTCCATCCATCAGGATGAAACGCAAATCATTGAAGACATCCACTCTATTGAAATCGATGACCACGTCCCTTCCTTCATCCGTAAAGTGCAGGCACATGGAGGAGATTTCTATATATTAAGCGCAGGAACGGATTATTACATTAAACATATACTCAAACAACATGGGATTGAAGATGTTAGAGTCTATTCAAATGAAGGGTATTATAAAGAAAAGAATGTACATATGAATATCGACCCTGAACACCCTCATTATTCAAACAGGTATGGGATCGATAAGTCCAAAGTAATCATTGAATTGAAGGAACAATATAAGACGATTTATTTTGCAGGAGATAGTGAACCAGATCGCCATGCAGCTAAAGTAGCAGATGTGAACTTCGCCATAAAAGCACTGCAGAAAATCCTCGAGGAAAGCAGGACTCCTTTTATTGACGTGAATGACTTCCATGACATCGACCATTACATGACTGGCCAGGGCATATTGACATAAACGTTTTGCACATTGAAGTGAATCATGGTACACTTATCTTGCCTCTCCCGGACATTCGCTTGTTGCGGGACACTTAACCATGTACGGACGGGAGGGGCCTCGATACATATAGGCAAGGACCGATCTCCTTTATAGGAATTCGGTCTTTTTTTTGATCTTGATTTTTCAGATATAATAAATTAAAAAGCCAGCCCCCGATTGGGAACTGGCTTGAGATATTAATATAAGGAGCCACATTTGCCGTAATTTGATATAAGAAAGTTTTAAACCACCACTCCTCAAAGTGGGTGTTTGCAGAAGGTTTCCTGTCGTCCTCAAATCGTGGAGGCTTGACATTCCAACTTCGATGTAAAACTCCCTATTACAGTTTAAAGGTTAAAACTTCGTTATGATTACGTACAACGCAGCCTGTATTAATATAATACAATATCTCTTGAATTATTTCAACCATTGTTTATCCTATGTGAAAGTAAGCCAAGGTCCGTCCCTCTTTATTTATGCATCGAATACTTCCACTTTCTCCATAACGTCGCCGTTTTTCATTGATTTAGCAATTTCGATGCCTGAAGTTACTTTACCAAAGACCGTATGGACGCCGTTAAGGTGAGGCTGAGGCTCATGTACGATGAAGAATTGGCTGCCTCCTGTATCTTTGCCCGCATGCGCCATGGATAATGAACCCTCTTCATGCTTATGTGGATTTCCTTCTGTTTCACACTTAATCGTGTAACCAGGGCCACCCATCCCATTTCCATTAGGGCATCCCCCTTGACTTACGAAACCGGGAATCACTCGGTGAAAGCTTAACCCGTTGTAAAAACCTTCGTTGGCTAATTTTTCAAAATTTGCCACAGTTCCTGGTGCTTCATTTGGAAATAGGTCAAATTCGATTTTTTCACCTGTTTGAAATTGTATGTATCCTTTTTTCGCCATTATTAACAGCTCCCTTTTAATTAATTCAATCAATATAATATCACTGAAAAATTCGTCTGTCACTTTAAAGGCTATATAATTTATTACGTAGTCCGATTCTCAAAAAAGTTATCAGTACAGGTTGTCATCAATTCCCCCATTACATGAATAAGCTTTATAGAAGTCATTTTTCATTATAGGGAGTGAATGACATGATTGAAAACTTATTAAGCGGAATTTCCATTGATCCACAAGTCACGGTACTTGTTCCTGTCCTTTGGGTGCTCGGGTATGCATTGAAGAGAACCCCACATATTCCAGATTGGTTGATTATTTGGATTTTATTACTGGTGGGGGTCGGGGCCAGCGGATGGACCCTGGGTTTCGATTTTAACGGGATCGCTAACGGATTCATTGCAACGGGTGCCGCCATTACAACTCATCAATCTGTAAAACAGACTTTTTTTGACCGAGTGAATGATCGTAATAAAAGAAACAAAGAGAAATAAACAAAGGAATGGACTGATCAACAAAAGCTGACTAACAGCTTTCGTGATCAGTCCATATTTATTAACTGTTTCTCAGCACTTCAATAAACTCTCTCATATAATCAGGCAGGTCAGGTGGTCTGCGACTGGACACTATGTGTCCATCTGTTACGACGGGCTCATTTATCCAGGTTGCACCTTCATTTTCCATATCATCCTTAATTCCAGGTGTGCTGGTGACGTTAACCCCTTTAAGAATCTTGGCTGATATCAATACCCAGCCAGCATGACAGATTTGTCCGATGGGTTTCTTTCGTTCGTCCATTGATTGAACCATTGCAATTACTTCTTCATAGCGACGAAGTTTATCAGGAGACCATCCCCCAGGAACCAATATGGCGTCGTAATCTTCCGGATCGATATCTTTAAAGGCAAACTCAGAAACAATCGGCACCCCATATTTTCCGGTATATTCCTCGTTGGCATTCTCGCCGACAATATGTACGGTTGCCCCTTCTTCGCGTAATCGCAGGACCGGATACCAAAGTTCAAGGTCTTCGAAATCGGCACTGACTAATTGAATAATTTTCTTACCTAGTAGTTTCAATAGAATCCCTCCTCGTTTTCATTGTCTAAGTTACAAGAAGATTTTGCAAATGATAACCTTAATTATAAGGACTATACTTCTTAATCGCTTTAATGATCGTTTTGGTTTGGACATAAGAGACAAGGAAGGCAATTACGGTCATGACTGAACCAAACATATAGATCACTTTAATGAGTTTATTACTATTTCTTTTCACCACATTCATCCTACCTTCAAAAGATATTTACACCTCTCCCTATTATTCCCATATTAGTATGAAGTATGAATCACAGATGGGTCACGCTCTCCATCATATTTAGTCGCATCAATGCATATGTTGTTAGTACTTTCTCTAAAGGGGTTGAGTTGATGTACAATCCTCTCTATTCAGGATATCCTCATACGAGAAGTGAAGCTGGAATATTTCCTTTCTGTGCTCAAACAAATGATCCTGCCCCCCTCTTTATTGCTGAAGCATACGATAATTCCAAAAAGACAATGAATACCGTTAACTTGGAGACATATAGGGGAAAATGGGTCATATTATTTTTTTATTCCAGTGATTTCACTTTCGTTTGACCTACTGAATTGGCAGCGGTCGCTGCTGTTTACCCTAAAATTAAAGCATTACAGACTGAAGTACTTGGAATCAGTACAGATAGTGTTTACGCCCACAAAGTATTCACAGAAGTATCCCCTTCTGCATCGAAGGTTCAATTTCAGTTGGTAAGTGACCGAAATCATCAAATAAGTAAAGCGTATCAGGTGCTGAATGAGCATGCAGGCGCAACGTTTCGTGCCACCATCATTATTGATCCTGAAGGAATCATATCTTCTAAAATGATTTACCCGAACGAGGTCGGGAGAAATACATTTGAAATTGTAAGGGTATTGGAAGGGATACAATATGCAAGAAAGACTGGCAAGGGAGTTCCTGCGATCTGGCTTCCTACCCAATCAGGAATACAAAAAGATCCAGACTTCATTGGAAAGATATAAAAAGAACGTCCCTGCCTCAGGGACGTTCTCAACTTTAGTTTTCCAATAATTTAATTAACGCCTGGGTACCGCTGTTCTCCTCGCCTTTCATGGCCAACTCTTCATATAATGAAAGGGCTAGCTGAAGACCCGGAGTCCTAAGTTCCATATCCTTAGCTGAATCAAGAGCTATCTTAAGATCTTTGATAAAATGCTTTATATAAAATCCTGGAGCATAATCTTGATCAATCATACGTGGAACCAGGTTGCTCAGTGACCAGCTGCCTGCTGCCCCGGATGTGATACTCTTCAGGACATTTTCCGGGTTCAACCCGGATTTTTTTGCGTAAAGCAGGGCTTCAGTAACCCCCATCATATTTGATGCGATGGCAATCTGATTACACATCTTGGTATGTTGACCAGAACCTGCTTTTCCCTGATAGACTATATTGGAACCCAGGAGATTTAATAGCGGCTTGATCAATTCATACGTTTCCTCGTTCCCCCCCACCATAATGGAAAGCCTGGCCTCTTTGGCTCCTATATCTCCACCTGAAACAGGCGCATCCAATACGGAAACCCCAATTTCATTGCCTATTTCACAAATTTCCGTAGCCAGTCTCGGAGAAGAAGTAGTCATGTCAATGGCAACCGCACCCTGTTTCATTTTTTGTAATATTCCATTTTTTCCCATATAAATCCCCTCTACATCTGAAGGGTACCCTACGATGGTTATGACCACATCCGAAGCTTCTGCCACCTCCTGGGGAGTGTCAGCCCATTTCGCACCGCTAAGTATTAAATCTAAAGCCTTCTCTTTCGTACGATTATAGACAACTAATGGATAGCCGGCATTTAGGATATGACCCGCCATGCTTTTTCCCATGACCCCTGTTCCAATAAAACCGATAACGGTTTGTTTCTTCGAATCTTTCATCCTGTCCATCCTTTCTTCTTTTACATTCTATGTTTATTTTCAACCAGAATGAGTATATTGTCCACTCTTGTCAGGTGAAAATCGAATCCCCATGTTTAATTTCATGCATGCCGGGAAAACAAGGAACATACTAAGTAAACAAAATAATTGATTGGAGGAGAAGAGAATGAAAGTAAATAAAACACTGCTTGTCGGCGCCACTGTAACTGCAGGTTCATTAGGATGGATGCTGTCGTCGAAAGAAAAACGTAATCAGCTTCACAATATGAAAGAGGGCCTGGTTACGAAGTTCAAAAAAAGAAAGAAAGAAGATTTACCAGTTGATAAAGGCGGAAATCCAGATCCATCCAATATAGAAGATAATTCAATGGTGAGTGAAGGAGCCATGACATCCGTTCAATACTACAATGAACAGAAACAAGACTAAAAAAGCTGAATGCGGGGATCCTTTTCCCTCGCTTTCAGCTTTTTTAATTTAATGAAAAAAAATATACAGTTACAAATAGGAGTACGATTGTAGCGACAACGGCCATCATTTTAATGAAGACATCAGCTGAAACAAATGTTTGGGTGTTAATATGTTTCCTCGTACGGTAATAATTGATCGTCGAGCCTACAATGATTGCCAATCCAATGAAAATGGAAACAACACTTATTCCGGCTGCAATCCGATCTTGAATGGGATCCCCCTGGAGAGAATTAAAATGTAAACTGGTTGTTAAGAAACCAATACCGATGATGGCAATAGCGGTTCGGATCCACGCCAAAAACGTTCGTTCATTCGCAAGATGTTGCTGAATATATTTTGATTCATTGGTTTTATCCATACTGAAATCACTTCCTTGGTACATCCTCAAGCAGGCAAACATCCCAATTGGGATGTTTGCCCTTTCGCTCTTGGAGGACTTTTGTATGCAGAGACGTTCACAGATTCAGCCTCATCAACGAACGGCGCAACGATTCGGACCTGTTTCCATTTCACGCTTTTCTTCTTCTTCCGGGTTGATCTTCCCCATATTGGTTTCACGTATCTTCTCATAACTATTAGGTTGTGGTGGTAGGTTTTCTGTAACCATTTTTCTGAATTCCTCTCCATCGTCAATATTCAAGCCATGATTTTCTTTATACAGATCACTTAGGAGATGTGATATTGATCCATCTTCATTCATTTCCTCTATAGTCATAAAGTGAGCAGGCAGCACAATGAGATCATTCTGCAGATTTTTATACCTGGAATACAAGGTTTCTCTCAGATCCCCTACCCAATCTTCTGCTTTACCGGCTAAATCCGGACGCCCTATAGAGTCAATAAATAAAATGTCCCCGGTTAATAGATAGTGATGATCTACGATGAAGGAAGTACTTCCGATCGTATGACCAGGCGAATAGACAGCATCAATGGTCGTATTCCCGATATTAATGATTGTCTCATCAGTCAGTTCCTCATAAGAGTACTGTACTTCTTCTGCATCTTTTCGGGGCAAATAGTACGGTGAATCAAATTCTTTACTTAGTGATTGTCCCCCAGAAATATGATCCGCATGAAGATGGGAATCCAATACTGCTTTCACGGATAGGTTATACTCTTGAACGAAGTCTTTGTAAGGTTTGAGCAGACGGCTTGGATCAATGAAAGCAACCTCACCTTTAGATACGACGGCGTAAGATAAGCATCCTTTCCCGATACGTACAAATTGATAAATCTCTCCACCTGCGAGTTCTCCGATTTTAACAGGTTCAATATATTCACTCCAAGCCTGCATGCCACCTTCTACAGAGTAAATATTGTCCATGCCTGCCTCAACAAGCATTTCCGCCGTTTTCGTAGAAGAATTCCCTTTGGCACATATAACATATATCGCTTCACTTTTCGGCAGTATAGCTTGAACTGATTCAAGATTGTCCTTTAATTCTGAAAAGGGTTTGTTAATGATCTTAACGTTCTTCCCTTCTACTTTCCAATCATCAAAGGCTTCTTTAGGACGGACATCAAGAATGAACATTTTTTCCCCATCCATGATTTTTTTGGTGAGTTCCTTAGTTGTTAAACGGTTTACTGTTGTCATACCATACATTCCTCCCTCATGTTAGTGTTATCTCTTCGTTTATACATTATCCTAAAACTCAGAAATTAAACCTCTCGGGGAATTAAAGGGTAAGGGTTCGAACCATAATGGGAATCGAAAAGCTATTCAAGCTTCCCTTCCCATGCCAACATACCGCCATTCATATTTGTAACGTTGTATCCTTGATAATCGAGAAATTTCACAGCTTGACTGCTTCTGCCTCCAGATTGACATACGACAATGTATTCTTTCTTTTTATCTAATTCATTCATACGGAACTCAAGTAATCCTAATGGAATATTCACACTGGTTGGAATCTTCCCATTCTGTACTTCAGCTGCCTCACGGACATCAATGATCTCTAGTTTCTCACCTGCAGATAGACGTTGGTTTAATTCATTTACACTGATTGTTTTCATTTCATTTCCCTCTCTTTTCAATATTTTTGAACGATTATTTTAACCAGGAATTCATCCCGCCCCTTACATTTATGACAGAAGTGAACCCTTTCTGATGGAGTACTTTACATGCATTTGCACTTCTCATCCCGCTTTGACAGATAATGATGACTTCTTTATCTTTTGATAATGTGTCCGCGTTTTTCTGTAGTGATTGCAGTGGCATATTCTTAAATTGCTTTATGTGATGTTGTTTGTACTCTCCTTGTGTCCGTACATCGATAAACTGTTTGCTTTTGTCCGTTAACAATGGTTTTAATTCATTTGTTGAAATTTGCTTGATATGTTTCCCAGGTTTCTTGATCATGACATATAAAAGAAGCAATACAGCCAAAACCATTAATCCGAAAAATTCCACTAAATCCACCTCATCCAATTATTTTGAGTGTGATTTTCACACTTTCAATTTCTATTTTAATTATATACCCCAATGGGTATAATGTCAATCGTTATTCCCTTCTTGACTCTCTCATCTCCAGAGCTCCCTCCACAGAAAAAACCGACTCCGGTGAGCGAGTCGGTCTGTAATATTTAATAATAAAAATAGTAACGTTTATGTGGGCCTGTGAATGGGGTATTCACGATCTGTCCCCCGAGAAACCCTAATCCCAGACCAATTAGTCCTGCACCGAGGGGGTTTATACCATATCCGAAGCCGCCTGGCGGTCCATATGGTGGCGGCGGACCAAATCCTGGAGGTGGATAACCAGAGACAGGTCCTTGTGGCAAATAACCTGGTGACCCACCATAAGGGCCTTGATTAAAGTGCGCCGCTGAACCGAATCCAGCCCCCTGTCCTGGATAAACCGTCTGTGGCCCATAACCTTGATAGCCACTGTTACCGCCTTGAAATTGTCCTCCATCCCCTAGATTAGGAAAGCCTGTTCCTGAGTTAAATAGGTTCAATAAATTCTTTCTGTTCATCGTGCTCCTCTCATGCATGTTCGTCACTCCTCTTTATTAGCCTATTAGAAAAAACAAAAATGGGAAGGGCATGTGTCCCTGTTAGAGAAAAAGTAGAAGACATTAGCCTGATTTCAAAATTATTTTCCTCCATGATAAAATAGGGGAAATAATTAAATGAGAAAAATCATAAATCTCACAAATAATTCACTATTTTTATCTATAATTAAAGTTGATGCGATTACCTATGTCAGAGGTTGGGAGTGAGTATTATGAAAAAATGGAATGTACTGATCGTCGATGATGAGCAAGAAATGAGACAGCTGATCAAGCTGTATTTAAACAGAGATCATTATTTCTGTATAGAAGCTGAAAACGGATTGGTTGCACTGGAGCAGCTGAATAAAACAAATGTCGATATGATGATCGTGGATATTATGATGCCATTCATGGACGGATTCCAACTACTGCAAGAAGTGCGGGAGAAAAGTCAAATCCCGTTTATATTCCTGTCAGCTAAAGGTGACGATCTGGATAAAGTTAAAGGGCTTAAGCTTGGCAGCGATGATTACATGGTAAAACCGTTCAACGCTGAAGAACTTGTCGCGCGAATTGAAACAATCCTAAGAAGATCGTATGGGATACAAACGAATCGCCGTTCCATGATTGAACGATTCGGTCCGGTGTCATTCAATACAGCATCTAGGACCGTGACCGTAGGGGATCATTCACCGCGCCTGACCTTAAAGGAATATGAGCTCTTTTTGTTCCTGGCACGCAATCATGGAAGAGTCTACACAAGAGATCAGCTTCTTGATCAAGTATGGGGCAGTGATTATGAAGGTAGTGATCGTACAGTTGACACTCATATTAAAACGTTAAGGCTCAAACTAAAGAGCGAAGGTCATTTGATTGAAACCGTCTGGGGTCTTGGCTATAAATTTGAGGGAGCATTTTGAAAAGACTAAAGCTTTCACTTAATAAAAAAGTTTCACTCTTATTATTAATCAGCTTATTTTTAACCATTGTGTTTTCTTTCTTATTCATTCATTTCCTCTATAAAGACCTTTATATAGGTACTGTAAAGGATTCCCTCCTTTATCAGGGAGAGAGAACAGCAGCCCACTATCATTATGGTGATGTAAGCGGAAATGTCAAAGACAAGATTCTTTGGTACAACGTCATCTCCCCTTATGAAGTATCCGTGGTGGAAGATCTTGATGATTTACGGGAGAGCTTTCCTTTTCAAATAGACGGAAGACCCCTTATCAGCGATACAGACAGGAGTAGATTGGCTAAAGGAAATCATCTCATGAAAGAAGGGTATGTGGATGAGTTCAATCGAAATGTGATTGGAGCCATTTTCCCTCTTATGAATAAGGATAAATTAAAGGGTTATTTGTTCATATATATCCCTCTTGCTGAAATGACAGAAGTCTTCAGTAAAGGAATCCCCATCTTAATATTGACCGGAGTCATGTTTTATTTCGTGCTTTTCTTAATCATCCAGTCTTCTTTGGGCTCTTTGTTCAAACCTGTGAGGGAGATGCAGTCTTTTTCGAATAAAGTGGCCAATGGAGATTTCTCGGATCGTCTTAACGTTACCACAAATGATGAAATGGCCGAACTGGCACTAACGTTTAACAGCATGGTGGACTCACTGCAGCATCAAGAGGAGCGGAAACGCCAATTTCTTTCGAATGTTGCCCATGAACTGCGTACCCCTCTCACGTACATAGGCGGGTATGCAAAAGCATTGACTGACCGCGTTCAAACCAATCCAGATGAAATCGAAGAAAGCTTACACCTCATCCAGAAAGAATCAAGGAGGATGCAGAAATTAATTACTGAGCTGTTGGATTTAAATAAATTGGAGGATGCTTCTTTTTCACTTGATGTGGAACCGATGGTACTTTCCCAATTCATCATGGATTCCTTAATGCTGATACAACCCAATGCAAAAACCAAGAAAATTGATATAAAACATACATTGAATGAAGATTCCATTATTAATGGTGACCCAGATAGGGTAATGCAGGTTTTCTACAATATCCTTGACAATGCTTTGAAATATTCTCCGCAAAAAAGTGAAATATTCATTCATTCCTATGAAGAAGGGGGGCTGGCTGTTGTAAAGATTCAAGATAAAGGAATTGGAATACCTGAAGAGTCCCTATCTCAAATAGGTGAACGTTTCTTCAGATCTGATCTGTCCAGAGCAAGGGATACAGGCGGATACGGACTCGGTTTATCCATCGCTAAAGAAATCATGCATAAGCATAAGGGATCATTGGTTGTTGAGAGTGAAGAAGGATGTGGAACGACCGTGATACTCTCGTTCCCTTTACTTGAAATATAAAAGACTGAGTCGGCCGACTCAGTCTTTTATATTGGCCTATGCTTATCCAAATAAATTTTTGATAGATTTAAAGAAGTTTGCGATTGCCTCTAATAAACCGGAAAAGAAATCTGACACTTTTTGTCCGAACCCTTCATCATTCACCATATCTTTAATCGTCGTCTGGATATCCTTTGTCAAGTCATCCAATTGTTGTTGAACGTTGTCAAAGTTAATATCAAGGGATCTCATTTTTTCAAAAAGATCAATCAATAACTGTCGATCCTCCGGGCTTAATTCAATATTTAGCGTTTGGAGCTTATCCTGAACAATCTTCTCTACTTCCTCTTTGGTCGCAGGATCTTGCTCAGCGATTTCCTTTTTGATTTCGGTTAATAACTTACTCACTTCTTCTTTATCAATCCCGGCTTCTTTCGCTAGGTCCGTCGCCACAGACAACTCTTCATTGGCCACTTCCATCCGAACCGTATCAAGCTTTTCTCCACTTACATCATACGCTTTATAAATGCCGACCAGTGCGGAATGACCACTGACTTTAACCGGCGAGGCAACATCCACGACAGCATTTTCGACTCCCGCTGTCAACAGGGCGTTTGAGTACATTGAATTGGTTACTTCCGTAATATTCTCCGGTGTCACAATATTAACCTTCAAGCCTTCACCTTTGTCTTTTCGGGTAATCATGGCAGACGAAAACATACGGGCATTTCGGTTCTCACCTTCTATATATTTTACAAGGTCCTCACCTGTAGCCGTAAACTCTTCCACTTCTGTACCTTCGTCCATTCCTAATTGCTTTTGAACTTCTTTTTTCTGACCGCTTGTAAGTGTTTCCCCATATACAACTATTGGCAGACCGAATTTTTCATTAATGCTTGCTTTATCATTATCTGCAGCAAATGCAGGCTGGATTCCGCTTACCATAAGTGAACATAGTAAGACAATAGCAATAAGCTTTTTCATTTTCATTCTCCCTTTTTCATAATGGATAAATCATGGAACGCATTCATTGTACTTGTACAATTCAATATATTCATCCATCTAGAGTCTTATTTCTTTCAATTATATAGACGAATGAGAACCAAAGAAAGTTACAGGGAAGCAAAAAAAAAAGCCCGGCTCATTCATCATGCCCTTCTCTTTTCAGAAAAGATGCTTGATTAGTAGAACCAGGCAACCCTTTATAATATATCAACCCAGATTTTAATCGCAGTCCCCAAGATTAAGACGGCTAAAATCATTTGTAGGATCTTGGTGTTCATTTTCTTACCACCCATGGCCCCGAGTGGAGAGGCGATCAGACTCGCTACAACCATGATCATCGCAGGTAAGTAATCAACCTGACCAGTGGAGATCTTCCCTACTGTTGATCCGATGGACGAGATCAAGGTTATGGCAAGAGAGGAAGCAATCGTCATTCTTGTAGGTATTTTCAGCACGACCAGCATGATAGGTACCAATAGGAATGCTCCTGCAGCTCCTACAATACCCGCACCGACTCCTACGACGAGGGCAAGACTGGCAGCGAGCCACTTATTAAACGAAACATCCTCCAATTTCACATCATCTATGCCTTTTTTAGGAATGAACATCATGATCGCTGCAATAAGGGCAAGAATTCCATAAACGATGTTAATCCCTGCTTCACTTATGAATTTAGAGCCATATCCACCAACGAAGCTACCGATCAGAATACTTACTCCCATATAGGTAATAAGTGTTTTATTCAGATAGCCTCCTTTACGATAAGCCCATACCCCACCAAGTGTTGCAAAGAACACTTGTACAGCACTGATACCCGATACCTCATGAGCTGAAAAAGTGGCTACTCCGAGTAACGGGGGAATATACAGGAGCATGGGATATTTAATGATACTTCCGCCGATTCCCACCATTCCTGAAATATAGGAACCGACAAAACCGATTAAAAAGATTGTAATAATAAAGGACAAATCCATTGTGAGCCCTCCTATCCTAGTAAAATGGGAACCGGCAGACGCAGGTTCCCATTGGGAATTTATTTATAAATCAGCTTTTTATTATCGTACAGCACAACGGTTTGGTCCGGTTTCCATCTCACGCTGCTTTTCTTCATCAGGAGTGACTTTTCCCATATTTGTTTCACGTATTTCCTGATACGCATTCGGCTGAGGTGGCAGATTTTCAGAAACAAGCTTTCTGAATTCTTCTTCACTCTCAATATTTAACCCATGATTCTTGGCAAATAGTGTTCCTAGCTTTTCGCCTACTGAACCGTCTTCATTTAATTCATCAATCCTCATAAAGTGAGCCGGTAATACGGTAAGCTCCATTGAAAGATCTTTATAGCGTTTGTATAGACTCTCTCTTAAGTCACCTACCCAATCTTCTGCTCTGCCCGCAAGATCAGGACGACCGATGCTATCGACAAATAAAATGTCACCTGATAGTAAATATTTATTATCGACGACGAAGGATGTAGAACCGATCGTATGTCCCGGTGAGTACAGGGCGGAAATCTCAATGGTTGTATTTCCTATCACGATTTTAATTCCGTCTTCCAGAGCAGCGAACTCAAACGTCACTTCTTCTGCATCTTTAGGAGGTAACCAGTAAGCTGCACCCGTTGCTTCTGCAATGGTACGTCCCCCGGAAATATGATCGGCATGTAAATGTGTATCAAATACATTCGTAATCGTTGCATTCTTTTCTTTAGCGAAATCTATGAACACATCGGCCATACGAGTGGCATCCACGATAGCGGCTTCACCACCTGATACAACCATGTACGATAAACAGCCTTTTCCTAAACGTACGAATTGATATAGCTCAGCGTCATTTGACAAGTCCCCCACTTTAACAGGCTCTAGATGCTCACTCCATGCCTTCATACCTCCTTCAAGGTAAGAAACATCCTTTCCTTCTTCAGACAGCATATCGGCCACCATAATGGAAGATCCTTCTTTTGCACAGACGACAAGAATATCTTTATCTTCAGGGAGTTGATTCATGATTTCTTCAACACCATCTAAAAGATCAAAATAAGGGATATTTAAATAGTCAAATTTCTCACCTTCAATTTTCCAATCTTCAAAGGCATCCACATTACGGACATCCAAAATGAATAATTCTTCTTTGTTCATTACCTTTTGTGCTACTTCTTTAGAATTCATCGGTTTAACAGCCATTATTAATAAGCCCCCTTAAAATATGAATTACTCTATATCGGATTCAACGTCTCCAGTCCATTCGCTCATACCTGGAACCACATTGATTACATTTGCAAAGCCTTTTTCTAAAAGCATTTGGGCTGCCATGTCACTTCTGTTTCCTGTACGGCACACCACATAAATGTCTTTATCTTTGTTCAATTCTTCCACACGGTTTTCAAGGTCACCTAAAGGCATTGAAATGGCACCGGGAATATGTTTGAATGCATACTCTGCTTTTTCACGGACATCGAGAACAATGACATCCTCCCCTAGTTTGCTTGCTAATGTTTCGTTATCGGTGACAGCTTCATGCTTACGCTCAACAGCCTCTTCACCACTTGATTTACGGACGAAATGCTTCAGAACATCCCCATCTTCAATTGTCCCTAAATAGTCATGTCCAGAACTCTTTGCCCAAGCTTGAAGATCGGCTTTAGATCCCTTGTCTGTTGCCTGAATTTCAATTACATGCCCTGCTTCCATGTCTTTCATGGCTTTTTTGGTTTTTACTATCGGCATTGGGCAAGCAAGTCCCTTTGCATCTAATACGAAATTTGATTCAATACTGTTCATATGATTACCTCCAATTACCTCATAGGGTATATTTACGAGCAAAAAAATTTAGATGAATAAGTTCACGTTTCCGTCTTCGGCATCTGCTAAATACGCAGCTACTCCAGCATATTCGATTTCTTCCAGTAACTCGTCTTTGTGTAAACCCAGTAGATCCATTGTCATGGTACAAGCAACGAGTTTAACGTCTTGTTCCCTTGCCATGTCAATCAAATCGGGTAGAGGCATTGCATTATGCTTCTTCATGACGCCTTTGATCATTTTTGGTCCCATTCCCATGAAGTTCATGTTGGATAATCCCATTTTATCTGCTCCGCGGGGCATCATTCGCCCAAACATTTTTTCCATGAACCCTTTTTTCATTGGAACCATTTCTTCTTTTCTTAAAGCATTCAATCCCCAGAATGTGTGGAAAATGGTCACCTCATGATCATACGCGGCTGCCCCATTGGCAATGATGTAAGCTGCCATCGCTTTATCGTAATCTCCACTAAAGAGTATAATATTGGTTGATTTTGTTTCTGACATTGCATTTCCTCCTTTTTACTATAGGGGGTATTTCCCCCCTCAAAAAAAATTATCCTTTTTTAATCCAGAATGTAAAAACATCATTTTCTTCATTTGAATCCATTAATTCATGTCCTGTTGATTTTGCCCATGCAGTCAAATCACTCTTTGCACCTTTATCTGTTGTTTGCACCTCTAAAATCTGACCGGATTCAATCTCCTTGATGGCCTTTCTGGTTTTCACGATCGGCATTGGACAAGCAAGTCCCTTTGCATCTAATACTTTATCTGCGTTCATTTGAATTCCTCCTGATAAAATTGCTTAAAATACCTATAAGGGTATATTAAATGATATAAAAAAAGTTGTCAACTCTTTTTCTTATCGACTCTTCACTAATAAATTCACTGCTTCTTTCACTAGCTCTTCCGTGTTTTCGCCTGTTTCATGGGAATCTTTGACGCACTCAACAAGATTCATACTGACAATTAAGCCGACGGAACGGTCAAGGGCGGTTTTTGCTGCGGAAAGCTGTGTGATGACGTCTTTACAATCTTCCCCCTGCTCCATCATTCTTACAATTCCACGGAGCTGCCCTTCAACACGTTTGATTCGATTCTTAATTTGAGCATTGTATTCCATCAAGACACCTCCTGTTGGCTTGTTGTTCTTGCTACATTTACAATAATATACCCTATTAGGTATATAGTCAAGGGGGTATTTTTAATTTTTATTCATATGCATCTAAATCTATTAAAGACTGATCACATGATCTCTTTGATCAGTCTTTTAGAGTGGTTACAAAAAAGTGTAATTAAATTAAATAGAATGAGGTCTGCCTTTTAGACATATACTCCAGTCGATTCTCTATGAAGGCGACTGGCTCCTCCAAATAGATAGGGATGATTTGATTCCATTCAGGAATGTATTGTTTAATATTGAATTCCATGGCATAGCAGCTATTGGCTGTTAAAGGGAGGTCACCCCTGATGGGGATGTCTCCCTGTTGATCATATAAGCCTATCAATGCTCCCGCTTCATGACAATGATTCCCTAACGGGTGAGAATAGAGCATTGCCTCAATTTCTTCTTCCCTTGCCTTTTTCATTGCCCTGTAAAACACTTCATTTCCTGTTCTTCCAATTTTCATTTCCTCCGTTATGATGTCTTCAAACCTTAAGGCAGTTTCGAAGGCGGATTGAAGTCCTTCCGGAGCATTTTCCTCTCCTGGATAGAGGACATATGCCAGTTGCTGCGTATCCGTCGTAAGACCAAGGTAACGAATACCAAAGTCTAAGTGAACGATATCTCCAAATCGGATAATTTCACCTTCTAGCCGATCCATATCCGATCCTTTTCTTTGCAAATCGACCGTAGGGTAAAAAGATGTTTCCATTCCTTCATCTAACACGCGTTGGCGTATCCAATCGACCACATCTTCCGTAGTCGTGATTCCCGGATGTATCACCGCTCTTGATAATGCTTCTTCCGCAATGGTCCTCCCAAGCTCTGCTATAGACGGGTAAGCCACTAATTCCTTGGAGGTCCTAATCGATAGCCAATCTACCACTACATGTTGTGCAGATGTGAATGAATGTGTATGCTCGTCTAATAACATGCTTAAATGTTGAAAATGGGAGTGGCTCAATCCATCTGCCACAGCGAATGTAGATGAATAATTCAATGCAATGTTATCTGGGTTATGTTCATCCACAAGGCGTTTTAGACATTCCCATTGATCGCACTCTTCAGGATTCCAGACCCGCTCATAAAATGGTTCAAAATGAGGATTTGGGTGCAGGGCCCATCTGTTTAGATGCTTCCTACTGTCTAAATAGAATACAAGGATTGTCAATCTCCTGGAACTGTCTATAGACGCTGGATACAGGCTCTTCATGACTGGATCTTCATTATACTCCCTTCCTACTACAATCCACATGTTTATATCGTGTTTTTCCAGTAAAGAAGGCAATAGTGTATTAAGGCGATGAAATAACCAGCGACTTTGGGTTTCTTCCCTTTTCTTTAAAGGAAGAACCCACGGTATTATCTTTTTCTCACTCTTCATTAGAATCACTTCCCTCACTTTATTGTTTCATTACATTTTCGACAAAAAACCACATTTCCCCTTCAATAAATAAAAATGACCATTGAAAAAATCTTCAATGGTCATTCATGCTATGTACTACTCTATTGCTGACAACTTTTTCACTTTTAACGATTGATTTTTCAAGAGCGGCTGCGAATTTTTCCAGAAGAGGAAGGGTGCAGATGTCTTCTTCCATTAAAGGAATTTGATAGAGTGATTGCTTTGTAAACTTTTCTTTCATGAGTTGCAGGTAAACTTTTTCCTGATCTCTTCTTTTTCGCAAAAACTCACCATCTGCTCCAGTGGGGAGAATCTTATTAATAACGAGGCCTTCAATATTCAGAGAGTGCTTTGACATCAATTCAACCGCTTTTTCAGTTTCAAGAATCGGCAGTCTTTCAGGGATCAGTACAAAAATAAAGCCTGTCTTTTGCTGATCAAGCAAAGCCTTCCTTACTCTTGAAAACTTTTCCCGTCGCTTTTGAAGGACATCATAGATGGGATCATCGACCGGCTCCCCATCATTCAAAAGCTGAGAGTAATTCTTGTTTGTTTTCTTTCTTCTTTCGAGCATTCCATCCATCCATACCCCCATAAGTTCCGGAAGTGATAACAGTCGAATGGTATGGCCGGTGGGTGCAGTGTCAAATATGATTTTATCAAAATCATTTCCTTCTTCCAAGATGATGGAAACAATACGGTCAAATAAAGCAGCTTCTTCTGCCCCTGGTGCTGAAGCGGCCATGTCGATTTGCCGGTGCACTTCATTTACCATATTGGCCTTGACCATCCCTTTTAAATTCTCCTTTACTCCGTTAATGTATTGACGTGTTTCACTGCCAGGATGAATCTCAATTCCCCATAAATTTTTCAGTAACGGAGTCTTATGTCCCCTGATTTCCTGATGGAAAATGTCCCCCAGATTATGCGCCGGGTCTGTTGAAATAATTAACGTCTTCTTTCCCATATTCGCAAACATGACAGCTAAAGCAGATGCAGTCGTTGATTTCCCTACACCCCCTTTCCCTCCTACAAATAAAATGGACTGCTGTAATAGATCATTCTTCATACCAATCTCTCTCCTTCACTTGCTATTAACAACATCTGATACCGTCGAGAGGAGAGTGTTCCATCCCCATTCTTAAGTGCCAATCATGAAACTTTTCTATCATATATGGATAAAGTTCCAGCGTGTAATAAAATACAGGATTGGGTATTCCAAGCATATCTGAATAAAGTAGCAGAAAGAATAAATCATCCTCGTCCCTCAATTCCCTGGCAATTTCTGTTTTGTGGGGGAGGCGTATCATGTCATCATAAAGCTCTATTACTCTTTTGAACTTTGCCTTTAACGTTAAATCCAACTGTGTTCCCTCCTTATAAAAAGCCTAGGATGGTTGCATGATAGCTTTGTTTGTCTCGCAGATAATGCCCGTTAATGAAAATGGCTTCTCTTTTGATGTGGAATAGCACAGAATAACATGCTGTAAAAAAGGGAATCCCTTTTCTCCTTACCTGTCTTCCCATATAGTAGACGATGGTTAACATATTCCTCGGATCACAGTATATGATCGATACAGCTTCTCCATATTTTTCAGCTGTTTCACAATATAGTCTTCCAAGGAGTCTTCTTTCGTGATCATGATGAGAAAAATCATGTTTCATTGTGATGAACCCGTCACCACTAACCCCACCACATCAACCCATACCCACTTCGAGTTCTGAACGAATCATCATGACTTCTACCATTCCTATTCCTCCTTACATTATATGTATTGAACAGGGGGATTCAAATAGAATCCCCCTTACTAATGTTTATGCTGAGAACTGTGAAGGGCCATCTCCCTTTTTAGAAAGGGAAGATGCCGCGGTGATGAGTATCCACAGAGTGAAAATCAGGATAATGCTTCCAAAGATGAATAGGAGCATATTCCCCTCTGACTCACCGGCTCCCGACCATTCAAACACTACTTGATGAATCATCGCCCAAAGTGTCATAAACATGAGGAACAGCATTGGAATTAATGTAGCTAAGTAATTTCTGCCCTGGCGTTTCAGCCATATGGTAATCAGTAATAAACTGATTCCAGCGAGCAGCTGGTTCGATGTACCGAATAACGGCCAAAGAAGGTATCCACCTGAGCCAAAACCTTTAGGCCCCTGGGGCAATAACGTCAATGCAGCACTTGATACAACTGCAATGGTTGTGGCAACATGGGCATTGGTCAAAGGATTTACCTTGTATTCCTCTCCCAATTCCGCAATGATATACCTCATGAGGCGAACAGATGAATCGAGTGTTGTGGCAGCGAAACTTACGATGATGACAGAAACAATCGTTGCAGCAATATCAGCCGGGATGCCTACTCCTGTTGCAAGCTGTCCTGCCCCTTTAATGAATACTCCTAACCCTGCACCACTTGCTGCGGCAAATCCACTGTATGTCGCTTTGAATTCTTCAACATTGGGGAAAAAGGTGATACAAGCGATGATGGCAATCAACGCAAGCGCCCCTTCTCCGACTGCACCCAGATAACCAACAAAACGTGCATCTGTTTCCTTATTCAATTGCTTTGAAGATGTACCCGAAGAAACCAGCCCGTGAAAACCTGAAATGGCGCCACATGCAATCGTAATGAATAATAATGGGAACCAGGATACATCCGCAGATCCGTTTGTCATTGGAGCCGTAATTTCAGGATTTGTGAACAATAGCCCGAGGTAAAGCAATCCCAGACCTACTATCAGCTGATGTGAATTGATATAATCCCGTGGCTGTAACAGTTTCCATACAGGAAGAATGGAGGCTATGTAAACATAAATCATTAAAATAACAATCCACACAAAGAATGCCATACTTGTTGAACTTAAACCAAACAATGAAGTAGAGTCCTGTCCACCGAAAAAACGGACCAAATCAATTTGTAAAAAGTTCACCCTACTTGCAATGACAGCTGAAGCATACATGACACCAAGCGCTACTATTGAAGGCAGTAGCATGCTTCCATTCCGCTTATAGACAGAATATCCAATCCATACAGCAAGCGGAATCTGGATAAAGACAGATAGGACGCTCGCTGGGAACGTAATGAATAAATTTGCTATGACCCATGCAAACACTGCATTGACCATTAATACAAGAATTAAAATGATAAATAGAAAAAGTACTTTTGCCCGCTTACCTATCAGCTTATTCGCTAAAGAACCTACTGATTGTCCCTTATTTCGCACTGAAAGTACCAAAGTTCCAAAATCATGGACACCCGCAGCGAACACGGTCCCGAAAATCACCCAAAGAAAAGCGGGAAGCCATCCCCAATACACGGCAATCGCCGGCCCAACGATTGGGGCAGCACCGGCAACTGAAGTAAAATGGTGACCCCAAAGGACAAATTTATTCGTTGGAACAAAGTCCACACCGTCTTTATACTGGTGAGCGGGTGTTACATAATTCGGATCAAGCCTGTACACTCTTTCCGCAATAAGTGTAGAATAATATTTATACCCTACTAAAAATACAATACCCCCAATGACCGCTAACCATATTCCACCCATCATATTCCTCCTCTATCTCATAGTAGTATACACTTAAATATCTGAATTTTTAGAATGTATACGCTTACTACATTTTACATTGGGTATTTATGGATTTCAATGAGAACTTAGTACTTTTCTTACATTGGCAATAATATAAAGAAGGACCGATTCATTCAATGAACCCGTCCTTCTTTATATTCAACGGACAAAAATACTGTCTTCATCTGTTGGATCTACTGCTTGAGGGATATCTACCGTTGTCCTCAATATCGTTTGGTCTGTCTCAGTGGTTTTAGGATGATTGGATTGTGTAGGAAACTCAAATGGGATCGTCTTTTCCTCCCCGGCTCTGATTGTCCCGATATTGTCTAAAGAAATGGTCTTTAAGTCTTTTTCATGATAGCAAAAATCACTATCCTTTTTGTCTTCTTCATATTTATACAGCAATAATAATTGAACTTTATTTATCGGCTGGTCGGCCATTCCCCCCTTGAGGACAATATCCCCCTTAATATAATCACCCGGGGAGATCTCAGTGGTATGCACGATTGTATCTACTTTCACATGTCCGATACCGATACTGGATAAAAATTTGTTTAACATCATTCAACCCCCTCATTTTACTTTTATTACTACCTATACTACCAATTCTTTTTCTGAATCGTCCACCCTTACATATTCTTCTAATATTTCGCAAAGAATATGAGTGAATCTTTAGGAAGGAGGGGATATAAATGAAAAAATTGGTTGTATCCATCTTAGCCGTCTTCATACTCAGCCTTAGTTTCGGATCTTTTGTTTCTGCAGAAGATGAGGGACAAACAACAGACGAAAAGGTAACTCTGACGGAAGAACAAAAAGCTGAGCTTGGTAATCTATATGAACAGATGTACTCAACAAAGAAAAAACTCGTGAATAAATATGTTGAGTATGGCGTCTTCTCCAAAGAACAGGGGGACAAAGTACGTAAGATGATGGAAATCAAACATCAAAAGCTGAAAGAAAATGGCTACATGATGAGATGGCATCCACATCCGCATCATGGGAAACAACTGGATCATAAAGAATAATAGTGGTGGAAGGGTTTTTCAAGCCCTTTCCCCCATTAATCAAGTGTGTCTCACCTAATCCGCATTAAACCACTTTTTTTAGTATAAGAGAAACTGCCTCTATCTCGTCCATTGATACATCAAAATGAGTCGTGAATCGGACAAGTGTCGGTCCAAAGGTAACAGCCAATACTCCTTTCCTCTTTAACTCCTCCACATATTGCTCTGATGTCATCCCTGTTCCGGATACATCCACCACTATGATATTTGTATCAACTTCATTGATGACTTGGATTCCCTTACATGATTGAAGGGTTTCCTTCAGGATCCTCGCCTTATCATGGTCTTCCCCTAATCGTTCTCTCATTTTGGTCAGTGCAATCAATCCTGGAGCAGCAATTATTCCTGTTTGTCTTAATCCACCGCCCAGTCGTTTCCTCCACTTTCGAGCATGTTTAATAAAGTCATGTTCACCTGCAATGATTGAACCAATCGGAGCGCCCAGTCCTTTAGATAAGCAAATTTGAACGGTATCACAATGATCCGTGAATTCCCTGACCTCTCTACCACTTGAAGCCACTGCATTAAAGAGACGTGCACCATCAACATGTACTGGAATGGAGTATTTTCGCGCAATGGCATGAATGGCTTTCATATTTTCAGGAGAGACAACGGCCCCGCCTGCACGATTATGTGAGTTCTCGAGGCATATTAAACCGGTTTCTGGAAAATGTTGATCTTCCGTACGGATAGCTGCTTCTATTTCTTCAGGCTCCATCTCTCCATTTTTTCCTGTGATAGTCCTGGTTTGAACGCCTGCTAAAGCAGCAACGGCCCCAGATTCATAATAAAAAATATGTGAATTCGTTTCTAATAGAATTTCATTTCCAGGCCGTGTATGGGTAAGTACGGCAATTTGGTTTCCTTGTGTACCACTTGTGACGAATAAGGCTTCTTCCTTACCGAGTATCCTGGCCGCTTCCTTTTCCAGCTTTAAGACGGTGGGATCCTCACCATACACGTCGTCCCCGACTTCAGCCCCGTATGCTGCCCTTCTCATTTCTTCCGTTGGCTTTGTTACTGTATCACTTCGTAAATCAATCATCGCGAGACTCCTCCTCTAATACGTTTGTTACATTCATTATACCAAAGGGAATGGATTCGGGATGGAATCGATATCACCATGAAGATGAATACAACACCCCATACCAAATACCCACAAAAAATTATAATTATAGGAATATTCAAAACCCTCCTCCTTAAATTATGTTACTATTTTATTAATCAGTTCCAAAGGACAGTGTCAAATGTCTTGTTAGAGGAGAAGACTCACATGACGATCGGTTCAAAAATCCGTTTTCACAGACAAAAAAGGAAGTTAACCCAGGAAGACTTAGCAAAAGGAATCATTTCCATATCCTATCTTTCCAAGCTCGAAAATAATCAAGTGACACCTTCAAGCGACATCATCAACTTGCTTTGTGAGCGTTTAGGCGTAAATAATCTGCTGGATCGTCCGAATCAATTGAACAATCTTCTCGAAAAATGGAACCATGAATTACTATGGAACAATACCGTCCAAGCCGTTTCCACTCACGAACTTATCTTGAAAGATTTTGATGAGACCGATGATCTGACGACTGATTTATTTTATAGAATTCTATGCTTCCGCCTACAACTAATGAAAGGAAATCTTGAAGAAGCTCTGAAGCACTTGATCCATGTTCAATCTAATTATAAAGAACTTACGGATACATTGAGATTTTATTACCACAAGTACAAAGGGAATTATTATTATCTTATGGAAGAGTACCAAAAAGCCCAAGGAGAATTAAAAGAGGCGGAAACTTTTTATGTGCTTGGTAATGTCGTTAATGAAGAAGAACGAGCAGATTTATATTATTTATACAGTCTGGTTCTGACACGTTTGAATATGTACCGTTTATCCATTTATTATGGGGAAAAATCTCTTTCCATTTTTCAGGGAGTGTATTACCAGAAAAGATGCGCCGAGGTGCATCTCCTATTGGGGATCTGCTATCGGAGAATTCGCTACAGTGAGGAAGCTTTGAAACATTATGAATGGGCGAATTTCATTTCACGCTCCATTCATTACACATCCTTACTTTCAAAGATTGAACAGAACCTTGGGTACCTAAAATCCTTTATGAGAAAAAGTGATGAAGCAATCCAGCATTACTTGAAAAGCATTGAATTAAAAGAAACCGACGAAGAAGGGAAACTCTACTCTATTCTATCACTTGTCAAAGAGTATTATAAGATCAACCAATTTTCCAATGTTCATTTCTGGTTGCCTAAAGGTTTGGAGCTTTGCTCCAAAGATAAATACCCTGAAAAATACTATCAGCTTTCTTATTATCAATTTGCATTAAATGATTTCCCTCCAGGATTCGAGATGTTCATGAAAGAATATGCTCTTCCCTACTTCAAGAAGAACGGTTCACATTTATTATACGCTGAATATTCCAAATTTTTAGGTCAGTATTACCAGAGAGTCAGAAGATATAAGCTTGCTGCATTTCATCTAAATGAAGCCAATATCATTTATGAAGAAATGTTGACTTTGTAGGAGGTGAAGAGAATTGAAAGCTTTGAGAAAATTATTGATCATCTCAAGTCTTGCGGCCATGACCCTTGCAGGGGTGGTCATTGTCAAGGTCAACGAAGAAGAATTCCCACCATTTTCAAGTAAATTATAAGCTTTAAAGGGCTGGTCGCTGTCTGGGTCAGTCCTTCTTCTACCCGATATATTTGGTAACGAATCCTAAAAAACCTTCTAGGAGTCTACATCAATTCATCAGGTGGTTCTTTGGAATGGTAACCTGTACTCACTTCGGCAAACAAATCGTTTTCTGTTTCTAGAGGTTGGGACTCCTTATGAGTTCCTTGGTAGACTCTTTGAGCAGATCTCAATAATAGGCTAAGTGACTGAATTTCCTGTTTCAATACATTTATCTCTTCTTTCGTTGCAGGTTGTTTATTCTGATTAAGGATAAACCCCAATTGTCCACTGGGTTCGAGAGTGGCTTCTTCTACGTCTGAAATGGAACGAATCTGATTTTGTCGCAATTTCATTTCCAGCTGATCCACGGATAATCTGAGCTTTTTTAGTGTATCCTTTTGCAGTTCACCATTCTTAATCACCACTTTAGATCTTCCTGTGATCAGTGTTTCCAATCCATCGATTTTGATTTGTGCATATTCCATTACAACGAGAGACAGAACCAGAACCAACCCCACCACTAATGTAGACCAGACTCCTTCGCCTGCGATCGGCTGGACGAGCAAGGACCCGATTCCGATCATGATGACTACTTGAGCCAGACTCATTTGTGAAATCGATTTCCTGCCTGCTATTCTTAATAAGAGTGTCCCTCCCACAACAAGTATGACCGCCTGCCATAAAAGATTGACATCCATTCCTTCACATCCTTTATAATGCTAGCTTTAGCTTTTGATTAAAAATCTATATTATTCAATGAAATTTTCTGACAAAAGAGATATAGTTAATGATGAATACATAAATAAGGGGGATTACCAAATGAAATTATCATTTGAGAAAAACTTAGAAAGATATGCAGATTTAATCGTTCAGGTGGGATTGAACCTGCAAAAGGACCAGGAACTTCTGATCTCTGCACCCATCACCTCATACGAGTTTGTTCGACTGGTTACCGAGAAAGCATATGAAGCCGGTGCCGTGAACGTATTAACCGACTTCTATGATGAAGAGCTGAAAAAAATCCGCTTGGAGAAGTCCTCTGAAAAGGGGTTGAAAGCGTTCCCTCGCTGGAAAGCAAAAGGATATATCGAAATGGCGGAAAACAATGTCGCCTTACTAAACTTAGCAGCCCCGAACCCGTCTCTCCTAAGAGATACAGATCCGGCACGGGTTGCATTGTTGAACAGGACTTCAGCGGAGGCTATGAAAGACTTTTCAGCTTATATCGGCGGGGGTAAAATAAGCTGGTTAATCGCAGCAATCCCAACAACTGAATGGGCTCAGACTGTTTTCCCTGAGCTTCCTCAAGAAGAGGCTTTCACCAAATTATGGGAAAATATCTTCTATACAACCAGAACCGATCAAGAAAACGCCGTGGACCTCTGGGAAGCACATATCCGTCACCTGAATAAAAAAGCAGACAAACTAAATGAAGGTAAATACAAAAAGCTTCATTACAAAGGTCCGGGGACAGACCTGACCATCGAATTCCACCCACAAACCAAATGGATCAGTGCTCAATTCACCAATGATAAAGGCATCCCGTTTGTGCCGAATCTCCCAACGGAAGAAGTGTTTTCAATTCCAGTCAAATATGGAGTCAACGGTGTAGTTTCAAGCACTAAGCCGCTTAATTACAGCGGTACGCTTATCAAGAACTTTTCATTAACCTTCAAGGAAGGAAAAGTAGTTGAATTCTCAGCTGAAGAAGGTTACGAAACTTTAAAAAACCTTCTTGAAACAGATGAAGGCGCGTCTTACTTAGGAGAAGTCGCACTAGTTCCTCATGACTCACCTATTTCAAATACCAACATTATTTTTAATAATACGCTTTTTGATGAAAATGCCTCCTGTCATTTAGCCCTGGGCAGAGCCCTTCCCGTCTGCATCGAAGACGGTAAATCCAAGACAGCTGAACAACTAAAGGAAATTGGCTACAATGAAAGTATGATTCATGTTGATTTTATGATCGGATCCCCTGAATTGAATATTGATGGTGAGAAAGAAGACGGTACAGTGGAACCGGTTTTTAAAGATGGTGATTGGGTTTAAAATGAAAGGTTTTTGGCAGACTAATGTTAAAGGCTTAAATGTTTCACATTTAAGCCTTTTTCTTATGAAATCTTCTTTATTCTACACATTTCCTATATAAAAGAAACAAAGTACCAACATTGGAAAAAGTTACATAGAATATGACAAACAAATTTCTTTTTTAACATATTCAATACTTCACGTATACATTACAATAGAAGTATAACTTTTAAAGGAGCGATTTTCTTGTCAGTAAACTATAAACGATCCTTTCTTTGGAGCGGGCTATTCATCATCGCCTTCCTCATTTTATATACAATGTTTCGCACTACGAATGTGCAATCCCGTGAAAAACCGTTAACCGCAGAAGAAAAATACCCTACAGTTTTTGTGCACGGGTACAAAGGTACATATAATTCTTTCAGAACCATGCTGGACCGTTTTGAGAACCAGCACGGATGGGGACAAAAAACGATGGAAATCACAGTGTCCGATTCCGGGAGCGTCAGATACAAAGGTTCTATACCTGACAATCCCACTAGCCCTCCCCTTGTTCAAGTCATTTTCGAAAATAATCGGGCTTCACTTGATAAACAAAGTATTTGGCTCGAGAATGCCTTGAAGCTTCTGCATCATCAATTTAATGTGTCTAACGTCAATATTGTTGCACATTCAATGGGTGGACTTGCTTCAACGAAATATCTCGAAGATACAAACGATAGCTCGTTTGTTCCAAAAACCCATAAATTCATTACAATCGCAACCCCTTTCTACGGTGTTACAAAGGAATCATATAATCAAATCAATACCGGTGCAGCCGTTATTGATTTAAAGCCTGAATCACGTGCATTAAAAGAAATGTCGATCAATCGCCATATGATCCCTGCAGATATTGAGGTATTCTCCATCGCAGGGTCTGGAGATGACGTAGTAAATGTACAAAGTGCACTAGGCGGTGAACTTATTTTCCAAAACAATTCATTCCAGTCTCAAATTGTTTATGACCCTTCTATTTCCCACAGTGGCTTACATGAGACCGTCAAAGTAGACCGGCTTGTAGGAGATTACTTATGGAGTAATTAAAAATAGCACTGCTTCCCTCTGAAGAATGGATCCATTTTTCAGAGGGAATTTTTTTATTGAAGTTGCGAAATTCACCTATACGTTCTATACTACACAAGACTAAACCAATAGGTTAGGATGAGTTGAATGACAAAAGAAATAGTAGTGAAAGCACACCCAAAATACATATCACAATTCCAAAAAGGGTTTCCCCTATTAAATAAAGATCATGTGACAACGTCGATTCAGAATTTACAAGATGGTGATATCTTCAGACTTGTCGACAACAACAATCATTTCATTGCAAAAGGTTATTTCGGACTCCAAAATAAAGGAATCGGCTGGCTTTTAACCTGGAAAGAACATGAAAATATCGATAAGGGCTTCATATATAAGAAGCTTCAAGCTGCCATCAATCAGCGTCTTCACTTCTACTATAGTGAGGATACAACTGCATTCAGAGTATTCAACGGAGAAGGCGATGGTTTCGGAGGCTTGACTATAGATTACTTTGCCGGATTTTATCTCATTCAATGGTACTCGGAAGGCGCCTATTCTTTTCACGAAGATGTAATGGAAGCATTAAGGAAATTGACCGATTTTAAAGGTATTTACCAAAAAAAAAGGTTCGCGCAAGAAGGGAAATACTTAGAGGCGGATGATTTCGTCGAAGGAACGCGCCCTTCTTTCCCCCTCCTTGTTAAAGAAAATGGTGTTAAATTTGCCATCTATTTAAATGATGGAGCAATGGTTGGGGTATTCCTTGATCAACGGGAAGTTCGAAAGAGAATACGTGACGGATATTCTGAAGGTAAGAGGGTTTTAAATACATTCTCCTATACAGGTGCCTTTTCTGTTTTCGCTGCTCTCGGGGGCGCCACTGAAACAACCAGCGTTGACCTGGCAAATCGCAGCTTAAGTAAAACAATCGAACAGTTCAGCATAAATGATATCGATTATGAAGCTCAGAATATCATCGTTGAAGATGTCTTTAAATACTTCAAATATGCTGTAAAAAAAGAACTCTCTTTCGATTTGGTCATATTAGATCCACCAAGCTTCGCACGTTCAAAGAAACATACATTCAGTGCTGCAAAGGATTATAAAGATTTATTGAAGGAAGCGATTGCCATCACTGAAAAGGGCGGGACCATCGTGGCCTCCACAAACTGCAGTACCTTCAATATGAAGAAGTTCAAGGGCTTTGTCGAGACGGCATTTAAAGAAACAAATGGGAAATATCAAATCCTAGAAGAATTTACGCTTCCGGAGGATTTTAAAACACTGAGGCAATATAAGCAGAGCGACTATCTAAAGGTCGCTTTTATCCGCAAATTATAAAGGATGGGATCCGGAGTCAGCACCGGATCTCTTTATGATTTTATAATGAAGTAATGTTTACACAAATAGATGACAGAATACTCTGTTATTATTTCCTCGGAAACCGCAAGAACCGACAAAGCACTGAAACTTCCTGATGAATTTTATCGAACTAGGGGGATTAATGATGAAGAAAGCGATATTTCTTGACCGTGATGGTGTAATCAATGAGGTAAAAACCGATAGAGTGAAGTTCGTCAATCGACCAGAGCAATTTTATTTCCTTGCAGGAGTTCAGGAAGCAGTGAAATTATTATCAGATTCAGGCTTCCTTCTTTTTGTCGTGACTAATCAAGGTGGCGTTGGTCTTGGTTTTCTTTCCCATGAAGATCTTCATTTGATTCATGCTTATATGTTAAATGAATTGAAGAAAGCGGATGGCTTTATTCAGGAAGTCTCCTGCTGTACGCATAAACCCAATGAGGGGTGTAAATGCCGAAATCCTGAACCTGGGATGATGTTTAAACTGGCTGAAAAATATGACCTCGATCTTAAGAAATCCTATATGGTGGGTGATCGTGAAGTAGACATTCAGGCCGGCAAGAAAGCGGGATGTACGACCATCTTACTTAACAAGTTCCCTACTGTAACAGATGCTGATTATATATTTCCTGATTTATTAAGAGCTTCTGAATTCGTCGTCAAGAGATAATTAAATGTTTTGTCCCCCATCCGTCACACACTTCACCTTAATCAGACATTCTGGACATTTTAAGATTTCTTATTTGAATAGAGCTCGTTTTATCGTTTCAAATTAGGGGATTCTATGGTAAAGTACTATGGAATCAGAATGAACGGGAGGTTTTCGGGTGAATCAGCAGGAATTACTACACATTATACGGGATCATTATCCCTTTGATGTTCTCTCTGCAGAACAGTTAAATTATATTATTTCCGGCTCCAGATACACGACCTTCAAAAAAGGTGAATTTCTATTTCATGAAGATGAAACGGTTGAAGAGCTTGATATTTACTTTCTCGTCTCTGGCCTTGCAAAGAATGTTCTTCATAGGTCCAGTGGAAAACAATACTCATTACGATTTTATTACCCGGGTGACCTAATCGGAATCATGATCATGCTCACGAGTGGACAGATGACTTTTTCGGTACAGGCCATTGAAGACTGCACGGTTTTCCGTATTCAAAAAGACCGGATTTTAGACATTATGACTAAAAACAACGATTTTTCGAAAATCATCTTTGAAAGCATCGGCAATCGAATGAAGACTCTTTACGATGAAATTAAAGTTAAATCTGCCACAGAAACCGACGATGAAAACATCAACCTATTCAGAACCAAGGTACATACTCTGATGGACAGCCCTACTTTCATGGATGGTGATGCCACCGTTATTGAAGCTGCTGAAAAGATGAAAGAACATGATACTTACGGTTTGGTCGTGGTGAATCAGGATAGAAAAATGCAAGGTATCCTTACCCAGCGGGAAATTCTTTCATATATTACCAATCCGGGTGTCTCTGATAAAGTAAAGGACTGGATGAAGGAAAAACCATTCTGGATCAGGGATGAATCCTTTGCTTATGAAGCCCTTTCCTTCTTCAAGCATGAGGAAGTGGATTTCGTCCCCATCATTCGCAATGATGTCGTCGTTGGGGTTCTTACCAGTACGTCTTTCCTCAATATACAAGATTCAAATTATCTGGATCTTTCCTATAAGATTCAAAAGGCTGTAACAAATGATGAATTGGTTGAACTTGCTACAGTAAAGAGTGAAACTTTTCAACAATTCATCCAAGACCTATTGACACAAGACAGTTTTGGATTTGATATATGTGAAGTCATTTCAAACTATAATGATCGTCTTCACCGGAAAATCATTCAATTAAGTGAAAGAGAAATGAGGCAGGAAGGGTTTGGGTCCGCTCCAATCAATTATTGCTTCATCGTGATGGGGAGTCAGGGACGGAGTGAGCAGGGATTCCACACAGATCAGGATAATGGAATTATTCTTGATGATTATAATCATTTATCCGACCTGAAGAAAGTCGATCACTATTTTCAAGCTTTCACTGAAAAACTAAACCAAAAACTTGCTGCCTGCGGATTTACGGAGTGTACAGGTGGAATCATGGCGAAGGAGCAAAAGTGGAAAAGATCTTATACGGATTGGAAGAAGGCGATTGATGAGTGGCTTCACGAAATGGACGCACAGGAAATACAGAATATCACCATGTTTTATGACTTCCGACCGATCTATGGCGACTACTCCATTGCTGAGGAGATACGAAATTACCTGACAGAAAAGTCAAAACGATCTCTTAATATGCAACAACTATTACGAAAAGACGCCCTTAGGTTCAAGCTCCCCGTCGGTCCGTTGGGGCGTGTCAACCTTAAGCCCAAAAATCATTTATTCAATATTAAGAAGTCAGGCCTTTTACAAATCGTCAACATGATTCGAATTCACTCTGTCAAATACGGGATCAAAGAAGTGAATACGATTAAAAGGGTACAGGCATTAAAAAAATTACAGGCCTTTCACCCCAGAGATGCAGAAAATGTGAAAACAGCCATGCACATCCTCCTATCATTAAGGACAAAACAGAACCTTTTGGAACTTAGTGAAGGAAAACCATTGAGTAATGATATAGATGTCCGTACCCTTTCGAAAGAAGACCGTCAAAAGTTAAAGGAATCCATCCAGATCGCCAATCGACTCCAGCAGGTAATGGAAATCAGTTTTAACAGGAATCGGGTGGTTTGATGGATGATATAGGCATAAATGTAGGCTATCGGATAATTAAGTATTATTTATGGCAGCAATTTTTCTTTCGTTATCAAGTAAAGCGCGAGAAAGAAAAGCTATCCTACCATAAGCTTTCTCGCGCCCTTAAACAATTTGAAGAAGAAAAACCAACTCTTCAAAAGAAGCACTTATTCCATTGTAGCTTTACCATCTTCGACCTTGAAACGACCGGATTTTTTCCGGAGGTTGGTGATGAAATCATTTCCATAGGCGCAGTGAAGGTCAAGGAGGGAGAAGTTCAAAGAGACGATACTTTCTATCAGGTAATCGATCCGCTTCAAACGGTCTCCAGGAAAACCAAACGTTTTACGGGCCTCAGGCGCAAAGACTTTTTAAATGGGGTTACACTGCCAATAGGTCTGGAGCGTTTTATAGAATACAGCAAAGGAACGATTCTAGTTGCTCACCCTGCAAGCTTTGATATTAATTTTCTTCAAAAAAGGATAAATAAGTGGGAGCTTCCTTCATTCGACCCGGAGTTTGTCGATTCTTTTGCCCTTGCTAATGGATTACTGGGCAGAGAAGACTGCTATTTGGATATGCTTGTAGAGCATTTCAATATTCAGGATCGAGCTCGGCATCATGCTTTGAATGATGCCATCATGACGGCTGAAATCTTCGAGATCCTTTTGAGAATATGTTATCAAAAGGAAGTTCACACCATTAGGGGCTTACATGATTTCCTGCGGGAATCGGGTTAAATTCCCTCTAGAACGCAAAAAAGCGCATGAAGAAACTCATGCGCTTTTGTCATACATTTTATCGAATTTGTCCTGTTCCATGCATCATATACTTTACTGTTGTCAATGCCGGAAGCCCCATTGGTCCTCTCGCGTGCAGTTTCTGAGTGGAAATACCAATTTCAGCTCCGAACCCTAATGCCCCTCCATCTGTGAAACGCGTAGAAGCATTATGATAAAGTGCGGCAGCATCAACGAGCATCATGAACTTTTTCGCTGTATCATTATTTTCTGTCACGATGGCTTCTGAATGCTTGGTTCCATATTGTTCAATATGGTCAACCGCTTCATCCATTGCAGACACAACTTTAACGGCAATATCGAGACTTAAATATTCGTTCGCCCAGTCCTCTTCTCCTGCAAGCTTTGCATCTGAGATTGCTTCAACCACTTTTTCATCTCCGTGGATGGCTACATTGTGTTCTTTAAGCTTTTTGACGAAAGCATCTTTATTCTCATTAAACCATTCTTCGTGTAAAATGACGGTTTCAGCAGCGTTACAAACCGCTGGACGATCGGTTTTCGCATTTATGATGATGTTGAGTGCCTTTTCCGGGTTTGCTTCACTATCGATGTAAATATGACAATTCCCCACGCCTGTTTCAAGAACAGGAACGGTAGCATTATTGACAACGGCATTAATCAAAGCACCACCACCACGTGGAATTAACACATCTATATGTTCTTTCATTGTGAATAATTCACTTGTTGCCTCACGATCTGTTGTGTTGATGAATTGAACGGCATCACTCGGGATATCTGTTTGTTCCAATGCTTTATGCATGACGTCCACAATCGCTTTATTCGACGTGATGGCATTTGAACCACCCTTCAAAACGATGGCATTACCGGATTTTAAAGCAAGTCCAGTAGCATCAACCGTTACATTAGGGCGAGCTTCATAGATCATTCCAATGACACCAAGCGGTACTGTCACTTTTTGCACTTGCAGCTGGTTTTCGAGCGTCCAGTCTGAAACCACTCTTCCGGTTGGATCATCAAGATCAGCTACTTGGCGAAGACCGTTCGCAAAGTCTTCGATCCGCTCCTTTGAAAGGGATAACCGATCCATAAAGGCTGCTTCAAATCCTTTTTCTCTTCCTCTATCAAGGTCCATTTCGTTTTGCTTTAGGATCGATTCATAGTTCGCCTCTAAATGATCGGCCAAGGTATGCAAGGCGTTATTTTTTTGCTCAGTTGTTAGCATGCTAAGTGTTTTGGAAGCTTTTTTAGCCAGTATCGCTTGTTTTTTTACATCGGTTTTTTCTACAGTTAAAGTCATCAAATACCTCCTGATTTTTTTGAAAGCTATCTTAGTTACTGATTTATGATGAAATGTCCACTAATTTCCCATTAGGAAATCCTTGTCTTACACACCCACCGGAATAGGTACTTCAACATGACATACAAGGTGATCAATTTCCACTACAATTTCATCTGCTTTGATTTCTGCCGGGTTTTTCAACTGACCTGATCGATAATTAACCATTCCAAGTCCAATCTCTTCATTGCGATTATCCAGAATCCGAACGACTGCACCTTTATCAAAGCGGCCTTTTACCGTATATATGTCATCGATGGTCAGACTCTCTTTTTGCTTTAAGATACGTTCTTTTGCCCCTGCATCAATGGTGATTTCACCTTCTGGTCCAGAATTGAACGCAATCCACTGCTTTTTAGAGTCAAGATTGACGGAATCTTCCGTCGATTCGAAATAGGTTCCTTTAGCTGTATGCTGAACAGCATCATAGATGACATTTGAGTTACCTGATTTACCGAGGAATGCAGGGATACCGGATGCCATTGTTATCTTAAAGGCATCAATCTTGGATCTCATGCCACCGGTACCGACCGAACTTCCTGGTTCACCGGCCATCTCTTCAATATCTTCTGTAATTTCAGTCACACTTTCGAGTAGTTCAGCATCTGGATTTTTGCGTGGATCTGAATCATATAATCCATCAATATCCGATAGAATGATCAGTTGATCAGCATCAACAAGCGCTGCGACTTTCGCAGATAATGTATCATTATCTCCAAACTTTAAACGATCGATCGTTACGGTATCATTTTCATTCACGATGGGAATGATCCCTCTTTCAAGTAGAACATTGATCGTGTTTCTGGCATTGTTATATCGATCTTCATCTGAGAAGTCACTACGAGTGATCAGAATTTGAGAAGCTACGTATCCGTTTGAAATTAACAGATCGGAATACGCTTCTATTAATAGTCCTTGACCGATTGCTGCTGCAGCCTGTTTCTCTGGTAACGAGCTTGGGCGAGTCAAGCAACCCAATTTACGGTACCCCGCAGCGACGGCTCCAGATGATACTAACAATACTTCATGACCGTCGTCCTTTAAGCGGACAACTTCATCAACAAGGCGCTCAAGCTTTCTGCGGCTCATTTCTCCATGTAAGCTTGTCAATGAACTACTTCCAATCTTAATGACGATACGTTTGTTTTCTTGGGACATTCAATCACTCCTAGTTACAAGGTCCGTCCCTTGCCCCTCATTTTATATGCTGGGAAAGACCTGTATTTCGTGTATGGTTGGTATATATATGAGGTGTTTTATATGAGTTGGGCTATTAGCTTGTGACTAATTCTTTGGACTGTAAGGATGAGCTGATTTCTTTCGAACGCTTTTCTGCTCCCTTTACAGCTTCTGAGATGGCTTTACCTCCACCGAACTGAGCTAATGCATCAAGTCCTGCAGCCGTAGTACCGTTTGGGGATGTTACATTTTCTCTTAGTTGAGTTGGTGATTCTTCTCGCTCCAGCATCATTTTGGCTGCTCCGAAAATGGTTTGAGCTCCGATTTCACGAGCCAATTTCGGGTCTAATCCTGCTTCAGCACCCGTCTTTTCGATGTGTTCCATTAAATAGTAGAAGTAAGCTGGACCGCTTCCGGCAATTCCGGTGAAGATGTCCATCTGACTCTCATTTATGACGAATACTTCGCCGATACTTGATAATAATTCTTCTGCATATTCCATATCTTCTCTCGAAGTGAATCTTCCAGCACTGATTGCTGTTGCAGACTCCTTCAACATACTTGATGTATTCGGCATGACGCGGATGACAGGCTGACCGGCAGGTAACTGCTCTTCCATGTGAGATGTAGTGATACCTGCAAGTACAGACATGATGACCGTATCATTTCTTACGAGATGATTAATGGAATCCAATGCTTTGTCAATATCTTTCGGCTTCATTGCAAGAATAAGGATATCTATTTCATCAAAAGGCAGATCATCTTTTGTTATAGAGGTGATATCATATTTCGCTTTCATTTCCTGTAGTCTGCCTTGATTGCTTCGATTGGAAACAATGATTTGTTCTGCCGGGATTTTACCACTCTGTACAGTTCCTGAAATCATTGCCTCTGCCATGTTTCCTGCACCTAAAAAAGCAATCGTCTTATTTTTTAACAATCATATCCACTCCCGTTTTATATTATGTTAGTTTTTGAAAACACATTATTTCATTTTTAATAGTTCATTTAATGTAAAGTTTAAACTTCAATTTTTGTTGAATGGGTCGTTTCATAACCGCCGAATCCCTTGATTGGCGTGTGCTTTGTTCACAACGTTTATTATCGTAACATGCTGAAGAATGATATCAAGTGGAATAAAGGAAGTAGTTAGGATTCAGCCGAAATAGCTAGTGGAAGCGTTATCATTCCCATTTATGTGATTCAGATTCCTTCTGAGGGCCTATAATTGGCTGAGAGAGCGCATAATCAGAATTTTTAATTTTGACTTTCGAATTAGAATGACTGTATATCACGTTTATAACCCCTATGAAACAGTACCGAACGCGACTCCCACCAACAAATGCTCTTTAACAAAGAAAATCCCGGTGGGCCGTTTCTGGCCAACCGGGATTCATGTCACTATTCTGTTGCCGCTTCATCCTGATTATTACCACTCAGGAAGTCTTTAAGTGCCTGGATATTTTCTTCAAAGTCAATTTCAAGAACAGATCCGACCCCGCTATAACTTCCGAAACCATAAGAACCTTCCACAGGAATCGTAAGCTTGTCCATATCACTGTTGTTACTCAGCAGGATATCTTTGGCGATAGAAATTTGGTCCAGCTTACTCATATTCGTCTGAATATAAGGTTGTATGGACCCTGCCATTTTCGGAAGCTTTGTTACCCCTCCAATGGATAGAACTTCGTCTTTTAAAGCAGCAATCACCTTTTGCTGTCTTTCAACTCGACCAAAGTCACCTTGTTCATCATGTCGGAATCTTGCATAACCCAGCAATTCCTTACCATTGAGGTTCTGAACTCCAGGCTCGAGGGAAACACCAATATTCTCTGACATGGCCTTCTCGACATCCATTTTGATTCCTTCTGGAGCCAGAATATCCACCGACTGTTCAAACCCTTTAAAATCGACGATCATGAAATATTGGATATCCAGATCAAAATTCTGCTTGATCGTTTTCCGCAGCAATTCAGGACCGCCTAAATAGAATGCGGTATTCAGCTTATAGTTTTGATATCCAGGGATTTCTGCATATATATCTCTCATAAAAGAAACAAGTTTGGTTTCATTCGTTTTCGGATCGATCTGGGCGAGCATCATCGTATCTGTCCTTGATTTCTCTTCGCCCCTGCTATCGACTCCCAATAACAAAATGTTCACCTTACCGTTCTCGTCTTTTACACCATTGAATTTATAATCTTCCTGCATCTGGTCTTCACCAGCCATTTTATAACCGCTGTAAAATTGAAACGCAGCATAACCGAGTAAACTAAAAATAAGGAGTAATAATACCAAAATCACTTTTCTTCCGCGTTTTTTCTTCTTGGTCTTTCGATCTAACCGTGACTCCATTTCTTCACCTACTTTTATGACATTCATGAAATTACCGATGATAGTATGAAATGGTACTCTATACACTCGTAATTGACAATCGCAGAATAATGGATAAACTAACACTTTTCTCCATACTATGACACCTGAAAATATATTTTACCACAAATATCCTTAAAAGTATTTAGTTGTTCTTGTAATAAAGCTGAAGAGATTGGTAGTACCCTTCCGTCATTTCTCTAATGACCGTTTCGTCTTCTGCTTCATATGAAATGATAAATGAAGTAGCAGGGCCGCTGGATTTTTCTAAATCCTGTAATGAATGGACTTCTTCTTTCCTCAACTCCATCCCTGTCAGCACAGAAAGTTCGTGACGTACACCTTTAGAACCGACCGGCAAGATATCTGTGATAGAAGGGTGGAGTGTACACTTTTTGAATAGAGACAATGGGGCAACGCAGGATTGGAATTTCAATACTTCATCCCCGACCAAAGGGGTACCAATCAGTGCAAACGAATTTCCCTGCTTGGATGTCTGATCCATCTTCTTTCTCAATCCGATACAGGTTATGCCGAGAGCAGATTGTTTAAGGCTGATGTTGGATTCAGAAGTTCCTGTCAGGGGGACATCCTCCATCCCAAGTTCTCTCAGGCCCATCCGAACACCTTGGGTATATTTTTCCCACACGGTGTCAGAGGTAAAGTTAAATAATTGAACAGCGACCAGTCTTGCTCCAGCTGACAAGCATTCCATCACTGCTACACGAAAACTGAAATAACCAACAACCTCCGTGTCTGCCTGGACCACGTCATCATTTTTTCTACCGATTCCCCCGCTGCAGTCAGAAGCTAAAATCAGTTCATCTTCTTAATTGATGGAGATTGATAACACATCCCGATTCCCGATCATACTTTAACCCCTTTCGGTAATTTTGTCGCCAGTGGAGGATAAAGAAAGTGAGCGATCGTTAAATTCATGAGGGTCCCTGCTATCAAGGAAGGAACAATTGAAACGTAAAAAGACAGGCTCAGGATAAAAATAAATGGGAGTGCAGCTAATACACCCCTATCAAAAACAGAGCTGCCGTCAATTTACGTTTTCCTTTTGAAAAAACATATCCGAACATCCAGACAAAGAGAGCCATTTCTGAAGCAACCAGAATGTGGAAAGGACCAAGTGGAAGTCCTGCATACAGACTCGAGAGTAAATGTCCTCCCCCTGCAACAAATGCCACTTTCCTTCCATTGAATAAAGAAGCGACTAAAATGGCAGGCATACTGTCCAGGGCAATCGTACCGATGACAGCGGGGATCTTCACCATTCCTCCAATGGCAGATAAAGCAAGAAATAATGACAGTAAGAGAAGTGTTTTAAGCTTACCTTCCATTATTATTCTGTACTTTACCGGAGGAAAATACGTTGGCACTCCGGACATATTCAACGTCTTTGACATTGCTGCGGTGATTGATCACACGAGAGAGTGCAAAGAAGTAGTCCGATAAGCGGTTGATATATTGTAACGTGATGATAGGAAATTCCTCGTCGGTCTTCGAAAGGGGAACCATGCATCTCTCTGCCCTTCTGGCAACAGTCCTTGCAATATGAATACTCGCAGAGGCTTTCACCCCGCCTGGAAGTATGAACTTTTCAAGGGGAGGAGCTTCCTTGGTCAATCGGTCAATCTTTTCTTCCAAGTAAAGGACCGACTCAGCCTGAAGCTTGCTCTTTCTTTTTTTCGAGATATTGGATAAGTCTCCTCCGCAATCAAACAGTTCATGTTGAATTTTCTCAAGATCCATCAATATATCGTTAAAACGCTCTTGATCCAATTCAGATATCGCTTGACCAACGAAGCAATTCACCTCATCCAAGGTACCGTATGCTTCAACACGGATATCGTCCTTATCGACCCTGCCGCCTATTAAACTCGTCCGGCCCTTGTCCCCTGTTCTTGTATAAAGTTGCATAAAACCATCTCTCCTTTACCCTTTTAATGATGTTGCCAAGCCATACCAGACCAGCCAAACTCTATGTGATTCTTCGGCAAGATCCTGGTAAATCCAACCTGTCATATCTCTCCACTCTCTGGAGGATAAATCACTGGGAACAATTCCTTTCCCTATTTCAGAACCAATCCAGATTACCTTTCGTTCTGGGCTTTCTTCTTCCCATTTCCTTAGTGATTGCACCCGAACTCTAAAAGCCGCTCTTATATCACTATCATTTTGTAAAAGGGCTCGGCGGACCGCATATTCAATCCCCTCCAATACAATGATGGACATTTTCGGATGAATCTCTTTCCAATCTCCATCAAATAAGGAAACCCACTCTGTATCAGAATTCCTTAAACGAAAGCGTGTTCTTACCCATCGTGCCTTTCCGTTAAAGGAACCGCCCGTAATGAAGTACAAATCTGATTCCTCCAATCCTCTTCACTTTCCCAAATTAATTCATACCCTTTTCCGTGGTTAATCTCCCATTCCCAAAATGTTTTATACTCATTTTCAGGAGATAGAGACGTCAATAAATGCCGAATGACCCCTCCGTGGGTAAGGACTGCAAATCGATTTCCATTCTGGACATCAATTTGGGCTAGGATTTCATTCCATGCAAGTTCCACCCTCTTACTGAACTGAACCATGTTTTCGCCTCCTGGAGGAGAAACATTTGGATCGGTTAACCATTCCTGATAGACTCGATCATCCTTCAAGAGCTCGTAGGTCAACCCTTCCCACTTTCCAAAATGTAATTCTCTCAGCATTGGCGACGATATCACAGGAACGTCAGGGAACAGAAAATGAGCTGTTTCCAAACATCGGTTAAGATCGCTTGAAAAACACGCTTCGTAGTCATGGAAGTTTCTCTTTTGTCCCTTAAGCATAATGATCCCATTGTGGGATAAACTCGAGTTCGTCCAGCCTATATATTTTCCATTCTCATTTTCTTCTGTTAAACCATGTCGGATAAAGGCAATAACCATAAAGTCATCCACAACATCCACTCCATCCCTTCTACACTGGCACCTACCGTATCTCCAGTCATTCCTCCAAACCATTTGATGGACTTTACATAAACGAACAAGAAAAAGCCTGTTGTGACTACACCGAATGAGAGATAAAGATAAAACCCACTCAGGAAGAAGCTGCATATTCCGCCCATTAAGAAATATCCAGGAAGAAAGAGAAGTTCACATTTGGTCATGTACTTACTGAAGCTAAACCCCATACCTGATTTTTGTGCAGGTGGAATAAGAATCAGACTTGCCCCCATGACCATACGGCTGAAAAAGGGTATCCATATAAGGACTATAGTGATCACTGCGGACTCAGTGTAAAGGACCGTTTCGTAAATGAAGACAAAACGGGAGGAAAGCATGACCAATAATGAGAGGACTCCAAAAGCACCGATACGGGGATCCTTCAAAATGGTCAATCTTTTTTCTTTATCCCTATATGAAAAAAAAGCGTCACTTGCATCCATATACCCGTCCAAATGAAGTCCGCCGGTAAGAATGATGGGCATCACCCAAATATAAAACGATAATGCCAAAGGGCTCATTTGCGTATAGTCATTCAGTAATATATATCCGATTGAAAGAAGTAAGCCCATACTGAAGCCTACTAACGGAAATGTACGAACCATCCACTTCATCTCATATTTTCCAAACGAAAACTCTTTGTGAACTGGAAAAATAGTGAAAAACTGTACATTCATAAGGAAACTTTTCAATAGAATCATGATATCGGAATTCCCTTCTTTACAACCGGAATCCCCACCGACATGTCAATGGCAGTAGAGGATTCCTCAACCATTCTTCTATGTAATGATCCAAGCGTTTTTTGAAATTGAACTATATCTGAGGTCAATGGAATGTCGTAAAACAATTCATTACTAACGACGAGCAACACTTGTGCTTTATCCCTGATCCCAATGATAGATTGATAGATCTCCTTCTCCACTGCACTTGAGTTCACCTTTTCTATTACGAACATCTCATTTGTGAGAAGAGTCGTGAGGCAATCCAACAGAACAATCGCATTTTGTGGCAGGTAGTCAATGGTGCCACCGATCGCCCTGGGGCATTCAATTGTGATCCAGTCTTCTGTAGTGGCTTCCCGATCTAATTGATGTTTCAGAATCCGTCGTTCCATTTCATGATCGGTATTCACTCCACACGCCAGATAAACCAATGCTTCCTTTGAGTCCCGTAGTTCAGCTGCAAGTCTTTCAGCATAAGAACTTTTGCCGCTTCTGACCCCACCGGTAATAAATATTAATTTCCCCATCATGTCCCGCCTTTTTCTGAAGGCTGTTTTCGTATACATCAATACTTTTGGTTGAAGCGAGTAATAGTTGATTACAGCGAAAAGTGCTCGCTTTCCCCTGGGCGTGAGTTGTGCCTCTTATTAGATAGACCGCATATCTTACTCTTTTTTATCCATGTAGCGTGCGATGGCTTTTTTTGTGACTTCATAGACTCCTCTGCCGATTAATTTACCTATTGAAGTAATCGGGCCTGCAAATGGCTCATGGTCCCCTTTTTGGCTGGAGGCAATCAATATACTGTCTGTAGGTGTTCCTGTCGCCAGATTACCTGTTCTTCTGTCCCTTACATTCATATCATGCAAAGCTCTCACCTTTGCCTCGGTGGATGTGACGAGGGCTTCTATATACGCTTCGTCAGATAAATTCCCATTAATGAATACCCATGTATTGATCGTACCGGGCTTTGTATCCATTTCATATTGGTAACTTGTCGATACGTCCATGGCATTTCCAACTCCTGCGGTCACAACGACGAAAACTGATTTTCCTTCGGTCACAAAACGATCGCACACCATATTAGTCAAATCCAGAGCCGTCATCATCCCCACGGTTAAGGTTGGGTCCAAATTCTTTTGAACAAGATACTTCCTCATATCTCCCCGGTAATCCGAACAATCATAATCCCCTGGCACTCTCCTATTGATAAAATGGGTGTACCATCCGATTCCTGCCCCTATGATTCCAGATGACATACATTTTAACGGATATGGTGCAGAGAAATGGATGCATTCTTCACCCAAGATAATGTAGCGGTCATCCAGGATGAGGTTCTCACTTTCATTCCCTTCAGGAACTATCACCATCTGTGGCTTGGCGACCAAGGGATGTGCCTGCTTTTGTACCTTTGTATGATATACCTCTTCAATATGCTCTTCTTTCAAAACCTCTTCCGGATGATGAAGAAGTTTTGTTCTTCCATGATCTAAGAGAAGTAAGCGATCACAATAAAGGCTTGCTAAATTCAAATCATGAAAAATGGATACGACCGTTAATCTTTCTTCGACTGTCTGTGCTTTGATTAAATCCAATAGTGATTTCTGGTAGGACAAATCCAAATGATTGGTAGGTTCATCCAGCAAGAGGATTTGGGGTTCCTGTGCAAGTGCCTGAGCAAGGAACACCCGTTGACGTTCCCCACCGGACAGTTCATGGAGGTAGCGATCTTGAAAAGACAATATTCCCGTTTGATCCATCACTTTGTCAACAATTTCAAAGTCCCTCTCGGTTGCACCTTTCAAAAAGCCTTTTTGATGGGCATATCGACCAAGCATGACCGTCTCCTTCACTTCATAAGAAAAAGTTTCAGTCGATATCTGAGGCAGAACAGCTACATGCTTAGCTAATTCCTTCGAAGAAAATTGTGTAAGAGGCTTTCCTTTCAATTCAATCGTTCCATCCATTAAAGGAAGAAGCCCCGTAAGCGCTTTTAAAAGAGTCGTCTTTCCACTGCCATTTGGTCCGAGAATGCCAAAGAATTCTCCTTGATTCACGTGAAAATTCATGTCTTCAACGATCTTATGATGGTTATACCCTACTGAGACGCTGTTAACGACAATCATGATGAAATACCCCTTTTCTTTAAGAGAATATATGCAAACATCGGTGCACCGATCAGGGCAGTAATCACTCCGATTGGAAGTTCAGTCGGAGCGATGATGGTTCTTGAGAGCAAATCAGCGAGAACGAGAAATCCTCCTCCTGTAATGATTGATAAAGGAAGGAGATGCTTATGATCATGTCCGACGATTCTTCTTAGAAAATGAGGGATGACAAGACCGACAAACCCAATCGTTCCCGAGACAGCGACGGCAGAGCCCGTTAGGATACTCCCTGCTATGAGTATAATAAGCTTTCTCTTATATACGGATATGCCTATATGGCGGGCTTGTTCTTCACCGAAGCTCATTCCATTCAATTCTTTGCTGTTCAGGATGAGCACCCCTGTCCCTATAAGAAAGAAAGGAAAGATGATGGTGATATAATCCCATCCTCTCATTGAAACGCTCCCAAGCAGCCAGCCGATAATTTGCCTCAGCTCCTCTCCTGTAAGTGCGATCATCAGGGAAATGAAAGAGCCTAAAAAAGAGCTGAAGATGATCCCAGTCAATATAATGGTTTCAACCTTCATCGTCCTCTCAACCTTTTGTGCAAACCATAATACTAGAAATACGGTGATGATGGAGCAAATAATGCTGAAAAAGGGAAGCGTAAACTTCCCAATGAACGGAATACTCCAATGAAAAAATAGAGTGATGACTGCACCCACAGATGCCCCTGATGATACCCCCAAAGTATATGGATCAGCCAACGGGTTGCGCAACAACCCTTGAAAAGAAGCCCCTGCAACGGCTAATGAGCTCCCAACCAGTAAAGCTAATAATACTCTGGGTAAACGGATTGTATACACGATGTTCGTAAACATGGGATCGACCGTTTCAGGCAAATGAATTCCGAACCACTTGGAACCGATGATCGTAACGATATCCATAGGCGGGATTGATATTGTTCCAATTGAAATGGCTGCAAGAACCGCCGTAACTAAAAATAGCACTGCCAATCCGTAAGTAATCCCTATTCTACTCTGCAAATACCTCTGGATAGATCGACTTTGCAATTTCCTCGACTCCTTCAACCAATCTTGGACCCGTACGCGTGACTAAATCTGAATGAACATCGTAAACATCCCCATTCTTTACGGCATTTACATCTTTCCATCCATCTCTCTTCATTACTTGTTCTTTCGGGTTTTCACTGTAATAACCATACGTTGTGATGATCACGTCTGGATTCGAAGATATGACGGACTCCTGATTAACCTGCACCCAGCCTTCTTGTTCGCTCATGACATTTTCCGCATGAACCATTGAAAGCATTTGATCGATGAAGGTGTTCTTTCCTGTTGAATAAATGTCAGGTGAAGGTGAAACTTCAACATACACCCGTTTCTTAGCTGATATTTCATTTGCCTTTTCCTCAATTGCTTTTAAATCTGATTTCATTTCAGAAACAATTGAATCTGCCTTCTCTTTTTTCCCTACAAGAACACCGATATCATTAATGGTGCTGTACACTTCTTCAAAACTTTTAGCATCCTCTACGATGAATACATTGATCCCAGCATCTTTCAGCTGATTCAATCCTTCTTCCGCTGATTTGGCAGTGGATTCATGAGCAAGGACCAAATCGGGTTCTAAGCTGACAATTTTCTCGACGTTAAATTCCATTCCACCGATCTTCTCTTTATCCTCGGCTTCTTTCGGATAATTATCAAAATCGGAAACACCGACGATTTCCTTGTTTAATCCCAATTCGAATAAAATTTCGGTATTACTTGGAATGAGTGAAACGATATGCTTAGGTTGTTCTTCAAGTGTAACTTTATGATCCAATGCGTCATTTAAAGTCATTGGAAATCCGGTTGAATCCCCGTTTACCTCTGCATTTTCATTCTTCTTTGATTGATCATCATCATTGGTTCCGCATGCTGAAAGGAATCCAATGGCCAAAAATAAAGAGAGTAGTACCTTAAATGTGTGTTTCATTTCCTTATTCCCCCTGTGAGTATAGATTGTAGACAGAAAAAAACATCTCCAGTGGACCAGAGATGTTGTGTAAGATGCATCTATAGGGTATAAAACCATGCACGTTACACCTCTCTATCCGCGTAGAATTGGTGCGAAAAAAATCAGGCAGGTCTCCTGGCTCATGGTCATTGTTGGCTGATACCTTCCCATGCACGATTGCACAGTGGCATACTTTCAGCTAACTACCATTCACAGTGGCGGGACCGCGTTGGAATTACACCAACTTCCCTATTAAGAAGCTAAGAAGAATCTTGCCTTCCGCTTCACCTGAATTCTTACCATATGTAATTGTTCCGTTCAAAAGAATTATACACAAATTATGACCGATGGGAAATGATATTTCATAAAATTGTAGAGATTTGTAGAAAATTTGCAGATTTAACTTTTTTCTTGTAAGTCCTAAGTTTAATCCATTGTGGCTGTGATTCTTTCGTGGTAGAATCTGTTCAAGCAATTACTTTACTGCTTTAGAGGAGTACATATCGTACAGGAGGTTTGCTAGTATGAATGGTAAGAGAGAAACCGCCACCTTTGCAGGAGGATGTTTTTGGTGCATGGTAAAGCCCTTTGATGAGCTGCCTGGGATTATAGACGTGATTTCAGGATATTCGGGAGGCCATGGGGAAGACCCCTCTTATGAAGATATCAAAGCCGGTAACACCGGTCATTATGAAGTCGTCCAAATCACTTTTGATCCGGACCTCTTCCCTTACGAAAAGCTGTTAGAACTATACTGGCCGCAAATTGACCCTACGGATGACGGAGGTCAGTTCCACGATCGTGGTGACCAGTACCGCACAGCAATTTTCTATCACAATGAAAGTCAAAAACAATCGGCGGAAAAGACAAAGAAAACAATAGAAGACAGCGGGCGATTCAAGAAACCGATCGTCACTAAGATTCTTCCTGCATCTACGTTTTACCCGGCAGAAGATTACCATCAAAAATTCTATAAAAAGAATCCGGATGAATATAAACAGGACCGCGAAAAGTCAGGCCGCGATGATTTCATTGAAGATCATTGGAAAAACAATTAAAGGCATGAAAATAAACTCCTTTCACCAAACTAATGGGTAGAAAGGAGTTTATCATATGGATAAAGAAAAGAGTAAACGTGATCAAGAACAGGTTACCGGATTCGCTGGACCTGGTAAAGTCGTTAATTTCTTTGATCCCTACCCCGACGAAGATGAAGCCAATGTAAACAACTCGGACACGGTGGATAATCATTCATCTGAACGAAAATAGAAAAGGGTAAGGGCTGCCAAGATTCTGCCCTTACCCAACATGTTTCATCCAATACACTGAGCCCCTTTCCCCTGATCATCATTGATCGATTCAGCCGGACTCTACCGCACAGTGGGTTGACCATCCATCCAGCTTCCGTTCGTTACCCTTTGCATAAACGGATCCTTCATTAGACCCATAAAGACATTACAGGTCATTCGGCTTGAACGTATATCCCTTTTTAAAGAGTACACCCCTTCTCCTACTTATCCAACGAGAAGCATCCTTTAGATGAACATTCGTTTGACCTAAGAAAAAGAAACCCCTCAATCATCCAAGACATCACACTTTAAAGAATGATACAAGTTGTACATAAATTTATACAGCGATGTACACTTTAAAGGTAAGAACCGGGGAAATCCTCCACTTAGTTAAGCCGTTAATCCCTTGATTTGCTCGGTTCTCTTCCTTTTACTCCTATCCCTCGCTCATAAATAAGAATTGAACGTTAGTGTCGAAATGTCCCGTTATCCTCCGAATGGGGAGATCCACTCCCTCCATCCAGTTCTGAAAGTCTATCTTCACTCCTTTTGCACTCTCACCGAATCCGATTAAGCATTGCAATGTTTCGCAATGAAATACACATGTGTGAATAGTCCCCGCCCAAGAATCATACGCCTTCTTGAAAATCGGGCTATCACCATCATTAAATAATGCAAGTGCCCTTTCCATGGTCAATCTCTCTTTATGACTGGATTGAAGTACACTCAGCCTTTTCAGAGAATCGTTTAAATAGTGCCGATTATCCATTTTCATATGATTCATTTGAAAATGGTTGGTACAACCAAGAGTTGATGAATGATATACCCCAATGCCTCTCGGAGATGCCTCCACCACAGCTGCCTTTCCATTTCGATCATACAAAGAGTAGTTAAAACTATGGCGGTGAGGGAGCCTGCGCAAAACATCAATGGCCTCGTCAGAATCCTTACAGGTATCAAGGATGATCCGGGCGATTGTCGTACAAATGAAGCCTTCTCCAGGTTTTAAGCGGTTTACAAAATGAAAGCCTACTGCCAATCCTTTTTCATTCATCCCATCAATCCGTCCGATCCCTCTTCCGGAGAAACCAACAGAAGCATATCCTCCTGAAGGATTCACGAGTAGAAGCCTACCCTCATATGTTTTCGGATGATAGTCATAATTCCTAACATAAACACCATCTTTCGCCAAAGATGAACAACCGGATTCTAGCCACTCCTGCTGAAAGCCTGAATATTCATGTACGGTTTCCTTCATGGACCATTGTAATCCTTCAGACAAACCCTTTAATTCATCCCACAAGCCGGGTGCAAACTGAAGAAATAATCTCTTCACTTCCATAATATCCACATTGTAGTTCCGCAGTGACTTCCTTCGGCGCTTCAGATGATGGGTGTAGAGGGCTGATTTCCGAAGTTCTCGTCCGAATTGAAGGCCGACTTCATAATAAGTCCCTCTAGACTGCAGTACATCTAATACAACTTTTTTCATCCATCCATATCCCTTTCTGCATCTTGACTATAATGTCGAATAAATATCTTCTCCCCTTCCCCCTGTTATGCTACACTTATCTCATTAAACTGTAGGAGGAAATATCATGCAAAAAACGCTAACACTTTCACTAATTCAAGAAGGAGTGAACGTTCTGAGTTTGTAATAAAAGACGGCGCTCCTTCTTCCAGAGTATAAAAAATTTCAGGAAGCAGGAGACATTTTATGATGAAACAAACGCTCGCATCCCATAATATTAGGATGCTATTTTGGATTTCTTTTTTTGGTACAATCAGTTTTCTTCAACCCGTATTAACATTATTCTATTTTGAAAGAGGGTTGACCTCCTCCGAAATATTGATCGTTCTGATGTTTTGGAGCGGGGCCGTATTACTCGGAGAGGTTCCCACTGGAATATTTGCAGACCGCTTCGGGGCAAAATATTCTTTTTTACTCGGTTCCCTGCTTAAGTTCATTAGCATCGTTCTTCTTTTGTTTGCATACGAACCTTGGATGTTTTTCCTGTACAGCTTCATCAATGGGTTCAGTGTGACCTTTTTCTCAGGGGCAGATGAGGCATTAATCTATGATTCACTCAAGGAGTCAAATGAATAAAATCGCATGGATCAGGCGATGGGAAAAGTCCAGTCTGCTTCGTTCATTAGTATGCTGATTGCCGTTTTGGTCGGCTCATATTTAGCAAAGGATTTAGCTGATGATCAATTCACCCTGCTCATTATTCTGGGCCTGGTCTTTCATCTGATAGAATTATTCCTGATTCTGGGTGTCAAACAGCCTGTTGCTGATTCGTTCCAGAAAGAAAATCCATTCTCGCAAATTAAGAGTGGTATCAAAGTCATACGGCAAGCGCCACAGTTATTGCTGATGTTTCTGAATGTCACATTGGTGTTCATCCCGGCCGGTGCCGTTTATCAATACTTTGATCAGCCGCTTCTGAAGGATGCAGGGATTCCGGTATACCTGATTGGGGTCTTTTATGCCGTTTCAGCCATCCTTGGCTATATCGCTTCGAATTCAATCGGGTGGATGACAGCACGTTTTTCCAGGGTATTGCTGATGAACCTATCAGGATTTACGGCCGTAGTCGGATTACTTCTTTCAGGTTTGTTCGGTTCCTCGTTATGGATCGTTTTAGGCTCATTCTTTCTGTTAAGACTTGTGAGGGCTATCCGCTATCCCATATACTCTCAATTAAGTAATGATTTGATTCCTTCAGGGATCAGGGCCACGACGATTTCATTGCTCTCCATAGTGGATTCATGCTTGGATCTTGTCGTGTTCGGGTTATTATCCACCATTGCTTTGAAAGGATATTCCTCTTTACTTATAGGATGCTCCTTCATTGCATTGTTGGGAACCCTGTTACCAATTACACCGGTTAGAGCAAAAAAGGAAGTACGAAAAGTCGAAAAAGACCTTCCTCTCTAAATGTAAACAAAGAGTGCTGACAATGCGTCAGCACTCTTTTGTATTGAATTATTTCTTTAAGTACGTCCAGCCTTCCTCCTGATACACCTGATCTTCTTTCATCAGTTTACCCAGGGCGCGTTTAAAGGACGCCTTACTCATATTGAAACGGTCTTTGATTTCGTCCGGCTGACTTTTATCCCAAAAAGGAATGGCACCATTGCGCTCTTCCAAATATTCAAGAATGACTTCCGCATCATCCTGCATTTTATCCTGCTTTAAAGGTAGGAATGAAACATTTACATTCCCGTCATCCTTCACGTCGATGACTCTCCCTTCAACAAGTTCCCCGAGTCTTGGCTCTTGCTTTCGTTCATTCATGTGAACGAAGCATCGATACCCTTGATCAGATAGGAAGAAAGTTCCGACTCTGAGAAGTCGATACACTCGCCCCTGCACTTTCGCATTCATCATGTCAGTGGAAGCTCTTCTGGACACCTGTTCGATGATATTTTCAGTTGCCAATCGTCCGTATAGACGGTCTTGCTTATCCCGATTCAAGGTCAGAAACAACTGGTCACCGGGATTTGGCCAAAGCTCCAAAAACCCCGGAAGGTCATCCGATGAGACCAGAATATCCTTAGGAAGCCCAATATTAACAAAGACACCTAAATCTTCCCGTTTGTCCACAACTTCTGCCCAACCGTATGCACCGACCTGTACTTTAGGGATACGCATAGTTGCTGTCAGACGAACGTCCTTGTCATGATACAGAAATACTTTCACTGTATCTCCTTCTTGAATTTCTTCCGTTATTTCAGAGTGATGCAGCAATACACGATCCTCATCATTCGTTAAAAAGAAACCATATGGTACTTCATGATCAACGAATAAATCCACTACCGTACCTGGTTTTAAAGAAGACATTATATTCTTTCCTCCTATATGAGTAAACTTTTAATTTCTCTACGTTTGTATTCACTAAATATAGCTTTTTTCACTTGCGTTGTATAGTGCGGATAAGGTTTTTTACAATAAATCATCAATTTAGAAAATAATGAATACATGAACTTTTACTGGTTCCATTGACCTGTCAATAGTGAGTTGTTATGATTCTTCTAATTCAATTATAACAAACAAATAGACCTTGTATAAGTTCAAGAATATGGCTTGAACGTTTCTACCAGCTACCTTAAATGGCTTGTCTACAAGATAAAGTAATGCCAATGGAATTATTTTATCCTGTAGAGGACACTCTGGTTGATTTTCACCAGAGTTTTTTTATTTTATCTACCAGGAGGGTTATTCATGAAAAGATTCTTTCAATTCGCTGAAAGAGGGACAACTTATAGAACAGAAACATTGGCAGGAGTGACGACCTTTCTTTCCATGGCCTACATTCTTGTCGTTAATCCCATCATTCTAAGTCAGGCAGGAATGGATAAAGGTGCCTTATTCACGGCTACTGCCCTATCTGCGATAGTAGGTTCCCTTCTAATCGGGATTCTTGCTAATTTCCCAATAGGCATAGCCCCAAGTATGGGTCTGAACTCCTTCTTTACCTTTTCAGTATGCATCGGTATGGGGGTCCCTTGGGAAATAGCACTAACCGGGGTCTTCATTGCCGGAATTATATTCATGATCTTAAGCGTAATGAAAATCCGGGAGAAAATCATCAACGTCATCCCAAAGGATTTAAAATTCGCCATTGCAGGAGGAATAGGATTCTTCGTTGCCTTCATTGGATTTAAGAACGCAGGGCTCGTTGTCTCCAATCCTGAAACATTTGTTTCAATCGGGGATCTTTCTTCTCCCGCCACATTGCTTGCCGTATTCGGATTCATCATTACGTTGATGATGTTAGTCAAAGGGATTAAAGGCGGCATATTCTACGGGATGGTTGCTACCACCGTCATCGGTATGATCGTGGGAAAAATTGACGTGCCCCACTCTGTTATCGGGAAGGTCCCTAGTCTGGAACCTACATTCGGTGTTGTATTTACGCACTTGGGCGATATTTTTACCTTTGAGATTTTGGCCGTTATCTTCACTTTCCTATTTGTCGCTTTCTTTGATACAGCAGGAGCATTGATAGCCGTTGCCAGCCAGGCAGGAATTATGAAGAATAATCAAATCCCGAATGCAGGCAGAGCCCTTCTCGCTGACTCTGCTTCAGGTGTGGCAGGTGCAATTTTCGGTACCTCAACGACTGCCTCTTTTGTGGAATCTTCTGCAGGCGTAGCGGTAGGAGGTCGAACGGGGTTCACTTCGGTCGTAATTGCCATTTGTTTCACGATTGCATTGTTCTTCTCACCTGTTTTATCTGTTATAACACCTGAGGTTACGGCACCGGCACTCATTATTGTCGGGGCTTTAATGGCCACCGAAGTAAGGCATATCAATTGGAATCGACTTGAGGTTGTCATCCCGTCCTTCGTTACCATCATTATGATGCCGTTAACTTTTAGTGTTGCAACTGGGATTGCCTTAGGATTCATTCTCTATCCATTTGCCATGATTTCATTGAAGAAATGGAAAGAAGTTCATCCCATCATGTATATCCTTTGCGGATTATTCATTCTTTACTTTGCATTTTCTTAACAATCAATCTCATGCAAAAAAAGAGGCCGGGACATAACTAAATCTATTCACTCTGAAGACGAACATTTAGATCACGTGTTACACCGCTGATGATTTCCGTGAAAGACTTCGCTTTCCCCGGGCGGAAGTCTTCCTCTTGCACTCCAATTAACAGCTAGAGCTTAATACATGGATTAAGCTCTAGCATTAAAAATTAAAAATCCGAACGAGTGATTGGAATAAAACGCTTACTCGTTCGGATTTTTCTTTAGCTGAAACCCTTTTGTCCCAGCCTCTTCTTTATATTTACTTATGAAAGCTTCGAACGGTTTCGTCTGATGGAAGAAAAAATGTCATCATTCCGAAGAGGGGAAGGAAGCTGCATAGAACCATCACAAACCGAATGGTAAATAGATCAGCAAGACCTCCAAACAGGACGGCTCCAACTGCCCCCATTCCAAAAGCCAGTCCAACGGTCAATCCTGACACCATCCCGATTTTACTGGGCAAAAGTTCCTGAGCATACACGACAATGACACTGAAGCTTGATGACAATATAAGCCCTATACAAAAAATGAATGGATAAACCATGACTAAAGACAAATACGGTAATGCGAGGGTCAAGGGTGCGGCACCTATCATGGAAAAAAAGATGATGTTTCTTTTCCCAAAACGATCAGCTAGAGGCCCGCCTAAGAACGTTCCAAGTACCCCGGCAAACATAAATACAAATATGTACGCTTGTGCTTCTTTAATGGAAAGACCATAGTCTTCAATCAAATAAAATTGATAATAATTTGAAATTCCGGCTCCATACCATGATCTGGCAAATACAAGGAATACCACAAATACCATTGCCCACTTCACTTTTGGATGAATCGATATTTTTGTTGATGCAGTTTTCTGTCTCTGATGCTTTCTCTCATTCGAATCAAGCCTTTCAGAATACCAGGCAGATACACGAAGTAACACTAACACGCCTAAGATTGCCACGATGGTGAACCACAACGCTCCTTTCTGTCCAAAAGGAACGAATATAAAGGCTGTAATCAATGGCGCCAGGGATTGACCTGTATTCCCTCCGACCTGATAGATCGATTGTGCCAGTCCCCTGCGGTTTCCCGCTGCCAAGTAGGCAACCCGTGACCCTTCTGGATGGAAAATGGCTGATCCAAATCCGATAAACAATACGGATACGATAATCCAAATAAAGTGACCGGATAATGCAAAGCCTATCAATCCTGCTAAGCTCGACAACATCCCTAACGGTAGTAAATAAGGTCTCGCTCGAATATCGGCATAGTAACCAAATACGGGTTGTAATAAAGAGGATGTCATATTGAGTGCAAATGCAATCCAGCCAATTTGCGTATAACTCAGATGCAATGATTCTTCAATGATTGGAAACATAGCCGGCACCACAGCCTGAAGGGTATCATTAATAAAATGGCCCGAACTGATTGCTAAAAGAATACCATAAATAGTAGGATTTACTGCTGGCTTTGTCAGAGTTTGTGCCAAGCTGGCCTCCCCTTTCAGAATTTATTTCGCACCTCTAAATAGTATACTGAAAAACCCTTTCATTTCCTATGGCAAATAAAAAAAGCCGAACCAAAGTTCGACTTTTTCCCGATCGACTATTCAACTTTTAGCCTTTATTGGGGAATACACGCTTAACCATATCAGCTATTTCTTCACCAAATCCTTCAATCGGTTTTCCATTTTCCGCTTTATCGGCATAGTCCCTCATCCGGTCAATGAAATCCGGATTAGTTGAAACATACACATTATTTATACTTCCATTTGCATTCTTCACTTGATCTGAGATTTTCTTTTCCAATTCTTTCGATACATTTCCATTTCTCTTATCTTCAAGTACAGCAGCTACATACGCATTTTGATCAGTTGTAAGAACATATGCGTTTTTCACTTCTTTAAGTTCTGCCACTTTACCCGCTTCTTTGTCTGCAAGAGAATAATTTTCCCTCATCGAACCGTCATTCATATAATCACGGTTCGCCTGATCATTCTTATAGTTTACTCTCTCCAGATTCCGGTTGTTCATCTGCTGCCCTTCTTCGTTCATGTTATTGCTCGTACCACAACCTGCCGCCAATGTCATGAACACCAATCCCATTAGGGAAATCAATAGATATTTTTTCATTCGAATGCCTCCTAAATTTGATTCACCCTTACTATCCCCACCCCAGATTAAATTTATTCAAAGATCTATTTACGTGTTTCATTCTTCATCCAATTAGGGAAAAGTCACAATGAACGATTTATCGGGGAGGAGTGCGAGATGTTTCAGGCAGCTTTATGGGGAGGCGCAGCAAGCCTTTCTTTATTAATCGGGGCGTTTATGGGCCTTTATCTACATATTCCGAAGCGGGTTGTAGCGATTATAATGGCCTTGGGGACAGGATTAATCATCGGTTCCGCTACCTTCGACCTTTTGAGTGAGTCGGAAGGAAAAGCTAATGTATTTTATTTAGCATGCATGTTTCTGTCAGGTGCCCTTATCTTTACATTATTCGAAATATTCATCTCTAAAAAAGGTGGAAGCGAAAGGAAGCGTTCCAAGAAAAACCCTCACAATCATTCAGGTCTGGCCATCTATGTAGGAACGATAATGGATGCCATTCCTGAATCCATCATTATCGGGGTAAGTTTTATTGAAAGCCAATCCATGCAATGGGTATTCATCATCGCTATCTTCATCAGTAATTTACCTGAATCATTATCAAGCAGTATTGGGTTGAAGCTCGATCAGTACAGCACGAGGAGAATTCTATTTCTATGGGGAAGTGTCGTCATACTATCCTCGCTCAGTTCTTTACTTGGTTATGTGTTTTTGGAAAATGCACCTGAAAGCACTTCTTATCTGATCGGGGCCTTTGGAGCAGGTGGGTTGCTGGCAATGGTCTCTTCCACCATGATGCCTGAAGCATATGAAGAAGGTGGACCTATTGTCGGCTTCCTTTCCTCCTTAGGGATCATTCTTTCCTTTATTTTGACCAATCTGTCCTGAATTTTTTTGGGAAAGCATGATGAAATCCGAAGAAAAAACGTACTTGAGCATGAGCTCAAGTACGTTTTCTTTTTACTCTTCGTGATTGATGGTCAACCCTTCTACAAATCGTTTCCCCATGAGCTTATTCTTCTTCCGATTTTCTTTGGAGTTAAAGATAATATCGAAGTCATACTCATCCGGATACAGCTCCTTGGCAGATACATACAGACTGAGTCGTTTATGATTCACGGTTCTCTTCTCCCCTTTGATTTGTACCGTGTAATCCCCTGTATCGTCAGGACCTTCATATACAATCCCAAATTCTCCTTCAGGAGAGATTTTGACATTATCTCCTCTTACGAAGGATTTAATGGCCCTGTTTTCTTTCAGACTTTTCTTATGCTCCCTTTTTTTGTGCTTGTTTACGTTGACCTGCTTCTCCATTTCCTTTTTCAAATGGTAGTCGACTTCGCCCAGGCTGTATGTTTTTTTCTCCCTATAGGTGATTTCATGGGCTTTCTCAATGATCTCAGGATGCATGCCCAGCTGCAAGGCAATGGAAAATGCCTGACTTTCTCCTCCTTTGCCGACGATAAGCTTATACGTTGGCTGCAGAGTGTCGATGTTGAATTCCATACTGCCATTCATAAAACCATCATGCTCTTCTGCGAAATGTTTGATTTCACTATAGTGGGTAGTGGCAAGGATAGTGGCTCCCTTTTCGTATAATTGATTCAAAATGGCTGTAGCGAGACCCATTCCTTCCAAAGGATCTGTACCGGAGCCGAGCTCATCCAATAGAACGAGGGACCGATCGTTGGTATCCTTTAAAATGTCAATTATATTTTTTATATGGGAACTGAATGTACTTAAGTTCTGCTGAAGACTCTGACCATCCCCGGTATCCAGAAGGATTTGCTGGTACAAGCTGATTTCACTGCCTTCACCTGCGGGAATGTGAAGACCGCATTGGGTCATGAGGGTGAGAAGCCCAACCGTTTTGATGGTGACGGTCTTCCCTCCCGTATTGGGGCCTGTGATGACCAATGCATGAAATCCTTCCCCCATCTTGATGGATAGTGGGACTGCCTGTTTTCCTAACAGCGGATGAACGGCATTGATCAAGTGAATTCTATGATCTTCATTCAAAAATGCCTTCACTCCGTCATAAGAGCGGCTATATTTCGCTTTGGCAAACAATACATCGTAATGGACCATGGTTTCGATCGCGAGTTTTAATTGCGGCTCGTATGTTTGAACCATTCCCGTCAATGTCCATAGAACATTTTCGACTTCACGATCTTCTTCTAGTTTAAAAGTGAGAAGCTGATCCTGCTGTGTGCTTAACTCCTCCGGTTCGATATAAAGGGTTGAACCGGAGGCTGAAGAATCCAAGACCGCCCCTTTCATCTTCCCCCTGAATTCTTTCTTGATCGGGATGACATATCTGCCGTTTCGTTGACTCACGATCGATTCTTGAAGGAAAGATTTGTATTTTGCCGATTTTACGATCGATTGTATTTTATCCTTTAACCGATCCTCCTGAATTCCCAGTTGCTTTCGTATCCTCAATAACTCTTTACTCGCATAATCATCCACTCTGCCATTTCGAATGCATCGATTGATTTCCTCTCCTATATCAGGAATGTCTTCGATGGAATAAACGTATGATGAAACCCTCGGTGCGAGCCACTGTTTATCCTCCATGTATTTCTTAAGTTTTTTACATGCATCCAGAAAATAATATAAGCCTGTGAGCTGATCGGGTCTAAGCGGCACTCCTTTATTCAGATTCCCCATGATGTTTTCTACCCCGTCTAAAGCATGAATCGGCACACTGGCACTTTTCTCTAATATGCGTACGGCTTCCGTCACCTCATCCAGGCGCATGTCAATCTGGCGGATATTGGTGGACGGCTGTAAGTTCAATAATTCCTTTTTTCCTTCTTCCGTCAGGGCAAATCCCATCAGTTCTTCTTTCACTGAGTTGAATTCCAGTGTTTGAAACGTTTTTTCATTCATTGTATTTTCCTCCATATAAACAAAAATAGACCACAACGAACAATGTCCATTGTGGTCTTCCCTCACTCGTATACAATCCCCCCCCATCAATTAATGCTCGTCGGTACGCAAGCAGGTAAATCCTTCAACTCCAAACGGTTGAAAAGACGACGTGACTTGCGGAATTGCGCACAAAAAGAGCTGTGCACAAAGACACAGCTCTCCTGATAAAAGGTTGAGTATGCTATGACCATTGTTCTTAACTACATTTTGAAGGTATAGCTAAATAAGCTTGATCAACAGCTTTTTTAAAAGGCCATTGCCTGCAAAATGTCCGTATTCATTTCACGGTTAGTTAAGAACGACACCTAACATATAACATACTCCCTTTGTATACACTATTTAAATTCAATTTTAGTTTACGATGGATTCCCTTCTTTTGTCAATAGGTTATTGTAATGACCGTTTATATTGGAACCTTTTCCACTGAAAGCGGATGAAGCACCCGATGCAGAATCCTGCAAGAGCGACGGATGCAGCGAGAAAGACCATTCCTGAGAACAGATAGAATCCTGTGCTCCACCCCGCCAGGGCACTAATAATTGCAGCACCTAAGCAGCTCACCGCAATGATATTATTGAACTGCTGCTGGTCAGCGTCTTCCGGTGGATAAGAGGAAGGTTCTTTCTTTAAAAATAACTTCCCTGCCTTTATAACGGGATTGTATTTAAATAATAAAGCCGACATCCCCACTATGAAGGGAAGCAGTAAGAAATACTCTATTTGAACCACCCATGAAATGGCAACGGTTGAAACAATGAACCATTGATTTAGTTGAACTAATGGTCTTGGTATTGAATTGGTTGTAGCTGAACCCATTTTAATTCATACCTTTCTGATTGGAATTAGTGTAATTATAGTGTATGGGATGCAGCTGAAAAAATCAAAAGAAAAAACCGAAAACGGCAGCCCATTTTTTTGGCTGTTTTCGGTTTTCTTCTTTATAAGTTAATAACAGTCTGCTCTTCGGCCTCATTTCGTTAACTCATATCTTTTCTGTAACTCCTCAGGAGCCATCTTCACCATGAGCTGAAGGATGAAGGTAAACACAGCCAGATCATCGACAATCCCCAATAAGAGAAATACATCCGGAATCAAATCCAGGGGCAGCCAGAAATAGAATGCAACCAACCCCACCGATAATCCTTTCTTCAAAAAAGGAACATCCCCCGACCGAAAAAAATCCACCAAAAAAGGAATCGACCTCCGAACATTAAAAAGAAACCTCACCCGCTTCACGAACCTTACCATACCTCATCACCTGTCTGTTTTTTTATAACGTTATCATAGCACACAAAACCACGGAAAGAATCTGCTGTCAATCAGCATCGATTTTTGGCTCATTCGAGGGAAACGTCCGTCTCCCTCGCCTTTCAGCTCTGCTGAAAGGTCCCCAAGAGACAAAAATCACTCCCATACAGAGCATTCCACTATAAATTTTTATACTGATGTCGTTTTCCCACTCCTCTCCTAACCCCCTGATGAATGTCCAAGGTATAACTCTTCCTTATGTAAATACCCGGTAAATTTATCACTGTTCCTGCCAACACTCTATCTTTTTAGCATACTCGCGTGTTATAATCTTTTAGATTGAGTATTAGGAGGTATATCATATATGATTCAGGTTTCAGATGTAAGCTTACGTTTTGGGGATAGAAAATTATTCGAAGACGTGAATATAAAGTTTAATCCAGGGAATTGCTACGGACTGATCGGAGCAAACGGAGCTGGTAAATCTACATTTCTCAAGATTCTATCAGGAGAAATCGAATCGCAGACCGGCCACGTGTCCATGGGGTCAGGTGAGCGCCTTGCTGTCTTGAAGCAGGATCACTTTGAATATGAAGAATATGAAGTGTTGAAAGTCGTCATTATGGGGCATACCCGTTTATATGAAGTGATGCAGGAAAAAGATGCCATCTACATGAAAGAAGATTTCTCTGATGAAGACGGTATGAGAGCGGCAGAATTAGAAGGCGAATTCGCCGAGCTGAACGGTTGGGAAGCTGAATCAGAGGCTGCCATCCTACTAAAAGGCTTGGGAATCAACGAAGATCTTCACAATAAACAAATGTCCGAACTGACCGGTGGGGAAAAAGTAAAAGTACTATTGGCACAAGCACTATTCGGCAAGCCCGATGTTCTCTTACTGGATGAGCCTACCAACCACTTGGACATCCAGGCGATTCAGTGGTTAGAGGACTTTTTGATCAATTTTGAGAACACAGTCATCGTTGTATCCCATGACCGTCACTTCTTAAACAAAGTGTGTACACATATTGCCGACCTTGATTTCGGAAAAATCCAAGTCTATGTCGGAAACTACGACTTCTGGTATGAGTCAAGCCAATTAGCACTGAAAATGGCTCAGGACCAGAATAAAAAGAAAGAAGAAAAAATCAAAGAACTTCAGGCCTTCGTTGCCAGATTTAGTGCGAATGCTTCTAAATCGAAACAAGCGACTTCACGGAAAAAATCGTTAGAGAAAATTTCCTTGGATGACATCAAGCCAAGCTCACGTCGTTATCCGTATGTGCAATTCAAGCCGGAACGTGAAATCGGAAACGATGTCCTGCGGGTTGAAGGTCTTACAAAGACAGTTGATGGAGTAAAGGTCTTGAACAATGTTTCCTTCATCCTCAATAAAGAAGATAAAATCGCCCTGGTCGGAGCGAATGAAATGGCCAAGACGACTCTTTTCAAAATCCTTTCAGGTGAAATGGAACCGGACAGCGGCACGTTCAAATGGGGAGTGACGACTTCCCAAGCCTACTTCCCGAATGAAAACTCCAAGTATTTCGAAGGAAATGAACCCTCTCTTGTGGATTGGTTACGTCAATACTCACCGGATGATGAAAGTGAAACATTCCTTCGCGGATTCTTAGGCCGCATGCTCTTCTCAGGGGAAGAAGTATTGAAGAAGCCGAGTGTTCTATCCGGTGGAGAAAAAGTCCGCTGTATGTTATCCAAGATGATGCTGAGCGGATCAAATGTTCTTCTTTTGGATGAACCGACGAACCACTTGGATTTGGAATCCATCACCGCATTGAATAACGGGTTGATCAATTTCAAGGGTGCCATGATTTTCGCATCCCATGACCATCAATTCATTCAAACAATCGCCAATCGTATTATCGAGATCACAGAAGAAGGTGTCATTGATAAAGAAACAACATATGATGAATTCCTGGAAATGAAAGCTGCAATGAAAGCTTAATACTGACAAGAAAAAGCAGGCTGCCTGACGGGCGCCTGCTTTTTTTCATTTCTTACTGATACTCTCCGTGTTTAACCAAGTATCCTTTAATTTGGAAATAGCTTATATGTTTCGGTAATTCTTCTTTGATGGGTTTCAGGAGGTCCGTCCCTGCTTTCAAGACCGCCTCTTCAATCAAAGCTTCTTCTTCCTCTGTAAACAGGATGTTCCAGTCGTCCGCAATCCCTTCCTGATAAGAACGGATGATGTGATTTTCTATCGTTGCCGTGGTCATCCCCCGCTCTTTCGCAATGGCTTTTACATCCATATTATTGTTAAACAGCTCATAGCTGATTAAATGGGACGCTATATCGGACTGACTCGTCCTCCGTGGTCGGGAAGGCTTGACGTCCTCGGCTTCATGTTCAGGATTCTCACGGGAAAAGGCGAAGATTTCGTTTATGAAGATTTCCCCATACCGATTCAGTTTGTTTTCACCGACTCCGCTGACCTGCATGAATTCCTCTGATGTTTTCGGCTTCTTTACACACATGTCCTGAAGCGACTTATCAGAGAAAATGACGAAAGGCGGCACTCCTTCTGAATCCGCAATCGACTTACGGAGTGTCCGCAATGCCTGGAACAATCCATCTTCTCTTGGTATGATAGCTGTAACTGTAGGCTGCACCTTTCTCGTTACGCTTCTTTCCCCCATCAATACCTCTTTGCCTTTGGAGGAAACCCTGAGGATAGGAAAGCTTCCTCCCTCTACTTGAATGACCCCCTCTGAAATAAGGTAATCGATGAACAGGCCCACTTCCTTCTGGGATTGTTCTTTCATCAATCCATAAGTGGATAACCGGTCGAATCCCCAATCCAGGATCTTTTTATTCTTGGAACCCGTGAGTACACCGCTGATGAGTGAGGTGCCGAACCTTTCATTCATTCGCATCATACAGGATAAAACCATTTGTGCCTCTCTCGTTACATCCTCGGATTCCCTATCATCCAGGCAGTTACTGCAATGGCCGCATGCTTCGTCTATCTGTTCACCGAAATAGGCTAAAATATAGTTTTGCAGACATGTTTCTGTATGGACAAAATCAATCATATCCCGCAGTTTCTGCATCTCATTATCGTGCAGCTCCTGATTGACGATGTTCTGGTCGATGATGTACCTCTGAGTCTGAATATCCTGAGGTGAAAATAATAAGATACATTCACTGTCCACCCCATCACGTCCTGCCCTGCCCGCTTCCTGATAGTACCCCTCCATATTCTTTGGAATTTGATAATGAATACAAAAGCGGACGTTCGATTTATTGATCCCCATCCCGAATGCATTGGTTGCAATCATGATCGTGATGGAATCATTCAGGAAGGCATCCTGCTGCTGCTGTCTTACTCCATCAGACAAGCCGCCATGATATTTCCCGACGGAGAAACCTTTTTTCTCAAGATGCATAAAAAGATTTTCAACTTCCTTCCGTGTAGCACAGTAAATGATGCCGGAATGCTGATGATTCTTCTTTACATACCTTTCCACCCATCGCCTTCGGTCTTCCCCCTTCACCACCTGGAAGAACAAGTTCGTCCTCTGAAATCCAGTTAACACTTTATATTGATCCGGAATATGTAAGTGATGGAGGATATCTTCCTGGACCTGAGGGGTAGCGGTTGCTGTGAGTGCAAGGATTGTGGGATGTGACTGAAGCTGGTTCACTGCCTTGTCGATGCCTAGATAACTCGGTCTGAAATCATGACCCCATTGGGATAAACAGTGTGCTTCATCCACAGCTACAAGGGGGATGGACAATGTATTGAGAAAACGGACGAATCCATATGATTCCAATCTCTCAGGAGCGATATAAACGAGCTTGTATTCCCCTAAAGAAATCTCTTCCATTCTATTCTCCACTTCACTGGTGGATAATGTGCTATTAATATAGGTAGCCGGAATCCCTTGGTGTATTAATGAATCCACCTGGTCTTTCATCAGGGATATGAGAGGGGAGATCACAAGGGTAACACCATCAAGCATCAGTGCGGGGATTTGGTAACACAGAGACTTCCCCCCACCCGTCGGCATAATACCGACCGTGTTTTTCCCGTCCAATATGTATTGAATAATCCGTTCCTGACCGTTCCTGAATTCATCATAACCAAAGTACTGCTTTAATACCTGTTTTGCTTCTGCTATCACAAGCTTCCCTCCAAAAATAACATTCTTATCCCTATATTTTATTAAAGATAAGAGGACGTGCCAATAGGAAGTCGATAAGTTTCCAGAAAAAAAGCCCCCTGCACCTAGTGGGGGCTTCGACATTTACTTATACCGAATAAACCTTCTTACCATCATGCCAGGTTTCTACCACCCTGATATTGTTCAGGTCAACTGTTCCAACTTCCAATGGATGCCGATCCAGCAAGATGAAGTCGGCGCGTTCCCCTGGGGAGATGGTTCCTGTATTATGAGGTTCATTTAATTCGATAAGGGTCGGCATGGATGTGTATCCACGATATGCCTCATTTACCGTCAGCTTCTCCTGAGGCTGCCATCCCCCTTCAGGTCTACCGGATAGATCGGTCCTGTTGACGGCTGCGAACATACCCTCGAACGGATCAATGGAGCCGATAGGCAAGTCAGAACTTAATGTGTAAGGGACATCATGATTGATGATGCTCTTGAACGCATCGCAATAGGGCGCCAGATCTTCACCGACCCATTTCTCCTTTTGATCCCATTCCCCCATCAAGAAAGAAGGCTGGGTTTCAATGGTGGGCTTGATTTTCCCCAGACGGTACAGTAAGTCCTCGCCTAGAGTCTGGGCATGAATGATCCGGTGGTGATAGGTATCGGTCCGGGCCTCTTCCTGTTCCAGTGCCGTAATGGCCTGTTCCACGGCTTTATCACCGATGGCATGCATGGCCACCTGCATCCGATTTTCGCTTGCCAGCCTGATCAGTTCATTCAACTCTTCTTGAGAATAAATCAACGTACCCACAGTATCAGGCTTGTCCTTATACGGAATCCTCATGGCAGAAGTATGAAGGCGCTGAGTCCCATCCAGGAAGATTTTCACGGCCCCTACCTTGACATAATCGCTCCCTTCACCCGTGCGGTGAGGATGACGTTCAAGAAAATCCTGCAGATGTTCCTTTTTAAAGATGTAATGATGCAGATAGACCCTTAGCGGCAACTCTCCCTCTTTCTCCAACCCGCTATAGGCCGTCCATAGCCGATCATAGGATCCGATGAAATTCAAGTCATCCGTGTGCAGGGTTGTGATTCCGTGTTTAAGCATGTGGGGGATCCCGTGTTTGATCGCCTCCTTCGCATCATCGGAACTCCGGCCGCGGAAGTGATGCTTAATGTAGTGAACGGCACTGTCTTTAAACCGCCCTGTCCATTCCCCGTGATCGTCTGTTTCTTTAAAAACATCAGGAATGTCCTTGAATTCATCTTCCTCCTTTAGTAAATCGAGCACTTTATGATTCACGACGCATTCATGACCGTCCTGATGAAGAAAAAACATGTACGTATGTAAATGCAGTTCATCCAGGTCCTTCCCTGTCAGTAGGTCTTGTCGATCTTTAAAGTTGCTATCATTAAGACCCCTTCCAACAACCCAGTCCCCTGTTTCCATTTCAGGGTAATAGTCACGTACTTCATTTTTCATTTCTTCCCAGCTTTCCACATGCCTAAGATCCAATTCGCTTTTCATTAATCCATACCGTAAAAAGTGCATATGTGAATCATGAAATGCAGGGGACAGCACTCTTTCCATCCCATCGATTGCATCTTCCGTCCCTTGCTTCCCTCCTTCTATAATGTCCCTGATCCTTCCGTCCTCGAACGTTACACTGTATTTCTTAGTGGGATCAGTATACTCCAAGCCGTCATACAATCGTACATTTGATAACTTCAATGGACCTTCCTCCTTCAAGTTGGTTATGTTTCTCTTTACCTCTATCGGATGGGATTAAACATAAAAAAAACTGTACATGCGCATTCATACCCATGTACAGCCCCTTCACTTCATCAGAACCATTTAACTGTTTTTTCTTCTTTATTTTTGTCAACAGACTTAGACAGCTTCCAAAAGCCGTCCCACACTGTTTCTTTACGATCGTTTTCCGTGGAAGTACTTTTTACTTCCTTCTCTTTTTTGGACATGGTGCTCCCTCCTTTAATACATAAATACAATACATACTATTCAAATGTAAAAAAAGAGTTTAAACATTTTTTTCATTTATGGATTCACAAGGAAAGAAAAAAAGAACCAATCAGGGATTGGTTCTTTGCGATCAATCATGATGATTTTATTGTAGGATGGGGATTATCCACGACTTGCAAAACCTTTGTGGAAGTCACCATGTCTTCTTTACAAAGCGGACACTTAGGTGTATCTTCACTTTTAAAATTATCTCTCATCCAGCCCTTACAATCTTCAGCGGAACAAGCCCAAATCTTTGTTTCCTCTGTTTTGATTTCTTCCTCAACTTGATTTCTACGACCAAAAGCCATTGAACGTCCTCCTTTAAGATAAGTAGGATTTTCTTGCTAAGCTTTCTAACAGGAAAATGTGATTGTGGTAATGTATGCTGCAGATAATATGTGGTCAGTAATAGTTAATTAATCGGATTAAATGCATCGATTATTTCCATTATACCATACTTGACATCATTTTAATATATCCATGCTTAAGTTAGATCATTATGTAAAGAGCCAGAAGAGAAAACGTTCATTTTTTCTGTTTAGAACTTGTTGAAGATACTTTCACTCCACCCGGAACTTCCTGACTGGTCATTCCCTGCCCTTCTAATTGAGAAGAACCCAGAGCTGCCTGTGATGCATCTCTTTTACTGTTGCTCATTTGATTCACCTCCTCTACTATCTTTCCCGGTATTCATCCATATTATTTACATTTGTTTATTAAAGGGTGTTTTCGTAAACATTTTTGCATTTGGATGTAGGGAGTGGCGGTTGATTTCCGCTACAGGTGCTCGCTTTCCGCAGGGCTGGCGGTGAGCCTCCTCGGCTTTTTTGCTGAGGAGGCTCGGCCGAACGTCCGTGGAAAGGGGAGCAGTTCTCTTCACCCTCCTGCACCACACTCTATATGACAGAGCATCTTTGCGAAAACAGCCTTATTAAATGAACCAGGCAACTCCATGAGTAAGAATCATATACATGGGAAATCTAATCATTAAATTAAGGTTTAGGGTGTTGAATTCAGTGTTTAGACGAAAAAAAGTGCAAGAGGACATAGAACAAGAATCCCCTCATAGTTTTGAAATTGAGACGTTTCATAAAGAATTACTCTCGTTAGTAAGCAATAGTGAAGATTTAGTCTTGAGGACCATCACAAATGGAGATCAATCAATCGCTGTGACATACTTTGACGACATGATTAATGCAACCTCCATGCAAGATAGCATTATTCGGCCAATAGAAGAAGCCGATGGAGAAGTGAATTACCAACAGATCAAAGATACAATAAATATTGCAAAACTCACAGTTACTAATTCCATCAATGATGTAGTCGATAATCTGGTCAACGGCACCGCTTATATCTTTAGAGAAGGAGATACACACGGAATATTGGCGGATGTTGCGGATAAGGGCACCCGTGCATTGGAGAAAGCGGAAACGGAATCCCTTGTATTCGGTCCTAAAATTTCTTTCACAGAGTCTATAACGAAAAACTTGAATTTGATCCGTTCAAACATTAATGATCCCAAGCTATGTGTAGAAACATACACAATCGGGTCAAGAACAAAGAAAAAGGTTCAGATGGTGTACATAAAGGACATTGCAGAAGAAGAAAACGTCAATACATTCCGACAACGTATCACAGAAATCGAAGTCGACAGCATTGTAGATTCAACGGTACTCGCCCAGATGATCGAAGACAATTCCATAACATTTTTTCCACAATTCATTACAACTGAGCTTCCTGATCGATGTACCATATCCCTCCTTCATGGAAAGATCGCCGTATTGGTGGACCGAAGCCCCACGGCAATTATCGGTCCGTCAACATTCATGAATTTCTTTGAATCGACGGAAGATATTTACATGAGATGGAATATGGGCACTTTTCTTAGAATGGTAAGGTTTGTCGCCATCTTTTTTTCAATTCTTCTCACACCTGCTTATGTGGCTGTTCTAACGTACCATTATGAAGTAATACCTTCTGCACTCCTGGTGTCCCTTGGTCAATCACGATCGAATGTCCCCTTCCCACCTGTATTCGAGGCGTTGCTACTCGAGTTCATTATTGAATTGTTAAGAGAAGCCGGAGCGAGGCTGCCGACCAAGGTGGGCCAGACGATGGGGATCGTAGGAGGTATTGTCATTGGACAGGCTTCCGTTCAAGCCGGATTTACGAGTAATATTCTGATCATCATCATCGCCATCTCCGCCCTCGGTTCTTTTACAGCGCCAAGCTATGCAATTGGAACTGCAGTAAGAATCATACGCTTCCCGATTATTTTGATGGCAGGGCTGTATGGTGGTGTTGGTATCATGTTCTGCTTTTGCTTTTTGCTCATCCATTTATTGAAAATCACAACCCTTGGCAGGCCATATCTATCTCCCATCTACCCATTTAGATTCTCCGACTTGAAGTACAGCCTTTTTCGCATGCCGTATCAATATTTGGTCAAGCGTCCCGTATCCAATCATCCAATGGATAAAATGCGCATTCCCCTGAAAAAGGCAAAACAGAAAAAAGACGTTGACGAGTAAAGGGTGTTATGTATGGAAATTAATGTGAATCCTAAAGAGCGGCTCATGTTTAACGCATTTCTGATGATGTTTGTTTTACATACCGCCCAGACCGGAGTAGGAATTGCAGGTTTACCGAGAATCATCTTTATAGAAGCCAAAAGAGATGCATGGATTTCGGTCATTTTAGCCGGAACACTGGTCTGCCTTGTGTTGTTTCTAATGATTAAGATGCTAGAAACCTATGAAAGCGCAGACTTATATGGTATCCACATGGACCTATACGGAAATTGGTTGAGTAAGGTATTCAATGTCCTTTATATAGGATTTTACCTGAGCGTCACCTATGTTATCCTGATGAACTATATTGAAATGGTCCAAGCATGGATCTTCCCCAAAATGCCCACATGGCTTTTGATGGGACTGTTAATCTGCTTACTGGTGTATGGGGTTCTGGGGGGAATAAGAGTGGTGGTTGGAATTACCTTTTTAGGGCTTATCCTTGCTTTCTGGCTACTGTTTATGATTTATACTCCAATCAAATTCATGAATTTCAATCATCTTCAGCCCGTTCTGACGTCTTCCCCAAAAGAACTTATCATGGGAGTTTATAAATCAAGCTTCAGTATCATCGGTTTTGAATTAGTCTTGTTTCTCTACCCCTATGTTAAGGAAAAAAGGAAGATATTGAAATACGCCCTTATCGGGACTGGATACTCTACGTTTCTTTTTACTCTTGTTACGGTTGTCTGTATTGGCTTCTTCTCTGAAGATGCGTTGTTAAAGACGATTTGGCCAGTCCTGTCCATGTTTAAAATTTTACGAATCCCTAATCTTGAGCGTTTCGAATTTATTGCCGTCTCATTTTGGATGATGGTCATTCTTCCCAACATCTGCTTATACTTTTGGGTAGCTTCCAGGGGAATGAAGAGAGTATTTCGATTTTCTCAGAAGAAAGCCATTTATCTATTCGCCATCCTCCTATGGGTTTTGTCTGTATTTGTAAACGATCGGTTGACCATGAATACCATTACCGATAAGGTTGGTTCTACGAGCTTTATTCTTGCATTTGTGTATCCAAGTTTTTTATTCATATTGGTCAAACTGAAATATTTAGGAAAAAAGAAAAAGGGAGTGGGCATATGACCAGAATGATTATGCTCCTGTTAGCATGTGCTACCTTTTTATTAAGCGGTTGTGTAGAAACAAAATATCTAGAAAAGCTTGGATTGATTACTGCCGTTGGGTATGACCAGGGTGAAGATGAGAAAATTACCGGAACATTGGTTCTCTACCAATTTAATCCCGCCATGGAGGACTTTGAAAAAGTGTTGACGAGCACAGCAAAGACCAGTAAAGGTATTCGCTTGTCACAAAATCTGGAAACAGATCACAAACTCGTCTCCGGGCAGCTCCGGATTGCCATTTATGGACGGGAGCTTGCAAGTAAAGGAATTGCTCACTTAGTGGATACGCTCGAGAGAGACTCGGCAATCGGGAATATGGTATATTTATCAATTGCAGATACGACGGCTGAAGAAATCCTAACTTATCAAATGGAGGAAAGGCCCTCTAATAGAGGGACCTATTTATACAATTTAGTCAGGCAGAATGTTGAAGCTGAGATGCTTGTGTCCCCTACTCTGCAAGAATTCATTACTGATTACGGAAGTGTAGGTAAAGATCCAATTCTTCCCTTATTGACAGCGAAAGACGGTAAAGTAGGTATAGACGGCTTTGCTCTTTTCACAAGGGATCAGTTCATCAAGGAAATAAAAAAAGATAAGATATTCTTCATTCGATCTCTTATGGAGGAGTATCATGCAGGCAGCGTCGAAGTAGAATTGCCTATTGATCTTTTCAGACCATACTTATCAAGCCTTCATCTAGGACAAGAGAATGATAAGATTTATATCATGATAGACAGCATTAAATCATCTCATGACATTACAGCGAAAAAAACGGATAACCCTTCTTTCAGAATCAATTTGAATATCCAATCACGCTTACTGGAAATGTCAGAGGAAATGAAATTATCAGATCCAAAAGCATTGCAATTATTGCAAAGAGAAATTGGATTTTATATTGAGAAAAATATTAAAGATATGATCCACATGCTTCAGGAAGAGGGAACGGATCCGATCGGTTTTGGAATGGCGTACCGAAGTATCCGTGGCCATCAGGATATTTCTCGGGAAGAGTGGGATAAACTATATCAAGAGGCTACATTTGAAGTGAAAGTAAATAATAAAATCATCCGCACAGGCGTCATTGATTAACAACTGGAGTGAGGATGGGACAAAAGGGTTTAGGCTAAAGAAAAATCCGAACGAGTGATTGGACTAAAATCTAACTCGTTCGGATTTTTTAATTTTTTGTGCTAAAGCTTATTCCATGTATTAAGCAGGTATCAGCTGTTGATTGAATGCAAGACGAAGTATTCCTACGGGAAAAGCAGAATAGGTGAGACCCCGCAGGAGCGATTGCTGTGAGTAAGCTTGCCTTCCGCCCGCGGAAAGCGAAGTCTTGCACGGAAATCATCAGCGGTGAAAGACGTGATCTCATTGTTCGTCTTTAGAGTGTGTAGATTGGGTTATGTCCCAGCCACATTTCTTATACATATTCAATATGCTCGGTAATTTCGGAAATGACTGAGTCATCCTTTATCTCCATTGGCCTGTCATTTTCGAATATGACCAATCCATAATAAACCTGCAGATCATCATCGCAGGCTTCGCAAAAATCAATCTCATCAGGATTCCAGAATGCAATGGCATGAAATTTCTTCGTCTTGGACTTTGGATAACTTTCACTCAGTCGTTTCATTTCCTTGAGAAAGGCAGCAATCGCTTCGTTCCTGTTATCAAAGATCGAATCCCCTACTATATCCGATTCCCATCCTTCAAAAAACCACCATGGCTCTGCATCACTTTTGGTTGTAATCACTCTCCATGTATTATCCAATGCTTCACCCTCCTTGCTTCCTTGACCAAATTGTACAAAAAATGGAGTCGAAAGAAAAACATTTAGATTTCCCCTTTTATAAAATATTGACAACTTCACTGTCGTACAAGCATAGGTTTAATAGAAAAGGACCATAGTGAACGAATATGCGAGGGGGAAAGCAAATGAATTTCATAGTATTAAAAAAAGGGTCCATCATTGCCATTCTGGTAACGCTATTAGTCATTACGGTTGGCACAATTTGGTCATTATCCTCTAAAAATTCCTATCCAACGGTGTCCTTATCTGAGAAAAAAGGAGAAAAACAAGTCATTCAGCTTGTAACAGGCGAATTTAAATCGAAAACCGCGGATGGTAAAGAAATCGAGGCATATCGCTGGGATCCGGGAACACTGGTAGTGGAGAAAGGAAAAGAGGTCGAACTCCGCATCTTTGGGGTCAACGGTATGGAACACCCTTTTTACATTGAGGGGACAGATGTCACTGGTACTGTAAGAAAGGGGAAAGAAACGGTCGTCAATGTCACCTTTTCAAAAGAAGGAACCTATAGACTTATTTGTGAAACCCATGAAACCATTCAGAATAATGGTCCTATGATCGCATATATCGTCGTAGATTAAACCGTTCAATCCCAAAATGAGAGATCTCCCTGAGTGGTGTACTGCCATCTGGAGATCTTTTTATTTTTCGAATCTCACTTGATCATCTTTTTGAAACCTTTTCTTCACACAATCGTATTAACTATTACCATGGATTCTATCCACGAATAGCAGTATACTTTAAATGTGATCATAACAACTGATCTAACTTAGATATAACTAGAATAGTAAAAGGAGTCTTCTCCATTGACATTCATTATTGTACAAGACTTGTTGGACTTCTACTTAAGTCCTTTGCACTTTAGTATCGTATTTTTATTTATATTGGCATTGATATGGGAACGGTGTCCGTCCCCCTTTCATCTTTACACACACTATTATGACAAACGACTTGAAGGAACCAATCTGATCGCCAAGCAGGTGGCCCATAACGAAATAAAGCCTATAAGGGTTTGGTTTACGACCTGTATGAAATTTCAGTTCTATCATACTGACAATGATGAAGAATCCTCTTCTGTATATCACTAACGGATATGCAATTATACAGAGGAGGAAAAAACATTGAAAAAATTTTCATTCATTTTCATTTTACTATTGTTTACACTGACAGGATGCCAAAGCGCCACTACTGAAGGGGCTTTCTTTCATGATTATCTGGTAAACCCATTTTCATTTCTCATTCATGAAATCGGTACTTTCTTAGGTGGGAACTTTGGAGTGGCCATCATCGTGATTACCCTTCTTATTCGTCTGATCCTTTTGCCATTTATGCTGAAAACGTATAAAAATCAACAGGACATGAAAGGGAAAATGGCATTGATCAAACCGGAAATGACTGCCATTCAAAAAAAGATCAAAGAAACAAAAGACAAAGATGAGCAGAAGAAGCTTCAGCAGGAATTGATGATTCTCTACCAAAAAAATGGAGTAAATCCTCTGAATATGGGATGTTTGCCGTTATTAATCCAGACACCTATCTTGATTGGTTTATATTATGCAATCCGGTCTTCCTCAGAAATAGCCAGTCATTCTTTCTTATGGTTCAATCTGGGTCATCCTGACCATGTGATGGCGATCATTGCAGGGTTGGTGTACTTGGCTCAATCGCGTGTATCTTTAATGAACATCCCTGCAGAGCAGCAGGCACAGATGAAGATAATGGGACTGCTTTCCCCCGTAATGATTTTTATCTTTTCTTTGAACGCACCTGCTGCCCTCCCTCTTTACTGGACGGTCGGTGGTGCATTCCTCATCCTGCAAACAGTGATGGGAAAAATTCTTTATCATCCACACACACCCATCGAAAAACAGGAAAGTCAATAAAGAGGCTGGGACAAAAGGATTCCAGCTAAATGAAAATCCGAACGAGTCATTGGATGAAAATCTGACTCGTTCGGATTTTAAATTTCTGTGCTAAAGCTTACTCCATGTATTAAGCAGGTTCTAGCTGTTGATTGGAGTGCAAGACGAAGACTCCTGCGGGAAAAGCGGAATAGGTGAGACCCCGCAGGAGCGAAAGCTGTGAGGAGGCTTGCCTTCCGCCCGCGGAAAGAGAAGTCCTGCACGGAAATTAACAGCGGTGAATCCCGTGATATTCAAAATATTCATAGGCTTTGTTCGGATTTAGAATACGGATTTAGTTATGTCCCAACCTCTTTTATTTTTTTCATATATCCACACACATGTTTTGTCATTGTATTTACAAAACCATTCTAACAAAAAAGGATTTATGATAAGCATTCAATAAATAGTTGTTAAGTAACTGAAACTAAAAGAATGAAGACAATTCCTTGCAAATCTGGACGATTTTTCTTTTACATCACTTCATGATTTCCATTTTTCCCTTTTTTACAATAAAATGATAGTAGGTATAATATGAAACCTTAATCATCGTCAATCGTATGTATGGTAAGCATCTTTATTAAGGGGTAGATGAAATGAACACATTTCTGCAATTATTAGTAAGAACGATTATTTCTTTCAGTATAGGAATCAGCAGTTTTATCGCTTTCCTGCTCCTGTTGGACATGGGATTCCCTCTTACTCTACTCTCAGGCATAGGTACCGGTGCATTGTTTTTCATCCTTGTGAAAGCCCTACAGAAACAGTGGTGGCTGAAAAAAAACGGTCTATCTTCAAAGGAGTATCGATATATTAACAGAAATTTAAAAGAAGCAAAAGAAAAAGTAAAGCGGCTACAAAAACAGCAATTAAAGGTCCGCTCTCTCGGTGCTTTCAAGCAAATACTTGAAATTAACCGGATCAGCAGGCGAATCTATCAGCTTGTAAAAAAGGAGCCTAAGAGGTTTTTCTCAGCAGAGTCCTTCTTCTTCTACCATTTGGATTCTGTAGTGGAAATCACCGAGAAGTACACGTTCCTTGCTTCTCAACCTGGTAAAAATAAAGAAACATTCCTTTCACTCCAACAAACCCGTACTACCCTGGATGACTTGACTGGTTCATTGGAGAAGGATCTACAAAAAGTACTGGCAAAAGATATGGATCTTCTGCAATTTGAACTGAATTTCGCTAATCAGCATTTATCACATAAAAAAGATCTTAAATAAATTCCGGAGGTTTTATGATGGAGCAACGAAATGAACAATCAGAACTGGATTTATTGCTTTCAAACCCATTTGGCGAGAAACACCCTGCTGTAAATGAAAAAACAAAATCCCCGCTATTACTGGATCGCTTGCCGGAGGAACAGCAGGAAAAAGCGAGACAATTAGCCGCACAGATTGACTATAAGGATTATGAAGCCATTTTGAAATACGGAACAGCCGCTCAATCCCAGCTATCCAACTTCTCCCACTCCATGCTGGATCATGTCCAAAAACGTGATATCGGTCCGATCGGAGACGTGTTAAGTGACTTGATGAAAAAACTAGAGCAGATGAATCCTGATGAACTGAACACCAAGCAAAAGGGCATGTTCAAGAAACTATTCCGTAAAGTATCCTCATCCCTTCAGGAGGTACTTTCTAAATACCAGAAGATCGGCTCCCAAATTGACCGAATATCCGTGAGACTGGAACACTCAAAAAAGACCCTGCTTGATGACAACCGGTTATTGGAAACGTTATATGAAAAAAATAAGGACTATTTTCAGGCTCTCAATATGTACATTGCAGCTGCTGAAATTAAAAGGGAAGAAATCAGCCAAACCCTCCTTCCTTCTTTACGGATGAAAGCTGAAGAGACCGATGATGAACTGATCTATCAGGAAGTCAATGATACAATGCAGTTCCTGGATCGACTGGATAAACGCATCCATGATTTGAAGTTAAGCAGGCAGATGACGATTCAGTCAGCGCCTCAGATCCGATTGATTCAAAATACAAATCAAGCATTGGCCGAAAAAATTCAAGCTTCTGTCTTGACAGCGATCCCTCTATGGAAGAATCAAATCGCCATTGCTCTTACCCTGCTGAACCAACAGAAGGCGGTTGCGGCACAAAAGCAAGTTTCCCGCACGACCAATGAGCTGCTCTTGAAGAATTCTGAGATGCTAAAAACGAACAGTATTGAAACCGCCAAAGAAAACGAACGTGGAATCATCGATATAGACACCCTGAAGAAAACCCAGGAAAACCTCATCACCACCATTGAAGAAACATTGGCCATACAGGCAGAAGGCAGACAAAAGCGACAGCAGGCAGAGCAGGAGATGGTTACCATGGAGAACGACCTGAAACAAAAACTGATTGAGATTAGAAAATAGTACAAAATCTTCCTTATCTTCGGCCGTTCCCCCGCCTATTGCGTGGTAATGGCCGATTTTTTTGCCATCTGGCATTCCTCTGCAGATTTTTGAATATAAAACAGATGTCTTGCATATCTGATTTGGTTATATTATATTCTTCACATGCAAACAATTGATACATCAATAAATTGCACACAATTATCTCGTAAACCATAAGTATATATATTTATAACCGGGTAAACCATGATTATCTACGCTATTCTATTTCAAGAGGAGTTTTATTCAATGGAAAATTATCAGCTACTATTAGATAAACAGCATTCATTCTTTCATAAAGGACATACCAAGGATATTGATTACCGAATCGAAACATTAATAAAATTGAAGGATCTTATTCTGTCAAGTGAACAGAATATCATTAAAGCGGTAAACGAAGATTTAAACAAACCGGAAATTGAAGCCAAACGGGCAGAAATTGGCCTTGTCCTGGGTGAGATCGAATATACCATAGAAAATCTTGCTGGATGGGCGGCCCCGAAAGAAGTGAATACACCTGCAACACACGAAGGGGCAGAGAGCTTCATTTATTCCGAGCCACTTGGTTCGGTACTGGTGATTGCCCCATGGAATTATCCATTCCAACTTGCTGTTGCCCCCCTCGTCGGAGCCATTGCAGCGGGAAATACAGCGGTATTGAAGCCATCTGAATTGACACCTAGAACTTCCCGGCTGATCGCGAATATGATCAATGAACATTTCCCGGAAGAGTATATCCACGTCGTTGAAGGTGAAGTGGAAACCAGTACCGCCTTGCTCAAGGAAAATTTCGATTATATCTTCTTCACGGGAAGCACAGGGGTCGGGAAGATCGTGGCTGAAGCTGCAGCCAAGAATTTAACTCCGGTTACACTTGAACTTGGAGGCAAGAGTCCGACCATTGTCCACTCAGATGCTAACCTTGATGAAGCGGCCAAACGCATCGCAAGGGGTAAATTCGCAAATGCCGGCCAAACATGTGTCGCGCCTGATTATGTACTTGTTCATCGTGATGTGAAGCAAGAACTGTTAACAAAAATGAAAGCAGTCATCAAAGCGAGCTACGGGGAGAAAATCATTCAGAATCCTAACTTCGGGCACATAGTAAGTGAAAGACACTTTGACCGTTTAGAAGGTTTCTTAGATAATGGAGAGCTAGTGTCCGGTGGAAAATCAGACCGTAGCCATCTCGTAATCGAGCCAACGATTCTAGATAAAATTTCTTGGGATGACCCAATCATGCAGGATGAAATCTTCGGACCCATCCTTCCTGTCATCGAGTATGATGATACATCCAAAGCGATTGAAGAAATTGTGAAGCGTCCCAAACCATTGGCACTTTATCTCTTCTCTCTAGATGAACGATTGCAGGAAGAAGTATTGACAAAGGTATCGTTCGGAGGCGGCGCAATCAATGATACGATCAATCACATGACCTCCCACTACCTTCCATTCGGCGGTATTGGTGATAGTGGCATGGGAGCGTATCATGGGAAAGCAAGTTTCAATACGTTCTCACATTTCAAGAGTATATTGAAACGCTCGAATGATTAACTTATATTCATTCGTCTGAAGCTTTCCCTTCCCTTATGATCAAATTTAAAGAGGATGGTACAAAAGGGTTTAAGCTAGAGAAAGATCCGAACGAGTGATTGGATAAAAATCTAACTCGTCCGGATCTTTAATTTTTAGTGCTAAAGCTTAATCCATGCATTAAACAGGTCCTAGCTGTTGATTGGAGTGCATGAGGAAGACTCCCTGCGGGAAATGCGGAATAGGTGGGACCCCGCTGGAGCGAAAGCTGTGAGGAGGCGACTTCCGCCCGCGGAAAGCGAAGTCTTGCACGGAAATCGGGCATAAGAGTATCACGTGTTCTCATTGTTCGTCTTTAGAGTGTATGGATATAAGTATATCCCAGCCTCTTTTTTGATCGATCAACAAGTTCAACTGTTATGTTACCTTCCTTATTTCTCCTCATTATGGACGATGCTGTCTGTAATGCTGTCATATTCCTTTTCCGCAATGGAACTGCTGATGATTTCTTCTTTCTCGAGCTTGGCAATTGCCTCGTATTCTGCATACAGTGCATGTTTTTTCAAAGTAGAGAGCTGTTCTTGTTTGAGTACAGGGTTACGCTCGAATAGGTCATCCAATTGGGCTTTCAGCATATCGATTCTTTTCTGATACGTCTCGATGAGTTCATTCGAGATCGGATCTGTGATATACAGTTTCTGTTTTATGCGATGGATCTCTGAAATCGCTGTTTCATACCTGTGAAACTGGCTGAGTAATTTTTCAAACTCCTCATGACCTTCCGCTTTGGGCTTAATACCCAATACGTTGATCAATGGCTTGATAGTCAGTCCCTGAACTACCAGACTGAATAAAACAACACTGAAGCCCAGGATCAACACGTCTTCACGGCCGGGAAAGTCACGGGGCAAACTTAGTACCAAAGCAATCGAAAGTGAACCCTTTAATCCCCCCCAATTCAGGATGTGTTTCCACATATGAGGAAAATTCCCGATAAGGGATAAGCTGGTATAGACGGCTATGCTTCTTGCGACCAATACAACAAGTATGGCTGCGAATATGTACGGCCACTTTTCAAGGAGGTCGATCCGTGTAATCTCGAGGCCCACCATTAAGAAGACCAGTGAGTTGGCCAGTAACGCAGCAACATCCCAAAAACTATTAATATTCAATTTAGTAGTCGGACTCATCCCGATTTTCCCGCCGAAATTCCCAAATATCAAAGCCGCAATGACCACGGCAATGACCCCGGAAGCATGAACACTTTCTGCCAAAAGGAAGGATCCATAAAAGAGGATGACACTGAAAATGATCTCAAGTGGATAATCGTCGTAGTACTTTGTCAATATTGAGAAGGCATAACCTAAAGAGCCGCCAATGATGACACCTAATGACACCACCCTGATGAATTCCCAAATACCACTCCCTAGGCCCGCCCAACCTGCATCAATATAGGAAACAAGATAAAAGGCAGAGATATTGAATAATACAACCGCTAAACCATCGTTGAATAAGCTTTCCCCTTCAATGACAACCGCTAACCGTTTCTTCACACCGACGCTCTTGAAAATGCTCAACACACTGACTGGGTCTGTTGCACTCATCAGCGCTCCGAAGACAAAGGCTGCAGGGATGGAGAAATCAAAGAAATAATAAGCCGAAAAACCAATGATCAAAAATGAGATCAGGGTTCCTCCGAAAGCAAGGGCGATGATCGGCTCTTTGTTTGCCCTGAGATGGGAATAAGGGAGTTTCAAAGCGGCTTCTCCTAAAAGAGCCGGTAAAAATAATGTAATGATGACAAAATTAAATACTTCACCTTCTGTGATGAAATCTTTAAGTGGTTCCAATACAGGTATATTAAATAATCCGATAAGGGCTCCTACGATAACGAGAGCAATCGGATAAGGTTGCTTGAATTTCTTCGCAATCGCTGTGATTCCGGCTGCTAACATCACTAACATAAGACCCAGTTCAAAAATGTGGTGCATATCCAATTCATGCATACTCGTCGCTTCCTCCCTTGTATATTACTTTTTTTCCCTATTGTTTTTTTTACTTCTCTTATATAATGTAAAGACACACCTGCCCTTCCCACTCTATTAAGATAACCAAAAAAGAATGACCTTATTTTAACCATAAAGCCATTCTTCTTTAGTATACAGATTTTTCCTCAGTGAAGAAAATCCTAAACCTTTTAACGCTTTTGAAACCAAGAGGATAGATAATATTTAAATATAGGTAACTCCCGTTTCCACCCCTCTCGATTCAATTGGCGGTTCCTACGGTGATATTCTTGTATGGTTGCATTGTATTCATAAGTATTGATCATGATCCCAATCCCCCTTTTCACTTAGTACATTCAGTTTATTAGAATGGAATATCATAAGAATGAGAAGGAGGATTGATTTTATTTCATACTGAAGACTGAAATACGTTCATCCTCCAACCACCGGACCACTACCTCTATATGATTCAAAAAGACGACTACAGTATGCAGTCGTCCTTTTAGTCTATATACTTTTATAAAGCAACTTTCGAAGCAGGGGGAATAACACTTCAGGAAGTTCCTCCACATCGGACACGAGGATGCTGTAGTTACCATAAATGTTTTGAATGGTTCTTCTTTGAGCTTCATCAATTTCACCGTTAGCCAGAAAGACATTGATGACCTCAATCCCCTGTTTCCTTGCATCCAATACTGCCTCATGAGTATCGACAATTCCGTTCTGCTCGTATTCCATAGCTGCAGGCTCACCATCAGAGAAAACAAGCAGGAACTTCTGCTTTTCATTCCGAAGCAGGATCCTTTCCGTCATTAAACGGATGGCCAATCCGTCACGATTATCCTCTTCCGGCTGAAGCTGCATAATCTCTGAACCACTGCCTGGTTTTAAGGAAGTATAAAAATCCAAAACAGGTTTCATATAGTTTGGTTGACTGGTTTTGGTCGCACGATTGGTATCTTCCCAAAAACCGACCACTTCATGTGGAACGCGAACAGACTTTAACGATTCATGAAATAAAGTAATTCCAAGTTTGGTTTGATCCATTTTATCAAACATGGAACCTGAACAATCGACGAGCAGAGAAAACACTGCATCTATTTCGGAAGACGGATTTTGCTTTTTATAAAAAAGTCTTGGGCTATCGTCAGTAAAGAACCTCAATAGCTTCTTATTCAATCTTCCGAAATGCAAATCGCTGCGGGGCTGAATCCGCTTATGTTCCAGTGTCTTCTCGATCATTTTTTGTAATTTTTTTTGATAAGGGGCGATCAGACCTTTATTGTGATTATACGAATGTCTTTCTTCTGGAGTTGGCACAGTGGGCGTGATGAAGTGCGGTACAGCAAAACGATTTTCTCTGCCATAATCACCATGACCACCTAAAGTCTCCTCTTTCTCCTGCTCTTGTGCCTTCACATTTTGATACTGCTCTCTCTCCGTCTCCTGGGCAGATCCCTGCACCATCGCTAATGCCTGGTCGCCATCATCCCCTTCTCGGACCCCTTCTCCCATGAGGTCCGACTGTGAGCCTTGATCTAAATCGAATTGCAGGAATGATTCCCCTTTATCACTGGTTTCCCTGTGCCACGTACGAAATTCTTCATCCATTACTTCTTCTTCGCCCGAGCTTTCTTCCTCTAATACATCCTGATTCTGAAGAGGATCTTTCCTTTTCATGTCCTCAAATGTCTCATTCAACGGACCTTCTGTATCATAGACGTCCTCAGGTAAATGGAAATACTCGTTCAACATATCCTTTTGGACGATTTCATCCACTACCTCAACAATTTCAAGTGCTATTCTCACAACATCACCTGTTGAACGTGTCTCAAAGAGCCTGGTGATTTTCCCATGAATAAACGGCATGGCAAGATCAATCTCCTCGTTAATCTTCACCGGTTGTTCCAAAGGAGATTGAGCATGCAGAAGAAGGAAGATGGAATTAAACAAAGCATCTGTAAACACACTCTTCGTCATATTCACTTTAAGTTGGGCTTCAAAGTGCTGACGATATAATTCCCTTCTCGTCACAAAGGTTTTTTTCGTCCCTGGGCGTTTTGTTTTACAAATTTCCTCCAACCTTATTTCTTCTCCGATGACAAACAATTGCTTGGCGAAACGGGGAACGGAAGTGGATTTTATTTTATCGATGTACTGCCTGACATCTTCATTTTCGGTCTCGTATAGATTACCGATCGTTCTTAAGTAGATATCACTTTTCAACCCATGTACTTCTTCTTCTCGTTTACGGTGATCCCAGAAATGACTGACATAGACCGTTTCCTCTTTAAGGTCCAAATAGGAGAACGGACCGTACTTTAAGTTCATATCCGCATTCTTTGAAAGTGTTTTCGTGAGATCTGCCATTTCCATCACTAAAAAGGAATCGATGTTTTCATCGTTAAATTGTATAAATCGATGCATTATGAATCCCTCATTCAAATATTGTTTCCGCTATATTGAGAATCGCCGCTTTTTCACGTTCATCTTCAAGCTTATCAACGATTCCCCTCTGTATCGCACGCTTGGCAGGAAGGTACAGAGCCAAGTCACAGGCGTCCAGAAGTGCGCGTATAGAGGCCGATTCTTCTGAAATCTGGCCGTTTTTCACTTGGATTAATAGGTCAGATGACAAACTTACGAATTGGCTGATGAGTTTAGGGTCTGTCAGTTTGCTCTGACTTTCAATGACGCTCCTTAACGTCTCCCCTTCAATATAAGGCACATCAATGACAACAAAACGATTTTTGAGTGCCTCATTTAATGGAACCGTGCCGACATACCCTTCGTTTATAGCCGCTACGACACCAAATGATGGTGCAGCTTTGATCACTTCCCCTGTAAATGGGTTTGTTATACTTCTTCTGTAGTCCAGGACCCCATTTAAAATCGGTAATGTTTCGGGTTTGGCCATATTGATTTCATCGATATAGAGCAGATGACCATTTTTCATGGCTGAAATGACCGGACCTTCAATAAACTCAATGGTGCTTTTCCCGTCTTTTTCACTAATTGTTTTATATCCGAGTAATGCTTCCGCATCTAAATCGACCGAACAGTTTATACTGTGCATCGGTTGAGAGAATATAGATGATAATGTATCTGAGAGTTTCGTCTTACCTGATCCCGTGGGTCCTTTAAGGAGAAGGTTTTTCCCAAGGGAAAGAGAGATGATGCTGTCTTCGATGATATACTGTTCACTGGCCGTATAACCACCTTCACCGATTAAAGAATGGTGTTCCGTAGAGGCAAATGCTTGTTTTCTTTGATTGATCGTATGAGTGACCGATTCCGGTAAGCTTATATCTTGATTCATGATTTGACATCCTTTCGATTTCACATATTAGTCATTCTACACGGTATAGCGCTTCCACTGCAAAGGGTCTGCCCAAATTTGTCCTTTCCTCTGCAGCGAGAATCAACTATCCAAGCGTCGGTGTTTCATTATTACAATGTAACTATCAAGATTGCTCAGATCAATGCTTTTTCGTTCGATGCATTTATTTATTATTCCTTTACTCTATTTAAACTGGTGGTCACAAATCATTTCGCTCTGTCAACACTCACCCTCCTGCACCACACCCTAAATGACAGAGCATTTGCAAATCTTAGTCTGCATATAAATTACAACAATATTAGCAAAAACAGCCATTTAATAAAAAAACACCCCGTTCGGGTGTTTTAAACTTTCATATCGTATCGGGTGAATCCTCTGTAAACATACATTCCGGATTTTTGGTAAACAATGGTGGCGTCGGTGTAGTTATCACTGTCGACGGATAGAGCTGCAGATTTCATTCCACGTTTGTACAGCTTCCAAAAGGCGAAGGACAGAAGAAGATGGGCTAGCCCTTTTCTACGCCAGTCCCTCCTGATCCCTACATGGGAGATTTCCCCCATTTGAGTTTCCTCATTAACAGAACAAAGGATAAATCCAATCAAATCGTTTTTTTCTTTTAAGAGATACCATAGTGTAGGATCAAATGAAGGCCGTTGGAATCTCTTGATGAATTCCTCCAATTCTGTTGGATGATAGTCAAAATGATCTGAGAATACTTCCTCAAATGTCTCATGCAGAGACTCTGCCTGAGAATCAGGATTGAATTCCGAAATTCGATAAGAAGAAGGAATCGACGGATTTTCCAAGCTTTCAAGATTTCTTTTCATCTGATACCAGTATCGGGTCGGAGCAAATCCAATTTTCTCAAAAGTCCTCTTCTCTACTTCAAGATTTGCTGATAAGATGATCGTTTTGGAATCGGAAATATGTTCTTTTCGCGCTTTAGCTGATTTGATTAATTCTGTTGCCATTTCCTCTATATACATACCTAGATTTTCATCAGGCTTGCCTAAAATCAAAGAAGGTAAGCGGTGATCTTTTTCTGTCAAGATGGAAATCGCCACCAGATCCCCATCTTTCCATAGTCCAATCCGATCCCCTGCCGGTATGAAATCAAGGATCTCCTGTATTTCCCCATCACTCGTTTGCATCTCACCATATACCTCTTTTTCATATTTTATAAATAGCTTAACAAGTGAAGGTTTATCCTCATTGGATATGATTCGTTTACTATAGGATCCGTTCATACTCTACTCCCCGTTTAAAATTAAATTTCCCAGCCATTTGAGATGCGATGTGAGGATTTGAAAAACAAAAAAAGCTGATTTCTCCCGTGAATGTGGAAGAAATCAGCTGGCAGAGGGATTATACCTCTTCAAAGTACTCTTTATAAAAACCACCCATTTTGCCACTCTCATCGATTACGAAGAAGTAATCTTCAGATTCATTCTTCACGTCGTATTCTTTTCCAACGGTGAGAACATTAGCGACTGTATATTTCTTTGCATCAGTATGTACACACTTTACCTTTTTATTTGTACGGTGATCGGTCCAAGTTTTATGGATCAAATCAATAACCTCCTTTTAATGAGAACTATGCTACTAGTATATTCTTACAGGCTCATTAGTTCAACTACTATCATGCATTCTAACTGATTCGTTTCACTTCATATGGATGATCAAGAAGTATTTTGTATCTTTTTTTCGAAATCTGTCACTTCTATCTATTTATATGGTATATTATAGGAGATTAAACGTTTGGAGAGGTTAGATACCAGTGAAAAAAGAATTAACCAGAATAGGGATGGCCTTCTCTTTCATTTTGTTTGTCTATATGAGTACCCATAGGCCAAGTGAAGCACAGTTTTACTCATGGCTCTTGAATGAATATAATATAGAATGTCATGAATCAATTACGTGCACGAAAATGACTGATGACAATTCGTACACCACTCTGATTGAAACCGGATCAAATATTAAGAAGGGATATCTTCTGTTTAACACGATCGGCAAGATCTATGAAGATGAGAATGGCTCAAGAATCATTGTTAAAGCGATCGGTATGTTTGGGAGGTATTTTACCATTATAATTGATGAGCAAGGCTGATGGAGACACTACACACTTCCATCGGTCTTTTATTATTTTCGGTATTTTACTTTTTTCCATCTTGTTGAAAACGTGCTTTTTTTCATGAAGAGGATGAATCCGTATATAAAGATAGGGATCAATAGGATTGCAATGAAGATACCCGCTTTTACGCTCATTTCCTCTAACACCACCGGAAAGCTTTTAGGAAAGTACCGTCCAATCTGAAAATAGATAAGTCCCCATAGGAAAGCGGAAGGAAGGGCATATAGAAGGAATTTCATAAAGGGGATTCCCTTTGAAGCACCTGCAATGTAAGGCATGCATAATCGGACACCGGGAATGAAATAGCTGAACGAAATAGCTAAAGGGCCATATTTATGCAACCAGTTCTCTCCACTTACAATCAGTTTTTTTGATTTATTCCCTTTCATCATACGAGATGTCACCTTTGAGCCAAAATACCTTCCATTCAAGAAGGCCAAAATCCCATAAGAGATTAATCCACTGTACATACAGAAAAAAGAGGTGCACGGGTCAAAATGTCTCCATTCAGATAGATATCCGGCTAATGCTGCAGCAAGTTCGTTTGGTACCGGTAAGCCTAAAAACACAACCCAGTTAAAAAAGAACATGGCCAAATAACCAAATCGATCCACCAACTCAAGTAAAAAGTCCATCACACACCTCTTTTCACTTCCTACGATTCGTTCCGTCAGTTCAAATTCCTAGACGTTTACCAATGAATACCCCAAACTTGAAAGAAGAAAACCATTTCAGAATCGGATCATCTATTTGAGTATGCCTGTTTAACTTCGCTTTAAAAGATTCTGAACTTGTTCTTTCGACATACCTATTTCCGTTAACTGTTTTTGTAATTTTTCATGGTAAGCCATGCTTACATGAGGAAAACTCCCACGAAGGATTTCCCTTGCGTAATGATCGGGAGGGCATGTTTCTTCATATTTCGCTTTTACAATAAAGGTCAATACATCTTTATGGAGAGTACCGTCAATTGTAATGTCAATGAAAGCGGCTCTGTACCAACCCGGTGTCACACCCTCTCTCTCAAACAAGTATTCTACTGCCTGCTGTGGGATTTTATAAACGACACCTTCCATTGTCCCTCCATCTTCTATAATGTCTCCTCGGCCTCCATCATGAACTTGAAAGAGATATTTCATCGAATAACCTTTCAATTCACCGGCACCAAGGCAGTTTGTGAAATAACGATCTACTCCGGCTTTTTTAAACCGATCATCATCCATACAGGAACCGTATGCAAAATAAAGGGTTCTTTCAGGTTTCTCCTTCAGATATCGATGAACCTTCCAGTCTCCTGAAGGGATTTCTTCTTGAAATAATGCTTCGTTTTCAGAATAATATGTAAACGCTTCATATTCTCCTGTATCAGTTGAAACTTTTTTTACTTTCCGAATGTAGAGGTTGTCTTCTCGCCCTTCCAAAAAACCCTCAAGTTCATCCACTTTTGATAATATATCGGAGTTGATCTTATACAACTCTCCATAGACGGTTTCATCCCCTTCTCTAAGGGCGGGATATCCTCTATTGGTCTCGTAAAGAACTCCCTCAACCCATGCTTGCTCCCTCATGAATGTTGCTTCTTTCAATAGTGCATGATTACTTTCATGTCTTCTTAACGTACCATAAACAAAAACGTACACAGTTTAACCCCTTCTCTCTAATTAACATAACTTTATTCTAGTTAAACACTTAGAATACCTTTTCTATATTTTATCAAATGACCAACAAAATTTCAGTTATTCATACTATATGAATAGGAATAATTGCAAAAGGGCATTCCTGTCATGACGGGAATGCCCAAATGGGAAACGCTTTCAATTATTTAGTTTCTTTTAGGTATGGCCGTTTGTTTTGCCTGCTCTCTTAACCGGAATTTTTGTATCTTTCCGGAGGCTGTCATTGGGTAAGCATCAGTGAATTCTATATACCTAGGAATTTTATGTCGTGAGATCTTGCCGGTACAATACTCTCTGATTTCTTCAGACGTTGCGTTCTGGCCTTCCTTGAGAATGATCCAAGCCATGACTTCCTCACCATATACCTCATCTGGGATGCCTATGACCTGAACATCCAACACCTTAGGATGGGAATAAAGGAACTCTTCAATTTCTCTAGGGTAAATATTCTCACCGCCTCTAATGATCATATCCTTAAGCCTTCCTGTAATCCTGCAATATCCATGGGCATCCATAACGGCCAGATCTCCTGTATGAAGCCAGTCTTCATCGTCTATGGCAAGCCTCGTAGCCTCTTCATTCTTAAAGTACCCTTTCATGACATGATAGCCTCTGGTACATAATTCACCCTGGACTCCATTTGGGACTTCCCGATTTGTACCAGGTTCCACGATTTTCACTTCAACATTAGGAAGTGATTTCCCAACGGTCTCGACTTTTACTTCGATCGGATCATGAGTGCGCGTCTGTGTGATCACTGGGGATGACTCGGTCTGGCCATAAGCAATCGTAATTTCATCCGCTCCCATTTTCTCCATGACACCTTTCATTACTTCAATCGGACAATTGCTTCCTGCCATAATGCCGGTACGAAGGTGTGACAGATCATATTGATCGAAGTCAGGGAGGTTCAGTTCGGATATGAACATGGTCGGGACTCCATGGAGACCCGTACACTTCTCATCCTGTACGGTCTTTAAGACCTGACGAGGATCGAATTCCTGTAAAGGAACCATTGTAGCTCCCACGGAAACGCAAGCAAGAACACCTAATACACAACCGAAACAATGAAAGAATGGAACAGGTATACATAGACGGTCTTTTTGAGTGAGCCTCATACACCCGGCAATGTTATAACCGTTGTTTACGATATTGGAGTGTGTGAGCATGACCCCTTTTGGAAATCCTGTCGTCCCGGATGTATATTGCATATTAATGACGTCCTGGGGGGAAAGACTTGAAAGTCTTTCGTCTAACTCTTTGTCATCCGCTCCCTTCCCTTTTTCTATAATATCCCCCCAACTGTATGTACCCGGATAGGAATTCTCCCCCAAAACAATGACATTTTTAAGAAAAGGAAGTTTTTCACTCTTTAATTCCCCCGGCATGGAAGAGTTCAATTCCGGACAAATCTCATATAACATGTCTATATAAGGCGCACCTCTGAAGCCTTCCATTAGAATAATCGTCTGACTGTCCGACTGCTTTAACAAATATTCTAATTCAGCGGTTCGATAATTGGTATTCACGGTTACAAGGACCGCCCCCATTTTACCTGTGGAGAATTGGCTCACTAACCATTCTGGAGTATTTGATGCCCATATGGCAATGTGATCCCCTTTATTGATACCCAGTTTCATGAATCCTTTTGCAGCCTGTCTGCATAGTTGGTTGAATTCGTGATATGACCATCGCAAACCTCTGTCTGCATAGACGACTGCTTCGATATCAGGTTGAATTCGTGCTTTTTCTTCAAGAAGTTCCCCTACTGTAGTGTGTAAAATCTCCGACAAAAGAATATCCCCCTTTTCTTAGACCGAAAGTTGCTTGGAACCTTGCGAGTATGTATAATCCCAGAGGTGAAAAAGTCAGTTCCTTACCCGTGTATATTATCACAAAAATTAAAATTTTCAAACTAATAAACCATCTACATGTCTCATAATGTAAACGAGTTTATACAGTACTCTGACAAAATTCAACAATCTAAAAATAGTTCAACTAAATGATATAGACAAAAATCGCCTCACTTAAACCAAAATCAACAAAATAACTAAAAATACAACTTTTGACGTGATTTACGAAAAAACTCTTTTCAAATGATGGTTTTCTATGTAGAATATATAGAAAATATAGAAAATTCTATATTTTACACATTTCCTGGGAGGTTGGCTATGAAAATCTTAAGTAATGAACAGTTGGTGGCAGCTTATCGTGATGCTGAGAAACAAGGGAATGATCAAGACTGGATTTTGCTTCTTAAGAAAGAAATTCGTAACCGAGGATTAAAACCTTTTAGGAAATCTTGACCATGTAAACAAAAATTAGATTTGAAGACTTTTTATCTCACCCCCTGAGATACCATTGTGATGACAGACCCAAATTTATTTGAGTCTGTCTTTTTTCATTCCCTTCGATCCATGATACTCCTCGATTTGCTTGTATTGCTCACTATCGATCAGTCCTAGCTTATGAAAAAAATAGGAATATTGAATGACTTTTTTTGATTGATGAGTTTTCATATTTACACCCTCTCCAATTCGCCCGAAAGTTTCCTTAAGTAAACTTTATTATACTTATCCATATTTTATGCCTTTGGTGAAAATTGGTGAAAAAAAAAGCTGACTCATAGACCCAAAGTGGTCATATGAATCAGCTAAACATTCATCTATCACTATTCAATCAGAAAGAATCAACCTTCAAGAAGTAAATCTTCCGGGTTTTCAAGCAAGTCTTTGACCATTGCAAGGAAGCCTACAGCTTCTTTCCCATCAATGATTCTGTGGTCATATGATAATGCAATGTACATCATCGGACGATTCTCCATTGTGTCTTTATCAATGGCTACAGGACGAAGTTGAATTTTGTGCATTCCTAAAATTCCAACTTGAGGTCCATTTAAGATTGGGGTAGATAAGAGTGAACCGAATACTCCACCATTTGTAATGGTGAATGAACCACCTTGAAGGTCCCCTAAAGATAGTTTATTGTTTCTTGCCTTTGTAGCAAGTTCCATAATTTCGCCTTCGATTTCAGCAAAGTTCTTACGCTCACAATCGCGTACGATAGGTACAACCAGTCCATCATCAGTCGACACAGCTACGCCGACATCATAGAATTTTTTCAGGACAATTTCATCTCCATCGATCTCAGCATTTACATAAGGGTATTTCTTAAGAGCCGCAACTACCGCTTTAGTGAAGAAACTCATGAATCCCAGTCTTACATCATGGTCATCGAAGAATTTGTCTTTTTTGCGTTTGCGGAGCTCCATGACTTTGCTCATATCAATTTCATTGAACGTCGTTAACATGGCAGCAGTTTGCTGAACCTCGACTAGACGTTTCGCAATCGTTTGACGGCGGCGGGACATTTTCTCACGAACAACAGGCTTTCCATCATCTTTCTTAGCAGGTGCCTTCTTTTCCCCTGCAGAAGGCTTAGAAGCTTCAGCTGGCTTATTACTATAGGCCTCGATGTCCTGTTTACGCACACGGCCAAGAGGATCTGTTGGAACATCTGAGAGGTCGATGCCTTTTTCACGTGCTAATTTTCGTGCAGCCGGAGAAGCAATCGGACGATTCTTTTTGTCCTCTTTCACTGGTGCCTCTTCCTTCTTCGTACTTTCTTCCTTCTTCGTACTTTCTTCCTTCTCCTCTTCTTTAGGCGCTTCTTGTTTTGCTTCAGAAGGGGATGGTGCTTCTCCCCCCGCACCAACAATGGCAATCACCTGACCAACTTCGACTGTATCACCTTCATCTGCTTTCAGCTCTTGGATGGTTCCGGCTTCTTCTGAAATGACTTCAACATTTACTTTATCCGTTTCAAGTTCGACAATGTATTCGCCTTTTTCTACATAATCCCCAGGCTGTTTCAACCATTGAGCAATTGTACCTTCTGTAATTGATTCTGCTAATTCTGGAACTTTAATTTCTGCCACTGTGATGTCCTCCTCTTTCTTATCGGGTTAACGCTTCTCTGATAATCCGTGATTGTTCTTTTTTGTGTACAGTTGGTTCACCTTCTGATGGACTTGAACGTCTGCGACGGCCGACATAATGCACTTCTACACCCTCTGGAGCAATATCCCTTAGACGTGGCTCTGCAAATGTCCATGCGCCCATATTCTTAGGTTCTTCCTGGATCCAGACCAACTCTTTCAGGTTTGGATACCTCTCTAATATGGCAGTGATATCTCCTTTAGGAAAAGGATAGATTTCTTCGACTCTTAGAATATGCAACCAATCTTTCTCTTCGATATCCTGAAGCTTCTCTTCTAAGTCGATTGCAATTTTCCCGCTGCATAATACAATTCTTTCAACTGCATTCAAATCTTTCCCGAGGCCCTTCTCCTCCAGTACTGAATGAAATTCACCATGTGCCAATTCTTCAGCTGTAACAGAAGCAAACTTATTTCGAAGTAAGCTTTTCGGTGTCATGATGACCAGTGGTCTCACTTCTTCTTTTTGTAAGATGGCAGCTTGACGTCTCAGGATGTGGAAATATTGACCGGCTGTTGAACAGTTCGCAACAGTCCAGTTATATTCACCACCAAGCTGTAAGAATCTTTCCAGGCGGGCACTGGAGTGCTCAGGTCCCTGTCCTTCATATCCATGAGGGAGAAGCATGACAAGACCAGTTTTTTGCCCCCATTTTGCACGTCCGGCAGAAATGAATTGATCAAACATCACTTGTGCCATATTTGAGAAATCTCCAAATTGCGCTTCCCATAGAACCAGTGTTTCCGGAGCAAACACATTGTACCCATACTCATATCCGACGACCGCTGTCTCAGTGAGAGGACTGTTGTGGACAACAAATGATGCGTGGCTGTCCTTCAGATTGTGTAAAGGAATATATTCTTCACCTGATTTCTCATCATGGAGTACAAGATGACGCTGAGCAAATGTTCCCCTCTCTGAGTCCTGACCAGTCAACCTTATTGGGGTACCATCCTTTAAGATCGAAGCAAAAGCAAGAGTCTCTGCATGGGCCCAATCGATCTTCCCTTTTCCTTCGAATACCTGACTGCGTCTATTTAAGATGCGCTCTAATTTCTTGAATACATTAAAGCCCTCCGGCCATTGGAGCAATTCACCGTTTAGCCCTTCCAGCTTATCGAAATCGACGCTTGTATTGATGTCCGGCAGTCCATTCGCTACATACTCAGGCGGAGCCAGAACTGTATCGGGATCATCGTCTTTCGCAGGTACCTTATCATATGCCGCTTTTAATTCTTCTTCGATTTCAGTATCCATCTTATCGACCTCTGCGTCTGTTAAGATCCCCTCAGAGACGAGCCTTTCTGCATACAGCTTCTTCACATTCGGGTGATTCTGAATGATCGAATACATTAGTGGATTCGTCACCATTGGTTCATCCGTTTCATTGTGACCGAAACGACGGTAACCGATTAGATCAATGACAAAATCTTTTCCAAATGTTTTACGATATTCATAGGCTAGGACTGCAGCAGCGAGACAGGCTTCGGGATCATCTGCATTGACGTGGACGATCGGCACCTCGAAGCCTTTTGCAGTATCAGATGCATACTTTGTTGAACGTGAATCACGGCTTTCCGTTGTGAACCCAATCATATTGTTGGCAATAAGATGAATCGATCCACCTGTATTATAGCCGCGAAGTTGGCTCATATTTAATGTTTCAGCCACGACACCCTGTCCCGGGAACGCAGCATCCCCATGGATCATCACCGCATAGGAAGCTTCCGGAGACTGCTCAGGGTAACCCCTGTCTTCCCGGACTTCTTGAGCTGCACGTGTATATCCGGCCACAATCGGACTCACAACTTCCAAATGACTTGGGTTATTGGCAAGCGTCACCCGCGCACGTGCTGTCGGCGACTGCTGTGGAGCGATTTCACGATCAGCGCCAAGATGATACTTGACGTCACCCGTCCATCCAAAGGTAATTCCCACCGACCCTTCAGAAGGAATTAAATCCTTGCTCGGTGCGTGTTGAAATTCTGCAAAGATCATTTCATACGGTTTACCGATTACATGTGCCAATACGTTTAAGCGTCCCCGGTGTGCCATTCCTATGTTGACCGTTTTAGCTCCAGATTCAACTGAATAACGGATCATCTCGTCAAGAAGTGGAACCATTGTATCCAGTCCTTCAATCGAGAAGCGTTTTTGTCCTACGAAGGTACGGTGAACATATTTTTCAAATCCATCCACTTGAGCAAGACGCTTTAACAATGCGACTTTTTTATCCTTTGAAAGAGGTGCGAAATAGGATTCCGATTCAATCTTTTCTCTTAACCAATTTTTCTCTTCAAGTTCATGTACATGAGCATATTCAAAAGCTAATTTATTTGTATAGACCTGCCTTAAATGATTGATTGCCTCGAGCCCATCCCTGATATGAGAAGGGGCATTCGGACATAAGAAATCAACCGGAATCTGTTTTAAGTCTCCTTCGGTCAAATTGAACTCGGAAAGCTCGATTCTTCTTGTATCCTTATTCCGATCATTTAGGGGATTAATATCCGCAGCCAAATGACCATATGTACGAATATTATCTGCTAATTTAACCGCAGCCACCATTTTACTTAGAGCAGTTGGCTGTTCTGGTAATGTAAATGACGAATCTCCGTGTTGAGCGCTAGCGATGACCTTGACATCTTCAACGGTAGGAGGCCCCCATTGTTCAAATAATTCCTTCAGCTCAGGATCTACCTCAGATGGATCTTCAAGGAATTGTTCATAAACCTCCATCACATAACCCAGGTTAGGTCCGTAGAACGATTGCCACGGTTCCCCATGTGCAGATTGCTTCTTCATTGTGAAAAACCTCCAACTATTTTGCCAGTTAGTATAATTTGGGTATCATGTATTCTTACAAGTTCATGATCATTTTTCATTATGCAAGAATAGTAATTTTTACTACATTAAAACGCTTACAAGGACATTTTATCACTGTGCAGTGGTAATATAAAGTCTTTATAACAAATTTCTCAAAATTTTGTTTTCCTCATTTCTTATAAGGCTATTACTTATATTCCCATAATAAATCCACGGAAAACCCTTTTTAAAATCGACTATTCTGAAATAATATTCTATTAAGCGCTTTCTCTTTCACCTTCTTGTATCCCGTTGTGAGGGTACTTTTTTCATAAACCATCTTACTACTGTTACCTAAAAAAACCAAATATTTTTTGTTGATTTCATGAATTTTTTATTTTGTTTGATCTTTCTAGAGTAATAGATACAAATTTTCCGCCTTCAGTTCACATCTTCCTCTTAAAAAATGAACTCATCGCCCATCCGTTGCATAGTATAAAACCAAAAGCAAACCAACCAATACAGTTTAAAGTGAGGTGGTTCACGTGTTCCCATGGAGTTTATTCCCTTTCAATAAAGGTATGAAAGATCAAATGAACCAGATGAACCCGAAAGAAATGGATTCTTATATACAAGGAATGATGAAGAAAATGATCCCTGGCGGTTGGGAAAGCATGATGAATCCTAATGATATGATGAATGGTGCTCAATCCTTCATGAACCCTATGGGCAATCAGGGGCAAAAAGACAAGAATGAGAAAGAGTACAGCTCCCACTCCTCATCCGTTCCTGCTACTGTCTTTGAATCCTTTGAAGATATTTATATTCGTTTTCATATTCCGAACGAAGAATGGATGAAACAACTGAAAATCTTCCACACCTCCAACCAGGCAATCATAGAAAACATCCCGGGGAGTGACGAAAGACAAGTAATCACTCTGCCCTGTTTAGTAAAGAAAAAAGGGGCTGTGGCTCAGTTCAAGGAAGGAATCCTGGAGCTCAGGATCCCTAAGAGCATTGATATGCAGTACACAGAAATAGACGTCTCAGAAAAATATTGAGACGTCTATCATCATCGGACGTATTTAAGGGATAGGCGGATAACCGTTCCATCTGGTTGATTTCTGAAGGCAGTGATAAATCCCTCATAGTTATAAATGAGTTTTGATGCAATGGCCAATCCCAATCCGTATCCTCCCTTTTCCCTGCTCCTTGCCTTATCTACGCGATAAAAACGATTAAAAATCTTAGGGAGATCTTCTTCCGGAATACCGATCCCTTCATCCTTCACCTCTACGATTACTTCTCCCTGATGATCCGCAAGCTTCACTTCGATGGTGGAATGCTCATCAGAATACTTTACAGCGTTATCCAGGAGGATGGTCATGATTTGTTCCAGATGCCGTGGCATTATGGCAACCAAAGCTTCCCGGTCTAATTCATCCAAGGATGAGAACGTATAATTCTTATGAAGGAACCTAAAGTCCCTTATGACTTTATCGACTACTTTCTGAACGTTTGCACGGGCATTTTCCAAATCGACATTTACCCGGTCTGCCCTGGAGAGCTCCAGCAATTCCCCCACGAGCCGTTTCACTCTTTCCAGTTCTTCTAATGATACTTGTAAAGATTCTTCCAGTATGGTTGGATCTTTTTTTCCCCAGCGATTCAATAAAGCAAGATGCCCCTCGAGTACCTGAATGGGCGTTCTTAATTCATGGGATGCATCTTCCACGAATTGCTGTTGTTGCTGAAAAGATTTTTCGATTTGGTTCATCATCTTATTGAAGATCTGTGACAAGTCACTGATTTCATCATGAGCTTTGACGATCTCTACTCTTTCATGAAACCCTTTCCGTTCGATCGATCTCATCGTTTCGGAAAGCTTATTCAATGGTCGAACAAAGCTTTTCGCCATGAAATAACCAACGACTGCGCTGATCAGGAGTGCCAAAATACCTGTGATAGTCATGATCCAGAAAAGGTTTTTCATGATCTTTTCATAGCGGTTTAACGGCTGAATGATTTCAACATATCCATTGAACTCACTTGACTGAATCGGCGAGCGTCCAATGAGCATTTTCTTGCCCTCGGATTCTATCGATACCACAGATTTGGACCCTGCCGGCTGAAAGGGTACATAGAATGAAGCTTCATTTTCCCCTTTGATTTCCAACACTTGATCTCCTTGATGATCCAAAATCCTTATAGTCTGGTCCTTTTCTGCAATTTGTTTCATTAAATCCCGGCTATCATAAATATCTTGAAGCTTGATATTGGATCCTCTTTGTTTAAAAAAGACAGAAATTTCATCCAACACCCGTTCAAAATTGTTTTCTTCCTCATCAAGCATCCATTTACTGATAGCATGATATTGAAAAAAACTGAATAGAAAAAAGGCAAGGAATATGGCTGAGCCCGCGGCCAAAGCCCACTTCAGCTTAAGTGATGAAGGGTTAAAACGATTAATCAATGTATTCATGTCCTCATCACATAACCCGTCCCCCGAACCGTTTGGATATAACTGTCTTCGTCAGGTGAATCAATTTTATTCCTTAAATACCTCACGTAAACATCCACGACGTTCGTTTCTACTTCAGTATCGTACCCCCATACCTTATTCAGAAGAACTTCTCGGGTCAGCACAATATTCTTGTTTTCCAAAAAGGCGAGTAAAAGGTCATATTCCCTTTTCGTCACCTCAATTTCTTCTTCTAACTTAAAAACCTGCCTGGACTCTTTTTGTACAGTGATATCACGGAAATGAAATGTAGTCTGGGTGATGATCGTTTCCTCTTTTACTGCACGCCTGAACACAGCCCTCAGTCTTGCTAACAATTCTTCAATGGCAAAAGGTTTGACAATATAATCGTCCGCCCCGCTGTCAAGCCCGGAGACACGGTCCATCACACTGTCCCTTGCCGTGATCATGAGGATCGGAATGGACTTCACTTGACGTATTCTCCTGCAAACTTCAAGTCCATTTAAGCCTGGAAGCATTAAGTCCAACAGGATGATATCCCACTCCTCTTCAAGGGCCTTTTCCAAACCATCCCTTCCATCATATGCGAGACCCACATCATAACCTTCATATTTTAGTTCCAGTTCGATAAAACGGGATAGATTTTTTTCATCTTCAATGACTAAGATCCTTTTCACACAATCACCTGCTCTAAAGCTTCTTACATCTTATTTTAGTTTACTTTTATTAAAAATAAAATCATTAAGGGCATGGAATATTTCAATACCTTGATACGTCATTAAGGTAATGGCGGTAAAACTAAAAAATAAAACAGGAATAATTCGAATCCACATGGTTCTAACCTCCCTTTTTATCAGTACTTTCATTCTCCTCCAGCTTCATTAAAATACAATGAGAAATGGGTGAATTTTCATTAAGAGATATTGTTTACATAATAATATTACGGTTCGTTAAATTCGTAGTATGAATTAACCGAGATTGAAGAAAATAAGCTCTGTAGAAACAAGAATGAGGTGCACGAAATGGAAAGCAAGAAAAAGTTGGATTTATTCGCATTATCATCTATTCCTTTAGTTATGACATTGGGGAATTCCATGTTAATTCCTGTTCTCCCTCAATTGGAAAGAGAATTGGATATTACCGGTTTTCAATCAAGCCTCATCATCACGGTCTATTCGATCATTGCGATCCTTTGCATCCCCATAGCGGGGTTTTTGTCGGATCGCTTCGGCAGGAAGAAAATATTGATTCCAAGTCTCATTATCGCTGGAATTGGCGGAACCCTTTGCGGTATTGCGTCTATATATGGATCTAATGCCTATTTATTTGTGATCGTCGGCAGAGTCATACAAGGGATAGGTGCAGCCGGAGCCTTTCCGGTCGTCATTCCAACTGTTGGGGATTTGTATGAAGATGATGACCAGATAACCAAAGGGCTTGGACTGATTGAGACGTCTAACACGTTTGGTAAAGTATTAAGTCCGATCTTAGGGGCATTATTTGCTGCTTGGATCTGGTACATTCCCTTTTTTTCCATCCCTGTTTTTTCCGTACTTTCAATCGTTCTGATTCTTTTCATGGTAAAAGTTCCTCCAAAAAAAGGTGAAGAGGGAAAACAGTCCATCAAAGAGTTCATTCACGAAGTTAAAGTGGTCCTTAAGAAAGAAAAGAAATGGATTTTCGGTATCTTTATCATCGGGATCCTTTCCATGTTCATTTTATTCGGGTTCCTGTATTATTTATCCACACGACTGGAACAGGCTTATCATATCAACGGAGTCATGAAAGGTCTGTATCTGGCCGTACCCCTTCTATTTTTATGCTTGACCTCATACATTTCGGGGAAACTGATTGGTAAGAGCAAAAATAAAATGAAGTGGGTCATTGTATTAGGTTCTTTAATGAGCTCAATTGCATTTCTCCCGCTATTATTCAGCGAAGGTAAATGGGTGATCATAGGTATTTTCTCCATTGCAGGAATTGGTATGGGATCGGCTTTGCCTTGTCTTGATGCTTTGATCACAGAAGGTATCGAAAAAGAACATCGGGGAACAGTAACCTCAATTTACAGTTCCATGAGGTTTACAGGAGTCGCCCTTGGGCCCCCGATTGTTGCACTGATTGAACCCATGACCATTTTTATCATTTTTATCACCCTCAGCATCTTTTCATGTCTCATCGGGATGTTTCTCATTAAAGTCCCGGTTTCAGAACCTCATTCACTTTCAACGAAAAAGGCATAACCAAAGAACGGACCCATGGAAGGTACCGTTCTCTATTGCGTTCCCGCTACGCTTCCCTATCGTATATGGTTTACTCTTCTACATAATGTGGTAGATATAACCATAAATATGGAAGAGAAGCAAAGGGGGGAATAAGTATGACGTGGCTTATTGTAATTGTTTCTTTCTTTATCCTGCTCGTCCTATCGGAAGAGATGGTTTATTATTTTTTGCGGAAAAGAATCATGGAAGATTCTTCTAAAGAGGATAAAAATGAAGGAAAAATGAAAGCATGGCTCTATAAACTAAAATTAAAGCTACATCATCCCCAATAATCTGAAGGCTTATGCAGACTGGCAGAGAAACTTTTCTTTGCCTTTTTTTGTTCTTCCACATACACCATCTCACCTTTTTAGGCTACCCAATATATATCATTCAATTGCATTTTTCATAATCATTCTTTTTTCTCATTTTAAAAAAAGAAGACAAAAGCTTCAGCAAGGCTTTTGTCTTCAAAGGAAAGAAATTAGAATGGGTCTTACATAATAAAGATTTAAACAGAATTAGAAAGCTACCCCACTTCCCATCCTGTTTAGGGAGTGATAAATCCTTATTCATAAGCAAGACCCATTGTATCTTTCAAAAAAGTGAACTCTATTAAAACAAGATTAGAATTTAATGAGAAATTATCTATTTGCACGGGAAGTCTTCCATCAATGAAAACAGAATATCGGGTTTTATGGTATGATGAAGAAGAATTCAGAATGTTATAATACATTCTCATGGTCGAAAGGATGAAAAAATGAAAATCGATTTAAACTGTGATCTAGGAGAAAGCTTTGGTGCATATACGATTGGTAAGGATGAAGACATGATGAATTATGTCAGCTCTGTTAATATCGCTTGCGGTTTTCATGCAGGTGATCCCCTTGTAATGAAACATACCGTTTCAAACGCCATGAAGCATAATGTAAAGATCGGGGCCCATCCGGGACTGCCAGACATTCAAGGGTTTGGCAGAAGAATGATGCATATTTCACCTGAAGAGGCCTATGCCCTCATCCAATATCAAATTGGTGCTCTGTACGCTTTTGTAAAAGCACAGGGAGGGATTTTATCACATGTTAAGCCTCATGGGGCGCTGTACAATATGGCTGCGAAGGACTTCCCACTGGCTAAATCGATAGCGGAAGCCGTATATGACCTTGATACGTCCCTCACTCTATTTGGTTTATCGCAAAGCGAACTCACTAGAGCAGGTGAGGAAATTGGTTTACATGTTGCCCATGAAGTTTTTGCCGATCGAGCCTATCAATCAGACGGTTCATTAACTCCACGTTCTCTTCCACATTCAGTGCTTCACGATGCGAACGAAGTGGAAACACAGGTTCTTCGTATGGTGGAAAAACAAGAAGTGATGTCAATTGATGGTAAGATCGTATCCATCCAGGCAGACACCGTTTGTCTACATGGGGATAACGAAGCGGCTCTATCCCTCGCTAAACGTTTATATAATAAGTTAAAGGGATGATACAGGGCGCTCAACCGCCCTATTGATTCTTTTAATACTGTTTAGTAATAAGATAGATTAGTGGGGGAGATGGAGGATTTCACATGAATAAGACAGCACTTCTAAAGGGATTCAGGTGGATATTTATCTTTATAGTGGGATTCGTCATTGTCATTTACTCGTACAAGCGGATCCTCTTGCATACCGGTATAGAATCATCCATTCATACCGTTTCTCCCGGTTCTACGATTGTGGGTATCATACAAACTCATTCAACAGCCGACAATAAAAAATTCTATAAAGCCCTCTATAGAACAACAGAGGGAAAGTGTTTCAATGCAACCTTCGAACGAAAAAGCTACACGTTCATTGAAAATCGTGAATCACCTTGTCATTAAAGGAGGGGCAAAAGTTGAAAAGGGCCATTCATATTTTTCCTGCCTTTCATAAAGCAGAAAAAATTCAGGATATCAGAAAAATATACGATCCGCTCTCTGATAAAATCCCACCCCACATCACCCTTGTTTTCCCTTTTGAATCTCTTATTCCCCTAAATGAATTATTCTCCCATGTTCAATCACTGGCAAACAATCTTTCACCATTCACCCTTATCATGAACGGAGTGACTGGCTCAAATGGAGAGTATTTATTCTTAAATGTTAAACAGGGTAATGATGCTCTTATTCATTTACACGATGAATTATACAAAGGAATCCTGACACCTTATCGAAATCATCACATTACTTACACTCCCCATATCACACTTGGACGGATAAAAAACCAGGAGGAATGCAGCCTGGCAGTCGAGACATACAAGGGTTGGGAAGAGAGCTTCCATACGGTAGTAAAAGAAGTCGTCATAGAGGAAATAGGTGAGGATGAAATTTCCCATGTTATCGGCAGGATACGACTTGACGACAATATGTATTAATCAAGGCTTTCAGTGGAATGTAAACGAATAGATCATACATGAAAAGAGGCGAGTAGGTATATGATTAAAACACTCACCATTGATACTAAGAAACATGACGAAATGATCGACATTACTGACTATGTGCAGGATATCATCAATCTCTCAAACGTGAGAGAAGGTGTTGCAATCGTTCAATCCCTTCATACAACTGCAGGTATTACCGTTAATGAGAATGCGGATCCAGATGTAAAAACCGACTTCCTCCGCCGATTAGACGAAGTATACCCTTGGCATCAAGTCTCAGATCTCCATGGTGAAGGAAATACAGCAGCCCATTTGAAAACAAGCACAGTCGGCCATTCTCAAATGCTCATCGTTACGGATGGGGAACTTTTACTTGGGACATGGCAAGGTGTTTTCTTATGTGAATTCGACGGACCCCGTTCACGAAGAAAAGTGTCCGTCATAGTCATTCCTTCAAAGTAAGACTTTTATATAGAAGTGGAAACCATCGATCATTATTTGTTAATCATCACGGATGTTGAAGGAATAAGTATCTTCAACATCCGTCTCCCCCTCGATTCTTCTTCAAAAGCCCGTTTTTCACACTGCAATATCCTTTATTCTAAAAAACGATCCCGAATGTTTCCAGAAGGCAACGTGCATGATTCCTTTACTCCAAACCATCTATATCTATTCCTGGCAACCACTCTATATATGCTGTCTCTCAAGGGTTTTGGAATGAGAAGAAATACACTGAAAATCTTCCATGGCCATTTTAGATTTGAACAAACTTTTAAGGCTGCTGTGGATTCAATGTAGGCTTGAGGTTCGTCAATCAAGACAAAACTGTCAGTCGTTTCGGGGATGTTGTGTTTGCATAATAATTCCTGGCCTATCTTGCTTTGCAGTGAGGCAAATCGATAACTTCCCCGTGGATCCCGCTCAATGATGAAGCGGACACTACTATTGCAAAAATTACAGATGCCATCAAATAAAATGATTTTCACGTCTATCACACCTTTGCCTTAAACAGATTCCATTCCCCTTTACTATAATACAGTCATGCAGAACGCTAAAGGAACATGTTCCTAACCTAAGCGATGCAATGCTTTTACACCTTTTCTGATAAATGACCAATCTGATTATAGGAACGGACAAACCATTTTCCATCCTCAAAACGGATTTCAGTAAAACATCCGTTCTGTAATTTCACATGCCGGGGTCCTGAAACATCTTCATGGTATTCCATTATTAAAGCATTAATGACGGCTCCATGGGCGACGACCAATACCTTCCGATCCGGAAATTGAGCATGGATATCTCTTAATCCAGTTTGCACCCTGGCTAACAGTTCTTGGTAGGTTTCCATATTCGGGAACGTAAAGTCCGGGTAGCGTTCTTCCCTCTCTGCACGCAGCATCCCTTCCCCTTCACCAAAAAAGCGTTCTTTAAAATGATCCATTTCTATAATATCCAGGTTTAGGTCCCTGTTGATGATTTCTGCCGTTTTCTTTGCTCTCTGTAAAGAAGTGGTGATCAGTACATCCCATTGATGGTGTTTCAAGGCAACCCTGCATTCTTCCGCTTGCCGTTTTCCAGTTTCATTTAACGGAATGTCGGTTTGACCTTGTAACTTTCCGTAAAGATTCCAATTTGTTTGACCGTGACGAACAAAACATATATGCGTCATACCTTCTCCACCTTTCGTTTAATTTATTTAAATGGATTGTTTTAAAAGTCAAAACCTTTTCAGGAAAGGACGATTCAACCGGTAAGTACAATTTTACTAGCTTTTATGATATACTATATTACCATTAATAGAGATTATTTCGAAATTTTTAAATCCATAAGCAGTAGAAGGAGTTGGATGAAGAAATGAGAGAAGAGTTATTTTATATAGGACAAGAAATTGTTTCCCATAAATCCGAGATTGCTCAAGGGGTCATTCACTATCAGGAACAGCGATATTCTGATCAGATTAAGTTATCGGGTGTAAAAATGGAACAAATCACAGAATGGCGTATGCAATTAATCGAAATGCTAGGTCAATCCTTGTTTGAAGATAAAGCCGAATCCCTCGACAAAGTAAAGGAGTGGACAGGAAGAGTGGGGAAAGTTGCTCTTGAGAAGGGCCTCTCACTCAACGAATCTCTTAAAACGTTATCAGCATTCCGCACAGCCATTTGGGACATTTTCTCTGAGCAACTTCTTGATCATCAAATTTCTGCCGCTCTTATGCTTCAGGTAAACTCAGAAATCAATCCCATCCTTGATGAAATCGCATATTTATTAAACGAAGTGTGCCGTACTCAACAAAAGGATCAGCTTGCCTTAATCCATACAGCAATGGATGAACTTTCGGCACCGATTGTTCCGATTGCAGATAAGGTAGCGATTTTGCCGCTTATTGGAGAAATCGATACTCACAGAGCAAGTTCCGTCATGGAAACAGCTTTAAAGAAAAGCTCCGAATTAAAATTAGACTATTTATTTATTGATATTTCCGGTGTTGCCATCATGGACACAATGGTTTCCCATAATATTTATCAAATCATTAATGCTCTAAAGATGATGGGTGTGCAATCTGTCTTAACAGGAATCCGGCCAGAAGTGGCCCAAACATTGGGAAACCTCGGCATTACTTTTGAAGACCTGAAAACAAGTGCCAGCTTGAAAAAAGCCCTTGAAGATATTGGATTCAACCAATATGAAGTGGTTCTCCCCTTATAGTCGGAAAGACCATAAACCGGAAAAGGCGGTTTATGGTCTTTCTTCTATAAGGAAGAGGTTTTACTATCTTGTTTCACCTTATGATGAAGCAGGATTTGTATGCTTTGAACAGCCATATAAATCGGTATGGACCAATACATCTTGTATCCCTTGTCGAAGTGGAAGATTCCGATTTTCACTGTACACCACTCCATCAATAGAGAGAAAGCGGTCCAGATCAAGATGTAGGCAAGGTTCATCATTCCATGTATCTTCAACCTCTTATATATATAAATAAAGAAATAACTATACGGACCATACATAATATAACTGATGAAATCGATTCCCTGATAAGCTGAACTGTCATTCACATCATAAAAGTCCCAAGGCGTAATACTAATGGTGTGATCATAAAACATACCGATCGATATTCCGTATACAAAGTAATTGAAGCCCTCGAGAAACGAAAATATCTTTGGAGTGATCCATATTAGAAGGAGGAGGACGATCAGGCTGATAATGATAAACCATTCATTCCAGTTGAAAGACCTTTCATAGATTCTGTCCATTTCTTCCCTCCTCCTTCTTCTGTAAATGATAAAGCCCCTTCCCGAACCAAATACAGAACAGCAGATATACACCATTAACAACCACAGTATTTAATAAGCTCCAGTCAGGGTAGGAAAGAGAATGGAAATAAACATGGAGCACATCCAATATACTGATGAATAATAAAAGACAAACAAAACAAACCATTTTATCTCTCGTTCTTCTATAATTCAAATAGCCGTTCACCATGATGACCCCTACTAGTGGTACAATACACTCCCTGTTAATAAGCAAGCTGATAAATGAAGCGATGTCCTCTGAAGCTTTCATCCATTTCAGTTTATTCGTCAGAATCGTGATATAATTCGTTGAAATGATGGATAACACCATAAATTGAATCGCATTCGCGGTAAATGAAAGGTTCTTCTTCATGAATAATACAATGTAAATTATGATGATTAAAATTGTAATAAAAAAAGGAAGTGACATATGCATCTCCTATACTTTTTTCATCATTGTTCCCCTATTCCACCCAATCCATAACATTTAAAAAGCAGTAAGAGGTTTGATTTAGTTTACAGAGGGAAAATAAGGAATAAGAATCAAGGAGGTAAAGAGATGAGACATGAATCAATTAATCCTAAGTTTGCAAAGGATGAAATTAAAGAGATATTTGTAGATGGCTTGCAGCGTGACCTTTCAACCGAAGAGGAAACCCTTATCTCAGGCTGGACCCGATCATTCGATAAGAGTGAACGAGCCACCATCATCAATCTTTTAAAAGAATTATTGAACAAACATAAAAGGCATGACTAAAAACAATAGGTGTCAAATTGGGAACATCAATGTAAAAGAGAAATAAAAAAGGCGGACCCATTATAATGAATGGGCCTGCCTTTTTTATTTCTATATAGAATTCCTATCAAAGATCACTCGTTGATTCCAATAGTTGATCGATATCAACGCGATAGATCGGGCGCTTTAACTCCTCTTGTCCGAGTTCTACGGTATCGTCTAGTACTTCATCAATATTCATACTTATAATACCTCCCAGGTGGTGAATGTCAGAATGTGATGAATGGATGATATATCATCTTCCCTATACGATTCGATGGCATTATCTCATTCTTGGGGGTATCTTTCAAATTTTTTATCTTTAATTGCCTATACTGATCAGAAAGTTGAACCGAATGACAGGTTATGTTATCGTTAAATAACAATTGATTCTACTTAAATAGTAATAGATGGGTAGAATGGCTCTCTCCTCTAAGGAGGCGTATTAATGAAACGATTTTCCATGCTTCACGTACCTAAGGATTTCAGGCATAGAGGGCGACCAGCTGTTACCGTTCATGTCTTACCGGTCCACAAAGAATACTTTGCTATAGGTAAATCATTTAAAGGAAACGGTAAAGCTGCAAACAACAACGAAAAACTAGCCGCATATTATGCGTATCTAGATACTTTACATTAAAACGCTTATCTATATAAAACAGCTGATCAGAACTTAATCCGATCAGCTGTTTTGGTGTTCAAAGGTAACTTCTTATTTCTGAGTGCATCCCTTTACACCGAGGTGATACCTTTACCTTATCATTCTCTCCCTATATTCATTCAAAATGTGTCGATGACTGCTTACCATGGATTGTGGAATTCCAGAAAATGGATAGAAACTTAACTGAATGGATTCTGATAGATCCCTCCTCATTTCCCCATGAAACTCGCGAGTAAAATAGGCTGTAGTGACAACGTAGAATTCATCTCCATTTGCCGCTTTAATGAACTGATCAGCCCCAGAGTATACATTTAATAAATGTAATTCTCCTAAAAGGAGACCCGTTTCTTCCTCCACTTCTCTTCTAGCTGTCTCTTCTGTTGATTCCCTAAGCTCCATCAACCCCCCCGGGAGTCCCCAGGTACCACTTGGAAATCGCCTTTCCTGAAGAAGTACTTCATTTCGCTCATTTACTATAATGACTACCGCCCCAACCAAGATCAGTGGACGATTCCCAACCAATTCTCTAATTTCTTCTATGTATCCCAGCTGCTCTCAGCTCCTCTCAAATCAAACAGATACCTTTTTGAATTATCACAGCATATACTGACGCACCTCAAAGCAATTCTTATCGGGATCAAAAAATTCAAAATAGGTTACCCCTTCATCTACCTCAATGGTCCCTACCTTGACACCTTTCTCCATAAGCTTCAATCTGGTTTCTTCCAGAGCATCTGAAAATAAAATGGGTTTAATGGAAGAGGGACGGACCTCGCCTTGTTGAATGGTAAGGGTGGCTTCTCCCACCCCAACTTTATAGACAAGATACTCCCCTGAATCGAAGACCTGTTCTAACTCCAACACCTCTTCATACCATATTTGAGACTTCTTTAAATCAGCCACTTGAGTATGTACCGTATCAATTTTTGAAAACAATGGTATTTCCACCTTCCCCAGATTTAATCTTTCAGTAGACTTAAATGACCGACAATTTCCTTCGCCTCGAATTTTTCCATAGGAGGCAGTGCAGTTACGGTTAATGACCCTTTTACTATCTCCGTTAAACCACTGTCATGAATACTGAAATATCCTTTCTTCTCCATTTTTTCCAATTCCGAGGATTTCCCCTTAAGGACCACTTTCTTCATTCCCGTTTGCACCCATTCGATAAAGTCAGCCTGCCTATTTTTAAATGGGGAATCCTCCGACATCATTGTCAAAGTACTCAATGTAGCAGCATGTGCCACTTGTGCGGCCGTCTTTCCTTTAGACATCTGTAGATCCTTATTAACGATAAAATATTGCACGAGATCCTTTCTAGTCATTCGTTTAATCATTCCTATCATCAGTGTAATGAAGTGCTATGATATTATCCTACCACATACTCGATTTACTTCCTTCTAAGTTTCACCGTATTCTTTTTGAGTATGACAATTTTCACCTCCTCCCCGACGGTAAAGTCCAGGTATTCATCACAATTCACCTTATAAGTATGGCCATTATCAAACTTCATGGCACAAGATGAATCACTTTTATTCATATCCAGCTTTTCTCCAGAGTTTATTCCCACCGATCCCTCTCCTACACCTTCAGGAAAATATTTTTCTTCAATTACCACCCAATCTTCTTTATTGCTGACCACCAGTTTCACGATCAGTAAACACAACAGGACTAAGACCAACAATCCAAGAACGGACACTTTCATCCATAACGCTTTCATATAAATCCCCTTCACTTATTTTTAGGCAATAAAGGATTATATGCCAGCAAATCTTATAACATGCGACTAGGTAATGAATAACTTTCCTTGCAATCATTCGAGAAGGGATTTATAATCAAACTAACGACCGTTAGTTAGTCTGAAGGGGATGATTCTTCATGAATGGTAATAAGCAATTGATTAAGACCGTTGCACTGGACTTATTCGGACAAAAAGGATATGAAGATACCTCATTAGCAGAGATCGCACGAGAAGTAGGAATTAAGAAACCTTCCATCTATAATCATTTCCGCAGCAAAGATGATTTATTTGTGGAAGTATTGGAAGATCTTATTATTTCTGAAGTCAAAGCATACAGAATGGCTCAGGAGGAAATGAATCATCTGGAGCCCGTTGAGAATGTCAGGAATCTCTTTGACCTGTTTTGCCAGAGATTGATGACAACTAAAGAATCTCTACTTTGGAAAAGGGTCACATTCTTCCCTCCAGAACCCTTTAAAGATCTAATTCAGGAACACTTTGTCTATTTTGAAGAAGTGACCTCCTCTATTCTGGTGGATATATACGAGGAAGGGATAAAACAGAAACGGTTTCATGAAATCACTGTAGATGAATTTGTGTCCTCGTTTTTATGTTTGGTTGACGGGGTTTTCTTAGAGCATCATTATTACACGCAGGAAATCTTCCAGCAACGGGTTGAATCCGCCTGGAAAGTGTATGAACGTGGAATAGTAAGTGACAAAGGAGTGTAGCATCATGGGTTGGATTTATGTCATTATTGGAGGAATTCTTGAGATCGGGTGGGCAACCGGATTGTCCCTGTCGCAGGGATTTACCAAACCCCTCCCCAGTATCATTACGGCATTTCTAATATTAGTGAGTTTTTATTTTTTCTCAAATTCAATGAAACGATTGCCTATAGGTACAGCTTATGCCGTCTTCACAGGCATAGGTGCAGCAGGTACGGCACTAATTGGAATGTTGTTTCTTAACGAAGGGATCAGCCTATTGAAAGTGGCATTCATCTCTTTACTCATATTCGGGGTCATTGGGTTAAAGATGAGTGATAAAGAAGAGAAAGATACTGGGGGTGCCCACTGATGGCGTGGATATTTCTCATTTTTGCAGGGTTTTCAGAAGTAGTCATGGTCACTTTCATGAAGCTTTCAGAAGGGTACAAAAAACTCTTGCCCTCCCTTATAAGCTTTGCAGCCGGCGCAATGAGTTTTTACTTATTGTCTCTATCCCTGCTCGATATTCCTGTAAGCACAGGATATGGTATATGGACGGGTATCGGGTCTGCCGGCGCCGTGATTATGGGCATGTTGTTTTTCAAGGAAAGAAAAGACGGTAAAAGGATTTTCTTCATCTGCTGTATTGTTGGAAGTATCATTGGTTTGAAGCTTATCTCTTAAAGTAAAAAGATCTTGCTTCCAAAAGGGGCAAGATCTTTTCTTATGGTTAGTTGATGATGCCGTTTCCGATAATTTTTAATTCTATAGTTGGTTTTATGGTGATGGTGGGGTATTCTTTCTCCCAGTCTACTTGTTGCCACACCTCTGGGTGAAAGGCGATTAACTCTCTCCCGATCCCCAATAAATCGGAGTTTGCTTCCTGAACTTTCCGAATGACTTCCTCTGCGTCTTGTTCCAGATGCCTTGTTATGCTTTTTTCCAACTCTTTTACCTTTGCTTTATCCGCCAATTCATCTTGAGGGAACTCCACGATTGTGACCCCCGTCTTCATTGTTAATTCGACTTCAATATTTCCAGGAGTCGTTGAGATTAATTTCATTTTTGTCTTTGGGTCAACCAAATTATATGTAATATAATTTTCTATATTGACCTTTTTTCCTTTATCCACTTTGGTGACGACCCTTGCGATCTTTGCTTTTTTATTCATTAACACGAGCATAAGGGTCGATTCAGGAATGGATAGGGTACCTGACATGGCCCGTTTATGGAATAAGGCGGTTCCATCCATGATGACCTCTTCATCTTTCAGCTTAAAGAGCGGTACGAAGAAGTCCTTTCCCTCATCAAACATGAGAGTGCACACCGATTGCATATTGACCTTCGGAACCCCGGTAAAGGATTCCCCAGACGAGATGGATTCAATAAGAAACTCGGATATGAGGACATTTTTCTGTTGAATGGTCCGAAGAATGTTTGCTGCCTCTCCCTCTGCAACGGCTAACTTTGATGAAATGGAGCTATTGGGGTCCCGGTAGAAAATATCCAGGAAATCGTAGACATCGTTCCTTGCTAAATCCTCACCCAATAAGAAAATACGGTTTTTCGAGGGCTCAAAATTACCTGATATCTTCCGGTCCATATGCATCCGTACATCTCTGATTGTTTTAGCATCGGCCTCTACCTCGGTATTGGTGGGGGTTCCTTCTTTAAAATCCCGAATGATGGCTGTAGCATGGATATCTCCGTCGGAAGTTAAATCAAAGGCAGAGGAAAATACAAGCCTTCCATTTTTTAATAGCCTTTCATCCCAACAACCTGACAGGGTCAAGGAACTTATGATGAGTAGAATTAGAATTCTATTCTTTTTCATGAACGCTTCGCCCTTTCCTGTTTTTTGAACAAAAAGGATACACCAAGCAGCAGGACAGGAATCAAGATGACAAAAATATAACTCATAAAGATGATTGCCTTGTTGTACATTTCCATGTGTTCGTTATTTACCGATAAAGCAATGATAAGTCCAGTAATGCCAAAAAGGACGGGTAGAAAGGTACGTTTGATTTTTTTGACTTTCCTGATAAAAAATGATGTCCCTTCCGTCGAGAAAAACAAGTAGCTTGTCAGAGATGTGATGACGTTGACAATCCACAGGGATAAGAAGACAAGGTCGATCCGTTCGATGATCTTTAAATACAGGGACTTTACAAAATATAAAACGGGTTGTGGAATAATTTCAATTTCAGCGGGACTGAATATCACCAGGCTTACGATCGTCATAAAGCAATAAATGGTGGTCACACTTATATTGGCAACCGTGACAGATTTCAAGATGGATGCTGATCCGATCTGCTGAAAGTGGGGATATAAAATGAGCAATAATTCAAATCCCAGCATGGAAAAGTACGCTTCATTTGCCCCCTTCAACCAATTTACCCCTCCTGAATGGGCCATGGGAAACAAATATCTGAAATCGACTGGATGCGTCACCAGAACAATGATGGATATGACTAGTAGGAATAGGATGAGGCTTGATACAAGGACATAGACATTGCTTATCCCAACGACATCTTCTTTCGCCAAATATATAGCTGTGGCCACTAAAAGAACCATAATGATCCATTTGGGAGTAAAGATTAATACCCACATTTTAATGATTTTCGTTGAGTACATTAAAACCAAAGCAGTCACCAATAGGCCGTACAGGATGTAACCGCAATTCAGGATTGTCCCTATTCCGTTTCCAAGTAATATCTTCGAATATTCAAATATGGACTTTGATGGAAAACGCCGGCCCAGGAACCATAGAAGGAAGACCATTCCCTGTACCAATATCCCTGCTAATATCACCGAGATCCAGGCATCCTGCTTTGACTTAAGATAGACATTAAACGGGAGTCCTAATATTCCTACACCGATTTGTGTCTGGAGAATGAAGAAAGTGAGCTGTACCCCACTCAGCTTAGTCTGATTGTTCATTCTTTTTCCACCTTCTAGGATCCGTAGTCTTCCATTTATATAGCGCCCTTAAGTCTTTTGGCCGCTCTTTCATTAACCATATGGGAACTCTTATAAATGTATCTTTCCATGCCTTTAAATCCAGTGGCACCAACGGATATAAGTAGTAATGGCCAAGGGACTTCAGTTTGGCCAAATGTATCAATATGAACATCGCTCCGATCACGATCCCAAAGAACCCGAATAACGAAGCTAAAATCATCAGAGGAAACCCCAATATCCGAACTGAAGTACTTAATTCATTGGAAGGAATGACAAATGATGAAATGGCCGTAATAGCGACCACAATGACCATTGTGTTGGAGACAAAATTCGCTTCCACAACGGCTGTCCCGATGACGAGCCCTCCAACAACCCCAATGGTTTGGGCAACCGGATTGGGCAACCGGATGGCAGCTTCACGCAATAGTTCCAGGGTGAATTGCATAATGGCCGCTTCAATCAATGGAGGAAAAGGTAAATACTCCAAAGAACTCTTGATAGAGAAGACAATTTCAACGGGTATCACTTCATAGTTGTACGAAATGACCGCAATATAAAAGGCAGGAAGACACAATGTGGTAATAAAGCTCAATAATCGGATCAGCCTTAAGAATGATGAAATAAATGGACGAGAATTGTAATCCTCGGCAGTTTGAAAAAAGCTGAAAAATGAAACAGGAAAGATCAACGCAGTGGGACTCCCTTCCATCAGGAGGACCATCCTGCCCTCCATCAGATTGGCCTCCACTCTATCGGGTCTTTCCGTATTTAAAAACTGCGGAAATGGGGAAAATGAATTGTCTTCCAGAAATTCTTCGAAATAACCAGGAGATTGTATGGAATCTGACGCAATCGCTGCGATGCGGCTTTCTATTGTTTTCACTAAGTCGGGATTGGTCAATGTCGAAATGCTGACCAACGCATATTTGGTTTTTGTTGTCTCTCCTACATGAGAATACTTCACCGTCACATTTCTATTCGTGATTCTTTCTCTGATGAACTGAACATTTTCCGAGACATTCTCACTAAACCCTTGATGGGAACCCCTGACTACTTTTTCATTTATCGGTTCAATCCGATGTGCAGACTGATCTTTTGGGGTAGGAATCAACAGCATGCATTCTTCGTTTTCTTGTATCAACAGGCAAGAGCCATCCACCAACGCATCCAGTGCATTCTGCAGGTCAACCGTCTCAATGATGGTTGCTCCATTCACAATATGGCTTAAGTTGCCAAAAGGGGTTTCCTGCATTGGCTTGATGACATTCATTTGAATACTATTTACATCTACTATAGTATCAATGAAAATCAGTTTGACCCGGCTATCATTGAATATCAGATCCCTTATAGAAAGGTCATCTGACAAATATAGGCCATTCCGAATAAACGTTACCCTCTCTTCTAACCTGGAAAGGGAAGAAACATTCACTTCCTTTTCTTCTGATGCTGGATTGATTAGTTTTCGCGTGGCCCTTGTCTTGAATGACCTTCCCATGTTTAACACCTTCTGAAAGAGTTTATTACCATGTAGGTTGTCCATAATAAGCAGTGCTATTCAAAGACAGCGATGGCCTTTTTCAAGATAGAATTTGCTTCTTTCACATTCTCTTTAAAAAAATTCTCTTTTTCCACAAGATATTAGTAGGGTGTACCTACCAGTTTTTGATATACTTAATCAGATAAACTAGTCGATAGGAAGAGGTGAAAAGGTTGACCAAGAAAAAAATGTATTCCTGGAGTTTGCAAATTCTTATTATTCTTACCATCATTTATGTTTCAACGAAAATTTCATTTTTATTTGAACCGATTGTTGTATTCGCATCAACATTATTTTTTCCGATCATCATTTCAGGGTTTCTTTATTTTTTATTAAATCCCCTCGTCAATCTTCTCGTGAAAGCAAGATTGCCGCGTACCGTTGCAATCATCGTCTTATATGCTGCGATCATTGGGTTGATGGTTTTAATCATCGGGAATATCGCTCCTGTCATCACCCGCCAGGTGACAGCACTGTTTAATGCCCTTCCGGAGTATGCACGTCAAACGAGAAATTTCATTGAATATTTGTCCGAAACAGAGCAATTTAAATGGATGATGAACCAGGATTATGTCTCACTGAAAGATATCGAAAATCAGTTGGTGGATTTCGCCAATACACTGCCTGATAATATCACCACCGCCTTAAAAGGATTACTCAGTGTATTGACGAGTATCACGATCCTGATCGTAACCGTCCCATTTCTATTGTTCTTTATGTTCAAGGACGGCCATAAATTTCCGAAGGCGATTTCGAAGTTCCTGCCTCCTGCATACCGCAAGGAAGGAATCAACACGTTAAAGGATACGAGTGAAACACTCGCTGCGTATATTCAGGGTCAATTAACCGTTGCTTCATTTGTCGGTACCCTGACCTTTATCGGTTATTTGATCATCGGTTTGCCTTATGCATTGGTTATGGCCCTGATCGGGGCGGTTACGAATATCATCCCGTTTATTGGTCCGTTCATAGGTGCAGCACCGGCTATTATCGTGGCCTTATTTGATTCCCCGACAAAAGCGATCCTGGTGGTGGTCGTGGTCACAATCGCTCAACAAATTGAAGGGAACCTTCTCTCTCCCCTCATTCTGGGGAAACGTTTGGATACCCACCCGGCGACGATCATCATTTTATTACTTGTTGCAGGGAATTTAGCGGGAATACTTGGAATGATCTTAGCGGTACCGACTTACGCCGTGACGAAAACCATTGTATTGAATACAGTGAAGTTTATTAAACTGCGAAGATCTACTATACAGGAATGAATACAGAGACAACCGGGCAAGCCCGGTTGTTTTAATTTTGAGATTTTTTGCCCCATAAACGAAAAAAAAGCAAACCCCGGCCGGGAATTTGCTTCTCTCGTCATCTTTTCTTTTTAAAGAATTTATTGGATGCACCTTTGACTGCTTTGCTCGCAGTATCAACGGTTTTCCCAACCATTTTATTACCGGTGTTGCTTACGTTTTTCACAAAGTCTGCCGAGGTATCAGAAACTTTTCCTACTAATCCACCTTTACCACTCACACTTTTAATCATGTCATTTGCAGTATCTGCCGTTTTGTTCAACAATTCACTGGCTTGCTTGGATGTATTTTTCACTAATTCACCCGGAGTATTTCGTTTATCCTCACTCATGATGATTCCCCTCCTTAGATAAAGACTCATCACTATCCCTATGTATAAGGAGGCCCAAGTATGCGAACCAACCGACAATCACGTGTTGTGTTTTAAATATTTTGTCGGTAATTTCGTTTCTCGGATCAGACCATCTTTCTTCTCAACCCAGTAGACTGAGGCATGTTCTCTGGAACTCACCGCATTGGAGAGCGCTTCATCAATAAAGTGCAGGGCTGCCCCATCATCTGCAGCATAGCCGGCTTTCAATTTCCCTTCCTCAATAAAGGTCTGATAAAGGGGACGCCGGTTCTCTTCTCCATCATAATGGGGGGAGTGACTGCCTTTCAGCAGTCCCAATCCTTTAATTGTGTCTAAACTATCACCGTATGAATCGGTCGTACCTTCTTCAAACCAGCATATCGAACCTGCACTTAAACCTGCAAGGATGATTCCACACTCCCATGCCTTTCTTAATATGGAATCGATCCCCCACTCTCTCCATAGTGCCAGCATGCATTTTGTATTGCCCCCTCCTACATAAATAATATCCTTATCTAACAGAAATCCTTCTATATCCCTTGTGGAGGGCTTGAATAACGAAAGATGTGAAGGTTCAGAGGATAGAGATTTAAAGGAATGGTAATAACGTTCAATATAACTATCGGCATCTCCGCTGGCTGTCGGAAGAAAACATATCTTTGGTTTTGATGCATTTGCCTGCTCAAGTATGTACTGATCCAGTATTATGTTTTCGGGTTCCATGGAGAAACCTCCTCCACCCATTGCAATGATTTGTTTCATGAGAAGACCCACTTCCTTTTATCGAATGGCTGTTTTCGCAAAGATTGTTGCTATTCGCATACAAACTAATATGTACGATGCTCTGTCATTTAAGTTGTGGTGCA
>NZ_JAFKOH010000079.1 GCF_017303375.1 Bacillus sp. NTK074B | reverse complement strand
CTTTTCCGACACCTACCACGAACAGGCCCTGCCGGTCGTCGAGGCGCGCATGTCCGAGTATCTCTCGGGCGGGGTGGCCGCGCTGACGAATCGTCTGGACCGGGAGTACCCCATGCAGACCAATTCGCCGATCTCCGACGCCGAAATGGAGCGCCGCTGGGCCATCGCCCGCCGCGTCATGGCCGAACTTGGCCTTGATGCACTGGTGATGCAGGCGCGCGAGGACTGGATCGGCGGCTATGTCCGCTGGTTCACCGATGTGCCGGC
>NZ_JAFKOH010000078.1 GCF_017303375.1 Bacillus sp. NTK074B | reverse complement strand
CCGAGCGCGGCGCGCTGATCTGCAACGGCTTCGGCATGACCGAGACAGGGCCGACCGGGTTCTTGCTGGATCGCGACGCGGTGGTGCGCAAGGTCGGATCGGTGGGCAAGCCGCAATTCATGACCGAGGCCCGGCTCGACGGTATTCCCGACGGGCAGCCCGGCACCGGCGAGATCCAGCTGCGCGGGCTGACGGTGACGCCCGGATATCTCGACAACCCCGAGGCAACGCGCGAGGCCTTCACCGCGGATGGCTGGCTCAGATCCG
>NZ_JAFKOH010000077.1 GCF_017303375.1 Bacillus sp. NTK074B | reverse complement strand
CGACCCCCGCGTCGGAGAGCGCGGTTTTCAGCGGCGCTTCCCAGAGCGGCCAGCGGTCTTCTCCGGCGGCGAACAGGACCTTCATGATTTCTCCCTCGGTCGATGGATACAGGCCGATTGGACCAGCCCAAAGCCGATCAGGATCATCAGCATCGCCGAGCCACCATAGCTGACCAGCGGTAGCGGTACGCCGACAACGGGCGCGAGGCCCATCACCATTGCCATATTGATGGCGAAATACAGAAAGAAGTTGCCGGCGATGCCCAG
>NZ_JAFKOH010000076.1 GCF_017303375.1 Bacillus sp. NTK074B | reverse complement strand
ATGACCAGAATGGGCCGCTTCATGCCACGATCCCTTGGCGGGCAGTTACTGGCCCTGCTGCTTCTTGCTTTGGTCGTGACGCAGACGCTCAGTTTGATCTTGCTAGCCGACGAACGCAACCGCGCCGTACGCGCCGCTTTGGGGCTCGAAGCGGCCGGGCGCGCGGCGAATGTTGTATTGCTGCTCGACGAGGCTCCAGCCGACCTGCGGTCTTCGATCTTGCGGGCCGCCAACTCGCCGCTCGTCCGATTTTCAATCGCTCCTGAGC
>NZ_JAFKOH010000075.1 GCF_017303375.1 Bacillus sp. NTK074B | reverse complement strand
AGTATGAGGGGGCGGGTGTTCGGCTACCGTGGTTCCGGCTCTACCCCGTGACGCCGACTGCCTCGCAGGTCTACGGAGACCGGCCCGCCGAATTCGCCGCGGCGTTCCCTGATCTGCCGGCCGATTTCCTGCTGGCTGGGGTCTCCTATACCATCGTCCGGTGCAAGGCGATTCCGGTCGAGCATTACGGCAACGCCTTCCGCTGGCGCGGCCTCATGGGGCTGGGTGAGCCGGGCGTGGCGCTGGTTTCGAACTGGAACCGCATGTA
>NZ_JAFKOH010000074.1 GCF_017303375.1 Bacillus sp. NTK074B | reverse complement strand
CCCTCGAAGGATCGGATCGCCGCCACCTTTCATCCACTTCGTCCGGACACGGCACAGACAGATGCCTTGCGTGCGCGTTATGCAGGTTCGGCGGGGCAAAGGCCGGTCGTCGGTGTATCGTGGCACAGCACGAACGCCGACAAGCAGCTTCCGGAAGTCGGGGATTGGCGCGTGCATTTGCAGGAGCTGGAATGCTGGGGCCTGTCGCTGCAATACCATCCCGAGGCTGCGGGGCTCCGCCATTTCGAGACCGAAGGCCAGCAGATCA
>NZ_JAFKOH010000073.1 GCF_017303375.1 Bacillus sp. NTK074B | reverse complement strand
CTTGAAATGCTTGATGGCAAGGCCCGTGTAGCTGGCGGCTTCGGATTGCTTCAGCATGCGCTTGTCGATCACGCTGATGTTGAGATTGGTCGTGCCCATCGGCTCTCCCCCTGATCAATTCACACTCGACACCGAACCATCCCTCTCCCTCTCGTCCCCGCGCAGCTTCGTGGCGCGCTTCTGGAACCGCTCCCAACCCGTCATGGTCAGCAGGCGGGTCTTGGGCGTGATCTCGACGAATTCGAGCCGCCCGTCGTTCATCAAGGCAC
>NZ_JAFKOH010000072.1 GCF_017303375.1 Bacillus sp. NTK074B | reverse complement strand
CGCAGACCTCACCGCGTTCATTGAGCAGCAAGACCTCATCCACGCCGTCCGGCATCGCCGCGCGGGCGCGGTCATAGGCGGCGCGGTGTGATGATTTTATGCTCAGCCACGGATCGTCGGATTGCAACCGCTCCTCCGACAGCCCCAGCCGCCAGATTTCGCGCGCAGCCGGAAGCGCGGCGGTTTCCAGCGCAACCTGCCCGTTTGCCTGCAGCGTCAGGCGCAGGCGCGCGGGTTCGGGCGGGCCCGACAGCGCGATGGCCGGGACAG
>NZ_JAFKOH010000071.1 GCF_017303375.1 Bacillus sp. NTK074B | reverse complement strand
CTAAATGGCCCAAGAAGGCAAAAGGACGCCTTCTTAGTCCATTCATCTTATGCTTGTCGGGGCTGAACGAGCCGCCTACGCATTTCGTGCTGTCCAGCGTTTCCCGCAGGAGTCGAGCACCTGCAGCGAGAATCAACTGACGAAAAGTTTGACGATCAAAAAGAAAAAGTGGAGATTGCGTATGCCACTGCTCTTTCATTCGTTGCAGTGACTGATTTTATTTAATATTCCAATACTCTTTTTAAACTGATGGTCACAAACCATTTTGCT
>NZ_JAFKOH010000070.1 GCF_017303375.1 Bacillus sp. NTK074B | reverse complement strand
AATCTTATGATAAAATGTGACAAATTATCCATATAAACAAGAAGATGAATTCCTTATAATGGAATTAAGATCTCAGTTAGTCATGCCAATCCAAAAGGAGGCTAAAGACTATGTCAACAGATCACACACTTAACATGCTTGAAACCTTGAAATATTATTGTGACTCTCAAATCACTCAGACCTTTTCAAATGACAAACAGCAGGTTTTATCAGTCTGTTATTTGAAAAACAATCATTCTTTTGAAATTACCTACACAGAAACGAATATAAA
>NZ_JAFKOH010000006.1 GCF_017303375.1 Bacillus sp. NTK074B | reverse complement strand
CCCCGACAAGCATAAGATGAATGGGCTAAGAAGGCGTTCTTTTGCCTTCTTGGGCCATTTAGCTTATGACCTCGAGGAGGCTCACCGCCAGCCCCGCGGAAAGCGAGCACCACTCGCTGCAATCAACCGCCACTCGCTACATCCAGGAGCAACAATGTTTACGAAAACAGCCTACTAAAATGATTCAAAAGTCCTCTATGGGTATTCGGCAGCAGAGAGCGTTTTTCCTTTTCTCAAGGATTCGCTCAATAGCCTTTTCTTTTGTACAATAAGAGTAACTGTAATGAAAGAAGTGACCATAATGATCAAATACAAAAGCCTCCATCACGTAAGCCTAAATGTGACGGATCTTGAAAAAGCGAAAACGTTCTACGGAAAGACCCTTTGCCTGAAGGAAATCGAGAGGCCGGATTTTGATTTCCCTGGCGCATGGTATGACATACAAGGTCAGCAGCTTCACCTAATCGTGGACCCGTCTTCCCAGACTCTCCGCTCGGATAAGTATTTATCCAGTCGGGAAGGTCATTTTGCCCTAAGGGTGGAGAGCTACGATGATACTCTTCAATGGTTAAAGGACAGCGGGGTGGAGGTTTTAGAGAAGCCCCAATCGAAAAGCGGATTTGCTCAAGTATTCTGTTCCGATCCGGACGGGAACTTGATAGAGCTGAATGTGGACCAAAAAAATGTGTAATGAAAAATGAACCCAGCAGAAACGTCTGCCGGGTTATTTACTGCATAGAGAGTTGAAATCTGAGGGAAATAAGAAAGAGGCAATATCTTGTAATTTTTATTACTTGATAATAATTATAAATAAGGCTATACTCAATGTACCATCAAGAACGAAGGAGAGACTACATATGAATCAAGCACTTGTAACAGCACTTAATAAACAATTGGCCAACTGGAACGTTTTGTATACAAAGCTCCACAATTATCATTGGTACGTAACGGGACCGGATTTTTTTACGCTTCATGAGAAATTCGAGGAGTACTACAATGAAGCAGGTAATTATATCGATGAGATTGCCGAACGAATTCTCACAATTAAAGGGAAACCGATTGCTTCTATGAAAAAATATCTGGAGATGGCAACCATTGAAGAATCTGATGGAACAGAGACTTCCATTGAAATGGTTGACTCCCTGATTAAAGACTTCCAGCAGGTCGTCCATGATTCCAAAAAAATCATCGAAGAAGCGGAATATTCCCAGGATCAGCCGACAGCAGACTTATTTATCGGATTGAAGACGTCTCTTGAGCAGCATATCTGGATGTTGAACGCATTTAATACACGATGAACAACAGGCACTGGCCATAGGGTCAGTGTTCTTTTTTTTGAAACTTTTTACAATTTACATTCGTATATATAAGAAAGAAGTATTCAGAAAGGAATGGTTCGTGTGGATGGTATTTTTCTGATCCTCATATTGGCAGCCGTTGGTTGTGCCATCGTGGGCACAGTGGTTCTTGCCAATAAAGCACTCAATCAATACATGCATAACCGTAAAGGGATCGACCAGCAGTCCGTGACCGTCAAGTGTCCTAAATGCGGAGCGGCCAATCAGCGTCAGATGAACGGGCAGCATTGCAGGAAGTGTTATGAAGCATTTTAGTTTCCAGGAGGAATGTTTGATGAAAATCTTGGTTGCCATCTTCGTACCCCTTTTCACCATTATTTCCTGGTGCGCAATCGGTTTCTGGTCGAAGTACTCAGAGGATTTGGAGAATGAAGCGAAAGGGAGGGGGAATCGCTTATGATGGCGCTTTTAACGGCAGTGGGTGATCTAGTGGCGAGCATGGCAGGGTCTCTCCTGCATTCATTACGAAAGAAGTGAAGGAAACGCCACGGCTTCACGAAGTCCGCCCGGCTCAACGGGGAAGTAATGGGGCTTGCAGAACAGACGGTTTTATCGAATACTGAGTGAGGCATCTGATCACGAATGGAGTATTCCAAATCAACGGGTTCCCAAAGGAATGAGTTTTTACAGCGTGAAGCTAAACGAAAGGGCGCGGGATTACACCCTTTCCACCCCTAGTTCCCCAGCTTATTCAGCTTTTTGTCGATGGAGCGCAGAATTTCGTTTTTTTCAGTCTGGATTTTTAAGAACCTCAAGAGGAACCAAATGATGAATACCACGGGTGCCAAATAAATCAATAGCGTCAACAACGGGATAATGCTAAAAAAGATATCATTGGACATGGAAACACTCCTTTTAATTTTGGATAATTATAACATATGTGGATAGGGTGGGATAGTATGAATACCCACCGATGGTCATTCATTCGTTTCAAGTATAGTGTGGAAGAAAGGAAGGTCCATTTTGTTAGAAACGGCAGTTGGAATTCTAATTGTGTTGTTCATTCTGGGATTATCGTTTCTCATCGCTTATTGGGGACTCTATTCATTGTGGAAGGTATCTAAGAAGAGAAGGCGATACGAGAACGCGGAATTGAAAAAAGAATTGTCAGATTTAAAGCAGCAGGTAAAGGTGCTTGAAAAGGAAAAATATGGACGGTGGAAAATTCAGGTGGTTCATAAAAGAATGGTCAAAGGCTATACGCCCTGACCATTTTCTGTTTGTGTGCTGTTACTGACCGGGAGATAAATGATCGCGGCAGTTCAACTGAAATCCTTCGGGATGACAAGACCTGGATAGGATACCTGGTTGTTCAGGCCATTCTACCACAGTTTTGACAATCTGGAGGAGTTCTTACCCTTTTCCCTTGATTCTGTAGAAACCTACATGATTTTTTCTAATCTCCCATGATATTACTCCAAACCCTGCTACAGTGTGGGTATAATTGACAGAATTTTCAACTCTAGTATACTGGTAATTATTAGAAAGAAAAAAGGGGTACATAATGAAAAAATCCGGTCTGGAAGCCATTCTTATTATCGTAGGGATCATCCTTGTCAGTGCGACATCCGGCCTCTTCAAACATCAGGCGTTTTCACTCGTCACCTATGGGCAGGAGTTCATCACGCTTTGCAGGGAATTGGTCGAACCTCATAAGCTTGTCTACACCAATCCCACCTCGGATGTCGAACGCCCGTTATTTCCCATCATCCTTAAAGCCTTTCTGAGCAGTGCAAGAATCTTTTTCCTGGCACTGGGGATGGCGCTTGGGAGTTCGATCCTTCTGATGATCCTCTATTTCTCAGTAGGGAAAACGATTCGAAAAGGGATTGAGGGAGTCTCGTTTTATCTCGCGTCCCTGCCTGATATTTTTATCATCGGGATTCTGCAGATGCTCGTCATCTGGTTTTTCAAGCAAACCGGCATTCTCGTCATTGACATTGCATCACTGGGGGAAAATCAGGTCATCCTGTTTCCGGCAATCACGCTCGCGATCCTTCCGACGTTCTTTTTTCTCGGGTCGATGGTGTCTTTTTTGCATGAGGAAGAGGGACTCCCGTATGTGGAGCTTGCGAAGGGGAAGGGGCTCGGTAAATTCAGGATCATGTTCATCCATATGATGCGGAATGTCCTGGTCAGTTTGACGTACCACGGCAAACAGATCGTCTGGATGATGCTGTCGAATCTATTGATCCTGGAGTATCTATTCAATGTGTTCGGGGTCACATCGTTCTTGTTTTCCTATAATACACCGGCGATCTTTGCCATCACTTCGATCATGCTGTTTGTCCCGTTATTTCTTCTTTTGAAAGTCATGCAGTTTATGATTTCGAGAAAAATAGGCAGGGAGATGAGTCTATGAAAATGTGGAATCGACATCATTTTACGATCGCCTTCTGTTTACTATTCATTGTCGTGTTGGTCGGATGGAGTCTGATCTTCAATGTGACCGACGGGGAAATCCCGAATACGTTCGTCCAGTATGACGATGAAGGCAGAATCATCGGCGATGCGCCGTTTCCGCCTTCAGCAGATTTTCCGTTCGGAACGGATCGGGAAGGGGACAACCTGTTCTACAAAGTGTTGGAAGGGGCGCAGTATACGATTGGTGCAGCCATCATCATTTCCCTTCTCAGCTTCGTGCTTTCCTTTGTCATCGGGGTTGCGGGAGGATTCACCGGATCGCGGGCGAAAAAGTGGACGCAGTCGGTCTTCACGTCCTTTTACTTCATCCCGCAATCGATCATCGCCTTTAATATCTTATATCCTTTACTGTGGGAACCTCCACAGGGGTTTGAAACGAGTTTCATAGAGCGGGTCGTCTGGCAGTCCCTTACCCTGGCCGTGATCACGGCACCGACGACGGCGATTCTATTATCCAATGAAACCCGCGAGATTCTCGATAAAGAGTTCGTTACGAGCGCACGGGTACTCGGGGGAAGCCGGTTCTTCCTGTTCCGGAAGCATGTCCTGCCTCACTTGAAGCTGCGCCTGTTCATCGTTTTTCCGAAGATCACGATACAAGTCCTCCTCATCATCGCGCATCTGGGATTCTTCGACTTGTTCTTCGGAGGAACCGATGTCTGCTACGGCCCGGCCTGTGATCCGCCAAAACCCTTCGTCCAGGAGTGGGCGAGTATCATGTCCATGAGCTTTGTGGAGTTGACCAATGCCTGGTGGATTTTTATCATCCCCATGACCTTCTTTGCCTTGACGATCCTTGCCTTGACGGGGATTGCAAGAGGCCTTGAAGGGTTGTTGGAGGCGGATGAGGTGAAGGCGGGGGCCGGAAGAATCGAGTCTTCTTCTGAGAAGGGCGAAAGGTTGTTGGGTGAGAGTGATTTTGTATTTATCGATAAGGGCCTGTGATCCACAATAAGGGGGATATCATGAAATTTTCAAAGGCTATCATTCTATTTATCTTATGTCTCTTCATGACCGCTTGTACCGGTGAGAAAGAGAAAACGGACGCGGATCAAGTCATCTCATTCGATCCGGTGCAGGTGGAGGGGCTGGATCCCTCTTTGGAATCGTATAAAATGACATACATGAGCGAAGGGGAAAAAGCCGTGGCCTACGTGTCGCTACCGAAGAAAGCAGGAGCGTATAATCTAAATCTAGTGTTGCACGGAGGTTTTCCGGCACCTAAAGATATGTCTCATGTACCAGATATGTTGGGGCTGACCTTTGATGAAAGCATGCTTCTCTATTCCTCTTCTCCCGGCTTGATCGGACTTGTCCCTTTATACAGAGGATACGGGGAGAGCGCTGGGACCGTTCCCGGATTATATGGAGCCACTCTGGACACGAGCCATGCCATTGATGCATTAACGGCGTATCTTGAGGGGAATGAAAAGAGAAAGAGCACAGGAAAAGTGTTTGTATCCGGAACATCCCTTGGCGGCGGAGTCGGACTGAAACTCGCGACCATCCGGGATGATATGGCGGACGTTGTAGCGGTAAGCCCGTACGTCGGCCTTGATTTTGTTTATCCGTGGCTGAAGGATAATCCCGCTAAAGACATCGGTTTTCTGGAGATGTTTCAAGAAGCATATGGCGATTATGATCCAAACTCAGAGCAAACGAAAGAAGAATCCATCGATGTTGGGAAAATCGATGTCCCGGTTCTGATTGTTCAAGGGGACGCGGATCGTCATATTGATTGGAATCCTGTTAAGAGCTTTTATGATGGATTAAAAAAAGAAAATGAAAATACGACATTCGAACTCATTCCGGATGGAGACCATGGTCTTATGAACAAACAGCAGGAGCTGAATGGGGTCACTTCGGCATGGTTTAATGAGCAGTTTCAATAATAGGGGTCTGTGGTGAGCTGACTCCCTTTTTAAAAGGAGTGATCACAGTGAGAAACATGATACGCATTTTATCCATTATCCTGACCATCATTACCCTCGGAGCATTCATCAGCCTCTTCCAAAACGGAATCCATTTAAGCCTCGCATCCTTTTGGAAGAACTTCATCCATCTGATCGATGCCCTCATTCATCCTGCATCAATGACCTTCCAGGCCGAGTCGCTCATGGCTAATGCAAAGTATGATGTATTTCCCGGTTTCTTAGAGTTTTATTTTTACACACTCTCCATTCTGTTCCTCGGTTTTCTTTTATCATTGGGCCTCGCCTTCCTATTGATTCTGATTACGTTTCAGCTTTCATTGAAAAAAAGGATGGTGTTAATCCGGAGTTCGGCGATTCTGGAGTCGATCCCGGATGTATTTGTCATCGTGCTCGCCCAAATGTTCTTTGTGTTTTTATTTAAAAAAACCGGGATATTGGTTTTCGAAGTGGTGGGTGGTGCAGAACGGCCGTATGCCCTTCCGCTTCTAACGTACAGTATTTTGCCGACCATCTTCCTCTACAGGACGCTGATGCTCATATTCGAAGAAGAATTGATGAAGCCCTACGTGGAGCTTGCGACAGGGAAGGGGCTGTCTGTATTGCGGGTGCTGATGATTCATGTGTTCCGCAACAGCGTGGTCAGTTTGATCAATCACTCGAAGATGATCATTTCGTTTATGCTCTCTAACTTGATCATGCTGGAGATTCTTTTTAATACATATGGCCTTACCTGGTTCGTCATCAACCATCCGACATACCAAATTGCCACCATGAGTGTAATCCTGATGTTCATCCCTCTGTTTTTGCTCGAGGAACTGGTTAAAAAAATGAAAACGAAGGTGGTGGGAGGATGATCGCTTTGTGGAAAAATAAGCTCTTTATGACCGGCTTTTTATTCATCTTCCTGACGCTGATGGGGAGTTTGGTTTACGGGTGGTTCTTCGATAATGAAATCCCAATTGCCAATCTCCGTTTTACGGAAGATGGGGTAAAGGGACCGCCGTATTCCCCATGGGAGTATCCCCCATTCGGGACGAATAATCTCGCTGAAAGCATGTTTCATATCCTTCTGATCGGAGCGAAGTTTACGCTGGGGGTCGCCTTTCTCGTCGCTGCTTTGCGCTTTGTAATCTCATCTGTTTGGGGAACGCTGTCCGAGCTATATCTTCCCAAGCTGAATGAACGGGTGCGTCCGTTTCTTGAGGCATTTTACTACTACCCTGTGACACTCATTGCTTACTTGATGCTGTACTGGGTCTTATTTGCAGATGGAATGTTTAACGGAACGGATTCAGAATTCACTTATGGCTTTGGTACAAGGGTATTCATCGAGATCCTCGTCCTGACGCTCGCTGCCGTTCCTATCACGTCCCTCACCATATCAAAAGAAGTTAATCTGATTTTAAAGAAAGAGTTCATGGACAGTGTCCAAATCCTTGGCGGGAACCGCAGACACATTCTTATAAAGCATATCCTGCCGTTTTTAAAGCCCCAGCTTGTCGTCATCTTCCTCAGGGAGATGATCCAGGTCCTGATCCTCCTCGCTCATCTAGGGATCCTGGGCATCTTTTTCGGCGGGGGGACGATGAAGGAAGACCTTTTTCAGAATATGGTCTTCGTCTCCCTTTCCAATGAATGGTCCGGAATCATCGGCAATAATTTTCAGTTTCTGTTTACGACGTACTGGTGGATTGCGATCTGCCCGATTTTTTTACTGACGTTGACGGTGTTGGCTTTTAAGATGATGCTTGAAGGGTATCAGAACGGGCAAAACGTGCTTCGGGATGAGGTATGGAAAGAAGCAGGTGGAAAAGATGAACCATTGGGTGATGAAGAGCGGTTTGAGCGGGTGAAGAGAACGGTATAGAATTCTCTTTACTCGCCCTGTAACGTCACCTCCGTCTCCACCTCGGAAAAAATAAAATGCGTCACCGTATGGGCAAGGGGATTGGCCTCTTCAATAAAAGACTCAGCTTCGGCAAATGTTTCGAAATGCAGCTTCAGCATATAACAGGCGTTGCCGGCAATCCGATAGCAGAAATCAATGTTCGGAAGGGTTTCGATATATTTCTTGAAGCCTTTGTAGTCTCCATTTTTCACTGTGGCTTCCACGATGCATTGAATCGGGGAGCCCACTTTCTCATAATCCACATCAAGGGTGTATTTCCTGATGACCCCGAATGACTCCATCTGCCTCACTCTCTCCGTCACGGACGGGGAGGACAGGTGGACCCTCCTCCCCAGCTCGCTCATGGATAAGCGGCTGTTCTTCTTTAATTCATCTAAAATCTTCTTATCGATATGATCAATTTTCATTTTTAAAGTATTCCTTCCTTTTTCCTTAATTTTATAAAATATATGTTGGTAATGTTTTTGTGAATGAATGTGATTGCGTTCTATTTCCTTATAAACTAACTATATCAAGGAAGTTGATACTATGACAAGAATCAAGGAATCAAATAGAGGCGGAACACCGTTTCAAAGGCTTCTCGGTCACAACACCGAAATTATGAACGGATGGAGCAGCCTTGGAGAGGTGTTGGAAGAGGATGGTTTCCTTTCATCCCGTTTAAAAGAGCAGGTAAGAAGGACCCTCGCCCAGGAGAACGGCTGCGCGTATTGCAAGGCGAAAGGAAAGCCGGAATCCGGTACATATGATGAGAAAACAGCGATTTCGGTAGGGTTCACAGAAGTATTTTTAAAACAGAGGGGGAATATCGCCCAGTCCAGTTTCGATGTACTGAAGGAGTATTTAACTGATGAGGAAGTAAGCGAATTGTGTGCCTTCATCGCCTTTACCACGGCTTCCCAATATTTCGGTGCCTTGATGAAGTTAGAGGCATGATAATAGTCATGCAACTACCCTTTCACACATACTCATAAAAAAGGAAAGGGGTGCTCCCATGATACTCTCCATCTTTTTCTACCTGATGAGAAAATACAGGCAAAAGCCGGTTCAAGTCCTGACGCTGGAAAGCTTTCTTCAAGCCCCTGCCCTGAAAGCGGAAGGTGTGAAGAAAACGCCTGATCAAGAATTGAATGACTACTTTGATGATCGGCATGGATGATGATGAAGGTAGAAGAGGAGGGGATTTACAGTAATCTCCTAAACAAGCAACTCCACCTTTCTGGTATATTTATAGTACAATAAAGGGAAGAAATTCAGTGAGGATAGGGGAGATGGGTCAATGAAAAAGATGAAGAGCATCCTGTTCATGCTGCTCGGCTTTATCGCGTTAGTGTTCGGAATTGCCGGCACCGTGCTGCCCGTTCTGCCCGGAGGACCATTTTACCTATTGTCGGCTTATTGCTTTGCGAAGAGCTCAAAGCGCATGGAGGCCTGGTTCCAAAACACCACCATTTATAAAAAGTACGTGGTCACGTTCCTCGAAAAGAAGGGAATGACCCTTAAGGAAAAAATCAGAATTAACGTGACTGCGGATTTTTTTATCCTGCTTTCGGTCCTGTACGTAGACATTCTTATTGTCCGCATCGTCCTGATCGGACTCGCTTTGTATAAACATTATTATTTTGTGAAAAAAATCCCGACGATCCGTCCCCAGTCGTATCCGGTGGAGGAAAGCCAGTGATCGTTCGGGATTACTGGTTTTAGTCATGAAAAAATATCAATTAAAACGTGATTTCAGAGGCGTGAAAAAAGGGACGCGATTCTATATGGTCGTGGAATCTGAGTATATCGGCATTAAGGAGTATGTGGTGAGAACGCAGGATTTCTCCATACGGATGATCATTTCGGAGAGGGAAATGGATCATTATTTTTTTCGTGTGAATTAAAGGCGCGTCGTTTAGACGGGTCTTTTCTTATAAAGATTTCTCGGCATTCCCGCATGATTAATCTGATCCCTGCACGATTTGTTCATATCCCGAGCGATTGTCCCCGAAACCCGCACGATTCTTCCCACTTCAGCCTCCTTCTGGCGAGCAAAAAAAGCCAATGGACCCGTCTGAAATTTGATACTATAAGATAAAGGGGGAATGCAAGATGAAACAAGAACTGATTGATCGTTTAACCAGATACGTGAAAGTATATACCGAGTCCAGGGAAGGAGTGGATGAAACGCCTTCAACACCTGGCCAGCTCATCTTAGCCAATATGCTCGTGGAAGAATTGAAGGAAATCGGAATGACCGATGTTTCGATAGATAAGTACGGTTATGTCATGGCGACATTACCATCTAATACCGAAAAAAATGTCCCTGCCATCGGCTTTCTTGCCCACGTGGATACGTCAGAAGATTTTACTGGGGAAAATGTGAAGCCGCAATTGCTGGATGAATACGATGGGCAAGATATCGTCTTACATAAGGAGCATGGGATTGTGATGTCTGTGAAGGATTTTCCCCAGTTATCGGGGTATAAAGGGCATACCCTCATAACAACCGATGGGACGACCCTCCTTGGTGCGGACAATAAAGCAGGGATTGCCGAGATCATGACGGCAATGGCATATTTGATCAATCATCCTGAAGTGAAGCACGGTGATATCCGCGTGGGCTTCACACCCGATGAAGAAACAGGGAAGGGTGCCCATAAATTTGATGTAGAGCGGTTCAATGCCGAGTTCGCTTACACCGTGGATGGCGGCCCGTTGGGTGAATTGGAATATGAAAGCTTTAATGCGGCAGGAGCCACGATTACAATCTTCGGCCGAAATGTCCACCCAGGTACAGCGAAGGACAAAATGGTCAATGCGGCAAAAATCGCCATGGAGTTGAATCGCAGACTTCCTGCAGAAGAAGCGCCTGAGTTTACCGATGGGTATGATGGATTTTATCATCTTTCCTCGATCCAGGGAGACGTAGAACAAACCAACATGCATTATTTGATCCGGGATTTCGATGGGGAAAACTTCAATCGACGGAAGAAAATGCTGGAAGGAATCGTCAGAGACCTGCAGGGAATTCACGGTCAGCAAAACGTTCAGCTAGAAATCAACGACCAATATTATAATATGCGGGAAAAAATCGAGTTCGTCTTTGAAATCGTTGAACTCGCCAAGCAGGCCATGGAAAATCTGGACATCACGCCGGATATTAAACCGATACGGGGCGGGACGGATGGATCCACCCTTTCCTTTATGGGTCTGCCGACGCCGAATCTCTTTACCGGAGGGGAAAACTACCATAGCAGATATGAGTTTGCATCAGTCGATAACATGGAGAAGGCAACCCGGGTCATCATTGAGATTGTCCGGTTGTGTGAGGAAAAAGCGCAATAAAGAAAGAAGACTCGTCGAGGATGATCGACGAGTCTTTTTATGATGTGAAATCAGGATTTTCGACAATCCGGCATGATAATCTTCAGTCCGGTATGATTATCCTGAACCGCGCACGATTCTTACAAATCCCGCATGATTCCTTCATAACCAGCACGATTCTCATCTGGAAGCTTTCATTCAGCTCCCCATTCAGTCGAAGTATTATGAAAAAGGAGCCAAGGGGCCTGTCCCCCCGGCTCAAACGGCCACCTGATCCCGCCCGTTCCGCTTCGCAAGATATAATTTCTCATCGGCCCGTTGGATCATCTCATCCATTGTGAGGCAGCTATTGGGCTGACTGATGCAGAATCCGATGCTGACGGTCAAATAGATGGAGGTGTAGTCGTCCACAGGCATGCCTTCCTGCCTGAATACCTCCAATAAGGACTGCGCACCCTCCAACGCCTCATGTTCCTCAACATTTCTTAAGAATACGATAAATTCCTCCCCGCCAAATCGGCCGATGATCCCTTTTTCATGGAAGACTTTCTTGATGAGGCCGGTTGCAAAGACGATGGCTTCATCGCCGATTAAGTGACCGTACCGATCATTGATGTTTTTGAAATGGTCGATATCAATCAGCAATAGGGATGCCTGTTCCGCTCCATTATGGATGTCGCTTACCTTTTCCAGAAAGTACTTTCGGTTTAACAGATCCGTTAAGTCATCCACCATGGCCGATTTTCTTAGCTCATTAAGATATTCTTTTTGGGTGACAAGGGCGGAGAACTGCTCGATGAATGCTGGAAGGAAGCTTTCCATGATGGAAAGATCCACTTCTTCCTGAGAGCTCCAGACGATGAAGCAACCAGTGTGGGACCGGGATGTGATCGGGACGGTAAAAGTGGAACCGTCCATAATGCCGGAACGACCATTCTGAAATGATGCATACTGATCGATATAAAAATCCTCGAGGTCTGCCTCTACATTCACCTTTGATACAACATTCCATCCGGTACGATCTCTCGTCAGATAAAAACCTTTCTCAAAATGGGTAATATCCATCAAGCAACGGAGTCCCTCTTGAGAGAGGGGGGTGAAATCGTCTATTTCAGTCATCCGTTGCACGGCATTCTGCAAAAGAGTATGGACGTAGTATTTCTTTGTTTCATACGCTTTTTCTTTCCGTGTCCGCTTGATCCTGTCGGCGAGACCGAGGGAAAGGACCAATACTTCAAACGCAATCCCGACCTTAGGGGCATAGAGAGTCAGGTCCGTTAACGGAAGAAGTTGAAATGCCGCCAGGATGTTCAAGAGTACGCCAATGAAAAGAAGGGACCAGGCAGTGAGATAGAATCGAGCTTCCCTTGTCTTCAGCCTGACCGTCACGGCGATGATGATCAGAAAGAGAACGAACCCTGCGGCCATCACCGTGCCGATCATCGTCATGACCCCGATACTCACGAAGAATGGGAGGATCAGACTTAGGCCGCAAACCCATTGGAAAACCGTGACGAGTTTATAAAGGACGGATGAATGTTCCTTCAGCTGCAGGAAGTGCTTCGCGAACAAAAGGGCGAATAAAGAAGTCCAGATGATGAAAAAGGAATTGGACCTGAGTGCCCACCACGGAAAGTCACCCCACAGAAACTGAAAGGCAAATCCATCCCAGACCGCCTGCATGACGGTAAATCCGGACACAAACAGAATGTAATATAAATAGCTTTTTTCCTTAAGAGATAGGTAGAGAAAGGCATTATAAAGAATCATAGCCAACATGATCCCGTAGAAGATTCCAAGGATTGATTGGTTCATATAATTAGCTTCCGAGAATGCGATAGGGTTCCAGAGGGATACGGGAGCCTGAAAGAAACTATCCGTCTCGATTTTTAAAAAATAGGTCGTGGAAACGTCAGGCAGAAGATTCAATGGAAAGACAAGATTGCGATGTTTATAGTTTCTCTTATCAAAAGGATAGCGGTAACCGATAGTTTCTTCCTTCTGAAGCCGATCGTTCTTTAATGTATAGAGTGTTACTGAGCTTAGATGAGGCTTTTGAATTTCAAGGAGAAAATCCTGCTGTCTTTTGATCTTATTGTCAAGGGATACCTTTAACCAATAAACGGTATCCGATATATCCCCGGAAGGATTCGCTTCTTGTAATGGGACGAATTGATTTCTCTTATCGAGAATCTGTGCCTCATTCAGGCGATCGTGATCTAAATAGACTTCCATATGGTTGGAAAGATCCATTTCCTGCAGAGTGTCAGGAATGACAAGATTATCTGCATAGGCGGAAATGACTGGTCCGAATAGCACATATAAAAGAAGGGTCAAAAAGAGAACGGCGGATTTTTTCATAAATAGAGACTCCTAAAATTAGTTAATACTGTATGATTATAGCACAGACTTTTAATAGGAAAATTGAAAAAACGCAGAAAAATATATTGAAATATGAAACCTCTGATACCCTCTATCTCGTACTAAGGGTAGCAAGAATTCATTCTTCCGGGAGAAAACGTGATGGACGAATTTGAATGATGTGATCATGCATGTTCATCTCCTGTGTGAAAGTTGTGACCGCCTTCAGACATACGGATAGGTTGTGGAACTTTATGAGCCTTAAGGACCGGTGCTAATGAAAATAGCTTATCCAAAAGCTTCTAAAGAAAGGGACATATTGCATACAAAGTAAAAGGGGGAAACAAATGAAGCTATTATTCTCAGGTATGAAACGAGGAGGGATCCCACTCATCCCCTTCCTACTCATCTCATTATGGTTCAGATTCCAAGAGCTAACGGCTCTTTCTCACAATGTATTCTTTTATGGTGTCATCGTCTTTTTCTTGGGGACAGCGAGCATCGTGTATGAAGTCAGGCAATGGAGCTTCAAGAAGCAAATCTTGATCCATTATTGGATTATGCTTGTGACGGTTTACCCGACTTTGCTTCTAAGTGGATTTTACCCTCGGGATTCCTTTAGAGATCTGGTGAACGTCTTTTTCGTATTCAATATGGCAGGGGTTATCCTTTTTTTCACTACATACCTGGTCTTCAGATGGAGGAACAGAAATCACCATGCTTAAAATTAGGAAGAATCTGAGTTCTTCGATGCGCCTTCCTTATTGCCTGTTAAAGCTGCCTTTACCTAATAGAATAATAACGGCTAGCAGAAAGGACCATAGGAATGCTAGTAAGCATCTGTTCAGGGAAAAAAGAAAGGATTGTCTGATCTGTCATGTTTTGTCATAATGAAAGCGAGCACTGCCTGATGAAAGCCTGTCCGAGGAGACTCGACAGGCTTTGTTTATGGATAAAATTGTAAAATAAAACGTTTACTATTTGAGATACGTCTCCTTTAGGTTACATACAAAGCAGGTGAATGGTTGAAAATGGAACAGCGTACGAAATCCGAGAAGGACCGGCTTCTTGAGGAAGCGATGAAGGATTATGGAAATGACGTGTATTATATTGTCTTTTCCTATGTAAAGGAGCACAGCATGGCTGAAGATCTCACTCAGGAGATTTTCATCAAGTTTTATCAAAAGATGGACACGTTCAGGGAGGATTCTTCCCTCCGGACATGGATCATTTCCGTCGCGGTCAACCATTGTAAGGATTATTTAAGGAGATGGGATACGAGAATGATCAGTATCTCCAATAAAATCAATGATATGGTGAAAGGAAAGATGGGGGCACCGGAACAGAGCGTGATCAAGAATGAGGAGAATTCAGAGCTGGTCGGAAAAGTCCTCTCCCTTCCCGTTAAATATCGGGAAGTCATTTTCCTGTATTATTTTGAAGAAATGAAACTTGCCGAAATCGGTGCAAGTCTGGATATCAACACGAATACAGTGAAGACCCGGCTGACAAGAGGCAAGGCACTGCTCGGTTCAACGATCAAACGTAGCGAGGTGTTTAAGAATGGATGAACTGAGATCTTTACGCAGATTGATGAAAGAAGAAACGTTCAAAGGCCGGGGTTTTACCCATAAGATGAGAGAGAATATCCTGAACGAAGTCCATTCTGAACAGGCCAAGTCGTTTTCTATTCCGAAAAAGCCGGTAGTTGCACCCGTCCTGTCTGTGCTGTTCTTCGCCGCCTGTCTCTCGATTTTTGTTTATTTAGGAGGAACTCAGCTGGGCATCTTCGGGAACAATGCGAGCGCTCCTTTGTATGAAGCAAGTGATCGTCCGGAATTCCTGGGGAAAGAGTTCAAGTTCATTACCAAAGTTCCATTCAAAGTGGAAAATGTCAGCACGGAAGAGAAGGAAGGACCCTACGGTAATACGCAAATTGTCACCTTGATGGGACCGCAGAAACAGACGATCACCATGTCTTTTCAGCTCCTTGAGCCCGGGAGCGATCTGACTTTATCGGAGGAACCGGTGACAGTCGGTTCTTCTGAAGGAAGCTATTCCGAATCAGAGGGTCCGTTAAAGTCAAACAGGCTGACATGGATAGAGGGCGAGGCCGTGTACGAACTGAAATATATGCCCGCCAGGTCCGACATCACCCTTACTAAAGACGATATGATCCGGATGGCGGAGTCCTTCCGTTAAGGAAAAAGGATGATGCTTTCCTGCGCCATCATCCTTCTCCTGTTAGTTACCGTAGACCACTTTCACGGTTTTTCCACTGTTGTCATACGTAACCCTTTTCCACTGGCTTCCACCATTCGCGCTTACATATAAGACGATGGTATAACTGCCCGAAGTACTCCGGGAGGCTTCTTTCCAGGTGACACCCCCCTGGCCGCCTCCATCCTTGATGACTTTCGTTCCGTCACTTATCTCAGCCATTGTTTACACCTCCTTGAAGTAGAGCTCTTATTGTTAGAGAATACCATTAATCTATGCTTATCATACTATAAGACTTCGGGTTGTATTTTCCTGTTATATATAGAAATAAAGTGCAAGGATAAAAAAATCATATGATGATTGAACTATTTTAGGAGGAACTCCCTATGTACCTACCCTTTATCCTTTGCTTATGCGTGGGACTTATGATTGTCTACATTGGATATTTAATCCGGGTAAAGAAAAAACTCAGTTTCATTGCCGGCTATCAGGATGATGCATACAAAGGGGACAAAGAGAAACTTGCGAAGATATTTGGCTTATATATAATGATAGTCGGTGTCATGACGATGGTTCTACCGTTTGCTCTTGAATTTATTGGCCCCTTTACGGGAAAAGTATTCGGGGTCCTGATAGGAGTTTCAGCCATTGTCCTCAGTGTGTATGTGATGAGAAATCAGATGAGGTCCTGATTAGAAACGGACTTAGAAACCGACCCGGAAAACAAAACGCTTATAGAACTTCCGAACCGGCCAAATGGAGTGCGAAATATGGATGTCTGGCTATTGCATTATGTAATTTGTTCACGTGTGTGACAAGTTGGGGAGAGAATTGGATCCTTACTGTTCTTTTAGGAATGGGCGTAGTAGTTTGTGGAACGATAGGTATTTTTGATTTTAAGCAACATATGAAAGGATAATTTCTCTATGGTTTCCCGAATCATTGTCTTGATGATTGGATTAATCGTGTACTTTATCGGCAACTCTAAGAAAAATCTCACAATAAAAGGATTGGCTATTGGTTTTATCATTTCACTATTCAGGTTTAAGGTTCCTCACTTCATTGAAGGATTTATTCAAGGAGAACGAAAGGTTTCATGGGTTGAACAATTAAGCAGAAAAATCGACAGGACAGCATCATAAGGAGCGTAGCACAATGGAAACACACCTCTTAGAATGGTTCAACACATTAGGCATCTTTGCCATCGCATTAAGTATTCTCCTAAACATCATCATCAGTGTTCTAGGTGTCCTGCCGAGCGTCGTGATTACGGCTGTGAATATCACTTTTTTCGGATTTGAAAAAGGATTGGCTGTTTCAATCGCAGGAGAAGCGCTGGGGGCAATCGTCAGTTTTTATTTATATCGCAAGGGCATCAAGAAGTTATTTCATCATAAGGAGATAAACAACGGGTTGCTGACACGATTACAGAACTCCCAGGCAGTAGAAGCTTTTTGCCTGATCATTGCCTTCAGGATCTTTCCTTTTATTCCATCCGGTCTGGTGACATTGGCTGCTGCCATCAGTAAAGTCGGGATCATCAACTATTCCATAGCGAGCACGATTGGGAAAATGCCGGCTCTGGTCATTGAAGCCTATTCGATTCAGCAGGTCCTCGTTTGGAACTGGAAAGGGAAAGTCCTACTGAGCGTATGCTTAGTATTTTTCATTTGGCTGATCTTTAACAGAAGGAAACCTGACGTGAAGGAGTGAACAGCTTGAAAATTACAAAACAAAGGCTGGCATGGATCGTTCCGAATGTGTTTTGTTAGCTGATGTTTGCAGGAGGAACCATTTTTATAGCGTAAAATGTAGAGGGATTAGAAGCCATTAACCGGCTGGACATATGGGTGTTGGCGATGATTTTTCTATTCGTTATAACCATTCTCGGTAGTTATAGTATTGTGAAATGGATGAAAGAGGGTAGATTATAGCATGAAGAAGGACATCTTTCCTTTACTCTATATATAAATCAAAAAAGGTGTGCATGACCATGATAAAAAAAAGCATCCAACTTCCCCTGATCTATTTCGTAATAGCCATCCTCTATCAATGGATCAAGAACGGAGAAGTCAGATGGATAGAAGATTGTGCAATATGTGTCTCTATGTTCTTATTGGTATGGTTATTTCATTGGGCTGAAAAGCCGTATAAGTGGAAAAGAAAACAGCATTAAGTGGCATACAATAGTGAGGGGAACGGAGGGATTTTGGTGGGACTGAGTAGTAGACAAGTGCTAATATGCACTACCTCTCTACCCGGTTTTCAAGATTGAAGACCCGCTTATCCAAGTCAGTCATTCTTGTATTCGTATAGTGAAATTCAGACTCTATGCTTTGCCGCGTCACTTTTAGCATCGCAATGACATCTTCGGTTTGTGAGGCTTCAATCCGGTTGACGGTTTCCTTGATTTCCTTCACATCAGCTTGAGTTTCTTTCAAATCGGAACTCATGTTGCGGACATCAGCTTGAGTTTCTTTCAAGTCGAAACGAATGTTGCGGACGTCATCTTGAGTTTCTTTCAAATCGGAACTCATGTTGCGGACATCAGCTTGAGTTTCTTTCAAGTCGGAACGAATGTTGCGGACGTCAGCTTGAGTTTCTTTCAAGTCAGAACGAATGTTGCGGACGTCAGCTTGAGTTTGTTTCAGATCAGAACGGATACTGCTCACGTCCGCTTGAGTCTGTTTTAAATCAGTACGGATGCTGCGAACATCAGCTTGAGTCGTCTTCAGCTCACTTCGAAATTCCTTCATGTCAGTGCGTACTTCTTTCATCTCACCGTGTAAATCCAACAGAATTTCAAGTATCTGCTTTTCCATTTCTCTCACCTCCTTCCCCTTATTATAAGACATCTGATTCGGACATTCTACCTTAAATCATTTCCTTTTTGGAAGAAAAAAGGGGACGATGAGATCGCCCCTCTGCTTCATTAATCCCGCATGGCTCCTGCTTCCCGGGAAGTTATCGCACCCTGTCCTGCCGCTACATCTTTTTGAATTTGTTTTTTCACCTGCTGTGGGTCCGTACCTGATGCCGTGGTCTTCATATTCGTTTGATTAGGCTTTTTCATTAACCGATCACCTCCTTAAGCCATTAGTATGAACGGTACTGCCAGGTGATATGAAAAATCTTCTCTTGTCCAAAAAAAGGAAGAAAGCTATAATGAAATAGAATCTTATAGTATAAAGGAGGGAATATCATGCATACGTTCACTGTAGACATCAAAAAATACCAACTATTAATGATGTCTATTATTGGAATTTCAGCCGTCCTCGGGACACGTCTGTCCTTTTTTAGCTGAATTTTCATAGTGATGAACGAGTGTATGATTTCCTAAAATAGCGACAGCCATGGGGAATGATTCCCTATGGCTTTTTTTGCGCAATTCCGGCGGCTCGATGGGAAACGTGTGTTTATTCAGCTGCTGAATTTCAAAGGATTTTCAGCAGCTGAAACCCAACCCGTCCGAGCCTGTTTATTTTTTTGTTATGAGAGGACGAAGTGAAATGATGAAAATTAAAAACAACATATATCTGCTCTATGTTTATTTATTTTTTTCCCAACTGTTTTTCGACCGGGCGTTATGGGTCATCTATCTTGGCGACAAGGGGATGACCTTAGGTGAAGTCGGGATCCTTGAGGCCCTGCTCCATTTGGCCATCGTGTTATTCGAAGTACCGACAGGGATGATTGCTGATTTATACGGGAGGAAGGTAAGCCTTGTGATCGGGAATGTGTTCAGTCTGCTTTACGGATTGTTCATGCTGATGAGCGGCTCGTTCTCACTATTCACGTTGGCGTTCCTGTCCATGGGGCTCATGGTCACCCTTCATTCGGGGGCCGAGCAGGCATTTGCTTATGACACGTTGAAAAATGAGAATCGGGAAAAGGATTATACGCGGGTCATTGGAAGCATGACGGCGATTTCCCTGCTATCCCTGAGCCTCGCGAAATTCCTTGGCGGCTTTATGGCAGAAGTGAGCTGGGAATGGGTTTATGGATGTACGATTATCACCCACATCCTGGCGGTCATTCCTCTTCTGTTCATGAAAGAACCAGAGCGGGAGAAGACCGAAGAAATCAGCGGACGCTGGTACAACCAGTGGGGCCATCAATTCCGGCTAGGGGTAAATGTGTGGAGGAACAACAGGACTATTCACGCACCGGTTGTTCTTTTTATTCTGGCAAGTGCGGTCATGGTGATCATGGTATTCTACGGACAGGAATATTTCGTGGAACTCGGTTATTCATCCATCGTCGTAGGAGCTGTCTTCACGATTGAAGGCCTCCTCGGTGTTGTCATGGCAAAGATTGCGTACAAGGTGGAAGAACGATTCAAGTTCTTCAACATCCTGTATTACGGATTAGGACTTTTCCTTGTGTTTTTCGTGTTGTTCATCTTTTCGACGGACTGGGCGATCCTGCTGTCGTTCCTGATCCTCGCTCAGCTGTTAAGTTTGTTCGAACCGATCTTCAGCTCGTTTGTACAAAGCTTTTTGAAGAGCAATATACGGTCGACTTTCCTTTCCCTGATCGGCTTGATGGAGAGCTTTGTGATCATGATCAGCTTCCCGCTCTTCGGCTACGCGATCGAACGGATGGGATTTACCGACGGGTTTGCCTGGCTGCTCGTGATTTTCTTTGTACTCGCTGGTGGGTATCTGGTTGGTCAGAGGGTGAAAATGAAGGGACAGGCATAGGAGGAGAGCTTCTCATCTTTTTAGGTGGGAAGCTTTTTTATGATATCAAAAGGGAAATGATGGTAAAATGTACGTGTTAGGGAGGGGTATACATGACAGTTAAATAAATGAGAAAAATGTTTCGTGTCGAAGGATTAAAAGGAAAGGAGCCTTTGCTGATTTTAGTTCGGAAGTGCCGAAGCGGGCCAAAGAATTTTTGATGAAATTACATGAAGTGGAAGCCGTCCATTCTTACGGCGAATCCTAGCCAAGGGACCTGACCAAGAAACTTTTTTCATAAATGTTTTAAAGTATGGAAAAATAAGAGCAATATTGAACGTATGAGGATGGACTCTTATTGGATAATTATTCGAACGATAATACGGCAAGAAGGTATAAAGCTCATGTCAGCATTTTGGGAACGACCCAGATCCATCTAAGAAACCCTTATATCATTGCGTGGTGGTCGGTGTCTTTCCCGGGTTTCGGTCATTTGCTGTTGTCTAAATATATCAGGGGATATTTATTACTGACCTGGGAAGTGGTCATCAATTTGAAGGCTCATGTAAACCTGGCGATGATCTACTCCTTTCAGGGAAACATCCCCATGGCCAAAGAGGTTTTGGATACGCGGTGGCTGTTGATTTACATACCTGTATACATCTTTGCGATCTGGGATAGTTATCGGACGACCGTTGACTTGAATAACGTGTATATCTTAACAGAACGAGAAGAACACCAAATCAATTCCTTTAGCATCGGGGCATTGGAGATCAATTATTTAGACAAGCGGAACCCATTACTAGCCGCTCTCTGGTCCTTATTCATGCCCGGTTTGGGGCAGCTTTACGTCCATCGGATCGTGACGGCATTTGTTGTGATTATCTGGAGTATCATTTTCTTTTATTATTCCCACATGTTAGAAGGCGTTTCCCTTCTCTTTTTAGGGGAAATAGAGAAGGCTACAGATGTGCTGAATCCTGAGTGGCTTCTAATGTTCCCTTCCTTATATGGTTTTGCAATTGTTGATGCGTATATGAATACCGTCGAGAATAATAAGCTTTACGAGAAAGAACAGAGGCGGTTTCTGATAGAGCATTATCAAGGAAAAACATTTCGCTTGTTGAAAGGAAAAAAACTCATATGAATATGCAGGTGTTTTCCACTTTTGAAAATCATATCTACTTAGAAATCGCCATTTCGAATTTAGAGAAAATAGGAATCAAAAAGGAGAGTATATACGCAGTCCCACTTGATAATCGTAAAGAAAACAGAAAACTGTTTGATACGCTGCACCGGTCAGACGGTATGTCGCTGATCGATATTGCCATGCCACTTGCCACCGCCCTGGCCGTCATCACGGCAAGCATCGGATTTGAACTGAAGTGGGGGCCGATCTATTGGGGGTTAATCGGTGCTGTTGGAGGTTTTATGATTGGGTTGATCATTCGATTGTTCCTTGCCTACACGACGAATAAGGGGGAGCAACGACTGAAAGGAAAGCAATCCGAGGTTATTCTTATTGTTGAATGTGATGAAACAAAAGGGGAAATCGTCGAAAAAATACTTTGGGAACATCTCGCTTTAGGGTTGGCTAAGATCATTAAATGAAATGGGATACCACTCGCATTCACCCTCTTGTAGATATAAAAAAAGACAGCCGAGGCTGTCTTTTTCGTATCTATCTCCATTATACCACTCCTTCTATGAAATTATCAGTCTACTATATTTTGAATAAATTGGTAAAATGAATCCTGGATTGAAGGGGAGGGATTGGAATTTGGAGAGGACGCCGGGAAACAATTACTACCTCTGGCTTCACGTCTTGGAGGACGAAATCAATCACCGGGGTCAGATCAGAAGCCAGAAGCGGAGAATAAAGAAGGGGAATATTATATGAAGACAGATCTTGTAAACATCTTGACACTCATCAAACTGGGAGAAAAGCTGAAATCCGAAATGAGGCACAGCTGGCTCTCGAACGGCAGACAGGAAAGCGTGGCCGAACATACGTGGAGAGTCTCCCTGATGGCCATGCTGATGGAACCTTACTTAACGCAAAAAGTGGATTCGGAGAAATTATTAAAGATGATCATCATTCATGATCTTGTCGAAGCGGAAGTCGGGGACATTCCGGCGTTTGATACGTTGAATGACGCAGCGGCGAGGGAACAAAAGGCACTCAATGAGAGGATGTCCATTGAGAGAATTAGGGATATGTTAGACGATCGGTTAGGAAAAGAGTTTTATGAACTGTGGCATGAGTTTGAAGAGAAAGAAACATACGAAGCCAAAGTCGCCAATGCGTTGGATAAATTGGAAGCCCAGATCCAGCATAATGAAGCAGACATTTCAACATGGCTTGAAATCGAACATAAAATGAGCTTTATGATGGATAAGCATGTCGAGTTTGATGGTGCATTGCAGACATTCAAGGACATCATTGAGAATGAGGCAGATCTGAAGTTGCAGGACGCTGGAATCGATACAGAGAATTTAAAAGTCTGAGGGGAGCACCTAGCTCCTTTTACGCTTGTTTTGATTGTTAAACCACCACTATGCTTCCAGAAAAAATTATAAAAAAAGATTGTGAATCCCCTGCTAATTTGAAATAATTGGAATTATCAAGGGGCGATCGGAGGAGCCAAACATGAAAACGGTTAAGCTACTATTCATTGCAGGGTTACTCCTCTTTATGCTGGGAATCTATTTATCTACCTACATCGTAAGTGTGGGAACGTTACTAGGCGCAGGTGGGGGTATGATGCTTGGGGTCGGAAGTTATTATATAGGAACCAATCAGGTAAACAGACATAGAGGGTGAATAGATTATGGAAAAAGCAAAACTCATCACCAAAAATCATATTGTAAAAGATTTAAAAAAGGTGGGTGTTAGAAGGGGAATGACCCTCATCGTTCACTCACCCTTAAAATCCATCGGCAGAGTCATAGGCGGGCCGGTTTCAGTCATCCTGGCACTGGAAGAAGCAGTCGGTACCGGTGGGAACATCGTCATGCCCACCCAAACCGAGCATCTTTGTGATCCGACGGAATATGGAAGTGGATATACGGATGAAGAGCTGGAACTCATCAGGGAAAACATGCCGACTTTTCATCCCGACCTAACACCTACCTCCTACATGGGATTCATCCCCGAGACGTTCAGAAACAAGACGGGGTGAGACGCAGTCCACATCCTCACACGTCCTTCGCTGCGTGGGGAAAGGATGCTGCTTATGTGGCGCAAAGTGAATTGGAAGATATCCTTGCAAACGTAAAGAAGGAAGGAATCAGTATCATCTTAAGCTGTCATGAAACACGGTTGTTGGAATATCTGGTGGATGAGGTATTTGTGATAAAGGATAAAAAGATCATTCAACGGAATGAGTCGACGGGAGTTCCCTCTGCCGTCTTAATCTTTGAGATAGGGGAGGAAGCATTTGAAGGAGTATCCGGTCCCCTGGAGGTTGAAAAAGTGCGTGTGCTTGAGAATGGGATCAAGAGAGTGGAAACAAGGGTGAACACCATTCATGTCGATGATGTGCTGCTTGAACTCCTGACAAGAGGGGCATCCATCAAGGAGGTGCATTCCTCCGCTCATCATTTGAAAGACTACTTTTAGGACAGGAGACGGGAAATTGAACGCTTTAGTACGTTATCATCTCATCCATTATCTAAGGTCTTTTACTTACATACCTCCATTAACCCTCTTTATCTTTACTTTGATGCTGAATTATACATATACACCTAATCCTATATATGACAGATACTCATTTACATCATTGGCATTGTTTTTTATGATGGGATGGTTTACGGTGACGGTTTTTCACAGTGAGGATAAGGGACAGAAAGAGATTACATTGCTACATTCGGAAAGGCCATGGAGATACCATCTGGGTTTATATACCGTTTGTGTGATCCTGGCATTCTTGTTAAGTCTCGTTTCTGTGCTCTATCCCATCGTATGGCAAGTCTTTGGAAGTGAAGTTTATCCATCTCACTTTATCCTGGGCTTTCTGTCCCACTTTAGCTTAGCGATTCTTTCTATAGGGGTATCGGCCATTTTCACAAGGGAGCTTGTACGTCATTCGCTGAATACATGGTGGGGAGTTCTCAGCATTCTCATTCTTTCACTGGCAGCCTCCGCATTTCCAGAAACGGGTTTGCTGGTCTGGCTGTTGCCACCTGTTGAGTTATCACTATCCATGATGAGTATCAGCGATGGGGTTGCGTTCATTCCACTTCGTTTTTATTGGCAGTATGGCTGGATCATATTGTACGGATGTCTTTTGATAGGCTTATATTTTGTATGGATGAAGAAAAAGAGGCGTTAGCTGAAGGCCGAATGGTACTTTCTAACCTGACATATGAAAATAGGGAAGAGGAGGGTTACAATTGAAAAAAGTACTCAGTACGGGTCATTCATTATTTTTCTTATCGGTGTAGTATTCTATTTTTTAGCTCTGTTAGGGAGAGATACATTCTTACTTCCTGGGGTCATCACGGCAATCGTAGGTACTGTGACAGGATTGCTCGGAGAAAAAACAGTCCTCAGGAAGATTGGCCTGTTTGGAAATGGTCTTATATTAGTGATCGGTCTGCTTCTTCCGTTTGTGGTGACGACGTTTTTTTGGAATAAGCCTTAGAGGCCATATGCTTAACGTCAAGAACTTCTTGGGAAAAGAAGTTCTTTTCTTTTCTTTAATAGAAATACAATACATGCACATTAGGAGGAGAAACAATGAACTTGGGCACCCCAACCGCAACCGGCAACACAGCCATCGTCTATCTCTATGAAAATAAAATATACAAAGTCTTTAACGACTCCTTACCAGCAGGTGAATCCATGAAAGAAGCAAAGAAACAGCAGTATGCCCGCTCTTGCGGGCTGACCGTTCCGGAAATCTATGATGTCACAAACATAGATGGGAAGCAGGTCATTATCATGGAGCACATGAAAGGGAGGCCGATAGGGGATATCCTGGCTGACAATAGGGAAAGAACGGAATACTATATGGGCATGTCTGTAGATATCCAAATGGGCATTCATCAGATCAAGGCCCATTCCATTGAACCGATGTCTGAAAAGCTGCATCGCCAAATAGAATCAGCACCCGAATTGAATCATTACATGAAGTCCATCTTACTGAAAAAACTAGATTCCATGACCTTTGAAGAAAAGCTCTGTCACGGTGACTTCCATTTATATAATTTAATTTTGTCAGAGGAAAAAGTCTCCATCATCGACTGGGTTGATTCCAGTGCAGGGGATAGGCGGGCGGACGTGTATCGTACCTATCTTCTGTATTCCCAGGTATCAAAGGAGCTGGCGGATATGTATATGCGGCTTTACTGTGAGAAAAGTGGTCTGTCTAATGAAGAAGTATTTCAATGGGCGCCCATCATTGCTGCGGCCAGATTGTCAGAAGGGGTTTCTGCCGAAGATCCAAAGCGGCTGTTGGAGATTGTACATCAGATTTGATGAAGAGCCTAGGGGAAGGAAAGAGCCACGGTACCTGTCCCCATGGCTTTTTGGTGATTACTGTATAATGTTTTTTTCAATCACAAGTGACAGGCTATCAGCTATTTCCTGATAAGTAGCGTCATTTGGATGGAAGTTGTCACTTGAAAGATCGCGTTTGGCATCGGTTACCAAATTGAAGGTGTCCACCACTTGAACGTCGTATTTCAAGCCTAATGTGCGGGCAGATTCATTCCATTTTTGAATGACCGAGTCAAAGGAATCCCCTTCCTGTAATTCCTTAAAGGGATTATATAGCCCCATATAGAGGATGACGGCATCCTTGTTTATGTCCCGAATGGTTTCAAATGTTTTTTCCAAGTTCGGAATTTCGGTTTTCAGAATAGCAAGGGCGGCAGCTTCTGAATAATTGTTTAAAATCTCACCAGAATTAAAGAGGTTATTTCCCCCGATCGTGATGGAAATGATTTTGGCGTCCTTAAGAGATCTTTTGACATCTTTTTGTTCTAACTGGGCCAGTAAATCTTCTATCCTGGCACCCCGAATCCCTAAGTTCTGGTACCGCTCCACCGTATTGGTTTCTTTAAGTGAATCTCCAACCAGGGGGACAAAACCTTCTCCTTTTGAGGATCCTACCCCTCTTGTCAATGAGTCGCCAAGGGCAATATACGTTTCTCCAGGAGTAGCGGGGGCTTCTTCCGATTCTGCTGTGATCTTCTCTTGGGGAGGGTTGGCGATATCCGAATAGGCTCTTATAAATCCATATCCAAATAGAACGGTCAGCCCAAGGGAAAGGGTGATAAATAGTTGCCACATCCATTTTTTCATCTCTTAATCTCTCCTTCTATTATGATTGTACCAACTTTTACTCATGCTGAGTATTGAAAAGAGCAATTGAGAAAAAAGTTCGCTAGAATAGATGTAGGGTGATGATATGAGCATCAAGCCAACCGTTCAATTGAAAAATGTAACGAAAGTAATAGGGAAAAAGACGATTATTGATAATATATCATTTGACATCTATCCAGGAGAAGTATTTGGATTCCTTGGTCCCAATGGTGCCGGGAAAACGACTACGATCCGGATGCTCGTCGGTCTGATCAAGCCGACATCAGGAGTCATAAAAGTCTGTGATTTTGATGTGAGAAAGCAATTTGTACAAGCAATGCAACGCCTTGGTTCCATCGTAGAAAATCCAGAGTTATATAAGTATTTGACCGGTCGGGAAAATCTTCAACTGTTTGCACGGATGCTACCTGGGGTGGACAGTGAACGAATACAGGAGGTCATTGATCTGGTTGATCTGACTGCACGGATCGATGACCAGGTACAGACCTATTCACTGGGAATGCGTCAGAGGCTCGGAATTGCCCAGGCATTGTTGGGCCGACCGGAAGTGCTTATATTGGATGAACCTACCAATGGATTGGATCCAATGGGAATAAAGGATCTTCGTACATTTATCAGGAAACTGGTCGATGAAACGGGTCTTTCCGTTCTTGTATCCAGTCATATATTAAGTGAAATCGAAATGCTTGCCGATCGAGTGGCGATCATGAGCCGTGGGAGAATCGTGAAGGTAGGAAAGGTAAGGGATTTAGTGGATGAATTGTCATCAGGTGTGGACTGGAGAGTCAATGATACTTTTCGTGCACTTGAAATCCTTAAAGCATCTCCCTATGTCCAATCTGCAGAACTGTACGATGATCATACGATCCATACGCTGATGGATGAAAGCAAAACGTCGATCCTGAATGAATCGTTACTACAGGCGGGAATTGAGGTATGGACCATCGAAAGGAAGGTTCAGACATTGGAGGACTTATTTATTGGTTTGACAGGGGGCGATCATATTGTCTAATCCGAATATGATGGGTCTGATTCATAATGAAGTCATGAAAATTGCTTCTAAAAAACGCTTCGCCGTTGTCATCGCGATCTTAATCATTCTCGTCTCCATGTTTACATATGCACAATACCGGGAGATACAAGACAAGATAGAAAAGCAGGGTACGCTGGACTGGCGGGTGGAGCTGCAGCAGGAGATCGTCGACCGGCAAAACCGGCTGGCATCCAGTGGGATCCAGGATGAGGCCAGGCAATTCCTCGAACTGGATTTGAAGCAAAAGCAATACTACCTGGACAATAATATCAATCCGAACTATCCTGGAGCACCTACATTCATTCGCATTTTTTTCTCGCAGGGACTCACACTGGTCCTGCCTTTACTCATCATTATCATGATGGCTGATGTTGTGAGTGGGGAATACAATGATGGGACCATCAAGACATTATTATCCCGACCGATAAAACGTTGGAAGATCCTGATGGCCAAATGGCTGACGGTTTTGCTGTATACATCGATGCTGATAGCGGCTACGGTGATTGTCTGCTATGGAATTTCAGGCATTGTCCTTGGATATGATGGCTGGACGGCACCAATTCTGACGGGCTTTCAAGCTTCTCCATCAGGTGAATTTTCGACGACCTATATCCATACCCTCCCGATGTGGGAATACTTGCTGATGTCAGCGGGTCTTGCATGGGTCGTTACAGCGACTGTTGCAACGATAAGCCTGATGATTTCAGTGCTTGTGAAAAATACAGCAACCGGTATCGGGGCCATGATGGCTGTGTTGATTGCAGGCACGCTCTTATCTTCCATCGGTTCTAGCTGGACGAGCTCAAAGTATTTGGTAAACTTGAATTTTGATCTGATCAATTACTTAGAAGGTCAAGCTCCTCCAATCGAAGGGATGTCACTGCCGTTTTCATTAACAGTACTTGCAGTATGGACGGTCGCTTGTCTTGCCGTTGCGTTTTGGAATTTTACTCAGAAGGATATGTATTAAGTGCATCATTTAGTGTGCATCGTAATGGAAGATTGAACAAAAAAGTAGCCACCCTGACAAACATAGAGGGTGGCTACTTTCATCTTACGCTACTTCCGTTTCTTCCTTCTCCCCAGTCCCTTTCGACTTAAAGCTGATAAAGAACAGGACGGCGAGAAGAACAATGATGGATACGAATACCATCATATTCGATTCGATCAGACTGACAAGGTTACCAAGTACGATGCCGACCAATCCGAAGTCTGCATCTCCGAACGTGGTTCCCTGGAATCCGAGTGAGCTTAACACCGGTAATAGGAGGGCCGGCAGGAAGCTGATCATGACCCCGTTCGCCATGGAGCCGATGACGGCACCGCGGCGTCCGCCTGTGGCATTACCGAATACTCCGGCAGCTGCCCCTGTAAAGAAGTGGGGGACAAGGCCTGGAACGATGACTTTCAATCCTAGTAGTGGAAGGAAAAGCATGCTCACAAGTCCGGCGATGAAGCTGAATAGAAATCCGATGATGACGGCGTTCCCTGCGAATGGGAAGATCGCCGGGCAATCAAGGGCCGGTTTGGCATTCGGGACGACCTTATCGGCAATTCCTTTGAAGGCAGGTACGATTTCACCAAGGAGCATGCGCACCCCGGCTAAAATGATGTACACGCCAACGGCGAAGGTGATCCCTTGCATAAAGGCGAAGACCAGGAAGTTCTGTCCGCCGCTTAATTCTCCTTCAACGAAAGCTGGACCTGCTGCGCCTGCTACGACGAAGAACAGGATGACCATCGTCAGAGAAACAGAAACGGATGTATCGCGCAGGAAACCGAGTGACTTCGGCACCTTGATTTCCTCTGTTGATTTGCTTCCTTTTCCAACGGCTTTCCCGACCATGGCTGAAACCAAATACCCGATTGAGCCGAAGTGACCGACGGCAAAGTCATCGGAACCCGTGACTTTCCGTGTGAATGGCTGAAGCATGGCAGGTGACAGGACCATCAGTGCCCCAAGGATGATGGAACCGAGAACGATCAACGGTACTCCCGTGAATCCTCCGGTTGTCAGGATGACGGCGATCATGCAGGCCATGAACATGGTATGATGTCCGGTTAAAAAGATGTATTTAAAAGGACTGAATCGTGCAATCAGAATATTGACCACCATACCGAACAGCATGATCATCGCGGTTTCCGTCCCGAAGCTTTCCTGTGCAAGAGCCACGATCGCTTCGTTATTCGGGATGACCCCGTCGACTTCGAAGGCATGATTGAACATGCTGCTGAACTGCCCGAGGGACTGGACGAGTACATTCGCACCCGCCCCGAGGATGACGAAGCCCATGACCGTTTTAAGGGTTCCGGACACGACATCCCCTGTATTCTTCCGTTGAATCAGGAGCCCGATTAAGGCGAATAGACCGACAAGGATCGCAGGTGTACCGAGTATATCCTTCATAATGATATCAATCATGTGTATCGCTCCTTTCTAGTTCAAAGTGGTCTAAATATTTTGTTCCAACGCAGTACGCAATTCGTTCTTATCCATCAGGTTCTTCAATTTCACTACGTTTTTGCGGCCGTCTTCAAGGCTTTCTACGATATCTTCAGAGCCCAGGAATAGATCTGCCTGTTCAGTCTTGGCTGTTGTCAAATCCGTGTGGGAAACTTCTGCTTCTTTTCCCATATCCTTCAGTGCTGCTTTTACGTTCATTTCTACGATCATGCTGCTTCCTAATCCGTTTCCACATACGACTAATACTTTTTTCATTTTCATTTCCTCCTCAAATTTATACTTCTACTGTTTGATTGATTAATTCAATGACGGTTTCTTGATCACGCGCTTCGATCAACTTTTCTACGTTGCCTTCATTTGATAATAATTCCGTAAGCTGTGCCAGTGCTTTCAAGTGCGTTTGATTATCGATTGCCGCGAGCACGATGATGAGCTGGGCGCGATGCTTTTCTTTTTCGGAAAAATAAACCGGTTCCTCCAGGCGCAGGAAGCTCATCCCCAGCTGCTCGACTCCTGTTTCAGGACGTGCGTGGGGGATGGCGATATTCGGTGCGATGACGATGTAAGGACCCAATTCCTTCACGTTCCTGATCATCGCCTCCACATAGTCCGGTCGGATCGATTGCTGGTCGACGAGGGGCTGGCTTGCGACCCTGATGGCTTCTTCCCAACTCGAGACACGTTCTTTCAGCTGTATCGTCTGTTCTGTCAATAATTCATTAAGCATAGGCTTTCTGATCTCCTTTATCGTGGGAGTAGTTTGTTCTAAAAGCTGGACCAGTTCTCTCTTCAGTGCATCCTCTTCATGTATCGTTGCGTGACGCTTGATCACATCCATCAGAAGGTCGGTCCGGTTCTTTTCGGTCGGTTTCGAGTCGAAAAGCTCGTTCATCCTTTGCATGACCCGTTCCTTTTCAAGATTCGTCAGGATGGCAGGAACGTGGATGACAGGAATGTCTTTTTCCTTTATATAATTGGTGGAAAAAATAATATCCGCTTCGTACTCGTTCGTTCGATATTCCCTCATGGAGAGGGTCGTGATGACATTCAGCCCGGCAATCAGATTCTCGAGCTGGGTCCGGAGCATATTGGATGTCCCGATCCCGTTTTCACAGACGATAAGGGCCTTGAACTTCGTCTCGACCTTCTTCTTCTCTTTCGTCAACCATCCTCCGAAGTGGAGGGTGATATAGGCTGCCTCTTCATCCGGTACCGTTTTTCCCACATACAGTTCCAGGTGCTTCATAACGCGCTTTGTCAGGTGAAAGATATCCGGGTACGTCGTTTGAATGCTGTCGGACAGATCATTCGCGATGGAGAGTCCGTACTTGAGCCGGTAAAAGGTCGGTTTAATATGGGAGATCAAGTTTTCTTCCAGTCCATTTTTGTCATCGAATACAACACAGGAGTAAAGCTGGAAATCATGAATCATTCGTTGAACGACTTCCTTCAGCCCTGACAATTCCTGCTCTGTGTAACGGTTGAAATTATCCTGCTGGACTTTGGATCCAAGCAGGTTCATTGTGATGAAGCAAATTTCATCATCAGGAAACGTGACGTCAAGCTTATTGGTGATATGAAGCGCAGCCCTGTAGGCTTTTGTTTGCTTTAATACTTCTTTCTCCGCTTCCGGGACTGAAATGTATTTATGCAGTTCAATCCGCTTCATGATCATCAGGATCTGCAGCGAAAGGATCTCGACCATTTCATCGGTCAGCGTCAATCCCAATTCCTTTTCAGCCTCATACAGGATCTCCCTCACCATGCGTCTTTGCTCCGTTTCCTGTGACCAGGTGTTGGCTTCCGGCTGAATCATCCTGTGAACTTCATTCCGGACATTTTGCCAATCCTGATGGGAGAAGATGGTCGCAAGGATCGTGGAAAGCATCGTTCGCTTTGCTTCCTCGGGCCCCCTTAACCGGTAGCCTGAACCTTTCTTGTAATAAAGGTCCAGACCCGCTTGACGAAATTCCTTCTTGATGTCTTTAATCACCTTCGCGATCGTTCCCCGGCTCATGCTGGTCAGATTCATGAACCGCTGCATGGACGCATCCTGTTCTTCCAATAGGATAGAGGCTTTAATCAGAACTTCTCGCTCTTCTTTCGATAACTGATACTGCCAGTCTTCAAAACTCTGATCCTTCGAAACCATCAGCTTGGATTTCGAGTCAGGGGGTAAAAACAATCCCTTCCCATGCTGGCTCTCAATCGGTTCCAAGCCTTCCGTCCTCAGCCAGCTGTTGATCTGATCAAGGTCGTAATAAATGGTCCGTTGGGACAGGTTCATCCTGGCAACCAGATCCTTCGTCGGGACCGGGTCGGGTGAATGTTGAATGATGGATAATAAGTGTGCACGTCTTTTATCCAGTACCATGAGGATCCCCCTCTAGATATTTTTGCATTTTTATATTCTTGTTTAATAGATGATCATCTTATAAGTCTAGTATAGAGGCTATGAATTAGTAATGAAAGGGGTTTCACTGTATAGAGTTCGTAAGGGTCATTTTTGCAAAATTGAACAGTAAGGAGATGATGCCTGTGAAATGGGGTTTTGGATTGTCAAAACGATGAGGGTTTGAAATAATTGGAAAGAGAAAAGGTATCCGGGAGGTCAAACAATGACGAATGATTTTTATTGTGATGAAGTGTTAAGTGGGAAAACAGAGGTGAAGAAGGTGCTGGAAACTGACCACGTCCTCGCTTACCATCATACGAGGCCATTTTATCCAGTTCATATCGTGGTGATTCCGAAACGACATATTCCTTCCCTTCTGACTCTGGAGGATGATGGTCTCTTACTGGGACTAATGGGTGTCATCAAAAAGGTGGCCCAAATGGTCAAGGATGAACATGGGGCTTGTAAGGTGATCACAAACTTAGGGGACTATCAGGACTCGAAACATCTGCACTGGCACATCGTCTCCGGCAAGCCACTTTGATAAAAGGAGAGGGAAGATGACTATTGAAGAAACCTGTCCATTCTGCCACCCAGAAAAGGACGAAGATCAAAACATCGTATTTGAAAACGAATCCTGCTATTTCCTGCAGCATAACCTGCATCAGGATGTACTGGAGGGATCGGGTGTGATCGTTCCAAAGAATCATCATAGAAACGCATTCGAGTTGACAGAGAAAGAATGGAACGATACATACCAATTATTGCAAAAAGCAAAGACATACTTGGATACAGCATATTCTCCGGACGGCTATACGCTCGGATGGAATGTCGGAGAGGTGTCCAATCAGTTTATCTTTCACTGCCACCTGCACGTTATCCCAAGGTATAATGACGAGCCGCTGGCTGGAAAAGGGGTGCGTTACTGGTTGAAGCAGCCGGAGAATAAGAGGAACAAAAAGAAAACCCACCTCGAATGAAGTGGGTTTTTGTTGTAGTCAATCTTAAGATGACCTTCATCATATCATATACGTTTCATTTCAAAAAATATAATTGGAATATAAGTATTTAGGAGGGATTCTATGTTAATGAAACTTTTTTTATATTGTCAGGCTTATCCGTAACTGTATCGATTTTTTTCCATCAAGAAGCGGTTGGATTCCTGACAGCGATGATGTTTCTGTTGATCGCTGTTTTTTTCAGTAAACCAAGGTTTGGGGTGAAAGGAAAAAAATAATTCAGGTGCGGCCAAATTGGAAATAATTGAAACTTTTCGTGGTGACTAACGTATATTCATATAAAGACAGGAGTGGTCACAATGGAAGTAAAGGTATCGGGGAATGACGGGAACTTACGTATAAAGTGGCAGTTAAGCCAGATAGACATTCCTATTTCGGATATTAAAGGTGTTTCAATGGATCATACATATAGCGGTGAAGAAAGAAAGGCTGTAAGAATCGGTTTGCCTTATGGACACACAGACAGAATTGTAATTAGGACCAGTTCAGAAACGTATATTCTTTATACAAGTAATGGCGGAATGAAAGAAAAGATTCTTTCATTCATGGAAGCGAGTTAGATGAGTTTCTGGATGTGGGTGGCCATTTCTATCCCATTGGTTGGAGGGATCGTCGTTGCTAATTCGGAAAATAAAAAAACGGATAGAAAATATGTGTTTGCGTTCTTTTACTTTTTTATCGCTGTCATTCTTTTTTTCGTTTGGTGGTTTACCAGATGATCAGCATTCTAGACAAGAGGTGGAGACATGTTGATGTTAGAAGGGTGGCTGCCGATTATCGTGCTTTTTATCCTTGCAGCCTGTTTGGTGGTAGTGTTGGCCAGGTATACACGGAATCTCATCGTATTCAGTTTGTCAGCCGTATTGGGCATTATTTGTTTAGGAACCATCCTCTTCAGTATATTTATGGTCGGCGGCTGGGATGGAATGGCCATCGGTTTTTATGCGATTGCTGCGTTTCTTGGCCTTTCGATCGGAACGGCTATGAGCCCGTTCATTAAGAAGAAGAGCGTGGATAGATAGATAATCGTTTGAGGAACAACTTAACTCTGCACTTAAATGTGAAAATGATCCTCTGGATAGATAAGGGGGTCATTTTTTTGTGAGATGGGGATTGTTAAACGAGTGGTGTTTTGAAATAATTGGAATTATAGGATGACGATAAACGGAAAGCTCTATAGATTAGGGAGTAATTGTTCAGATGAAAGGTGGAAGTCCACATGTCACACGAAGAAAAATTAGCCGGTGGGAACGTCTCAAATGTATACCGTTCCGGAGACACCGTCCGTCGGGAACTCAAGCCTGAGAGCCCGAAAATTCATAAACTCCTGAACCATTTAGAAGGGAAGGGATACCCTCATGCCCCGGGGTTTCGCGGTATCGATGAGAAAGGCAGGGAAATCTTATCGTTCATTGAAGGAGAAGCGGGGAATTATCCGCTAAAAGAATACATGTGGTCAGATGGTTCCCTTGAAGAAATAGCACGTATGCTCCGAAAGTATCATGATGCGGTAAGTGACTTTCCAATAAGCGAAGACTGGGAGCCGATCGATCTCACACCCAAGCCGTTTGAGGTTCTATGTCATAATGATTTTGCTGTCTACAACATTATCTTTAACGGGAAAAGACCGGTAGGAATCATCGACTTTGACGTCGCGGGACCTGGTCCTAGAAGATGGGACATTGCGTATACCCTTTACACCTGTGTTCCTTTGAGCAGGGTACGTTACTCTGAAACGGGTGAGGCCATTCACTACGATTCATCTAGGGATGCCGGGCGGTTCAAAGTAAGAGTGAAACGATTCTTTGATTCGTACGGTTTAGATTTTAGGGTGGACGATCTTCAAATGGTCCTGCTCCGACTGGAGGCCATATGTAAAACGATCCACCGGAAAGCAGAAGAAGGCGATGCCGCTTTTCAGAAAATGATAGACGAAGGTCATGTGGAACATTATCAGAAAGACATTGCATTTATACAGGATCATCTCAAAGATTGGATATAGGAGGCGAACGTGATGAGGAGTATCGTAAAAGAGTTAGGTGAAGTGAGGCTTGTTGGTTTCAGGGTTCTTTGTCCAGGTGAAAAGTATGTGGAAGAAATTCCGAAAGCAGCCATGCGTTTGAAAGAGAGAACAGAAGAAATCCGGAACGCACTGCAGCCCAGTCAACAGATCGGGGCATTTGTCGTCGAAGAATCCTCACCCGAAGAAGACGGGTACTGGATCGGATTGCAGGTCAGTGAATTCAGCAACATTCCATCTGACATGACGACCCTGACCATCCCTCCACACCGATATGCCACCATTCTCCATCAGGGTCCCAATGACCAGATCAGAAACAGCTATGAAGAACTGCACAAGTGGATCAATGAAAAGGGTTATACCCGCTCCACTCAAAGCTGGAATCTTGAAATCTACGAAAACCAGAATCCACTTGATGTCCGTGTGGAATTATACGATGCCATTTTGTCAGAGGAGGAATAGGGATGAAAAGAACCTCCCTCATGTTTGCGGGCTTATTATTGGTCGGCTGCCAGGGCATCGAATCAGAAATGACGGAAGAACAGGCGAAAGCCGTGGTGCTGGAACACCACGGCGGTACCGTTGAAATTGTCTCCGTAACGAAGGAATGGAATAAGTACATTGTGGCGTGGGAGAACGAAGAGGATTGTGAGACGGGTATAGACACCGTGAATAAAAAAGGTGAAGTTGAAACACAGGGGAGGGCCATATGTTGAAACGTGGACTCAAATCTCTTATTACGATTGGTGTAGTCTTAATGTTAGCAGCCTGTTCAGGTGAAAAACAAAACATCGTCGTGGAAAAAAGGGTTGGCGACGAAAATAAGTATGAGGACGTTAACGAAGTCACAGACACAAAGCTAGTTGAAGAGGTGAGAGCCATTCTTTCTGATACTCATTGGACTGAGGCACAAGTAGATTTCATCCGTCCTCCGGATTATCAATTCATCTACGAATTTAAAAACTCCGATATCGAGGCAAAACCAGAGCTTCACAAGCTGTGGATCAGTCCGAAAAAGGATAAGCTTGAAGTCATTCAAGGGGAATTTGACTATGCGCAGCTTCCAAAGAAAGAGTCTGCCCGTTTGTATGAGATTTTGACGGGTGAGAGTTTAGGAGAGTAAGGAATAAAGAAACTTCGACTATCCGGCATGATTATTTCTATTCCCGCACGATTAATAGATTCTCCTGAAAGGATTGAACATGAAAAACAAAACCATTTTCGCCACGGTCTCTTGGCTGATGGTGGTGATTGCACTCACAAGTCTTTGGGCTTATGCAGAGCATCAGGACTCTTATTCAGATCCCCATGTAGCCATTCTGTCAGAAGACAGTAAACTCTTATTGATCCCCGCATATAAACTGGGGGACGAATCATTATACTTTATTATCAAAAGTAAACATAATCTTGGAGCGGTTTACGCACATGAAGGACTTTTAGGTTGGAAGAGTGGGATGCTTACATGGGGACCCATCGATCCTGATAGAAAGTTTGATATGTTGGAAGGACACAAGGGCCATGGGGATCATCTGATTTATGGGTTATTCAAGAAGGGAGATGAGCGAGTGGTCAAAGTGGATGATCAGCAAGCGACCATCCTGAACCTCGCCTTGTTATCTCCTGAAGCAGTAAAGGAATATCACTTGGAAGACGTGTATCTTTGGTATTTTGAGAAGGATCCGGACCGTACTTATCACCAGATAAAGCTGGTTGAAAAAGAGACGGATGAAGATCTTCAAATTATAGATTTATAGGGGGAGACCACATGGAGAAGCGTCATCTCGTAGAAGTATTAAGAAGATCCTGGTCCCTGAAAACGAGTTCCAAATGGACGGCTGAAATTCCTGCAAAAGGGCAGTGCGGGGTGACATCCCTGGTGGTCAACGACCTGCTGGGAGGAGAGATTTATAAAACCCGTCTATATGAAGGCTGGCATTTCTACAATGTGATCGATCACATCCGTCATGATTTTACTGCTTCTCAATTTGGAGGAGCCATTCAGTATGATGACATCCCTTCTAATCGGGGTGAAGCATTTCAGGATACGGACATGGACCAATACAATGAACTGAAGTGTAAAGTACTGAAACATTTGGGAGAAATCGAGCATTGAATACATACCTCTACATGGTAAGACACGGTGATTCGCCGAAAAAAGGAAATGAACGGATCAGGGAATTAACGCCAAAAGGGATGTCCGATGCCCGAAAAATAACGGACCTGCTAAAAAAGGAAAACATTGATGTGGTGGTGTCTAGTCCTTATCTCCGCTCCGTTCTAACGGTTGAAGGCATAAGTCGGCATATTGGCCGGCCCGTCATGATCGAGGAAGATCTGAAGGAAAGAATCTTCTCATCGGAAATCAACCGGATATCTGATAGGGAGCTCCGGCCAATCCTTGAGAAATCCTTTAAGAATCCTGATTACGCAGTACAAGGCGGGGAGTCCAATGCCGAATGCCAATCGAGGGCAGTCGCCGTATTGAACAACTTGTTGAGTACATATGAAGGAAAGGATATCGTGATTGGAACGCACGGAGCGATTATGACGCTGATGATGGGATATTTCGACAGTCGCTATGATCTCGATTTCTTACATACTACGTCCAAGCCGGATGTTTACAGGATGGCATTCAACGGGCTGGAATATGTGGGGGTTCAGCGGTTGTGGTCTGAAAGAGAGGGGATGATGACATGACCAAAGTTCCTATTAAATGTACAGGGATAGCGGTCATCCTGTTGAAAAAAGTGGAAGGTGAATACCGCGTATTATTGATGAAAAGGGCAGAATCTGTTTTGAAGGATGTATGGTGCTATATCGGCGGTGGCATCGAAGAAGGTGAGAAAGCCTGGGAAGCGGCATATAGAGAGGTGAAAGAAGAAACAGGAATCATAAACCTTTCTTTATACTCTGCCAATACCTTTGACAGAATCTATTCCATCGAAGGAAATTACATTTACATAGCACCCGTATTTGTAGGGTTCGTCGCGGCTGATCAGGAAATAAACATAAATGAGGAACACAGTGACTTTCGATGGTTGACCTTTCAGGAAGCCATGGACACGGTGTCGTTGCCGGGTAATGATGAGGTGTTGGCTTTCATTGAAAAGCATTTTGTGATGAAGGAAGCTCCCGGATATTTAAAAGTGGGTGACTGATCACCTTGGTTGGGTGTTGCTTGTGCAGTTCAAAATAAAGAAAACTCGACAGGTGTGCCCGATTATTTCAAATTCCGCGCGATTATTATCAATCCCAGGGCGAAAATTTGGATAGTGGCATGAATATTCCTTATCCGGCATGAAAGCTGGGAGTTTCCGGATGATTATGACTGCTATGCAGCCTCATTGCTTGGGATGAAAGAGGAAATTCAGAAATGGGCTTGGGCTTCCAAGCTTATTTTTTATGGTGGATAAAAACTTTAGTTTTTTTGTAACGAACAACTCGATAAACAGATATATAGACGAGAGGGGGAAAGCCTTTGGGGGAATTAGAAGAAATTTATCACACATACGCAGATGAAGTATTCCGTTATTTAATGGTTCTCTGCCGGAATCGGGATGTAGCGGAAGAATTGACACAGGAAACTTTTTATCAAGCCGTTAGGTCCATTGATAGGTTTAATGGAGAATGTAAGATGTCGGTTTGGTTATGCCAGATCGCTAAGCATTCCTATTATAAGTATGTCGATAAAAGCAAACGGCAGAAGGTGGAAGTTGATCAGTGCGCTCCTGTGCATCCTTCTCCCGAATCAGAATACATCCAATCAGAAGAAAAGGTGGTTCTCTATAGAAATATCCACTCCCTGAATGAGCCTTATAAAGAGGTATTGTTACTGAGAATGCTTGGGGGCCTGAGTTTCAGAGAAATTGGAGAGATACAAAGGAAGAATGAGAATTGGGCAAGGGTGACGTACTACAGAGCTAAATTGAAACTGAAGGAAGGGAGCGGTGATGGACATGAAAAAATGTAATATAGTGCAGGATTTATTGCCTTCCTATATTGATGAGATATGCAGCGGAGACAGTAGGGAATTCGTACAAGAGCATCTGTCATTATGCAAGGAGTGCAGAGAGATATACATCAATATGAAAAGTGGGGAGGACATAGAGGATGACCTAGTCATGGAGAGAATAGAATCCAAGAAGCCGTTTCAAAAGGTTTCCGTTTTTTTTCAAGAACAAAAAAAGCTGACACGTTCTGTCTTCGTTTCGGCTCTAATCTTCTTGCTCATTGGAATCCTACTTCTTGGTAACTCCATCATGATAATGAATGAAAATAAGAAAGAATTGCACGAACTGTCTGTTGTAAAGAGTGAAAGAAACATGATCATGGAGGATGTGTTCCATACCCTGCACTCATCTTCGAATGCGGAAGAGTACGAAAGTGAGATACAGGATATCTTCAATCAATATGATGATAAACTCCAGTATCTTGCTGTATTTAAAACAGACGATTTGCAAGAATGGCTGGCAAATTCATCGGAAGTGAAGGAGGAACCAACCAATATCTACCCCGTTGATTATAGAAAGGCGGAAGTGGTCTTCGGCAGCGAGGGAATCATCTCTAATAAAGCCGAAATCATCCCTGGTGAATATGACTTGGGGAATGTTGTCCTGGCAGACGATAACTGGATCGTGCAGTTCGAATACAAAGAATCGTATGAACGGACGATTGAAAGATACCATCAATTGACCTATTACGGGCCAAGCACATTGACCATTTACTGGCCACCCATTCTGTTTATCTCCATCTTTAGTATTCTATTTATCATTTGGTTGTGGTTGAGAAAGCATAATGATCGGTTGAAAGATGTGATGGGATAAAACTATTCTCCCTGGGAATCAACCCCAGGGTTTCTTTCCCCCAATAACACTCTTTCAAAAAACCCCTTGTCATCTATATATAAGTGAACTATTATATAAGCATACATTAATATATGGAGGCGAGTGGATGAAAGCATCGACGGTTGAAATAGACAAATCCGCGACCATTCTTAAGTTATTAGGGGATAAAACCCGGTTGACCATGGTAAAGATACTAGATACCAATGATTGTTGTGTATGTGAATTTGTGGAGATTTTTCAAGCGAGTCAGCCTGCTATTAGTCAGCACGTCCGTAAGTTGAAGGATGTAGGGATCGTGAGGGAGAAGCGCCGTGGTCAATGGATCATTTACTCCCTTAATCGTGAAAGTGAATACTTTCCGCTGATTCAAAGCCTTCTGGACCACCTGCCGAACCAGGACTTTAAATTGAAGGAATTGGAGGAGCAGGGCTTACGCATTTCATGTGATCAATAGGAGGTAAAAAGGAATTATGACTATTTTAGCATCTGTGATTTTTCTCATCACCCTTGTGTTCGTCATTTGGCAGCCTAAAGGGCTTTCCATCGGATGGTCCGCAATCGGCGGAGCCATTTTGGCGCTGATTGTGGGGGTTGTCGATTTCAGCGATGTGGTGGATGTGACCGGCATCGTCTGGAATGCGACATTGGCATTTATTGCAATTATCATTATTTCTCTCATCCTTGATGAGATCGGGTTTTTCGAATGGGCTGCTTTGCATATGGCAAGGGCGGCAAAGGGAAACGGAGTGAGGATGTTCGTCTACGTTTCACTCTTAGGAGCAGTGGTGGCGGCACTTTTCGCCAATGATGGAGCGGCACTAATTCTGACACCGATCGTCCTTGCGATGGTACGGAACCTGAATTTCAGTGAAAAGCTTGTCTTCCCGTTCATCATTGCCAGCGGATTCATCGCCGATACGACGTCCCTGCCTTTAGTGGTCAGTAACCTGGTAAACATTGTGTCTGCTGACTTTTTCGGAATCGGGTTTGTAGAGTTTGCTTCACGTATGATCGTTCCGAACCTGTTTTCATTAGGGGCAAGTATCCTGGTCCTTTATCTCTTTTTCCGAAAGAGCATCCCAAAGGATTATGATGTTTCTCAGCTTAAGAAACCAGTGGATGCCATACAGGATATCAAGATGTTCCGCCTTTCCTGGGTGGTGCTGTCGATTCTCCTCGCCGGCTATTTGGCAAGCGAGTTTATAGGACTGCCGGTCTCCATTATTGCCGGGATCGTGGCCATCTTCTTCTTGGCGATGGCCAGAAGAAGTGCAGCCGTCAATACGACAACTGTCATCAAAGGGGCTCCGTGGGCCATCGTGTTCTTCTCCATCGGTATGTACGTGGTCGTATATGGTCTTCGTAACGTAGGACTGACGAATGTGCTGGCGGATGTCATCCAGATGACGGCTGATCAAGGACTATTTGCTGCCACGGTCGGAATGGGATTCATCGCGGCCATCCTATCGTCCATCATGAACAATATGCCGACGGTGATGATCGATGCTCTGGCGATTTCAGGTACGGACACGACGGGTGTTGTGCGTGAAGCGTTGATCTATGCCAATGTCATCGGATCGGACCTAGGGCCAAAGATCACCCCGATCGGATCACTGGCCACTTTATTATGGCTTCACGTCCTTTCATTAAAAGGAGTGAGAATCTCTTGGGGAACCTACTTTAAAACAGGGATCATCCTGACCATCCCAACCCTGTTCATCACACTGGTCGGGCTTTATATTTGGTTATTAATCATCTAACAACAATTAAAGGAGAGATTCAACATGTCAAAGAAAACCATCTACTTCCTATGTACAGGGAATTCATGCCGGAGCCAAATGGCAGAAGGCTGGGCTAAAAAGCACTTGGGTGACGAGTGGAACGTATACAGTGCAGGAATCGAAGCACACGGTTTAAATCCAAATGCAGTGAAAGCGATGAAAGAAGTCGATATCGATATTACGAATCAAACGTCCGATATCATCGATCCTGAAATTTTGAACAATGCTGACTTAGTCGTGACACTATGCGGGGATGCGGCGGATAAATGTCCGGTGACACCACCTCAAGTGAAACGCGTACATTGGGGATTTGATGATCCAGCCAAGGCGGAAGGAACAGAAGAAGAGAAATGGGCATTCTTCCAACGTGTACGTGATGAGGTAGGGGAAAGAATCCATCGTTTTGCGGAAACAGGGGAATAATCATCCCTGTAAAAAAAATTAGAATAATCGATAAGGGACCTGTTTCCTTATCGATTTTTTTATAGATCCATGGCTTACGGGTGAGTGAGGAACTAATATTATTCTAGATAAAGCTTGAGTAACCGATAGGGATTTGAAATAATTTACTATATCGAGAATGAATAGGGAGTAAAAGGGTAACTCACAAAGTGATAGATATAGTATTGAAGCTTCACCATCATGAAAAGGAGGGATAGAATGTTCGGAAATAAACCATCTTGTGCACAATGCGAGAGAGAAATAAAAGGAAATGACGTTGTCTATATAAAGATGAGATACCCCGAAAGAAAGGGCATGACTGAAATAAAAGCTTATCTGAATAATGAAGGTACGTTTTTATGTGAAGAATGTTTTAAAGGGGAATAAATTCTGTAGGCTATCGATGATTTCTCAGAGGAAAACAGGAAAGGGAAAGAGAAGATAATAGAAGGATCAGATTGTGTATGTGGAGGTAATAGAGAAATGCATCTCATGTACGAAGTCATTCCGGAATCACAGGCTGAATCGTGCCGTGAACTGTGCAATGAGCTGATGCTCTTTCAGAAATCGAAGGCATCCATTGCACCCGAACGGTTCGACAGCATGAATTTCGAAACAAGGTTGCTTCCATCGATTGAAAATGCCGACCATAATTATCTTGTGATCGTCAAAGATCCCGAAAAAAATGAAGAGATCATTGCCTATGTGTATACCAACATATCGCCAAAAGAAGCCTATTCAAATGATTTTGCCAAATTTTTCGATCTTTCGTCTGTCCAAAACGAGAATGTAGGTTGTTTATCTCAATTTTACATAAAGGAAGGCTACCGACAGTTCGGTATCGGATCGAACCTGGACAGCATGTCAATGGAGTGGCTCGCAACGTTTGAAGATGTCGAGGATTATTTTGTCTTCACCTCGAATGGGAATCAGGAGGCGCTGGCATTCTATCAAAAAAAAGGATTTACGATCTCCCATGATATACTGGACGGTTTTATCACGGTTTTACGAAGAAAAGCATAGAAAAGAGGGAAATAAAATGAACGCATTTTCTACTTATTTAGCAGAAATCGATCAGCCCGATCATCGCCAGCGGATGGAGGAAATCCTGACGTGGGTGCGGGAGACTTTCCCTCAAATGGAACCCGTCATCAAATGGAATACACCGATGTTTACGGATCACGGCACCTTCATCATCGGGATCTCGACGGCGAAGCATCATGTGAGCGTAGCGCCTGAAGAAGTCACCATGGTACATTTCGCAGACCAGATCAAAGAAGCCGGATATAGTGCCACGAAAGGATTGTTTCGCCTGCCCTGGAAAGATCCCGTGAATTACGAATTACTTGAGGGAATCATTACATATAACATGAGGGAAAAGGCAGAACTCACGAGCTTTTGGCGGAAATAGACTGCATGAAAAAAGGTGTCAGGAGGATTCTACGATGATAAAACCGAATCGCAAGGTTGATGGATTTATTAAAAAAGCGAAGCAGTGGAAAGAAGAATATGAGCGGCTGAGAAGTATCCTCCTTTCATTTGAGGAGCTGGAGGAAGAAATCAAATGGATGCATCCCTGTTACACGTTAGAGGGGAAAAATATCGTGTTGATGCATGGATTTAAAGAGTACTGCGCCCTTCTGTTTCATAAAGGCGTGTTACTCAAGGATCCTCAAGGGATTCTCATTCAACAAACCGAGAATGTACAGTCAGCCCGGCAGATCCGGTTCACCAGTCCAGAAGAAATCATTGAAATGAAGCCAATCCTGGAAGCGTATATCCAGGAAGCGATCGAAGTTGAAAAAGCAGGTCTCGAAGTGGAACTGAAAAAGACGGAAAAATATCCTGTTCCAGATGAACTTCAACGAAAATTCAGTGACATGCCGGAGTTGAAAACGGCTTTTGAAAACCTGACGCCGGGACGTCAGAGAGCATATATCCTTTATATATCAAAAGCGAAACAATCGAAGACCCGGGAATCAAGGGTTGAGAAATATGTGCAGCACATACTGGACGGTAAGGGCATGAATGATGAATAAGGAAAAGGGATGAGCTTTAGTCAGCTCTATCCCTTTTTCATATTTCCGTAAAAAGGGCCTGCCGTTTCTACAACGAGTCTCGCCTGCAGCTGTGAGACAGTGAGGAATTCGTATCCTTCCTTCTCAAGCATGGTCAACAATCCAGGGAGTGCATCGGCTGTGGTGGAATGCACATCATGAAGGAGGATGATGGCACCCGGAGCCATTTCCTGCTGAACAGTAGAGTGGATGGCATTCACATTCTTGTATTTCCAATCAAGTGAATCGACGGACCAGAGGACGAGGGAGGAACGGTTATCATGTGCAAGCTTCTCTACTTCTTTATTGATTGCCCCATAAGGCGGACGGAGAACGGTGGGAAGCTGGCCCGTCGCGATCATGATTTTCTGACTGGAGGCGCGGACCTCCTGCACCATCTGCTCTTCCCCGATCTTCGTCAAATCCTTGTGATGGTCCGAGTGATTGCCGATTTCATGCCCGGCTCCTGCAACGTCCTTTGCGACGTTCGGGTATTTCTCCGCCTGGCTGCCCAGCATGAAAAAGGTAGCTGGTGCGTTATGATCCTTCAATACCTTCAGAATTCTGGGGGTGACGTCGGGATCGGGACCGTCATCAAAGGTGAGGGCAACATATTTTTCACCAGGTTCAACCGATACCGTTGCCAATGAACCGGCTGTCTTTTTATCGAGATAAGGAAGGATGGATTGAACGGGAATTCGCACTGGGGTGGGTCCGGCTTCCTGGATATCATTGAAGTACAGGGAGAGCACTTTCTCGTCGAGGGTCCAGTTCCAAGATTCCGGGTTCTGTAATGCCTCCTGTACTTTATTATCAGAGTGTCCCTTGAGACGGTTCCGGATCATATTAATCGCCTCTTCTTTCGCATCCATGATATCAGGCAGCTTGACGATTTTTCTTTCAGCGGCATTGATCGTAAACGTCTTTACGTGTTCCTTCCCCCTGACGTCATGGACGAGCTGATAGGAGTGAAAGAGGATATGAAAGGTATCGTCTGTCGATTTCTTGCGGTCTGCCTGAATGATGAGGTGGGCCCGGGAGCCATTCCCAAGCTGACTCTTATTTTCCTTCACTTCTTCCAAAAAGGCTTCCTTTTCATGATTGATCCACCCTTGAATGGGTTTCTTTATGGTCTCATCTTCCATCATCGGGATGCTGATGGACATGGTGTACGTATCTGCATCCTTGGTTTCCGTTTTAAAGTCAATGGTCACAGGGGACGCACTGCCTGATTCAGGCTCGAATGGAATGGCGGCGACAAGCTGCGTCATGCCATATACGAATGAAAAAGCCATCAAAGCCAACACCACCCAATCTGGCCAGCGTATCCTCTTAAAGGGAATTTTCTTTAACATCGCAAATCCTCTTTTCTGGAAAAAAGTCATCTATCAAATTCCAATTATTTCAAATTATTCACGATAATTCAATGATTCTTTCACGATTTTCTACTAAAATGGGAAAGAGTGGATAAACATGAAACTTCTTTACTCCTACAGTCGTCTATTAAGAAGAGAGTTCTTTAGAAAGGCGGTCATCACTGTGAAAAGATACTCATGGCTCAGTTATGTGTCAGCTGGAATCCCGCTCGCATTGTTTGTTCTTTTGTTCATCGTTTCAACCATCCACGATCGATCCGTCGTTTATACGATCTTTTATACCCTTTTCATCGGTGCTCCGATTTCCATTGTCTTAAGTATCATTGCTCTCAGAAAACGAAATGAAAAAAACGGGTTTGCCCTCGTGGGGTTAACGTTTGCCGTATTATTAACTGTTTCCATTTTGTATGTAGTGATTCTGGGGACGGGAATGGGAGAAACGTAATGTTGGAAGGACAGGGTGGGTGGGTTTATGGAAAACAGTAAATGGAAAAAACTCGATTTGGATTTAATGTTTCTTGTATTTGTGTTCATGATCATCAGTTGCGTCTCGATCTACAGTGCGCAAAAATATTTACCCTACGAAGAGAATTTCGCCATGAAGCAAAGTATCTGGTTCATCGGAGGGGCGATCTTGACTTCCATCGTGTACTACTTCGATTTTGAACAGCTGAGGAGGCTCTCCCCATTTTTGTATGGATTCGGTGTCCTGTTGCTGGCGTTCCTGATGGTTGCCCCTTCAAGCATCGCGCCGATCATTAAAGGGACGAAGGCATGGTTCTCCATCCCTGGATTCGGTTCTCTACAGCCTTCGGAATTCATGAAGGTCTTTCTCATTCTTTTCTTGGCCCATGTCATTTCACGGCATAATGAAAAGGTGGAAGAAAGGACATTGTCTTCGGATTCTCTTTTATTGGTTAAAGTCGTGACCGTCACCTTTATACCCCTGGCGCTGATCCTGAAGCAGCCAGATGCGGGAACAGGGATGGTGATCATGTGCATCATGATCGGAATGATTTTTATATCAGGGATCAATAAATATATCCTCATGCTCTTATCATTTCTTGGGGTAGCAAGTATCGCTTCACTGGTGTGGGTGTTCATTTACCGTCCGGAAATATTGTTAGCATTTATGGGTCAGTATCAGCTGGATCGAATCTACTCTTGGCTTGATCCGTTCGGAACCGGTCAGGGGATAGGTTATCAGTTGAGATTGTCTATCCTAGCATCGGGATCGGGCAAGATGACGGGGAAAGGGTTTAACGACGGGCAAGTGGCTGTTCCTGAAGCCCACTCCGATTTTATCTTCACGGTCATTGGAGAGGAATTCGGGTTTATCGGATCGTCCATTGTCCTGTGCCTGTATTTCGTGTTGATTTATAAAATCATCACCATCGTACTGAGAAATAAAGGTCACTATGAAATCCTCATCGGGGCCGGCGTCATCTCCATGCTGACCTTTCATATCTTTGAAAATGTGGGAATGGTCATCGGACTGGTCCCGATTACAGGGATCCCACTTCCGATGCTCAGTTATGGGGGCAGCTCCGTACTTGGCACGATCTTCGCCTTAAGCATTATTAATAACGTGTCGGCTACCACGAATGTGTATATGTTCGGGAGGAAATAGATGAGAAAAGGAGCAGGACGGATTTTTGGAAAAATACATACAGGAAGAAGACGACTATGAACATCATTCATAATGACATTTTCCAATTCATCTGGTATTTTGCTACATATCATGGTCATCTTTTCATTTGACGCCTACATGCAGTGGAGAGGCGATGAGAAAGAATATAGGATGACGCTTTTGGGACTGACTACTTTTATGACGTTCATTGTAATCGGGTATTCATTTGACTTATTACTTTAATTTAGTTGAACTTTGATTGATAATAGCGGTATCACTACATACTGAAAGGCAGGAATCATGATGAACAAAACAGAGCTTGAATACCAAATAAACGAAGTGAAACTCGATTATATCCGCATCCAGGGGGACCTTGAGAAGCTCGAATCCTTCGGAAGAAACACGGATATACAACAAAGGAAATTAGATGAGTTGGAACAGGAGCTTTCTCGCCTGAATAAAGAACTGGATGCGACCCTGCAACTCTAATCATTGGTTTCATGAATAATGAGCTTAGTAGGGAAATAGGTATATAGAAAGACATATGGTACGAGTTCCTTCTTGTACCAGGGGCTCTTTGATGGGAGCTGATGGCTATGTATCGAAATCGAGACAGGCAGGTCAATATCGTCATCCTGTTGCTTTTTTGCATCCTGATCTTTCACATCGTCCGGATCATCCTCCACGTGAGGGTGTATTTCGTATACAGCATGGGGATGGGATATCTCTTGTTTCTCTTTCTGCTCATTTTTGTTATTTTATTCCTTTTGTTTAAAAAGTAAGGAGCGGGTGCTTTTCTTTATTAAAGAAAAGCATCTCTTTTTTATGGAGAAACAAAGTGTCTATAATCAGGAAAATGATGTTAAAATCAAGGGGGTAAAGTAGATAAGTGGCGGTTCAATATGAAAAATAGAAGTAAGTAGGCACTGATTGTATCACTCATCGTTCTAGTCGGTTTTCCCGTTCTGTTCCTTATCGTATCTGTGTACACAGAAAAATGGGGATATCTAATGTGGAGTCTGCTGCCTTCTTTTACAGGGGGATTTACGGGGCTGATTTTTTCTCTCAATACGATGAAGAAAGAGAGAAGAGAGGCATAGTCAATGGACTGGTTATGTATGTTTAATCTGTTCAGAAATATCATTCGACTTTTTGGGATTTGGGGAGTCGGCTTTTTTTACTTGTTGAATAAAACGTGTCAAGGATGAACCAGCTAAAAGAATCCGATATGTGAGATATGCTACTTGATAAAATAGAATGGTTGAGGTGAAAAAATGACAAAAGAAAAAATCTATCCGAAATTCTGGTTGTTTGCTACCGGCTTTACATGCTTCTGGATTTTGTATGGGTGCTTTATTCTGATCAAGGATATGGTCATTAAAGATTCATTTAACTGGCAACCCCTCTATTTAATAGGAGGGATGGCTATTATGCTGGCCAGGTCAGTGCAGGAATATAAAATGGCCAAGAATCATGATACTAAATTCGTACAAAAATAATGGACTTGACCACCAGGAAGGAATGTATATGGATTGAACACATGATGTTGATGCTTAGTCTGTCCGCTGGAATCGTGGTAATAGAAGAACTTCAAAAAGACCATAAGGGGGAGAGGGTGGTTATTACTCTCAGCCGGCTTCCTTTGCCTGTACTCTTCGATTCAAGGATTTTTATTTATCCATTAAAAGGACAGTCTCATCGATGATCTACCATTAATTTCTGCAAAATAACCGATAAGTAGCGGTCCGATGATCTGGAAATGACAGAGGGTTGATTCCATATATTTCTTACACCATCAAGATCAACTGCTCCGTAGACGTCCTGCATCCTGTCACCCTATAGCCTGTCCGGAACATAAATGCTTCATAATCCTGATAAAATTTCTTGAAAGAATGGTGGTCCCTGGATAGTAAACAGGTCATCAAATCCAGTTTATTCATCTTCATGAAAACACCTCCGCTTTTATACTCATGTATCCATACCCTTCATTAGCCAGGTAATAACTCTATTTCCATCTTTTATTGAATAAATGTGTTTTAACGTGGTATACATACGTTAAAGGCGGATTCAAGGAACATCCCGAAACGGTTGTGAAGTGGCAGAAAGGGAAGGCCATCTATACCATTACATCGAAAGACAAAGAGCCATTCGATGCACTCGAAACGGCCGTTGAATCAGAATGAAAAGGTGACCGGGATTCCGGTCACCTTTCTTTCCTCAGCTATTCATTTCCTGAAGCTTTTTCACATGATCCGAGTGAAATGGAGATCCTTCTACCTCGCTCACCACGCTGAACGGATTCCCATCAGGGTCAAAGAAATCAAAAAAGCGCATCCCGCCAAAGTCGTCGATTTCCGTTGTCACTACTCCTTTCCCGTTCAATTCATTATGAATCGCATCGACATCCTCAACGACAAAGTTGAAATAGCTGTTCTTCTGCTTTCCTTTAATGACAAACTCCGTCGGCTGAGGGGTTTCCACTTCGATCAAGCCAAATTGGGTCGAACCGTTTGGGAGGTAAAACCCTGCACCCCCATCCCATGAACCGATTTTCTTCACGCCTAAATGCTCCTCATACCAGGCGGATGATTTCTCAAGATTCGTGACAGGGACAAATACACTTCCAATTTTAAACATCGTATCCTCTCCTTATAAATGAAATTCCTATGTATAACGAATATAATGAAGAAAAAGTTACAAAAAATGTGAGGTGGCTGGAATGATTTTTGAAGACCTGGAACAAACGGTCAGCAAACTGTATCGATATTGCTTGAAACTATCAGGCTCATCCTGGCAGGCAGAAGATCTTGTACAGGACACGCTGTTGAAAATCTACCGGCTGAAAAAGTCCGATCCCGGTCGGGAGTTCACTTTCTCTTTTCTATACAAAGTGGCCAAAAACCTTTTTATCGATGAGAAAAGAAAGAAGAAGGAGTTTCTTTTTCATCATGAAGACATTCGGGAAGTAAGCGACCCTTCCGAATTCGACGCTTTGATTGAAATCATACTTGCTTCACTCCCCCTGCAACAGGCGATGCTCTTAACCCTGAAAGATGTATTTAACTATAAGACTAAGGAAATCGCCGCTATGCTCAGGGTCCGTGATGAGTCCATCAAGACAGCTCTTCATCGTTCCAGAAAAAAACTGAATGCCGCTCCGAAAGATCTGCCTGTTCCGGAATTCTCCAATCCGCACTTGATTAAGGAGCTCTCAAACGCGATCAAGCAGTCGGACCCTTCCCGGATTTTTCTATACTATCGCCTCTTGGAAACGCGCCACTTTCAGACGAGGAGATCTCAAGAAGGATCAGTTTTTTACATAATCGACCCTGAGGGGAATATTCTGGAGGTTGCCTCTCTCCATCACCATCCCCTAAATAACCCATGACTTTATGCATATGAATTGTTATCATACCGTAAACGAATATTTACTTAGATTTTAATTTCCCCCACTTGTATTCATACTGACTTAAACATTCCATGTTTTACTAGAGTAGTAGCAAATACAGTAGGAGGTTTTATCAGATGAAAAAAAGACTATCAATCGGATTATCGATGGCGCTACTGGCTTCTTCATCTTTAGCAGCCATGGCTCACGACAATGAGGACCACGGCAAAAAGAAAGACTCACACAAGAAAATTGAAAGTGTTGAATTTTCTTCCATGAAAGCTCCTGACAACATTAAAAATATGGTAAAAACGTATACAACAGCAACAGTCAAAGTGACCTATAAAGACAGGACTGTGAAAGAGCTGCCTCTTAACTATGACCAACTCTACCTATCAAAAGATAAAATCGTCGACAATAAAGGAGAAATGATTCCAGCAGGTACTCCGATCGATGTGAACGGAGATCCGATCATGGACGAAAGCGTTCCAGCAAATCCTTCCTACTTCATTTCAGATGCACCGGATTCGAACAGTCTTCTGACGAAGGGGAACCAATCATTCATGATTTCTCACTTTGAATACGATTCCCAAAACAATGCAGGCGAAGAGATTTCTGGCCTTCCTGCGTCCATGACACTATCTGAACTTGACCATGATAAAAAGACGGGCAAGCTTTCGGTGAAAGAAGCACATAAGATTGATTTCTCAAGTGTAAATGGACTGTGGAATCCATGTAACGGATCCACAACGGATTGGGGCACGCACCTTGGTTCAGAGGAATATGAGCCGGATGCAAGAGAATTTGAAAACAAAGATTCCGATGCCTATAAAGAAGTCAGCAACTTTGCGAACTATTACTTCCATGATGAATCAAAAGCAAATCCTTACAATTACGGATGGATCCCGGAAATCTCCGTCTCACATGATGGTAAGCCTTCTGTCGTCAAGCATTACAGCACAGGCCGCTTCTCCCATGAAATGATGCAGGTCCTTCCGGATAACAGGACGGCCATTTTCGGTGACGACGGTGGCAATACGATGATGTTCATGTATGTAGCCGATAAAGCAGAAGATTTCTCAGCTGGAACTCTATATGCGGCTAAGTTCAACCAAACAGGTACAGAAAAAGGCGGGTCTGGTGATCTAAACTGGATCAAGCTTGGACACGGTACCGACAAAGAAATCAAAGCCATGATCGACAGTGGAGTGACATTCAGCGATATTTTTGAAACAACCGAAGAGCCTACTGAAGGGTTTACGCCTGTTATGACGAACTCACATGATTCTGTTGAATATCTAAAAGTGAAACCAGGCATGGAAAAAGCGGCAGCATTCTTAGAACCGCGCCGTTACGGAGCCATCCTTGGTGCGACTTCTGAATTCAACAAAATGGAGGGACTTGCCGTCAACGCGGAAGATCATAAAGCGTACATGGCCATCTCTTATCAAGAAGGAAGCATGGAAAAGCAGGATGGAGCCGTTCAGGACGACATTCAACTTCCGAAGATTGAATCAGGTGTCACGTATGAATTGAATCTCCAAGAAGGTCAAACGGATCGTGACGATGAGAAAATTGACAGTGGCTATGTTCCTGCCAGCATGAGCGGATTTGTATTAGGAGAGGACCTTGGTTCTCCGGATGCACTAGGAAACACGGCAAACCCTGATTTAGTAGCTAACCCTGACAACCTGAGTTTCTCAGAAGATCTAAATACCCTCTTCATCGGAGAAGACAGCGGTATGCACACGAACAACTTCGTGTGGGCGTACGATGTACAAACCAAGAAGCTTTCCAGAATCCTTTCCGTTCCGGTCGGAGCAGAAGCAACCGGATTACGAGCGGTGGGTTCCATGAAGGACTCGAATTATATCCTAAGCAACTATCAACATCCAGGGGCGGATCTTGATGAGAAAGAAATCACAGCCGTTGATAAAACAGAATTAGAGCAGGCCATGAAAGATACGCTTGGCATCATGGAAACAGGCGGTGTCGGATATATCTCCGGAATTCCTGGTGTGGACTCGAAAGAAGACCATAGTAGGAACCACCATAGATACAATGAGGATGATGGAGAGCATGACGATCATAAAGGTCATCATGATTATGATACAGAAGAATAAGATCAAGTGAAAAGGGTCTGTCCAACGACACGTTAGGCGTGGAGAAGGACAGACCCTTTTTAATGAAAAAAATGCTGCTGATACATAAAATTCCTTATTTAGGAGAACGTTACAACTATTATCTAATCGACTATTGGAGGCCATATCGTGTCTAGTAAGAACTCAAAGATATTATCTACCTGTACTTTGGTTCTTCCCTGGTTTAGCGCACCATACCTCGGGAAAAACGTGTTTGTTCGCTTTACTTCAGTCGCCCTGTTTACGAATATCATATGGAGTATCCTCAGTATCTTCGCCAATAATAAGAAATGGTGGAAAGCGGACCCTTTCATTTTAAAAAAGACCAAAATCGATCTTCCTTTTGTAGGGGGAATGTTTTTCATCACAACGCTGTGGGTATTTAAATGGACCTTTGGTGACTTTAGAAAGTATGTTGCCTTAAATGCTCTGATTGATTTTCTACTGGCTTTCCCGATTGTGAAATTCTATGATAAAATGGGCGCATTTAAATTACGGAAGATGAGCAATCTGTTCTTTTACTTGATCATCCTGTCATTGGCCGTCCTCATATATTTCTATCAATGCATCTTGGAAAAAGTAATTCAGTGGCCGACTCAAAAGGCAAAGAACATGTAACGTGATTCTTTATGCAGGAACTCAATTCTCTTTTTAAAAAGAATTGAGTTCTTTTTAGTTTTTTGAAATAATTGGAAGGGGGAAAGGAATGATAAAAAGAGGGACGTATAGCAGAAAGGTGTGGAATTGAATGAATGATCCGTTTGATATAATGATGAAGACATTTCTCACCCATTATCATAAAAGATGTTCCCAACACCGTCCATTCATTGTCGGAATTGATGGGCTGGGAGGGGCCGGTAAATCGACGTTTGCAGAAGCGTTAAAAAGAGAAATCAAGTATAGCGCATCCATTCTCCACTTGGACGATTACATTGTGGAAAAGAGCCGCCGATACGGGACGGGGAACGAAGAATGGCATGAATACTACGCCCTTCAATGGGACATCGCATCCCTCACAACAGATTTGTTTCAAAAGCTGCATCATAACCTGGAAATCATTTTACTTTTCTATGATTCTTCCACTGATACGATTGTTCAGAAGGAATTTCACTATACGAAAGACACCCTCATCCTGATCGAAGGTGTCTTCCTCCAGAGGAAAGAATGGCGTGAATTCTTTGACTATGTGATCTTCCTGGACTGTCCCTCAGAAACACGAGTCGAAAGGGTCATCAGGCGGGACGTCTATCTTGGGGATGAACAGGAAAGAATCGCCAAGTACGAACGGAGATATTGGAAGGCGGAAGACTATTACCTTCTTCTTGAGAATCCAGTCGGCAGGGCGGATGATATTTTCAGGGTGCGATAAGGGGGGCGCCGGTATATGCAAGAAACGTTCTACACAATGAAGCTGCTTCTTTTTATTACCGTCCCATTCTTTCTGCTATCACTTGCTTTCGTGACCGTCACCGGCATGTATACCGATAGCGGGGACATTGCTCTGCCTGTTTTTTTGGTGGAATCGATCGGGGTGCTCCTCGTTTTTTTGCTTATATGTTTTATCATCCACACTGCTTTTCATCTGCTCAATCGAAGATTCCGCTTCATGAAAACGGATCGGTATTATATTGCATTACGGGTTGTAAGCATTCTTTGTTTTTTCATTCCTTTGGGCGTGGGCGCGATCGTGTTTTTTATCTTATTTCCTTTAAGTTTTAAATTTGTCTGACTTTTGCTAAAATTAAGAAGTATATAGAACAGAAGGCGAATGATGCCCAAATGAGTATAGTAAAAGATTTCCTGCTGCAATTGACACTGATCGTCATACCGATATTCAGTTATTTCACCTTTATTCTGGAGAAGGTAAAGGAGGGACGGACCATTAAGATGGTTATGACCCTGTTATGGGGAGTGTCCATCCTGCTCTGCATGTCCTTCCCGGTGGAATATGGGGAAGGGCTGCGCCTCGATATCCGATTTATCCCGCTTCTTCTCGGAATGTTGTATCTGGGCGCGCTGCCGGGAGTGTTTCTGACGGTCCTGATCATCCTTTATCGCCTTTCCTTCGGTATCAGTACAGGTTTCTATACGACGGTCCTGATGTTAGTCATCGTCCTTCCTTTCATACTGTTCGCAGAGCGCTTGTTCGTCAAAGTGAAAAGAGATCGAAAAGTGCTGCTGGCAGGTGGTTTATCCCTCTTTTATTGTCTTTGCGGTATAACCGTGTCAGGTGCGGTGAATGGATTTTCAAGTGCTGAATTGAAGGTGCAAAGCATCCACCTTCTTTTTACCGTTGCGGTTACCTTATTCTCCACGCTTCTCATCGAAAAGATCCGGGAAAGTCACCAGCTAAGGCTTCAGGTTCAGGATGCCGACAAATTCCGGTTGATCAGCGAACTGACCGGAGTGTTCGCTCATGAAATCCGGAACCCGATGCAGGTGGCCAGGGGATTCCTTCAGATCCTTAATGAACCTGGACTGCCTCCTCATAAAAAGGAATATATCAGCGTATCGATTGAAGAATTAGACCGTGCCAATGAAATCATCAGTGATTTTCTCTCGTTCGGCAAGCCTTCCTTAAATACCTACGGAAAGATCAATGCCGGTGAACAATTGAATCGTGCTGTCACCATCATCCAAAGCTTCAGCTTGAATCAGCAGATTGAATTTAAATCTGATATAGAGGATGGCTGTTGGATGGAGGCGAACCCTCAAAAATTGAATCAGGCCTTGATCAACATTTTGAAAAATGCAGTAGAATCCATGTCACAGGGTGGGATCCTCTGGACGACCTGTCGACAAACGGATGATGGGCAGATCAGGCTCACCATTAAAGACCAGGGGAGCGGCATGAATCACAAACAGATCGAGCGTCTTGGGTCCCCATATTATTCCCTGAAGGAAAAGGGGACGGGGCTTGGCATGATGGTCAGCTTTCAAATTATCCGATCGTTCAATGGACGGATTAAAGTGGAAAGTGAAGAAAGCGTCGGTACAGAGTTTGTCATCGAATTCCCCCGTATTGATGAAACGGCTTAGACCAACATGGGTCAAAGCCGTTTTTTTCTGCTGAATGCTTTATGTTCCAATGCTCCTGTTTAAAGGAAATGCGACACTGTTGCTCGATTCTTCCCATAAACGGCATGATAAAGTGTAAACCCGCACGATTTTTGCCATTTCCGCATGAATACTCCAAAACCTGCACGATTTCCTTTTAAGCTCGCATGATTATAGGGCAACGGCTGTCTTTAAGAGCTTTTCCGCTTCATCAAGGGAAGAAAGGATTGAGTTTACATCAATATTTTGGAATAATTGGTAGTGAATCTCCCATTTCATTCTTACGCAGTTAACGTTTCTGACAGTAACACTCGTCTTATCTTACACGAACGAATTTTTCGGAATATTCACCTAAAGGAGATTGAATCACGGGAGGAACGTCACAAAGGATTCGTCATCATCATTGCAGGGACGGACCTCCCTGTATCCGAAAGACAACTCAACCGGATTATCAAACGGACGGTGACAGGACTATCCAGGACTGGTTCTATCATTACAACCGAGAGCGGTGAAGTGGCCATCGGCTTCTCGACGGCGACCAGGATCCCTCATGACCAGACGTCTCAATGCATGTCCGTCCCTATGATTCATGAAGAAGAAATCGACAATGCCTTCAGGGCGATAGGGGAAGCGACGGAAGAAGCCGTGTTAAACTCATTGATCACGGCCAGGCATGTAGTCGGCAGGGATGGGAACGAAAGGCCTGCATTAAAGGATTTATTAGAAAAACATACTATCAAACGATAAATGACAAGGAGGAAATATGAAATCAACGCTAATCATCATCCGGGGAAACTCGGGAAGTGGAAAAACCACGACGGCTAAACGTCTTCAACAACATTATGGCAGAGGGACACTCCTTGTCTCACAAGATGTCGTCAGACGCGACATGTTGAAGGTACAGGACCGTGACGGCAATCTGTCTTTGGATTTGATCCGGCAGATTGCTGAATATGGTAAAGGGAAATGTGAAGTGGTCATTGTAGAGGGGATCCTCACTCAACAGAGATACGGTGACATGCTGAAGCAACTGATCAGCTTCTATAACGGGAATGCCCATACATATTATTATGATTTATCGTTTCAAGAAACCGTCCGTCGTCATAATGGGCGTGGGAAAAATACAGAATTCGGAGAAGATTCATTACGTGACTGGTGGACTCCAGGGGACTACCTTGGTGTGACGGGAGAAGTTCAGTTGACGGATAAAATGACGCAGGATGAGATAGCAGAATTGATTATAAAAAGAATATGAAATGAGGAATTCACCATGTTAAACGTAAAACCATTAGAAGAAAAAGACTTTGAATTAATTAAAGAAGCCGAAAGAGTCATCGAAACAAATTATCGCTATGGTCGACATCATATCGGATCAGCCGTCAGAGCAGCGTCGGGCACCGTTTATTCCGCTGTCCACGTAGAAGCAAACGTCGGCAGGATCACCGTATGCGGAGAGGCAATGGCCCTCGGGAAATCCATCTCGGAAGGGGACCACGAATTTGAAACAATCGTGGCAGTGGCTCATCCTCACCCCCATGAAGATATCGACAAGTGCTGGGTCGTCGCTCCATGTGGGATGTGCAGGGAGTTAATCAGCGATTACGGGACACAAATTGATGTCATTCTTTCTTATCGGGGTGAACTGGTGAAGTGTAATGTGTTGGAATTGCTCCCTGAGAAGTATGGGAATGAGATGGAATAATACGTAATTCTAGGAGGAAACCATGATCCACTTTAAAAATGATCATCTAACTGTTTTCAGAAGCTCTTTATATCAGACCACTTCCGCCGTCATTCAAACCGACGACGTGATGATTCTGACTGATCCCAATTGGCTTCCAAATGAAGTCCAAGCCATTCGGGACTATGTGGATAGGGAACTTTGGAACAGGAAGCTATATATTATTTACACGCACAGTGATTTTGATCATATCATCGGATCCGGTGCTTTCCCGGAAGCGAAGGTAATCGCAACGGAAGAACTCAAAAATCATGAATATAAAAACGAAATTGTCCAAAAGATCCATCAGTTCGATCAACGGTATTATATAAAAAGAGACTACGTGCCCCACTTTCCTCATGTGGACCACGCAATATCCCATGATGGTGAAAAGCTTGATCTGAGTGATCTTTCACTTACATTTTACAAAGCACCGGGCCACACACACGATGGTCTTTTCACGGTTGTAGAGCCCTTGGGTATCTTTTTATCAGGGGACTATTTATCTGATGTCGAGTTTCCGTTTATATTCAGCAGTTACATAGATTATAAGAATACGTTGAAAAAAGCAGAATCAATCCTGCGGGATCATACGGTCCACATTCATGTACCAGGTCACGGTTCGGTGACGGAGGACCCTGCAGAAGTGGAACGTAGAATGGATGAATCGACCTATTATATAGACAACCTTTTACAGGATAGTGACAACATCGAAGCCTTTTGCCGGGAACGGTATGCTTTTTTTGAAGGAATGAAGAATATTCATTCTGAGAACATCGAGATGGCGAAGAAAGAGACGGAAAGGTCCGATTAGAGCCCTGATATCAGAACAAATTCATAGGAAAGCAACAAAAGAGGGGGGATATCATTGAAACTCATACTACTATTCGGACCCCAAGCCGTTGGGAAAATGACGGTAGGACAAGAATTGGAAAAAAGAACAGATCTGAAACTATTTCATAACCATATGACCATCGAATTACTCCAACCCTTCTTTGGATTCACCGAAGAAATGTGGAGGATATGCAACTTGTTGAGAGAAGAAGTCTTTGAAGCTTTCGCGAAAACGGATCAGTACGGGATGATTTATACCTTCATGTGGGCCTTCAACGAAGATGAGGACTGGAAATGGGTCGAGAAGGTCTCAAACATTTTCGAGTCCAACGGGGCAGAAGTATATTTCGTGGAGCTTGAATCCGACCTCGAGGTGAGGCTGCAAAGGAACATTACTCCGAACCGTCTGCAGCATAAACCGTCAAAGCGTAATATTGAAGACTCCGAGAAACGTTTGCTCGCTTCCTTGGACACACTTCGTCTGAATTCAATTGAAGGGGAAATAGAAAGAGAGAATTATATCAAGATCAATAATACGGATTTGAGTCCGGAAGAAGTTTCTGAAAAGATTATCAATAGATTTCAGCTTTAATAGAGAGAACGTGCCTTCTAAAGAAGGGGAGAAACGGGAACGGAGGATAACAATGAAATGGACTAACATTCTGCACTACGACGCGTTTACAACCATCCCCGACAAAGGAAATCCAGCTGGAATCGTCTTACATGGAGACAGCTTTACAGATAAAGAGAAACAGGAGATCGCTTTTAAAGTCGGATTTAATGAGACGTCATTTCCAGTAACATCCGATGTTGCCGACCTTGGGATCAGGTTTTTTACACCAGGGAATGAAATGAGCCTGTGTGGTCATGGAACCATCGCCACCATTTATGCATTAAAAAATAGAGGGATATTGGAAGATAAATCACATTATACAATTGAAACAAAAGCAGGTATCCTCCCAATCAAGATGGAAAGCGGAAATACGGTCACTATGAAACAGGCTAAACCTCAGTTCCGTGAGTTTCATGGATCATTGGGAAAATTAGCTCATTCCATAGGACTCAAACAAGAGGATATCAATGAAGATTTGCCGATGGTTTACGGAAGTACCGGCAATTGGACGTTGTTGGTCCCTATCAAATCACTGGAGTCTTTCCGAAGGATGAACCCTGAAAATCAATTGTTTCCATTAATCTTAACGGAAATTCCCCATGCCTCGGTCCACCCGTTCTGTATGGAAACACATGACCAAGAGGCAGATATGCATGGCCGGCATTTTTCTTCTGCATATTCCGGTACCGCAGAGGATCCAGTCACTGGAACGGCGTCTGCCGTGATGGGAGCCTATTATGCTGAATATCTATCAAACCAAACTTCTCACTCTCTCCTGATCGAACAAGGCCAAGAAATGAACAAAGACGGCCGAGTAAAGGTCCAAGTCTTAAAAAGAAACAATGAAATAGATGTCCAAATAAGCGGCCATGCCGTTTTTGTAAAAGAATTTACTGTTCATTACGGTGAGGGACGGACCTCAACGAATGAATCATGAAAAGAGGAGGACTTATGAAAACCAATATTTTTCATTCCCCACCAACGTTGGAAAACGAGAAAATTAAAATGATTCCCCTTGAGGCTCAGCATGCCGGCGATCTTCTTAAAGCAAACGATTCCGAAATTTGGCGTTTTATGCTTTCCGAGATTACAACCCTTGAACAAATGGAACACTGGGTCACCGCTGCTATAGGGTTGAGGGAACAAGAGATTGCCTTACCGTTTTCCGTAATATTGAAGAAAGAAAATAAGATCATTGGGTCTACGAGGTTGTTCCAAATTGATCTTTCTCATAAATCATGTGAGCTCGGTTCCACCTGGTACAGCAAAGACCATCAGAGATCTTTTGTGAACTCCAATTGTAAGTATCTGATCCTCCAATACTGTTTTGAAGTACTCGGAATGGTACGGGTTCAGCTTAAAACAGACGAACGGAATCTCCGTTCTCAGAAAGCCATTGAAAGAATGGGCGCTGTGAAAGAGGGAGTCCTGAGGAAAGAAAGGATTTTGTCAGGAGGCTACGTGAGGAATGCCGTTGTTTATTCGATTATTGATGAGGAGTGGCCGGCTATAAAGGAAGGGTTCGTGTTAAGGGATTCGAAGTATTGAGCAGGGGTGGTGAAGTGTATTGATCCTTTTTTTATTCTGACGAAAGGAGAGGGAGGTAGTGGGGTTTATGACGACACTTTTTCTGAAAGTCCTCTTCATCATAGCGATGTATACCATTTCCGTTACCTTGTTTCATCGTATAGCAAGCAAGCGGCTCGGGGTGAAAAAGAGGACGTTCTTTTCTTCCGACACCGTCAATGAGGAACATGAAAGAGGCGATAAAATTTTAAGGTATCTTACCTTAGTAATATTGGCAGGAGGGTTCATTCTTTATGTCGTGAATGACTTCGATAGCGAATACTGGTTTTTTCAACCCTATTTTATCGTCGCCTTCTTTTTCATTGTGAGGAACTTATGGAAAGCACTAGTGGAAGTGAAAGCGTTCAGTGACAATAGAGAGTCTATTTATACATTAATGGAAACAGGTATTAATCTTTTACTGTTCGCTGCTTTATTCACGTCTGGTTTTTGGTTGTTTTGAGTTGAGTAGGGGGAGAGTATCATTCAAAAAGACTGGTTAATCAATAAATTTGATTAATTAAGAAACAGAATTTTAAAGGCGATGGCTCAAATGAAGAATTCCTCAAAACTCAATTAGTCAGAGCAGAGAACGTACCAATCTGAAAATTCAGCATGAATGCGCCACACACTTTCCCAAATATATGGGACAAATTCTATATTTCTCTAAATTGTGTTTAATAGATTGATTAAGTGAGGAGAGCTTGAATGAATTCTAGCCAGACAGATCTCAAAGTCGTCATTGGAGCAGGAGAATATAATAATAATCCTGGTTGGTTACATACTCAAGAAGAAGATGTAGATTTACTGGATGAATCAACATGGAGAAGCATGTTTAAAGAAAACTCCATTTCCGCTATATTAGCTGAGCATGTATGGGAACACCTTACCTACCAAGAAGGGCTACAGGCAGCAACAATATGTATGAAGTACCTTAAGCCATCTGGATACATTCGCTGTGCGGTACCCGATGGGTATTTTCCTGATGAAACCTATCAGAGTATTGTGCAGATAGGTGGTCCCGGCCCCGAAGATCATCCTGCTGCCAGTCATAAGATCGTTTATAACTATAGATTATTAACGGAGGTATTTGAGGCCGCTGGATTCGAAGTGAGCTTACTAGAGTATTTTGACGAAGAAGGACATCTTCATGATAATGGATGGGATGGTGCTGACGGGGTCATCTTCCGTTCCAAGAAGTATGATCCTAGAAATCACGGAGAAAGGCTAGTTGCTCCTTCTCTCATCATTGACGCCTTTAAATAGAGAAATCAATAGATATTGATAAATCATCAAAGTTTATTGAAAACGATCTTCTCCCGTGATAACATAAGTGGAAATAAGAGGTGGATACACATGACTTTCATCAACAAGCAACGCTCATTCATACAATTCCATCATCATATCAAGTAACCTTGCTATCCGATTTTTAAACAATCGCACATAGGAAGGTTATTTCCCATAGAACCGCATTTGATTAAGTTTTTCACTTATATCAAGTGCGGTTCTTTTTGTTTTCCAAAAGAAAAAAGGAGGAGAAGAAAGATGAAAATGAAGAAAATGGATTACCAAAATGTCAAAGGGACACAGGATTATTTACCGGAAGCGGAAGGAATCAGACGGGAAGTCAGACGGACCTTGGAGGACGTGTTCATCCAATACGGCTGCAAGCCCCTCGAAACACCGATATTGAATTACACTGATCTGCTTGCCTCGAAATATGCGGGAGGGGCTGAAATCCTGGAAGAGATGTACACCTTAACGGACAGGGGAGAAAGGGATTTAGCCCTGAGATATGACCTGACGATTCCCTTCGCCAAAGTGGCAGCCATGAACCCGACCATCCCCATGCCGTTCAAGCGCTATGAAATCGGAAAAGTGTTCAGGGACGGACCTATCAAGGCAGGACGGTTCCGGGAGTTTACCCAGTGCGATGTGGACGTTGTGGGCGTTGATTCACAGGTGGCGGAAGCTGAGCTGATGGTGATGGCGCTGGATGCGTTCGGTAAGCTAGATATGGATGTGACCATCCAATATAATAACCGAAAACTTCTGATGGGCATGCTTGAGGGGTTTGGTGTGGAACCGGACAATCTCAACCGGGCTGTCCTCATTCTGGATAAACTTGAAAAGGTAGGGATAAAAGCGGTTGTTGCAGAACTTGCAGAACTTCAGATCACAGCCTCAACCAGAAGCTCAATCGAACAATTTTTAACCGATGAAAACAATACCAGCCTTGATTATTTCGACTCGTATCCCAAAGAAAACCCGAACGTCAGAGATGGGTTAGAAGAGGTAAAGGAACTGCACTCTTATCTTGATTACCTGGGTATAACAGGACAATGTGTATTCAATCCCTTTTTAGCAAGAGGATTGGAAATTTACACAGGAACCATCTATGAAATCTTCTTAACAGACCGATCCATCACTTCAAGCATAGGGAGCGGAGGACGGTACGATAATGCCATTAGTGGGCTACTTGGAACAGATGAAACGATTTCGACCGTCGGCATCTCCTTTGGGCTGGATGTTATTTACGCAGCGATTACCGCTTCCCGGCAAGACGTTCAGCAGACTTCAGGAATTGACTATTATATTATTCCACTAGGAAAAGAGAAAGAGGCTTTACGAGTTGCTGCTGACTTACGGCAAAATGGCTATACGGTGGAACTTGAGATGAGCAATCGGAAATTAGGCAAGCTTCTGGAGAAAGCAAATAGAGAAGGATTCCTAAATGTTGTCGTCATTGGGGAAGAAGAGATAAGAAAGAATCAGTTTAAGGTAAAGAATATGATAACCGGAGAGGAAAGGGTAAGGGAGATGAGTCTGTCTGAGAAGTCTTAACCGTGGTCAATGAAGAATAGATAAGGAGGACGGTGATTCTATGATTAAACTAACGTATTTTAAAGAAGAAGACTTCAAACAACTGATGGATTGGATCGAATCCCCTTCATTCCTTCTCCAGTGGGGAGGCCCTGGATTTCATTATCCACTGGATAAGTCCCAACTTGAGAAATATATGGAGAATGCCAATCGAGATGGTGCAGAAACCTTGATTTATAAGGTGATGGAAGACGATCAGGTCATCGGCCACATATCCCTCGGCAGGATTGATCGTGAGAACCGCTCGGCAAGAATCGGAAAAGTCCTGGTTGGAAGCGAAAATACCCGTGGCAAAGGCATTGGTCAACAAATGATCCATTGTATCCTTCATATTGCTTTTGACGAGCTCGGTTTACACCGTGTTACCCTGGGGGTCTTCGATTTCAATACCTCAGCCATTCGTTGTTATGAGAAGGCAGGGTTCATCAAAGAGGGACTTCTGAGAGATGCCAGGATGTCCGGGGATGAGTATTGGAGCTTGTGGGAAATGAGTATATTGGAAAAGGAATGGAGGGTGATTCATAGAAAATAGAGATTATACGACGATCCGGCAGATTACCTCTAATCCCGCATGTTTATTTTACATATCGCATGAAAAGTCTATAACCTGCTCGATTATCCTTCTTCTCGCATGAAAATGGTTTGAACCGGCATGATCAAGATTCAAATCGTTACAATAAGTAAGAAACCTTTTCCTAACTAAATCGTATAGGTAATATACAGGGGGGATATCCATGAAAAAATGAAAGGTTGTAGGCGTGATGATTCTATTATTCGTGGTGGGATGCAGCAACGGACAAACACTAACTAAGTATAATCATGATCAACTTTCCGAAGATCTAAAAAAAGAAGGCATTGACCCTAAGCTCCCCACCCGATTTCCGATGGCGGTGAAGGATGCCAAAATTCAGATGCCTCCCCACAAATCTGCTATTTACTCTGTTATGTTCAATGGGGGAGACGGTGAAGTATTTGATCTGAGAATCCATTCTGGAGATGTGACATTTGAAGGGGACTTTGAAAAAGAAGAGGTAAAGATAAACGGAAAAGATGGCTTTTATACAGAAGACAAGGCTGGTCTTGATGTGAATTGGAAAGATGGAGATTATTTTTATATTTTAAGCTACCAGACTATTGGATTGGACACAGAAGTGACAAAGGAAACTATGATTGAAATAGCAGAGTCTTTTAGGTAGAGGAACTACCTTACTATCGTAAGCACAATATACTACATCGGGGCTATCCTTTCTTTTATTGTAAAATTCCGTAAGAAAAAAGGTTGGATTTCCTTCACACAACCTTCATCAAACCCAACAGCTAACTATATATCCACTCAACATCCCTCTCCTAAAATGTAGTCGAATACATATTAGAGATAGGAGATGAGGGAATGAACAAAAAAGTACTAATCGGAACAGGAATTGCATTCTCGTTGTTGTTGAGCCCGTTCAGTCAGGCGTTTGCTCAAGAGCCTACAACGGGTGAGAAAAAGCAGGTAGAGAATATCGCACATCGAGGGGCGGCTGCTTATGCACCTGAAAACACGATTGCAAGCTACGACCTGGCCGTTGATATGAAGGCCGATTATATCGAGATCGATGTCCAGCGGAGCAAAGATGGGAAATTGGTGGTCATCCATGACACCACGGTGGACCGCACAACTGACGGAACGGGTAAAGTAGGGGAACTAACACTTGAGGAAATGAAGAATCTTGATGCGGGGAGCTGGAAGGGTAAGCAATTTGCAGGAGAGGAAATCCCGACATTTGATGAAGTACTAAATCGCTATCATGGAAAAGCGGGGATCCTGATCGAATTGAAATCTCCAGAGCTTTATCCGGGGATTGAGGAACAAGTGGCTGACGCATTAAAGGAACGTCAACTTGATAAACCGCAAAATGAAAAAATCATCCTTCAATCCTTTAATTTTGACTCGATGAAAAAAATGGATCAACTTCTTCCAAAAGTTCCAGTCGGCGTTTTAGCCTGGAGCCAGGCCCAAGCCACACCAGAAGCGTTAAAAGAAATTTCCACGTATGCGGAGTGGTTCAATCCAAGCTACGGGATCGTGACAGAACAAGTAGTGAAGGACGTTCACTCCCTGGACATGCAGATTGGATCCTGGACAGTGCGCAGTCACGAAGCGGCAGCCTTCCTGTTCGACATGGACGTGGATGCGATCATTACAGACTATCCGGATTATATCGATCCTAGAAACGAATAGATTTATAGAAGAGAAGTGGCGGAGGCTGCTTCTTTTTGATTTGCCTGTTTACCTAATATAGGAAAAAATGTATAGTTAGTAAAAAAACAGAGGAGTGGTCCAGTGGCAGGGTTAAGCGATATTGTTCAACGATTGGATCAGACGTTTGAAATAAAAAATTATGGGAAGGATCCTGCGTTCAGCCGGTTCATTCCACAAGTATACGAAGAAGAAATGGACTGGAAGGGAATATTCGAGCCCGCCTTCACTGAATTATTCAATGGACTCATGATTCAAGGGGAAAGTGAAGTAAATAACGTTTTCCTCGCTGTTTTTCCGACAGAGGATGTATTGGAGGCATTCATTCGAGAAGGGGAACCTGGTGATCTATTATTTATGCACCACCCGCTACTCATGGAGTGTGGCGATCCGAAAGGAAAGTGGGGAAGAGGGTTCGTTCCCATCAAGGAATCCCTGATAGACTCAGTGAGGAAAAAGGGGCTTTCCATCTATACGTGCCATGCTCCCCTGGATTATCACCCTACTTTAGGTACGAGTCAGGCGATGGCAGAAGCAATGCATGTAGAAATAACCGACCGATTTATTCATGATGAGAAATATGGAGATATCGGAGTCATCGGAGAGGTAAACGAAACGGATACAGAGGAATTGATAGAGAAGCTGAAAGATGTATTTGACATTCCCTACGTCGACCTCGAAGGGAAGAAAAGAGAGATAAGAAAAGTCGCCTTTGTAGCAGGCTGCGGCGATAAAACGGCATGGATGAAAGAGGCTGAAGACTTAGGGGTCGATGCGTATATATCCGGAGAAATCCATTGTCATATAGACAATGGGTACGGAAGAAAAAGATACGAAGAAATAATGACTTATGCGGAACATACGAAAATGTCTCTGATCGGTGTTTCCCATTCTGCGTCGGAGTATCTGGTTCATAGCACATTGCTGAAGCGTTGGTTTGAGGGTGAGTTTGAGTTTAATAGGATTCGATTAATCCCGCAGAAAGAATGGTGGTTGTAATATGAATAATCTTAGTAACAGGTGTTACTGGAACGTTGGGAGCAAAAGTAGTGGCAGGGTTTGTAGAGAGTGCTGAAGAAGTATTATAAAACAATGGGCGGTAGGATAGTGGTGCATCAGTTATAAAGACTATTCGCTCATCTCTAACCTTACTTGCAAAATAGTCTGTTTTTCTAAGGATTTATTAAATCCAGTAGTGCATAGTGCACTGTATCATTCATTTACGTATATAAACTCTTTGGTTTCTGACCATCCTATATCCACCAATAGCCCTCTTCCGGCTAGCCAGGTTAATCCACGATGCTACGAATGAGGGCTTTTAATTTTAATAAAGAGGGACGGACCTCCGTTTTCCCCAGGCGGAATCTATCACCTGATTCCACATATCGACATCTCATAAAGAATCTGCTACAATATAATAGTTACCAATGATAACTATTATCTAAGATAACTATAAAAAAGGAGGAAAGAAGAATGAAGCCGGCACAGCAGTTTTTTCAGGAGTTGATCAGACTCTACAGACCATTTGAAAATCAGTTGAATGTCCAGCTGAATGAACACGGTCTGCACAGGGCCCAGTGGACCATTCTTTATAACCTTTACCATAATGGACCTGCATCCAATGTGGAGATTTCACAGTATCAAAGTGTAGAGAAGCCGACGATTACGAGGACGGTTCATCAATTGGAGGACGCGGGATATATTGAGCGGATTCCTGGTAAGGATCGAAGGGAAAAGCGGATGCAGCTTACACAGGCTGGCATGGAAGTCTATGAGGACGCCCGTAAAACCATCGATGGCTTTGAACAGTCCATTATGGAAGGAATCAGCGAAGAGAAGCAGCTTGAGATGATCAATCTGATGAAGAGGATCAAGGATAATATGAACAGATAAGGAGTTTTACAGATGAGTCAGACACAATCAAGGCTATGGACGAAGGACTTTACTCTTATGTCCATCGCCAATTTTTTTATCTATTTAATCTTTTATTTATTACTTGTTACCATGGCGGTTTATGCCGTGGATGAATTTGGGGCGTCCGAGAGTCAGGCGGGTCTAGTGACGGGAATCTTTATTATCGGAACCCTGATTGGGCGACTGTTCCTCGGACGGATGATCACGGCCATCGGAAATAAGAAAATGTTGTTTGTCGGCATGATCGCGTTTATTGGGACATCCTGTCTCTATTTCGTGGAGGGGGGCATCAGTTTCTTGCTGCTCACTCGTTTCCTTCACGGGGTAGCACTCGGTATGGTCAGTACGGCTACTGGTACGATTGTGGCAGAAATTATCCCGGCGAGCCGTAAAGGAGAAGGGATCGGGTACTACAGCATGAGCATCACCCTTGCTACAGCGGTTGGTCCGTTCTTCGGTCTTTTCTTGAGTCAGCATGCAAGTTTCCAAACGATCTTTGCTTTCTGTCTTGCCTTAGGGGTCATTAGCTATATCTTCACCTTGTTTGTAAAAATACCGGTCGTCAAGAAACCGGCAGAGGAGAGAACGGAGAAAGAGCGCCTGAGTCTCTCAAGCTTTATCGAACCAAAGGCACTTCCGATTGCACTTGTTGTACTGTTCGTGTCTCTTGCCTATTCAAGTGTCCTGTCGTTCATTAACTTTTATGCCATCGACATCGACCTTGTCGAAGCTGCGAGTGTGTTCTTTGTGGTGTATGCTGTAGCGATCCTCGTTTCACGTCCGTTTACAGGCAGACTGATGGATGCGAAAGGGGCCAAGGCTGTCATGCTTCCTGCTTTCATCCTGTTTGCTGCGGGCTTGTTCCTTCTGAGTGCAGCAGGGAACACGATGATCCTGCTTCTTTCAGGTGTCCTGATCGGACTCGGATTCGGTAACATGCAGTCCGTCACACAGGCAATTGCCGTGAAGGCCGTGCCACCGGAGCGAGTAGGTCTCGCAACATCCACCTACTATATTTCACTGGATGCCGGCCTCGGATTCGGGCCTTATGCCCTTGGCTTCTTAATTCCTTTGACAGGCTACCGTTCCCTGTACATGATCATGGGAATCCTGGTTGCGGCAACACTCGTACTCTACTACTTCCAGGAACGAAAACAATCGCGCACCGTACTCGCGCATGAATAGATTTCACTTCAAGGAGTCCGGCCACATGGCCGGACTCCTTTTTTGGAGGGACGGACCTCCAAAAGGGGTACTTCCTCTCTTGATTCGCCCCTTTTAAAGGTCCGTCCCTCACTGTTTCCTTAACCTGTGCCGCCCCACCTGTCTGTCATGAGCAAGAATGGACAGGAGGGTTTCTGGTGTTTCTACTATATTGGTAGAGTGCATGCGAGATGAAAGGCGGGAGAGGAATGGAGTTTAAAGAAGTGGTAAAGGAAGATTTTGTTCTGATGGGATATAGTGCTCCGGGGAGCTGGGGAGGGGATTTTGCGTATCCGATACCTGGTCTATGGGAGAAAGCTAAGGAGTTCATCACAGCCTATCTGGCCGATCAAATTGTAGGGGTCTGCCTTCCCCCAAGAAGTGATGACTATTATTACACCTGTGGAATGGAGATGGACTCTGTAGCTTACCGAAGAATGAGAAAGGACTTGACGGTCCACCTTTTCCCGAAACAGACATATGTCGTATTCAAGCATAAGGGCCCCTCCCGAAACATTTCTGCAACCTACCACAAGCTGTGGAAGGTCTTTGACCAGGAAGGATATCTCATTGAAAAAGGAATGCCCGAGATTGAAGTGGTGAACGTACATTGGTTGGGAAAAGAAGAGAGCGATGAATATGAAATGGATATTTGGATTCCGGTTGGTGAGCATCCCTGCGAATGAGGGGTGCTTTTTATTTAACAATAAACATATCTTTAAAAATAATAAAAATTTATTGTAAAACAATAAATATCATGATAAATTCATACTATATTATCAAATGAGGTGCTATGAATGAAACGGGAAACGCTCTTTTTGAAAATTGCTTTATTTCTTATTGGGGTCCCTATTGCTGCTTTATGCTTCTTCGGGTTACCCCTGCTCGCCATGAATGTGTCTGGCTCGAGCTTTGCCAATATGATTTATGGAATTCTCGCCGTCATGTACGCGTCTGCGATTCCTTTCTACGCCGCATTGTATCAAGCATTCAAACTGTTAACGTTTATTGATTGGAACAATGCGTTCTCGGAATCATCCGTCAAAGCGTTAAAGACGATCAAAACATGTGCCATGGTCATCGGTTCCTTCTACACAGCGGGGATGCCACTCTTTTATATGGTGGCGGAGGCAGACGACGCCCCTGGAGTCATCGTGATCGGCATGATCTTTATCTTCGGTTCAGCTGTGATCGCCGTCTTTGCAGCGGTCCTTCAGAAGCTTCTGAACAATGCCATTGAAATCAAATCTGAAAATGATTTAACGGTCTGAGGTGAAATGATGGCGATTATAATCAATATTGATGTCATGCTTGCAAAACGAAAAATGAGTGTGACGGAGCTATCGGAAAAGGTAGGAATCACCATGGCAAACCTGTCGATTTTGAAAAATGGAAAGGCAAAGGCGGTCAGGTTATCCACCCTGGAGGCGATCTGCAAGGCACTCGATTGTCAGCCGGGAGATCTATTGGAGTATCAACCAGATGAAGGCGAAGGGGAATGAACATGAAAGCAATCAAACAGCTCTGTCGTTTCGGATGGGAGCAGGCGCTCTCTTGCTTGTTCCCTGTGGTCATCTTTGCTTCATTGGCATTGACTCAAATCTTACCGCTTCCTTTCCTGCCGCGATATGACTGGCTGCTTCTCATCTGCCTTCTGATGCAGTGGGGGATGGTGAAATCGGGTCTTGAAACCCGTGATGAACTGAAGGTGATCACACTGTTTCACATCATTGGTCTTTGCCTTGAGCTTTTCAAAGTACATATGGGCTCGTGGTCCTACCCTGGGGAAGGCTATTCCAAACTATTCGGTGTCCCTTTGTACAGCGGATTCATGTATGCAAGTGTAGCAAGTTACCTGTGCCAGGCGTGGAGGAGACTTGAGGTGGAACTGATCAAGTGGCCGCCGTTTTGGGTCGTCGTTCTCCTGGCAGCAGCGATTTATTTGAACTTCTTCACCCATCACTACTGGATCGATATCCGCTGGTGGCTGTCGGGTCTTGTCCTCATCGTGTTCTGGAAAACTTGGGTCGGATATGTAATCGGTGGCACCCGTTATCACATGCCCCTTGCCCTATCATTTGTCCTCATCGGCTTTTTCATCTGGATCGCAGAGAACATCGCCACGTTCTTCGGTGCCTGGGAGTATCCGAATCAAACCGATGCCTGGAGCCTCGTTCATCTAGGGAAGGTCAGTTCATGGCTTCTTCTCGTCATCGTGAGTTTCCTGATTGTGGCTTCGTTGAAGCGGGTGAAGGGACAGGGTGAGATGGCAACGGGAGCAAATCACAATCCTTCCGGCCGTCGCCACTTAAGTCAGGAAGGGACACAATGAAGAAAATCGCTGTCGTATTCGTGATGGTTCACTTTATGATTTTCATTTTCTGGATCATGAACTCAGCCTACTTATTTTCACCAATTGGTATAACGGCTTGGATTGCCTGCGTGGGTGCAGGCTTTGTCATTCAAATGAAGCTCGATAAAGTCATGAAGATAAGAACGGTACTTGCCGTTTCAAATGGCTGGATGGTGTTCTTAATGGTGGCCACAGTGTTTATTTATTTGGCTGTCAGCTCCATGCCTTAATATGTTTCCCACGGACTGGTCCCTTGGTGCTCCAAAAATTTAGCGCAAGCTGACCTGTCTTTTTATATTTTTAGGAATAATATGGAACCATCATTGATCTGAACCGTACATATAATTATTCCCGATAAAAATGGAGGAATCAATATGGACTACGGCTTATTGATCATCGGTATAGCTCTATTACTGGTTTCATTCTTAGTTGGTGTGAAAAAACAGACATGGCTGCTCGCGGGCTTCAATGAAAAAAAGGTCAAGAACAAGTCGCTGCTTGGAACCATCACTGGACTGCTATTCTTCTTGCCGGTGGGACTGATCGTGATCATCAACAGTATCATTGATTATGCCCATGAAGGGACCGTATTGGTGGTAGCTATCATGTTCCTGCTCACGTCCGTGTATTTATTCATCAATAGGAGGCTGTTGGATTAATGGAAGAAAAGTATCTGGAGATCAATGGAAAGACTCTGTTCACTATGCAAAAAGGAGAAGGCGAGCCAATGATCTTCCTGCATGGCGGGCCAGGTGGGAGTCTTGATTATTTCCTCCCACATATGGAGCCCCTGTCAAAGGATTTCCAAATCATTTTATATGATCAAACGGGGTGCGGGAAGTCTGAAGTGAAGAAAGGTCATAAGTATTCGATTGAGGATGAAATCAGCAATCTTGAAGCACTTAGAAAAGCCTTGAACCTGGAGAAGGTGACGCTGTTCGGCGAGTCATGGGGGAGTATCCTCGCTCTGTCTTATGCAGCAAAGTATCCGGAGCGCATCGATAAGCTCATACTGACCGCCGCTGTCGGTTTAACCTCTGCGGACTATCGTGCGTTCAAACAAAATCTTTTCCGTAAGCTCGGGTTTTACAAAAAAGTGCTTCTCGGGTGGTATTCACTTACTTCCCTGTTCAGTGCCCATGCATCTAGAAAGCTCCAGCAACTGCTCGACCCATATTATGTGTATTCCTTCGATACATTAAGCAAGAAAAAAGAGATTTCATTTAACAAAGTTGCCCTTAATTACATAGGAAAGGAACTCGATCAAGATTACAACCTGCTGCCATCCCTTTCAGAGCTTGGTTCCCTCCCTATTTTAATTGCACAAGGATCACACGATATCTTAACGCCTGAGTACATAGAGAAACACGTCATAAACCACTTACCTAATGCCACACTCACCGAAGTGAAAGAAAGCGGGCACTGGACCATCCTCGAACAACCGGACAAGATGGTAGCATTAACCGGGTCTTTCATGCGTTCTGAAGGAGAGCGTTCCAAGGGGACAGGTCCCTTGGCTCAATAAGAGCCAGGGTACCTGTCCCCTTGGCTTTTTCAGCACATCGGTGCACACGAATTAAAGGATAAACCAACCCCCTCCCCGAATAGAAATAGGTAGAATGGAGGGAAGCTCATGAATGGCAAGATCGAAGTGGAGAATTTGACTAAAACGTTTAAAAAGGGAAATGTCCAGGCGGTAAAAGGTGTATCGTTCCAAGTCGAAGAGGGCGAATTTTTTGCCTTTTTAGGACCGAATGGAGCAGGGAAGTCGACGACGGTCCAGATTCTGACGACTCTGATCAATGCTTCTTCAGGGAAAGTGAAAGTGGCTGGGTATGATGTCATCGGGGAGCCTGAACACGTCCGTCGCCATATTGGTGTCGCCCTTCAGGAAACGGGGGTCGACCCTGATTTGACAGGTCGTGAGATGGTGGAACTCCAGGCGTACATATTTGGCTTCGGGAAGGAGGAAGGGAAGCGGCGCGCTGAGGAGCTCCTTGAGATCGTGGATCTGTCGGAAGCAGCTGAGCGGAGGATCGGCGGATATTCCGGGGGGATGCGAAGAAGGCTGGACCTTGCCTTGACCCTCGTCAACGAACCGAATATTCTCTTCCTCGATGAACCGACGACGGGATTGGACCCATCCAGCCGGGCTGCGATCTGGAAAGAGCTTCGGAGACTGAATAAGGAGAAGGGGACGACCATTTTCCTCACGACGCAATATCTGGAGGAAGCGGATTCCCTGGCGGACCGGATCGGCATCATCAATAAGGGGGAGATCGTTGCCATGGGGTCTCCAAAGGAACTGAAGGCAGAGATCGGTCAAGATCTCATCACCTTTACATTGAAAGATCGAGACGAGATCGATCGCAGTGTGGAGATGATCCGCACGCAATTGGAGGGTGTCGACGTCCTCGCACAGCAGGACAAGATTCTGGTATATGTTGAAGAAGGGACCAGGCAGCTTCTTGAGGTGGTACGGATCCTCGATACAGAGAATATCGGCATCACGGATATTCAGTTGTCCTCTCCTACTCTGGATGATATCTTCCTGAAATTAACGACGGAGACGAAGGAAGGGGTGAAGAGCCGTGGGGAATAATGTATTCAAGGATACGTGGCTCATGACGGTCCGGAACATCAAGACTACTCTCCGAAACCCGTTTTCATTCATTCCTAATCTGATCATTTCTGCTTTTTTCCTTCTTGTGTACGAAGGGGGATTGAGCGGAATATCTCAATTGCCGACCTTTGAAGGTGCCGATTATCTGGCCTTCATCCTGCCCGTGTCCATCGTATCCGCTGCGATCGGTGGGGCAGGGGGAGCAGGGCAAAGTATCGTGAAAGATATTGAAACAGGCTTTTTCTCGAGACTTCTTCTCACCCCGGCGTCGCGCCTTGCCATCGTCCTTGGCCCGATCATCGCGGGGATGCTGCAGCTTTTGGTTCAAACGCTGCTCATCATTGGAATGGCGTTCTTACTTGGGCTTGATGTTAAGACAGGTTTTGCCGGTGTGTTATTCGTCCTGCTGATTGCGATTGGCTGGGGCCTTGCGTTTGCCGGTTATTCTGTCGGCATCGCTCTCAGGACCAGAAATGCCCAGGCCGCACAGGCGGGTACATTTATCTTTTTCCCGCTGATTTTTTTGAGTACGACATTTGTTCCCTATGAATTGATCGAAGCGCAATGGTTGAAAATTGCCGCCACGATCAACCCGACCACGTATGTATTTGAAAGTATGCGTACGGCCCTCATCGACGGATGGGTGTTCTGGGATTTAATGCAGGGAGTGATTGCGATCGTAATTGTTTGTGCCATCACCATTACATTCGCTGCCGTTTCTGCCAAGGGTGCGGTTTCAAGAAAATAGATCGGTAAGAAGAATTCTTCTCTTATTGGGGGAAGAATTCTTTTTTATCAAACCTCCTTATGCACGCTAATCGTAGAAGGAACTTCAAATACGTTATTATGTTTATAAAGGTAGCTTAGCGGGTAAAAAATAATTAACTAACGAGCTATCAAATGAGAATTTTTAAAAATGGTTGACATCTTCAACTGTAAATATTATTATTACAGTGAACCCGGAAAAAGGGTGATTCTTTTTATTGTAACTGTTACTTTTTTTATTACATTTAACAAGGAGTGTGTAAACACATGGTCAATTTATTTCTGACACCAAGCTGTACGTCCTGCCGCAAAGCGAGAGCATGGCTTGAAGAACATTCAATTCAATATGTGGAGCGTAACATGCTGACAGAACCGTTGACACCTGATGAGATCAAATCGATCCTCCGCCTGACGGAAAATGGAACAGAGGACATCATTTCCAAACAATCAAAGGCGTACCAGGAGTTAAAGGTAGACATTGATTCGTTGCCACTCCAAGATTTATATACATTGATTAAAGAAAATCCACTGATTTTGAAAAGACCGATCATGTTGGATGAGAAAAGACTGCAGATTGGCTATAACGATGAAGAAATTCGCAGTTTTCTTCCAAGGAAAATCCGTAATTTTGAATACAATGAGCTACAAAAATTGGCCAACTGATCATAAACCGGATTCTTGACAGTCTAAACTGTAAAAGTTACCATTACAGTAATATCCGTAAAGGAGGCAGGCCATGAATAGCGACTTTACATTAGCCATCCACAGTTTGACGTACCTGGCCCTGCAGACGGATCGCATGTCGACAAGTGACGCGATTTCGGTGAGTGCTGGAGTCCATCCCGTACGGATTCGGAAAGTCCTTAGTCTCTTGAAAAAGAAAGGATTCATCACATCCAAAGAAGGCACAGGCGGTGGATTCATCTTTGCCAGGGAATTGAGTGACATCAATCTGTGGGATATTTATAAAATCACGTCAGAAGGTGCCCTGCAGCCCAAATGCACAGCTTCCAATGACAAGTGTCTCGTAGGGGCAAATATGAAAAATGTCTTATTTCAGATTTTCCTTGGCGCGGAAGAAAAGCTTGGGGATTATCTAAAAGACTACACCATTAAAGATATCATCGAAATGATCAATCATGAGAAAGCGTAAAAGCTTTCTGGTCATATAAATGTAACAAATAATATTACAGTTGAAAGGGTGAAAAGATATGTCAAACGAACAAGGTATCCTGAAAGTGGGAGACTGGATTAAAGGAACATTGCTTACAGGTGAACTGATCATCGGCTATGTCGAGAACCTGGACAATCAGGGCAGCGCCGTAAAAGCGAAAATCGTCACCAGTGATAATAAGACAATCGAAGGAAGAAGTCTTCCTCTCCTTAATAGACAGGTAAATAAAATCCCGGATACACATGTGAAAAATAAAGAACAAATTCAATTCCTCATCGACCTGGCACTTGTAACAGGGGATCAAGAGTGGTTCCTGGAACTGACAGCTAAACTGAACGCGATGCGGGAACTCGCCGAAAGTGTGAAATGAATATCTTGCATGAAAGCTGAAGAGTTGATTCTTCAGCTTTTTTTATAGTGAATTTCGTTCCGGGACCGGCTATCTCAGCTTGAAGAAAATCATTCCCACTACCCACATCACAACGATGGTACAGCCTGCAAACACAGCGGCATGCACGTAAGGCATAATGAGATCACCCAGATCTCGAATGGGTTCTGGAGGCAATAAAGAAATCCCAAAGGATGCAAATGTAAAATGTAACAATCCCGTAATAAGCGAAACCAATAGAATCTCTACTCCACCCCATTTCCTCTTGATTCCCCAGAATAGAAAAACAGCAGTGGTGATCAAGAGTGAACAGGCAAACGATACCCATAATCCGGCTACCATCCGAGTGGCCATAAAAGCAGATAATGAGAGTAAACTGAACGACAATCCCCGAGGAAGATTCTCCATCATGATCCCTTTCTTTCTTTAAAGATTTTTACCGCTGAGCCTGAAAGAAAAGCCAGAGAAGTGTATACAAAAACCCATATCAGAAACGAATCATTGAATACAGTATACGTGGCAAAAAGCGACCCAAGAAAGACAATCAAAGGTGGCACGAATATGTTTTTAAAGAGGAAATAACCAACGATACCAATGAGCAACGAAAGGACCGGAAATCCAATCAAAACCATGAACATAATATCCATAAGGAGTCACCAACCTTTTGGTGTAATTTTACACATAAAGGATATATTTATCAATTCTTTCTTTTGGATCATTTTAGGGATACTCTGACTAACAACCCAATGTATCTGTTTGAAGCAAGCACAAAATGACAGGTAGTTTCCTATTAGGAAGGATATGATGGAATCCTGGGAGGTTTTCACATGTCTACATTTAATGTAAGGATCCTTCAACTAAGGGGGAGTTCTTTTCAAATCGGGTTACAGACAGGGGTAGAGCTTAAAAACACCGGAATTCTACACGTGTTGAATTCCATTACGAAGCAGGAGATCGACTACCTTAGCATGAAATCGATCTATACCTCCTTTGCTCCGCATTTGCTGGAGGAATTGGAAGGTCTGGCTGAAGGATTAGGGATATCCTCAAGAAGGGCGGCTGCTTTACTAAGTGGTTACGATGTGCCTAAGACAGAGGCAATGGGTTGCTCGACGCTCCTGACAAGCGACTACTATGTGAGGAATTATGATTTTTCGCCTGATTTGTATGATGGGGTTTTTAGCTGCGTTCAATCGGATACCGCATTTGCATCCGCCGGTTACAATCTTCAAGCCCTGGGAAGGCATGACGGAGTGAATGAGAAGGGGCTGGCAATGGGCTTACACTTCGTCAGCCACAAGGGTTATAGAAAAGGAGTCTCACCTTGGGCGGCCATACGGATGGTTCTGGATACGTGCCCCTCCATTGAAGAAGCGGTTACCATGTTGAAGGAAATTCCTCACAGTGCCTGCTATAATTTTTCTTTGGGAGATTGTGATGGAAAGATGGCCGAAGTGGAGGCGAGCCCAGATCGGGTGACGGTCCGGTACGGTGAAACGTTCCTCTCTTGTGTGAATCACTTTCAGGAGGAGCAAATGAGGAGCAATAATCGTCCATCCATTGAAGGCTCCCTCCAGAGAAACAAGTATTTGCTGAGCTTGAAAGGGAAGAAGTGGTCCCATGATCAAATATTCCACCATTTCAAGAGTGAGGAATCGCCCATATTTTTTACGGATTATGAACACTTTTTCGGGACACTTCACACCTTCTCTTATTCCTATAGGGATTCTAGAATCCTTACAGGCGTTGCAGGGGGCAAGGATGTTCTTGATGTAAACTTTAAGGACTGGGTGAATGGTAGCGACATCCATGGGGAGAAGCTCAGTGGTTTTATTAAATGAAAAAGAAAAGATGATCCCACATCAATAGCGGGATCATCTTTTTTTTCGTTCAAAAGTCGTAGAATCTTTCTATCCAAATGGCTGAAGATGTGGTCTGAGAAGATGAATATACTGATAGTATTACGACTATTTCATTCATTCAAATTATAGTGAATATTTTCATTGATTGGTATAAAATAGAATTTTGTGAGGGGGTTGAACATGAACTTATTAAAAACTACTTTAAACCATTTTAAACCTTATTGGAAAAAGCTCTTGGTGGCACTCCTGTTTTCCGTTATAGGCGGTCTTTTTACCATCGTGCCATCGATACTTGTCAAGAGGCTGGTTGATGACGTCATTGTCGGCGGGGATTTGAATTTCTTAGTGTGGGTCGTAGGCGGGGTTCTCGGTGCGTACCTGGGAAAATCCCTGTTCGAGACGATGCAGGAATATGTACAGGTGAAGATCGGTCTTGATGTCATTACAGATATGCAGATCCGGGCATTTCGCAAGCTTCACCGGACACCGATGTCGTTCTTCTCGAAGACTCCGAGGGGGGATATGCTCTTCCGTCTGACCCATGATGTGGAGTCGATCCAAAACCTGAATAATACGGTGGTTCCACGTATTCTGCAGCAGGTGGTGGGGGCGATTGCTGCCTTTTCCACAGTGTTTGTTTTATTCTGGCCGGCTGCCATCGTGATGTTCGCCGTGTTTGCCATTTACATTGTACCTTCCTTTACCCTTGGCAAAAAGATGCGGAAGATGAGCGCCGTCCAGCGGGAAATGAGTGCGGATATGTATCAGCACTTACAGGAAAGCATTGAAAGTGTCAGGTTGGTCAGGACCTACCAGACACAGGATGTGGAAGTCGGTACCCAGGAGAAGAAGCTTTCAGATTGGAAGCAATTCTCGATCCGGGCTGCCCTCATCGGAAAGGTGAACTGGCGCCTCGGAAATCTCTTTAATATCGCAGCACCCGGTGTGGTGATGCTCGTTGGTGGATGGGCGATCTGGGACGGATCCATCACAGTTGGGACGCTCGTTGCCTGCCTGAGCTTTATCCCGATCATGTTTTTGCCGGTGAGGTCCATGGCAGAGCATGCCTTGACAATTCAACAGGCGGTTCCCGCCCTGCAGCGGATTTATGAATATTTCGATCTGCCGGAAGAACATGAGTATGAGCTTCCTTCTTTTGGTAAGGTAAAAGGAAAGATTGACATAGAGAATCTGTGGTTTTCCTATCCCGGGAGTGATAAGCAGGTCCTGAAAGGAGTTTCCTTATCTCTTGACCAGGGGAATCACATCGGGATTGTCGGGACGAGTGGAGGTGGGAAGAGTACCCTTGTCCAGCTTTTACTCGGATTGTATGAACCCCAGCAAGGCTCTGTTTTAATTGATGATAAGAATCTGTTTGATTATAACAGGAACAGCTTCCGTCAGCAGGTGGGGGTCGTGTCTCAGGAAACGTTTCTGTTAAATAGCACGTTGCGTCAGAATCTGTTGTACGGAAAGTCCGATGCGACAACAGAAGAATTAAATCAAGCTGTTGAAGCAGCGGGATTGAAAGAGCTGATTGATTCCCTGGATGAGGGGTACGAAACGATCGTAGGGGAGAGGGGATTAAAGCTATCTGGCGGTCAGCGGCAACGCGTTGCCCTTGCCCGTGCGATCCTGAGACAGCCGCCTGTATTGATCTTCGATGAAGCAACTTCTTCCCTGGACGGGGAAACGGAAGAAAGGGTGCAGGCTTCTTTAGAAAAGCTGATCCCGGGCCGAACAACCATCACCATCGCCCACCGTCTTGTAACGGTAAGAAATGCCGATGTGATCATTCTCCTGGATGGAGGGGCTGTAGCTGAAAAAGGAACCCATGAAGAGCTGCTTCTGTTGCATGGCAAGTATTATGAATTATACAGAGCTCAGTACAGCGAGCTTGAAAAGGAGATGATCGGATGACGGCCTCGAAAAGTAAAAATAGTGACGGAAGAAGGGTGCTGAGTTTTCTTCGTCCATACAAGAAATGGGTCATCGCAGACTCCGTCGTCATTGCCGTAAGCCAAGTGTTCTCAGCGCTGATTCCGACACTCGCCCTCAGCTGGCTCGTGGATACGATCATCCCTAACGAGAACTACAATTGGCTATGGGGACTGATGTGGCTTCTGATTTTATCAGCGGTGATTGATTTGGTCATGATGGTCATCGACGAATACTTCTGTCATCAGACTGCGAAGACCGTGACGAACTGGCAGAAGCTGCGTCTGTTCCGTCATTTGCAGGTTGTTCCCTATTCGTTTTATCATCACAATTCCACAGGGGAGATGCTCGCCAGGGTGTCCGATGATCCGGATACCCTTCATAATTTCCTTGCCTGGGAAGGCTCGACCTTCATGGCAAGCGTGCAGGGAGTATTCATATACAGTCTGGTGCTGTTATGGATTCATCCTTACCTGATGATTACTAGCGTCGTCCTCGGTGTGATTTTCTATTGGACTTCTAATATGGTAGGAGCAAGGACCCGGTTGGCTTCAGCGGATGCCCGTCAAGAAGCATCAAGATATCTTGAAAGGTTGAGAGAATCGGTGACAGGCATTCATCTGTCGCGGGTAATGGGGGTGTCTGACAGTGAAGTGGACAGCGTCATCTCTATCCGGGACAGCTTCGTAAAGCATTCGGTCAAAGAATTGAAAGCAAGGATGCAGTCGGTGGTAGTGATCGCCAGCTATAACGGATTTGCCCTTGGACTAGTCTATTTAATCAGTACGTTATTAATCTGGAATCAAGGCTTGACCAGTGGGCAGATGTTGACGGCAGGAGGTCTTGTGACGATTGCGGCAAATGAAATGCAGCGCCTTCTCAGGAACTGGTTGTCCGTGAGAAGAACAGGGCCTGCCCTGGATCGCTCTGAAGCTTTGCTCTCAGAAGAAGTGTCTGAAGCAGAGGTGTCTGAAGGCATGCGGGGTGAACGGGCAAGTGGAAGCATCCGACTCCAGGATGTAGCGTTCGCTTACCCGGGGAAAGAAGAAAATGTGTTAAAAGGTGTGTCCTTTACAGTGGGTGCCGGAGAGAAGTGGGCACTGGTCGGACCGAGTGGATCCGGGAAATCCACGATTGTCGATCTGTTATTCAAGCTTTACGATACGGGAGTCGGACGGATTGAAGTGGATGGCCGGGATATCCGTGAATGGGATACGGCATGGCTACGTTCACAAATGGCCATTGTGACCCAGGACGTCATGCTCCGGAGCGGAACACTCGCTGACAACCTGCGGGTCGGAAAGCGGGATGCAACGGATGAAGAACTTCTGAAAGCATTAGGGGACAGTGGACTCACTGAACTCATTGACACGTTACCTGAAGGGCTCAACACCCCGGTCGGTGAAAGGGGTAGCCTGCTTTCAGGAGGACAGAAGCAGCGTCTGTCCCTGGCGAGGGCGCTGTTAAAGGATGCCCCGATTTTGATCCTGGATGAAGCGAGCTCGGCCCTTGATCCCATCACGGAAACGAAAATCAATGAGGCCGTCCTTCGGGCAGGGAAGAACCAAACGATCATCATCGTGTCTCATCGTCTATCAACGGTCCTTTCTGCAGATCAGATTGTCGTACTGGAGGATGGGCGGATTGTAGAGCAAGGGAAACATATGGATTTGTTACAGAACAGATCAGGAGTATATTCACGCTTGTTCGGAAGAGAAGCAGAAATTGGAGAAGCAACGATTGATTATGTGTCTTAAGAAACGAATAGATGCCTGCTCACTTGAGTAGGCATCTTTTATATTGGTGAAAAGTCAAAAAGAAGGGTTAGTCAGTAGGTCTTTTGGGGTATTGTGAAACAGTGTAGTACATATTACGAAAAAGGTTTTATCAATCCAGTGGCAATGGACTTGGGAGGGGGGCATATATGGCTTGGTTACGACAAAATAAGACAGATTATTCAGAAAAAAATGGTTGATATTTGTGACAGGGACTTTTATACTAGTCTTATAGATTGATGGATGATGTCGAAAAACCTTGGGTAACGAATGGGAGGAATACATATGAAAAAGGCAATGATGTTCATATTGATGGTAGTGGTATACTTTAGTTTTGGAAACAGTGTAATGGCGGCTTCCAGCGAAGGTGACTATGATAAGGTTCTTGAATCCATCGAGAAAACCAATCAAGAAATTGATGTAAAAGTGAGTAAAGCGGTGGAGGAGGCAGATAAATTAAATGAGTCTTTTCTGAATGAAGTTCGTGAAGTGGAAGAAGGAAAAGAAATCGTCAAACTAAAAGGGGAAAAGGAAAAGAAGTTAGAAGAGATGAAAGCAGAACATGACGAAAAGAAACGAGAAAAGTTCCGTGAAAAATTAGTGGAGTTGGAAAATAGAATCGCTGAAAAACAGGCAGAAATCAATCAAGAGATCACATTGATCCAGGAGGAGATTGGGGCACTAACCTTTGAGGAAATGAATTCAATCAATGATAAAGAGAAGGAAAAAGTAGACAAGAAATTGGATGAATTACAAGAAAAACTAAACAAACGATCTGATAAGATGAGTGGAGTCTCTCACAAATATAAAGAAGATTTAGATGGAATCGTCAACAAAGTATATGACGAAACCTTCAAGATGTCACAAGAAACGATCGCGAAGGCAGCTGAAAAAGGTGTCAAGGCGGAATGCAGCTGGAAATACGTCCGCTTTGCTGACAGGTGGGTGTGGATTGATCCGATTCGGGTGGTTGGCATCTATTAAACAGCTGAACTTAATATGAAGAGAATAAAACGAGTTCATCGGAACTCGTTTTATTCATCGTTGAAAGTTCATCACAAACATGGGGGAGAGACTGATGAAAGGATTCACGTTAGGAAATAGCCGGAAACCATTAGAGAAAATAGAAGTTGACAATTTTGAATTAAGCCTGTTATCCCGAGGTGACGGTGTTGAGGTTTTACTTCAGACTATTAATGAAGGAAGCTTATTTTATGTCTACCCGGGCGATAATCCTACTGGGTTCGAGTTTTATTACGTCCTTACTGGTGATATGGAATGTGAACTAAAAGGTGAGAAAAAAAGGCTTGGACCAGAGGATTACTTCTCCGCTCAGGGTCTTGTAGAACCGATTCATTTCACAGCCTTAACCCAAGTGACCTTATTATGGGCCGTGACAGATCCAACCTTCTTCCATTTAAGCAAGGACATGTCCACCTTGATGGGAACAGTAAAAGAAGTGGAACAAAAAGATCGGTATACTTCCATGCATAGTGACAGGGTTGCCAAGTACTGCGTGAAAATCGCTAAAAAGCTTAAATTAAATAAAGATCAGCTGGAGAATCTTACCATGGCTTCGCTTCTTCATGATGTAGGGAAGATTCATGTTCCCGAAGAAATACTTAATAAGCCGGATCGCCTGACAGATGAGGAGTTTTCAATCATAAAAAAGCATCCCGAAGACGGAGCGAAAATGATCCAAGAAACGTACTATAAAGAATTGGTTCCCATTATTCAACAGCACCATGAACGACTCGACGGAAGCGGTTATCCCCGTGGCCTGAAAGCAGGGGACATTCTTCTCGAGGCTCGAATCATTGCTGTCAGTGACTCATTCGATGCCATGACCGAGGATAGGGCCTATCGTAAGGCATTTAGTAAAAAGCATGCTATAGAAGAGCTGAAGAAACATGCAGGGACACACTACGATCAAGAGATTGTCAGGATATTTGAAGAAATCTTAATCGAAGAGGGGGTTCTTTAAGTTTATTGGTATTATGGTATGGCATCATTTATCTGGCACGACTTATGAAGACCAAACGCATTGGATAGAGAATTACCCAATGCGATTTTTTTATTGAAAAAATAAAAAGAACAATTCCAATGCCTTTCAGCAAAAGAATTGTCCTTGTTTATAGAAATCCATTTCTTATCCTACATTCTTAATCTGCTTCAATTCCTCCGTCAACCGCAGGAATTCTTTTCTGTTTCGTTTGAGTAATGCCTGGTCAATACCTTGCGCGATTTGCTCTTTCCGAAATGTTAGCAGTGCCTCGTCCAATATCATTTCTGCAAATAGGGAATCCATGTGATTTACATCAGACTGTGGTGAGTTAAGCAAATACTTCTTCATGAAATCAGCTCCTTGACCTTTTTTCTATTATACTAACCATTTATAGAATATTCAAACATTTTATTTCGAATACGATGATTATAATTCTTAGTTTCTATATATAAATAGATAAACCCGACTCTTTTCTGAATCGGGTTTATCCATTTCTTTTGAATTATATGGATGTGTGAGAAGAGATGAGTTAAAAGGTTATTAAAGCTATTCAATCCATTACGTCCCTTTAAATGGACCGAGTCTTGGTCCTGTTCAAGAATCCGTTGGTCGTTCCTCCGAACGATTCCTTAGTTTCGCATCAACCAGAAAATACGCTGTGATGGCAGAGGTGACGGGGATGGCAAGGGCAACTCCGAGTCCGGCAGAGCCGATGAAGATCATTTCAGAGGTGAACACTTTGGAGTTCACGATGTCACCGATGGAATAGGAAAGATCTTTGAACCAGATCAGAAGTCCCATGTAGCCACCGAAGAAGGCAAAGAACAATGTATTGGCGCTTGTCCCCAGGATATCCCTTCCGAGGCTGACTCCTGATTTGAATAAATCCTTCCGGCTGATATCTGGATTGTGGTAGGCGATTTCCCTCATGGGGGAGGAAATCGATATGGTTACATCGATGATCGCCCCGATCGTACTCATAATGATCATTGACGCACCGATTTTGACGAAATCCACTCCGACATACAGGGAAAAAGCGCCGATCTCTTCGGTTTCTTCCTCACTGAAACCCTGAATCATGGCGGCATCGGTCAACTCCAAAATGAAGAAGATCAAGGCGCCGGTCGTCAGGATCGTAGAGATGAAAGCTGTAACGGTTTTAATGTTGATTTCACTGATATAAAACAAGGAAATGCAGCTGATCAAGATACATGCGATCAAGGTCAGGATGATTGGATTCATATCCGGATCATTCATCATGATGATGGTGAGCAGCAGCACCCCAGTATTCAGAAATAGGGCCACAAAGGAACGTGCACCTTTCTTCCCGCCGACTGCGACCATCAGTGCGAATAGAATGATGGTAAGCCATACTTGGACGGTCATGCTTTCACCCTCTTTCTATTAATAAAGAAAATGGCTGTATAAATGCCGATTGGGATAGCCAGCACAATCCCAATGCCTCCTGTGAGGGCCCTCGTCATTTCAAGGGAAAGATTCATGGAAAGGGTGAAACCGAGCGGTGAGGCATTTTTAAAATAAAGGATGAGCATGGGAATGCCGCCACTGATATAGACGAAGAACAGGATGTTGGTCATCGTCCCCATGATATCCTTTCCAATGTCAAAGCCTGACGTTCTCAGTGCTTTTGTCGAAATGTCCGGATTTTTTTCGTAAAGTCCGAAGATCGAGGAAGATAAGGTAATGGCTACATCCATCACCGCTCCCAGGCATCCGACGAGTATGCCCGCCATGAATACTAGTTGATAAGGGCGGGTGAGGTACTGCATTTCCTCATACCGGAGTCCGTCCCCAGCGGTGAAACGGATGACAACATAGCTGATAAGAAGCGTCATGAACGTTCCGATCAGAGTTGCCACCACCGCTGCATACGTTTTCTCATTGAATCCGTTCACAAATAGAAGGGAGACGAGGGTGAAGGCAATCACCCCAACGCTGCAAGCCAGCAGCAGGCCAACTTTCTCCGAGTTTAGGTAAACATCCAATGCGTAAGAAAGAATCAATGCATTGACCGCGAGGGTGATCAGTGAGAACAGGCCCTGTCTTTTTCCTACAATCAACAGGAAAAGGATGAATGCCCAGGTCATGATCATAAGGTATTTGTCCCGCTTCACATCCTCTATATGCCCATTCAATGCTTTACCTTTTTTACCCCCGGCATCGATTGTGACGAATAATTCATTCCCTGGTTCATAGCGCTGATCGTTGGCACCGGACATGGAGTATTTATTCGATAAAAGGATCGTCTCCCCATTATGTTTGCCGTTTTTCATTACGGCTTTCAACTGTTGTATGTATACCTTGTCTTGATTGCCTGTCGTATCTTCCATATCTGTTGTTTCTATGATCGTCGAGTCCGTCACTTCTGCAATAGGCCGGTCATACAGACGTTGATTGTGGTTGACGAAATATAATGAAGCGAAAACACAGACTGCCAGGAAGGCCAATAATATTAGTGTCCTGTATTTTTTGATAACTATCACAATTCATCCTCCAACTTCTGGATGATTATTTCATCCAAATCGTAATCATTATTCCATACCAGGAGGGATTACGCAAAGGTGGACATGAAAAGAAGTGTCCATATAATATGAACACTTCAGGAAGAGATTGTCACGCCGCATTACATGCGTTACGCCAATCATATGAATGTGATTTCTCACCTTCTACTTCAATATAAAGTATGAAACGGGTTTCAGAACAAGGAGAAAATCAAATAATGTACTAAAATAAAAGGAAGAAGATCTGGCATTGATTGGAACGGATTTCCTTTGATACATGCAATGATTATAGTTCTTTCGCATAATAGAAAGTTCGTACAACAGGTGGAACGAGCCACATACACGGTAAAAAAACCAGAATGACCTCAGTTGTCTCCGTAAAAGGAGGCAAGAACAAAAAGACGATACCGGTTAGAAATAAAGGGACGGACCACACTATTATCTGCAAGGCCCCGTACCGGTTAATCTTATACCAGGCTTCATCAGATTCGAATGATTTTGATATTCTAATACCATAATACGTATTCATCTTGATTTTCTCTAAAAGTAATGGGAAGCTAAAAGCGATGAATATGAGGGAAGAAGTTATATATGTAAGTGAAACGCCAATATTACTCATTTTAAAAGACCTTTCTATCTTTGCAGGCGGTACTCATGATTTTTCTCCACCAGCCCATCCAAAAATCTGCGGATTTCTTTGTTAGCCACCATTTCGTTCTTCTTCTTAGAAAAACCGTGACCTTCGTCATGAAACACGAGATACTCAACAGCGACCCCTTTGTTTTTTAATTCATATACAATTCGCTCCGACTCCTCCGTCTTCACCCTCGGATCGTTCTCACCATGTATGATAAACATCGGAGAATTCATATGGTCGATATAGGTAATGGGTGAGTCTCTTACAAGTTTCTCATAGTCTGTTTCGGGATTTCCCACCAGTTGATCCATAAGGGTTCTCCAACTTGCCGGAACATTTTTCAGGAAGGTTAATAGATTCGATATGCCAAATAGGTCGACAATCCCACAGAAATACTCAGGGTGTCGTCCAGCGAGAAGTAGACTCATATAACCGCCGTAACTTCCACCCATCGCGACGATTTTGCCCTTTTCAGCCATTCCCTCCTGTATAAGCCATTCCATCCCAGCCACACAGTCGTGTCGCGGTCCGTCCCCCCAGTTTTGCTCCACCATCTTCTCGAACGTTGCTCCGTAGCATTTACTGCCGCGGAAGTTGGGGGCGAACAGGGTATAGCCGCTTTGTACGAGGTACTGAATTACAGGTCTGTAGATCATACGCTCAGCTTTCTGGGGTCCCCCATGCGGCCAGAGAATGGTGATTCCATTCGCTTTCTCCGGTTTGTACAGCAGTCCTTCGATTTCCAGGCCATCCTGGGTTTCGTAGTGGACGATGTCAGGTTTAATCATGTTTCCTTCAAGCACGCCCAGTACTTTGGTATTCGTCACCTGTGTCCAGCAGCCGTTCGTTTCTCTTTTGAAAATGGTATCCGTTTTGTCAGCTGACATTCCCAGCACAAAGAGGCTGCCTTTATTGGTGACCTTGATTTTTTTGAAGACATCGCAAGGGGTATCGACTCTCTCTCCCTCACCCGTCGACAAATCATAGACATATAGATGATCCCTTACGCCTTTTTCCGACGTCATGATAATCGTATTCGATTGTTGATGGACCTGGATTGATGTGATTTCTTCTTTATCTAATGTAAAAAGCGGGTGGAAGTCATAGGTTGAAAGGTTAAAAGAAGCCAGGTATGAAAATTCTCTTCCATAGTTGGTTGTGAAATAAATAAACTCCTTCGTCAAGTAAATACCCTTGATTGTATGAGCGGTATTAACATCCGGTACCAGGGCCACTTTAGTATCACTAGTCTGATAGAAGGCAGTGGTATGGGTATTGGAGTAGGTTTCTGTATATACATAAGAGCCATCCGACGAGGCAGCGGCCACGACAATTGGAGCTATTTTACCTTGTTGGATAAGGGAGGTGTGGCCCGTTTGTAAATCCGTTTTGTAGATATTCAACAAAGGGTTTTCGTGATTGGTAGAGTAATACATTTCCTGATCTGTAAAACAGGCATGATAACATGTTGAACCGTATTCCTCTTCATGGAAGGGGGTAGGGGTACCTCCTGATAAGGGCAAATGATGCAATTGGTAATTTTCATCCCCATCCTTCTCGAATGATGCTACGATTTGATTTTGATGAATATGGATGAGGTTGCTATTCTGGTTGATGGTCGTTAAGGGATAAGGGAACAGATGTGGTAGATCCATTGCCCATAGATTATAGGTCCCATTAAGATTCGTACTGAATACGAGTGTGTCTTCGCTTTCATTTATGGTGAATGTGCTGATTCCAGTAGTGTGGAAATAATGTTCGATTTCCGTTGCCGTGCGGATAGGTCATTCCTCCCTGTGAGTACATATAGGTATAGGTATATTATTCCATTTCAAAAGGAGGTAGGCAAGATAAAATAATGAGGGAAGCCTTAGGAATGAATCAATCTTGATACAAGTAAACTTGATGTTCATCTGACAGGTAACAAAATGACATACTTCTACAACTATTTCCCCGGAAATTGATAAATACTTGTACAATTCGACTCATCTTCAGCTTCAATGAACAGAAAAAGGAGCCAGGGGACCTGTCCCCATGGCTCCTCCAGATTATATCGCCACTTTAATGCTGTACTCTTTCAACCAGCCGTTCACTTGAATTAAATAATCCAATAAACCTTTTGCACTGGAATCAGGAAGGCTGCTTTCTCCTTCTGCAATCTTCCTGACAGCCTCTACATCGATCAACTCAAGAATTGGGGAAGATGGATCACCCAATATGGAACTCATCCACTTCTGGACTCCTGAGAGATATGCATCATCCTTCGTACTCGGGTAGGCACTCTTCCGTCTATTCCGCACATCATCAGGAAGGTATCCCTCGAATGCCCGGCGAAGGATTCCCTTTTCGATGTCATCGATATTTTTCATTTCGAACGGAATATTCCATAGATATTCGACGAGTCGGTAGTCACAGAAAGGTACACGTACTTCAAATCCTGTCATCATACTCGCCCGGTCTTTGCGGTCAAGCATGAATGGAAGGAAACGGGTGATGAACATATACGACATCCGCCTTTGTTTTGCTTCTACATCGCTTTCGCCTTCTAATACAGGCAGCTCTGCGAGTGCTTCCTGATAGCGCTGCTTTTGGTAATTCTTGATGTTTAGCTTGTCTTTCAAGTCTTCTTTCAGGACACCGGCGATCCCTCCGATATTCAGGAGCCACGGGAACACATCGGCATCGAGGAACTCCTGCTGATGGAACCACGGATACCCGGAGAACACTTCATCAGCGGATTCCCCAGATAATGCGACGGTCGCATCTTTTTTCATTTCCTTAAATAAAAGGTAGAGGGAGGTCTCGATTTCGCCGACTCCCGGCATGTCCCTGGCACGCATAGGTGTGAGGAGGTTATCTACCAGTTTCTCCGCATCAAATACAATTGACGTATGATCCGTTCCGACATGCTCTGATACCCGCTTCACCCATGGTTCATCAAGGTCCCGTCTCAGGAAATCTTCCTTGAAACTTTCTTCATTATTCACGAAGTCGATGGAGTAGGTTGGAAGCACCTTGTTTTCCTCCTTGAACTCCTTCCCTGCAATCGCCGTGAGTCCACTTGAATCGAGGCCGCCAGAGAGCATGGATACAAGGGGCTTATCTGCGATCAGTTGTCTCTTGACTGTATCTTCAAGCAGTCCACGAATGGTTTGTACGGTTGTTTCGACATCATCCGTATGCTTTTTGCTTTCAAGTTTCCAATATTGGACGGTCTTTCGATCATTCTTCGTGACGGTCATGTAATGACCGGCGCGAACTTCATATATATCTTTGAAAATGGCTTTTCCAGGTGTCTTCATCGGTCCGAGTCCGAATACTTCAGATAACCCTTCTGTATCAATTTTTGCTTGAACGTCAGGGTGGGAAAGTAGGGCTTTAATTTCGGAGCCGAACAGTATCTGGTCCCCTTTAATCGTATAAAATAAAGGTTTTACCCCCAAATGATCACGGCCAAGCATGAGCCTTTCTTTTTCCTCATCCCAGATTCCGAAGGCAAAGATGCCGTTGAAATGACGGACACAATCTTCACCCCATTCAAGGTATGCGTGCAGTAGAACTTCTGTATCAGAGTTTGTTCTAAATTGATGATTCTTTTCCGTTAGCTCATTACGGAGCTCCAGATAGTTATAAAGCTCGCCATTATACGTTAGTGCAATGGTGTATTTTTCATTTTGATAAAGCATAGGCTGCTTGCCGCCATCAGGGTCGATGACGATCAGTCGTCGGTGCCCGAGTGCCGCATGTCCTTGAAGCCAGCTTCCTTCTGCATCCGGTCCCCGGTGTTCAATGGCATCGGTCATGTTCTTCAAGGTCCGTCCCTCATTTGTCAGGTCTCTTGTCCAATCTATCCAGCCTGCTATTCCGCACATAATTGTTACGCCTTCTTTCTTAAAGTTCTTTCATGTTGAGCGCTCATCCATGAAATGGGTTACATGTTTTTGTTTAAGTGATCCCTATTACGGGTTCACGTTATATGTTAAAACTATTTTCTCGGGAACGTCAAAGGATTACGGCTTTCTTTTGAGAAAAAATGTAAAAGGTCATTCTTTCTTTCCAGTGAACTCCTAAAAAGGCAAGTCCTTTGCCTTAATGAAATGGAAGCAGAACTAGAAAAGCTTTCAGCTGAACTTTTTTCTTTCTTTTATGACGGGGACATAGTACATTACTTTTATAGATGTTAAATTCTTTACACAAGAACGGTCATCAAATCTATTCATCGCGTCTTAAAGAAAGTAGGTCAAAAATGCAAGTATCGGATAAGTTTTATACGTTTATGAGTGAACGGACGTGGCAGTTGACAGAGAATTGGTACGCGTCATTGGATAAGAGCGATCCTACTGGAGTTTATGCTTCCAAGGATTCTAGGGTAATCCAAACTTTAAAAGAGCAAAACCACGCGTTTCACGAACGGTTTTGTAATCTTTTTAAAGATGTGGAACAGGATGCACTGTGCAACTTTGAACAATGGATCGAAGAAATTGCCAGGGATGAAGAACATTTGCAAACCCCTACACATTTTATTCTGAGGGAGTTTTTTAGGGCCCAGGATCAATATCTAGATATCTTAAACGAATTTATTCATATGCATGGCAATGAATATTCAATTGATGAAATTGAGTCATTAAGAAATATTATCATTAAAACCTTCAGTCTTGTCATCTCAAAATTTGCTGAAGAAAATTTTGAGTATTCCCAAAGACGGTTGAATGCCCAACAGGAAATGATCAGAGAGTTGAGTTCTCCGGTCATTTTGTTGAATAAAAAAACGGGAGTCCTGCCTTTGATCGGCGACATCGACACGGGAAGGGCCAGGTATATTCTTGAGAATACGCTGGCTGAGTGTGTCGACAAAAATGTTGACCATCTTTTCATTGATCTTTCCGGAGTCATTATGGTAGACACAATGGTTGCCCACCAGTTATTTCAAATCATTGAAAGCCTGAATTTAATCGGAGTGAAGAGTACGATTTCAGGGATTCGTCCTGAAATTGCTCAAACGGCGATTCAACTGGGGATCTCTTTTGAAAATATTTCAGTGACTTCCACACTTGAGCGTGCATTGAACGAGAAGGGTTAGGGAAAGAAACGAGGGATTAACATATACCCCTCGTTTCTTTCTTTTTTATCCTTTCTTAGTTTATAAGCAATTTATATAGGGGATTACCACCATTATAGAGTGAATTTGGTGAGGTTGTCCCTTAGAGGAATTCACCCTGAAAGGAGGGCACCATGAAATTCGTTAAAATAATCCGTTATCATCACAGTGGATTTAAATGTGGATCACCGAAGATGGATGAGCAGAGAACCCCTTTTTTTATCAACCGCGTGGTGCAAAACCTCTTTCAAACGGATCAACCGGTTTACACAACAGAAATAATCCTGCCCAATGAGGCCGACGGGGAGTGGTCAGGCTGTTTCTGTTATTTAGAGGAATACACAAGGCCGACCACAGAGAAGCGGAACATCGGTTTTTTGCCCGATGAAAGTGTCATATGGGTGAGGAACATGAGCCATATGGATGGTGGAACCCCTTATTACAGCCGATCCGTCCATCCTCTATTGATGGAAGAACCAGGGTATGAAGGCAGCATGATGACGGATACATGGGTGAAGATGCGGGTAAGGGATGCATTGGAGCGAACCCGTCTATGGAAGGAGAAGAATAGCATCCTACCTGATTGGGTTACAGAATGTTACCTGATGGAACAACAGGTAAAGAACCTGATTTACCCTTCTGTACAAGAGAAAGTCATGGAATTTTGGTTGACTAAAAATTAACACACCGAATGGTCTACCTGAATCGCTTTTTTGTTATACTACATAGTAGGGAATCTTATAGTTAAGATTAGATCGAAGTGTAACACATATGTACACTTTCTATGTTAAAGGGGAATTCACTTGAAATTTGAAGAATTGAATCCAGAACTCGTGTTACTATGCAAGACAGCCGACCACTTTCATATGGCTGAAACCGTGATCGGCAGTCCCCTGAGAGGTTTGGACATCCTCTCCCTGAAAGGGATCGAGCGTAAGAAATCCCTTCCGGCTGATGTGACCAATCTATTGATTATCTACTTCTTTTCAGAGGTGAAGGGTACGGTCTATCACCGGAATGCATTGTCTAAATTATACAATCAATGGGTATCCAATGAGGTGTTTACCTTTACGAAAGCACAAGAAATGGTGGAGCTGGATATGCAATCACAGCTGGGTGAAATTGATCGCATATAAAACAGGAAAGAGGTCGGGATCCAAATTTGGGTCCTGACCTCTTTTGGTTATTGACTTGTGTTGATGCTGTATCCAAGCCCCTTTAAAGCCTGAATCAGGGTGGAGTGGATATTTAGGGTACCGAGTGGGATCCCTAGCTGAACAGCGGTTTGAGCGATGGCAGGCCGGATTCCCGTGATCACTGGATGGACACCGATCAATGTGAGCGTGTTCATCAGTTCGAAGATTTTCTGTGCAACCATGGTGTCAATGACGGGAACGGCTGATAGGTCCACCACCAAATGATGGATTTCTTTTTGCACACATTCCGCGAGGGCATGTTCCATAATATATTTGGCCCGGGTTGTATCAATGTCCCCGACAATGGGGAGGATCGCAATGTTTTCAGACAACGGGATAATCGGGGAACTTAACTCATTGATCAATCCCATTTGGTCTTTCAGCCTATTTTCATAATGGGTTTTGTAGGAAATGACGAACGTTTTAATCACTTCATCAAAGATAGAATGATAGGTTCCAATCAATTCATATTGTTCATTCAGGGGGAGACCTCCATACTCCATCAGCCAAGTTTTCATAGATTGATAATAGAGGGATCTGAACAGCTGGAACTGATCGAGCACTTTATCGATGCTTGTTCCATCATTCACCCGTTCCTTTGCAATCGCTTCCGACCAATCCAGTAATTTTGGGGAAATCCTCTTATCACTCTGGATCAAGGCTTCTGTTATACATAGAATGAAACTGCCCGACTCTTCCATCAGCTTTTCCTCTGTCTCTTGTGACTCATTTACATTGAAAATCGAAAAGGGATCAACTTCACGCAAATCCAACCATTCCCGGATGATCTCATCCGATTGCAAACGAACGTAATCCATCAACTTGTCTTTTGTTTTCATTTCCACGCCTCTTTCACATCCTAATAAATGACACTTCAGTAAAAAATTATAGATGAGTCCGAAGAGATTCGTCAATCAGATTTCAGAGACAACGTGGAAAGTAATAGAAAAGGATTGTGGATTTTTGGGAATTTTGAAATAATTACTAGTAGGTAAATGGTAGGGGGAGAGACAGCTATGGCAAAAGTAGAAACCAGTACCGTCACGGAAAAATGGATCAGTGACAGGGAATTGGAAACGATTCTTACCCGTGTTGAAGGAGAGAAGCATTCCTTGTATGCCCTGGGTCGGGTGTATCTTGATGATCAAAAGGAAATAGAAAATGTATTCTACCGCACGATCATCCATATGTTGAAGGAGAAAAAAAGTAAGAAGGATCACTCTACCACATCCATTTTTTTCGGAGAATGTCTGGAGAGGACAGAGAATTCATCAAGTACAAATGAGGGTGATCCCTTTCACATATTTCAACAGATTCAGGGAGCAGATAAAGAGGCCGTGGCATTGGTGTATATGAAAGGATGTTCCAAGGAGGAAGCCGCCGGAATCCTTGACATCACCGTTGATGAGGTGAAATCCCGCTTATACTCAGGCATCCGGAAACTTAGGGGAAAAATGGGGTATGGCACGGAATTTTCAGGCTGTGCCGACTATCAGAACGATTATCTTGATTATTTAGGGAAATCCATGGAACGCCCTAAAAAGGTCGAATTTGAAATCCATATTTATCATTGCCCGGAGTGTCAGGAGGACCTTGCCTCGTTCCAGGATGTCACTCTGGCACTTAACGGATTGGCAGAAGATGCGCACGCTCCTGGAGAACTTATGGAGAGAGTGCGATCGAGGCTTAAAGATAGGGAGGAGTGCAGACAGAAACGGAAGAAGAAGCGAAGATCCCTTCTGCTTTCCTTCGGAGGTATTTTCGCACTCCTTATCATCACGGGATTTGTGACAGGTGGATTTGCGAAGCTGTATTACTCATATACGGAAGAGGATGAACAATTACGCACCTTTCTCCAGGAAGGCCTGGGTGAAAGATTGAACTTGGTGGCGGAGAGTGACGGTGTGAAGATCACAATCAAGAGTGTTGTGGCTGATGAGGTGCAGACGCTGGTGTTTTATGAAGTCGAGAATGAAAAAAAAGATGAACGGTATATGATGAATGCATATGAAGGCATCTACATCGAGAATGAGCGTGACGTTTTGGATATGGATTCGAATACACACTATTATTCCCCTCCAATTGATCAGAATGACCTACACAATGAGGAAGAAAATGTGTATAGAGGAACGATGAGTCTGATGCCGGTATCTGTTGACAAGGGAACCATTAAACTGAATGTGGCAAGGCTTATGCAAGTGCCGAACGATCCCAAAGAGGGTATGGACCGCAGAATGGAGATGAAGTTTGCCGAGGGGGATTGGAGCTTCGAGATTCCGTTTGAAAAGAAAGAATCCCGGGTCCATAAGCTGGATCAGGTGGTCAAAGTAGGAGAGATTCCTGTTCGTTTGGATCAATTGACAATCGCTCCCACTACAACCGTCCTGCAATATAGTCTTCAAAACGATAGGGAGAAAGAACGGATTGATAGGATTAATTTTGACTCCATTAAGGTAGATGGAGAAAAGAAAAAAGCAAATATCTTTGGTGCAAGTTTGTATGTTGAATCATATGAGCAACGAGAGTGGGATTCCTTTACTTCAAGCTTTGATACTCTCTATTTTGATGATCCGGGGGAAGTGACTATTCAGTTCGACTCCGTCCATCTTACTGTAGACGACCGGAAGACGATCGAACTAGGATCTGTCAACGACATTCCTAAAACCTTTCAGTATCAAGGGAATAACGTTACCATCGATAAAATTCAGGTTGGAAATCCTGCACATGTGGAAGTGACACACGATATAAACAAGGAACGGACATACGAAAATATTCAGTACGGATTCTATGATTTTAATGAAAGAACGGATGCCAATATCTCTGTCGGTATAAGCGGGGGAGACGGCATGCTGATGGACAAAGAGGGGAACTTTCACAAGCCAGAGGAATTTATCTTCGATCAAGAGGAACAACCACGCTATTTTGATACAAAACAGACGATTGAATTTTATAATCAGGCTTCCGACGAAGACATTGTACCGAAACAGCTGGTTATCCAAGGCTACAGTACAACCAAATATGTAAACGATTGGACGACGGTGGATCTTGAGCAGGATTAATGGTTGTGACTCCCTCCCGACTTCACGAAAAAAACGATATGGGAAAGAAAGGGACAAGGAGCATGGCCCTTTCTTTTTGTTGTAAAAGGGGTATGAACCGCGAATTGATGCATAAAATGAAGGGATGATTAGGACTTTCAGATAAGAAAGGGGAATAATATGAACATGAATCCAGAAGGAGAGCGGGGTTCCGAAATCCCTACTGGCTGCCTGCATGTGGTGGACAATTCTGCATACAATTGGCTTTATGTTTTATTCAACACAATGGAGGAGGCTGTGCGCGCAAATCACGAAGGCGGAATCACTCCCTCACTTGCCAATAAGTTCCACTGGCTTGATGAGATGACCCTTCAATTACATTTGCGGGAAGGTGTACTCTTTCATAACCACGAACCTTTTAACGCTGACTATGTTATAAGAGCGTTTGATGAAATTAAACCATGGCTCTCTCCTCATCCTCCTGGAACGTGGGCTAATTTCCCAGATGGGACTACAGTAGAGAAGGTAGATTCACACACAGTCGTGTTTCATTTTCCTACTCCAGAAGGGTTGGCCCTCGGCAAGCTTAGAGCATATCATTTTCCGAACCGATCATTTTGGGAAACCATTGGTTTTGGTTATAAAAAGCTTGGAACGGCTGAAGGGCATTGGTGAGTACTTGATGCACCGGGACCGTGGGGCACGGGACCCTTCATTTTAAAAGAGGGATATTCCTCGATTGAAAATATCCAAAGCGTCATCCAGAAAAATCCGTACACCTCTAATTGGCTAACAGTGAAAGAAGACCGAACCGATTTCATTGTACTTGAAGCCAATCCGCTCTATTGGAATCACAAGAGGAGACCGGAAATCAAGAAGATTGTCTTTAGAAATGACCTAACCCAAAATCAAGCGTTACATTATTGTATGGATAGAGAAGGGGAAGTAGATATTGTCACTGAGGTTTCGCCAGAGTATGCCCTCAGGGTTCAATCTTCCAAGTACGCCAAACTGGTCTTCAACGGAGGCGATAGGATCGTAACAGGAATCTTTAATCGATTTCAAGAGGATGTCCGATTCTCCGATAGAAGACTCCGCCTGGCATTTAATTATGCCATCAACCAAGAGGAGATTATCAGGGAAGCCTTCCATGGCTATGCTGAAGCAGTGCCCGCTTTTACTCCTCCTTGGGCAGTGGACTTTCCTCAAGAGCTCAAGCCAATTTCGTATAATCCTTCTAAAGCAAATCAACTATTCAATGAGGTTAAATGGCCTGACGAAAGACCATTACGCATCGTCACACCGGAAATCTACCAATCAGTTGCAACCATGATAGCTGCCCAACTTAAAGAGGCTTTCGGTGTCTCAATCAAGCTGAATATTCTTTCAGGACGAGACGAACTAAGATGGAGAAGAGTCCTTGCAGAAAAAAAACTTATTCCTAACTGGGATCTTTTCATTGGCAGTCCCTCAGCCTTCTTTTATGAGGGAACGCCAGCTTTCTTTCACCGAGAATGTCTTGGAGCAGACGGGGTACTGCGGGCAAGCCCCGTTCTCCCTGAATTTGAAAAGGTATATCAAGCCATGGCAAGGGAAACCAATCAGCGTGCATTCATTGAAAGGGCGAAAGAAGTGGATCGATTCGTCCATAATGAAGCGTTGGCTTTATTTCTATGTGCACCCTATAAGTTATACGCTGTAAATAAAAACGTTGACTTTAGACCTTATCGAACAACCTTTGAATTAGTGGATACAAAAGTGTGCAGAGGACATTGGTCAAGAAATGTGTAAGATATATATGCCTTCCTGACGCCAAGGATTGGTCGTAAATCCTTGGCTTTTTCATGTCTACATAATTTGTTTAATTAAAGATTTAATAAAATCGAATAAGCATGGATAAACTATTTCTACTATTACTATAGGCGGTGTACGTAATGAGAAGTGGAAATGGTAATCATAAGACGAGAACATCCGCATCTGAGTATGGGGTTATATGGTCACAATACATTAACGATAGTTTATCATGCTGTATCCTTCGTCATTTCCTTTATTGGGTGGAAGATAAAGAGATTAAGGAAGTTTTAACGTTGGCATTGGAATTGTCAGAGTCCCATTTGAAGAGTATAAAGCACTTTTTAAAGAATGACGATTACCCCGTCCCTTTGGGTTTTACCGAGGAGGACGTTAATGTAAATGCCCCACGACTATTTACAGATACATTTATGCTTGTTTACATCAATATTATGGCTATTCATGGAATGACCCGATACACTGGGGCCCTTGGTACGTCTACTAAACAAGATTATATGGACTATTTTACTGAATGCACTTCACAAACGATGGATTTATATAAAAAATCTACTACTATCCTGTTACAGAAAGGAATTCTCAGCAAAGCCCCAGTATTAAACAATCACCAACAGGTTGACTTTATAAAAAAACAAAGCTTTCTAACAGGTTGGCTGGGTGATCGCAGGCCCATTAATTCAGTAGAGATCAGCGGAACGTACCTTAACCTCCAAAAAACGATGGCCAAGATGGTACTCGAATTAGGGTTCAGACAAGTATCACGATCGAAGGAAGTACGCCATTTCATGGATAGGGGCAGGCAGGTTTGTCAAAAGCATTTTGATTTACTTTCCTCCATGTTAAAAGAAGACCATCTAAGTGTCCCCAGAACATTTGAAACCGAGGTGACGGATTCTCTGGCTCCTCCATTTTCTGATAAACTTATGCTGTATCATATAGTCACGCTGCTTTCGTCTGCAATTGGATATTATGGTGAAGCTCTGGCTGTTAGTCAACGGAGGGATATGGCCGCCGTGTATTTCAGGATGATGACGGAAATAGGTGTATTGGCGGAAGATGGAATGAATTTACTCATTAAGAATGGGTGGGTTGAACAGCCTCCGGGTGCCACGGACTATGATCATTTAAAAAATCAAAAATAAAATATACTGATATTCTATCTCTTCACATGTTCGTCTGAAGAAGAATGGTTCGTGATGTCTAACCATTTTTCTTCAGGCTTTTTTCATTTACCATCACTCTTTGAGAAAATAATTAACAATAATAATAGATATACAAAAATTCAAGGTGTAAAATGAAGAAAGAAGCTCAAAGCTATCCTTTTTGACTTGCAGGAGGAGACCACCATCCAACAAGAGTGAATACAGTTATGCCTATTGTTGCAATCGTTTTTTCTTTCGATTGGAAGAATCACTGATGCTTCCATCAACGAAAATGTTCAGAATGTTTAAAATACGATATAAGGTTGATGATGTTGGCAATGGATACGAAAGAAGTAACTTTAAAAGAACAAACAATTTTTCACCATACGGGGAATAAGATCAAGACGGAAGACAGAGAGATTCAGATTATCGCGAAACTGGAGGAGCCACTGATTGTCGTTCTTGGCAATGTCTTGAGCGAAGGAGAATGTGACGAACTCATCCAGCTTTCCGTTGACAAGGTTGAGCGTTCTAAAATTGGGAACACCCGCTCTGTGGACGAACTGAGAACAAGCAGCTCAGTATTTCTGGAAGAGAACGAACATGACGTTGTGACGCGTGTCGAAAGACGGATCTCTCAGATTATGAATATACCTGTCGAGCACGGGGAAGGGCTGCAAATCCTGAATTATAAACCGGGTCAGGAATATAAGGCTCACTTCGATTTCTTCTCTGCTTCGGCACGCCCGGTGAAGAATCCGAGGATCAGCACCCTCGTCATGTACCTGAACGATGTAGAGGAAGGCGGCGAAACCTATTTCCCGAAACTGAATCTATCAGTTTCACCTCAAAAAGGTATGGCTGTTTACTTTGAATATTTTTATGATAATCAGGAATTGAACGACTTGACTCTTCATGGCGGCGCGCCGGTTATCGTTGGAGATAAATGGGCGGCAACGCAGTGGATGAGAAGGCAGGTATTTAAATAAATAAAAAGGAGGAGTATCCCCGTACAGGATGCTCCTCCTCTTTATTGAGGACTGGATGAGAAGGATACCCCTAACTTTTAATAGGATTTTTCTATGTCATACCATCATTACTAGTATCTTATACGAATCTCCTGCTACTATCATCCATTTGGGTGTCAATTTACATGTCATTTTGAAATCTGACTCCACATCCCCTGAAAAATCCCTTGAAACTTTTCCCCACCCCATCCGGCTCTAATGAATGACAGGAGGTTAACAAATGGATGTAAAACTCGTAAAAAAAGCCATCAAAGGGAATGAACAAGCATTCGAAAAGCTGATCCACTCAGAAAGCGAGAAGCTTTACCGAACGGCATTCCTGTATGTAAGAAATAAAGAAGATGCACTCGACGTGGTGCAGGAAACGGTTTGTAAAGCTTTCATTTCCATTTCGCGCCTGAAGAATCCAGAGTACTTCAGCACCTGGCTCATCAAAATCCTGATACATACGGCATACGGAATCCTGAAGAAACAAAAGCGGATGGTCCTTACAGGTGATGAATATTTCGACAACGCCATTGCTTCAGAGAAGACGGATGTCGAAGGAAGGATTGACCTGCTTACGGCCGTGGCTTCCCTGAGCCAACATTACCAAACGGTCATTATCTTATTTTATTTCCAAGGGCAGTCCATCAAGACCATTTCAAAAACGATGGAAACACCTGAAGGAACGGTCAAGACGTATCTTCATCGGGCGAAAAAAGAGTTAAAGAAGCTGTTGGAAGGAGTGAATCAGTATGGACAGAAAATGGTTTGAGGAAGAAATGGATAGAATCGAAGTACCGGAAGACGACGTGTACAAGTGCATTTCAACAGGCATTCAAAAAGGGAGGAAGATAAAGGGCAGAAGAAGAACGGTCAAGGTAAGTGCCGCCTTCACTACCGCAGCTGCTTCTATGGTTCTCGTCTCAGGCTTTCTTTTCGCCCCTGTGAATAATGCTTTGGCCATGCTTCCCGTACTGGGTGAAATCTATGAAGAAGTCGGATCCGGAGTCGGTAAAGAACTCTATTCCAGTGATAAAGTTACCGAGGTCAACCAGGCAGCTGCTTCAAACGATGTTAATGTAACGATCACAAGCACCTATTATGATGGGAATGTCATCGGTGTCACGTTCAAGGCGAAGGGTGACAACCTTTCCGACAGACATATGGATGAAAGAAACCGGCCGGTGAGCGAATACAGTTATCACCTCTTTGACGGGAAAGATCAGGAGCAATGGGGGTCAGGGAGTTCAGGTCTTAAAAAAGACGGAGATGAGTTCGTAGGCTCTATTGAATTTTACCGGGATGGGAAAGATCTGCCGGAAGACTTTACTCTTCCTTTGACGTTCACCCATATGGCGGATGTGAATGGTACATGGTCATTTGATGTACCGGTAAAGCGGATTCCGTCTGAAATGATTCACACAGATGCACGAACCCAATCACCTGATGGGAAATATGAGCTGCAATTGACTTCCCTCATGAAAGGGAAAGCAACAACGACACTGGAATACACGTATACGGTGGAGTCCTGGAAGGATTCAATTGAGTTACTTGTATTTGATGATTTAGGGAACAGGCTTTCAAAATCCGGAACAGAAACCCTGGAAACGAAACAGATGAACGGTAAGGTGCAAAAGACGGTTCGGGAGCTATTCACCAGTAAGCTCAGTGACAAGGCACGCTCGCTGCACGTCCAGGCAGACATGGAGAGGGTGGATAAGAATGTCTTTACATCATTGAACAAACCTCTTCCATTCAAAATGAAGAGTCCTCGCTTTGGTTATGAAATGACAGTACAAGATATCCAAAGTGATAAAGGAAAGGTGACAGTCGATTTCACCATTGATCATTTACCGAAAGATCAATTCCCTCAAGACATATTAAACAATTTCGCTCAGTTCGTACAACTAATTCCCTCAAAAGAACAGAGCAATCAGTATGATGAGATGTTGGACCATATGATCCGCAGTCATGAAACGAAGGTAGTAGGTCAAGATACGCACCATTATCAATCCACATTTGAACTACAGCATAATACCAGAGTGGGAGACTATTCTTTGATTGCCCCATTCGAAGTTTTAAGCGGAAATGATAAGCCGATAGTAATGAAGGCGTTCGATATCCAATTGAAGTAAGATGGTAGCCCTTGGATACAATTCCAGGGGGCTTCTCCTAAAATAATTGACAACCATTTTAAGATAATGATATAGTAATTCCAATCAAATAAACAGTCACTCTCTGATAATAGAGGCGCGAGAATGAAGAGTACCTTCTTTGAGAATAATGGATTCCGGGATAAGTTGGGAAAGGCAGATCGCCGAAGCAGAAAATAGCCAATTCTATTTTATGTTGGGCCAGCATTGAAGAAATGCTGGACTGTCACAATGCAAAGGTTGTGGAGCACTATTGAAGAGATGTTAATACATTAGTCTTCATCATATGTTCGAACACCTTGATGAGTAACCGTATGAGCATCTGCTTCATGCGGTTTTTTGTGTTTTTAGAGAGTTTAAAGGAGTTAGGATATGAGAACAGTTGATGTGAATGTTCAAGGAGATTTAACCATCGGTGGGATGGGGACAGGTGAGTTGGTCGAAAGATATGGTACACCGTTGATGGTTTATGATGAGAGGATGATTCGTGGGAACGCCCGATTGTTCCGGGATGCGTTCAATGATAGTGGGTTGAAATTTCAGGTGGCGTACGCAAGTAAAGCATTTCTTTGCAAAGAGATGGTGAGAATTGCAGAGCAGGAAAACCTCTCCCTTGACGTCGTGTCCGGTGGGGAATTATATACGGCCCTGGAAGCAGGATTTCCTTCAGAGCGCATTCATTTTCATGGAAACAATAAGTCTGAAGAAGAGCTCCTCATGGCTCTTGAAGCTGAGATCGGCTGTTTTGTCGTCGACAGTTTTCTCGAGCTTGAACTATTGCATGACCTTGCAAAGGAGTATGAGCAGCAGGTTCAGATCCTGATCAGGGTCACGCCGGGAATCGAAGCCCATACCCATGAGTACATCACAACGGGACAGGAAGATTCGAAATTCGGATTTAGCATTTCGAACGGACAGGCAAGTACAGCGATTCAACTGGCCATGAGAAAACCGTATTTTACATTACTCGGACTTCACTCTCATATTGGTTCCCAGATATTCGAACAGGATGGGTTCGATCAGGCGATTAAGGTACTTGCCGATTTCATGCAGCGAATCCGGATCGAGTTCGATGTGACGATGCCGGTGCTCAATATCGGTGGCGGCTTCGGTGTCCGCTACACGCAAGAAGACCAGCCACTTCCGATTCCGACGTATGTAAAGGGCATTACGGATAGTGTCAAAACCTATTTTGCCAAAAATGAATATCCACTCCCGGAAGTATGGGTGGAGCCGGGCCGAAGCATGGTGGCAGAGGCAGGTACAACGTTGTACAAAGTGGGGTCGAAGAAAATCATACCTGACGTGCGAACGTATGTGGCTATCGATGGAGGAATGACGGATAATATCCGTCCGGCACTGTATCAGGCGAAGTATCATGCGGTGCTTGCCAACCGTCCGAATGAGGAATGCACGGAGCTTGTGAGCATTGCCGGGAAATGCTGTGAATCCGGGGACATGCTGATCTGGGACCTGATGCTGCCGCCGACGAATTACGGTGATGTCCTGGCTGTGTTCAGCACGGGTGCTTATGGCTATTCCATGGCGAGTAACTATAACCGGATCCCAAGGCCTGCTGTGGTATTTGTGCAGGATGGGGAGTCCCGGGTCGTGATCGAGCGGGAGACATTTGCGGACCTTGTACGGAAAGATCGATAGGAAAGAAAAGGTGGAATCCAATGGGTTCCATCTTTTTTTATGTGATTGATTGGATTATTATGGTAATCTAAAAGAAGCATGTACCTTTATTATGGGAGGATCAATTTATGTATCTCAAATCGATCGGTTCCATGGTTTTAAAATTTGTCTTTGTTCTGTTTGGCATTATCCTTTTGACAGGTCTTATCGGTCTGTTCAATGAGGGAGTGGAACTCAGCTTGAAACAATATCTCATGAACCTTAAGGGTATTTCAGGCTCGCTGCTTCATTTCAATGCGATGACCATCACGAATGAAGTGAACAACTCGTATCCGATGTTCCCTGCTTTCTGGGAGCCGTATTTCTACTCTGTTACGATTTTTATTTGTGCTTTTCTTTTATCCATTATGATGGGCATCCTCCTTGCATACCTCACACATTTACTGCCCGCCGCCTGGTCAACGTTGATTATCCGGGCCACCAATCTGCTCGAGTCCACACCCGATATCTTTATCTTGATCGTCATTCAATACACCGTCATTTTTATCCTTAAAGAAACAGGAGTCTTGTTGTTTCCCATTGTCGGATCGCAGGAAAAGGTGTTTCTGATACCGATCCTGACACTTTCCATCTTACCAACGATTATGTTGTTCAGAACTACCTATCTGCTGGTGAAGGATGAATATGGGAAGCCTTATGTCGATCTGATCAAAAGCAGGGGGATGTCCAAACATTTTATTTTCTTTATTCATATCCTGAGAAATATCACGTTCAGTTTATTGAATCACTCCAAGTCCATCACTCTCTTTCTCTTATCATCTCTTATTGTATTTGAGAGATTGTTCAATATTTATGGGATCACCCATTTCATCCTATCCTTCTCACAAATGGATGTGATTTGTTTCAGTTTGATCCTGTTTTATCTGCCTGTCTTCCTGCTCCTCATCTTGATCCGCCTGATCATTGATAAAAAAACCGGGCAGAAGGTGGTGATTTGATGTTCAAGAAATTGATGAAGAAACCTGCATTTTTAACAGGCTTTCTTTTTCTGTTTGGGATGTTCGCTGCAAGTCTTGTTTATTACGCAGGCTGGGGGGATGAGGTGGCGAAGCTGGACCTTATGAAAAATGAAGAGGGAGATTTTCTTAGCCCTCCATACTCCCCGTTAGAGTATCCACCGCTTGGTACGGATAATTTTAACCGGAATGTCCTTCTTCTCCTCATCGTTGGTGCGAAGTATACGATAGGAGCGGCTCTTGTCATCATGTTATGCAGGGTGCTGCCTTCGGTTGTTCTTGGACTGGTGATTCATTTTTATTTCAAGCCGTTCAGGAATATCATCGATCACATAGTAGATGCCGCCAATTATTTTCCTCCCACTTTACTATCGTTCTTATTATTGAATTGGATGCTGCTTGAGGGGCCTTTAGACAATCCCGATCATTTTCCTTATGACTTTTGGGATAAAACGATTTTTTACCTGGTCATTCTCATCATCATCTCGATTCCTAGTCTGACCCCGTTATTTTCGAATGAATATGACAAGATCATGAAAGAGGAATTCATCGACAGCTCCAAAGTGTTGGGGGCTACCAAGCGCCATTACATCATGAATCATATCCGGCCATTTATTCTGCCCCAGATCCTTCTCATATCCATTCGGGAATTCATGATCATCATGTTGTTGATTGCGCATCCTGGGGTGTTAAAGGTTTTTATCGGTGGTGCGGTACTGGAAGAGGACGTCTTCCATAACCAGGTATTTGTTTCTCTTACTTACGAATGGTCTGGTCTCCTTGGAGGCTGGTGGCAATATCTATGGACGACCTATCCGTGGATTTCGTTCATTCCTGTGGTGTTTTTTAGTTTGACCATCCTTTCGGCGAAGTTGATGCTCATTGGGGCTACACGGGTAATGGAAACGTTGGGACGTGATCATAGGGTAGTTCATGAAGAAAAGGCCGATTCTTTTGAAGGGAAAGAACGATTTGATTTGGTTCATAAAGCTTGAGATTTACGAAAGTGCCCCCCCTTTTTGAGTCCCAGGGCAGCTTTTTAACTATCATCCTTTACGTGGTCGCCTATTTTATTAGGACATTCAATTTCTGAAATCTGGTACTCGCCACTCATCATGAAAGAGGGACGGACCTTCATTTGCCAAAATGAAGGTCCGTCCCTTTATAATTGATCCAGCTTCTTCTCAATATGGTTGAAGTAGTTGATCATGAAGGGATGGAATTGTTTGGCGGTTTTGGTGAGGTGCCTTCGTTTGGACCAGCCGAGTCCGATGGTGCGCTCACAGGTTGGCTTGTTGATCCGGATTTTGTGAGGGAATGGTGTCCGGCGGTTCATCCAGGAGATGGCGGGTATGAAGGCGATGCCGAGCCCCTGTCTGACAAGATCTCCGATGACGCCGGGCTCATCTCCTTCAAAGGAGATCACGGGTGAGAACCCTGCCTGTAAACACAGTTCGTCTGTCAGGTTACGCAGTCCGTAGCCTGTATTCATACTGATGAACGGTTCATCCTTCACTTCAATCAGATCGATTTCACTTTTGTTGTCCAACCGATGACCAGGAGGTAAGATTAGGAAGATTTCCTCTGTCATAAGCGGTTCCCATACAATATCTTCATCATCATTCAGAGGGATGGAAGAGATGCAGTAATCCACTTCCCCATTCTTTAACTGTTCTTTCATCCGACTCATGGAATGGACGAATTGCTGAAAGCGGACGTGTGGGTTCTCCTTCAGAAATGACCCGACCAGATCCGGGAGCACCCTTGGAATGGTGACGGCCATCCGTATGGTATGTTCCTCGAGATTCATGGCCTCCAGAATTTCTCTCTTTCCTTCGTTAATCTCCATGAAGACACGTTCCACACGGTTAAGGAACAGTGCTCCAAACCGGTTCAGTTTGATTTGCCGGTGCTGTCGTTCGAATAAAGGCACTCCAATATCTTCTTCCAGACGGGCAATCGTCTTGCTGAGGGAAGGCTGGGCAATTCGTAGTTCCTCTGCAGCCCTGGTCATATGTTCCAGACGGGCAACGGTCTGAAAGTAGAATAACTGTTGTAGTTCCATAAGGGAACCTCCTTTCATAGATTCAAAGTTATGTATGTATAACTAATTATGTATTATACATTATCATTATATACAAGTATGATCATTGGATGTAAATGATTATAAAAGGAGTTAGTTATGAAAGGATTTGCATTAATATTTCAAGATTTAAAGGCAATGTTAAGCCATAAACACAGAAGAATTGCCCTCGGATTTCTTCTTTTAGTTCCATTAATCTATTCGGGATTATTCCTGTCAGGATATTGGAATCCATACGGAAAGCTTGAGCAATTACCTGTTGCCATTGTCAATGAGGACGAGGGAGCCGTGATGGAGGATGAATCGATCGAGGCGGGTCAAGACTTTGTAAAGGAATTGAAAAAGTCGGAAGATCTGAATTTCAAATTCGTTACCGCTGCAAAAGCCAAAGTAGGTCTCAAAGAAGGGACGTACTATATGGTCGTTACGATCCCTAAAGACTTCTCGGAAAAGGTAAGCACCTTAATGGATGAACATCCCGAGCCTGCCGAACTCATGTATAGGGACAACCCTGGTAAGAACTTCGTAGCTTCTCAAATCAGTTCGAGTGCCACTGAGAAAATGAAAAGCAAGCTGTCTGAAACTATCTCCAAATCCTATGCGGACGGTGTTTTTTCCAAGTTTGAGGAACTGGGGAGGGGATTAGCGAAAGCGAGTGACGGAGCGAACAGACTTCACAATGGAATAGCAGACGAAAAGGCAGGAATGAATACTCTTGCTGCAGGTATCAACGGACTGGGAGAAGGTTCGGAAAAGCTTCAAGCCGGAAGTGAAAAACTGTCAACCGGAGCAGGTTCCCTTGAGAGCGGCCTCCAGCATCTACATTCAAGTTCTGTCCAATTAGCCGGTGGAATGAATAACCTGTCACAAGCAGGAGAGAAAATGAATACGGGCACTGAACAACTGGTGGATCAAACGAAGAAACTGGCTGGTGCAGAGAATCGCCTCCAGCAGCAACAATCAGAAGCAACTGATTCGGCGGAAGAACTTGCGGGTCAGCTTCAATCGTATGAAGAGACACATCCAGAGGCGAAAGAGGATCCTGAATTCACTCGTCTTCAAGAACTTTCCCAAAAACTATCAGTTTCCACATCGGAGCTTGAAAGTGAGCAAACAAAACTTCATCAGCAAACGGAACAGCTTGCAGGTGGACAGAGTCAGCTACATGCAGGATTCTCCCAACTGACGGACAAGCTGAACCAGGCATCCAGCGGAACATCTGAACTGGCGTCCGGTATGTCCACGCTTTCTTCCGGGTTTGCCGAATGGAATAAGGGCTTTACAACTCTTACTGAAGGAATCGTCCGTTTATCAAACGGAAGTGACAGGCTTTCTTCAGGTGTTGGTCCTTTAAATGATGGACTGACAGATCTTGAAGCAGGTTCAGGGGAATTATCGACGAATCTCGCTGATGCTGCAGAAAAAACCTCCGCTGTTCATTCAACGGAAGAGTTATCGTCCATGTTCTCAGATCCCGTGCATCTTGTGAAATCCAATGTATCTGAGGTGCCGAACTATGGAACCGGAATCGCACCCTATTTCTTGTCATTGGCATTATACGTAGGGGGGATTATGGCGGCGAACATCCTGCCACTCGGCAGACGCAATGATCTTCGCGTGAATGGTACAACTCATTTCATCAATAAATGGGGATTGGTATTTGCCATCGGATCCATTCAGGCACTCATCGTCGACGCGGTTCTTCTCTTTGGGTTTCATTTAGAAGTCGTGAATATACCGATATTTATTCTATCGAGTGTCATCGTTTCTTTTACGTTCATGACCTTTATCTTCATGCTGATTACCGTATTCGGATTCGTCGGGAAGTTTCTTGCCGTCACTTTCCTCGTCCTGCAGCTGGCGACTTGTGGAGGGACGTTCCCTAGAGACTTGAATACACCGATATTGCGCATCATCGGTGAGAACTTACCGATGGCACACTCGTTAAGCAGCTTCCAGGAAGTCATTACATTGGGTGACTTCACTCAGCTTGCGCATCAGCTGTGGATCCTTTTTGCTTACTTGGCCGTGACAGGCGGAATCGCCTGGTTCACCACTCATATGCAGCATTCGAAAACCGTTGAAGCAGTAAAACTATCATAAAAATGCCTGTCTCCCTTTTAAATGGGGGACAGGCATTTCTTTATGATAATGAATCGGTTACATACTTCTTCGTCACAGCTTGATAAAACCCGGCCTGAACCGTCAGCACGGATACGATCATCACATTCAGGACTTTGCTTAGATTCTCTTCGATAATTCCGTCGAAGCTTGAAAGCATGGCGTGACATTCTTTCTTAATGAATCCATCAATATGCTCGTTGACGGAACCGTCAGCCGTTTTGATCGAAGGAAGTGATTGATGATGGATCTGATCAAAGACGGATGCATAGGCAAAATAAAGATCCGTGGGGTTGACTATGTCATCAGTGCGGTCTTCAATATTGTTGAACACGAGAGTCAGGATCTTCCGGATGGATTCAAAATCTAAAGTGGCTTTGAGATCTTCGACGATAAACAGCATGGCGGCCTGTTCGACGGTGTATTTTTTTCCGATCTGCGGGGAGCCGATCAATCCTCTCACATCACGCTTTACCCAGTTCTGGACGGTACTTTGGGGAAAGTTGGTGAATTCAATCAGATTACCAAGGGACACGATCTCTTTGAGGGAGAAGCCGATTTCACCCTTTGCCGATTTTAGTATTTTTTTTAAGATGAGAGGCAGTTCATCCTCGTTAAGTAAATCCGTCCACGTATCCTGGAGTTCCTGGAGTATATGAAATGGGGTCCTGCTGGTGGTGCCGTTCAGGGAAAGCAGCAGGTCTGCCATATTCTTGCGTGTCAGTTTAAACGTTTTCATCGTTATTACCCCGTCTCTTTTGCAAATATCTTCTTCTATACTACTGGTTCGTCAGAGCCTCGTCAATTTCATCTTTTGCTTGTATTTCATTCTAAAAGGAATTATAATATATTTAGATACAGGTTCATATGAACTTGAAATAGGAGTGAGGAAAAAGATGGGAAAACGTATATTTTACTTCCTGTTAACGAACGTTTTAGTATTACTGACGATTAGTATTATTTTTTCCGTCACTGGAGCGGGGAATTACATCACTGCTTCAGGCGGAATCGATTTAGGGGCGTTGTTGGTATTCAGTGCCATCATCGGTTTTTCCGGATCGTTCATTTCTTTAGCCATGTCACGATGGATGGCAAAGCGGATGATGGGTGTCCAGGTGTTGAACCCGGATGGGGCTTTATCAACTGAAGAACGTGCGGTTGTGGAGAAAGTCCACCGTCTTTCAAGAGCGGCAGGACTTGTGCATATGCCGGAAGTAGGAATTTATCAATCTCCTGAAGTAAATGCATTCGCCACAGGTCCTTCCAAGAAACGCTCACTTGTTGCCGTTTCGACTGGATTGCTTCGTGAAATGGATGATGATGCGGTTGAAGGCGTCATTGCCCATGAAGTGGCCCACGTTGCGAACGGGGATATGGTGACGATGACATTGCTGCAGGGTGTAGTCAATACATTCGTTGTCTTCCTGGCGCGTATTGCTGCGTGGATTGCATCACGCTTTGCAAGGGAAGAAATGGCACCGATTGTACACTTCATTGCCGTGATTGTTTTCCAGATTGTCTTCTCGATCCTGGGAAGTCTTGTGGTCTTTGCTTATTCCCGTCATCGTGAGTACCATGCTGATAGAGGCGGAGCGGACCTGGCCGGTAAAGATAAAATGGTTCATGCCCTTCAAATGCTGAAAGCTTACTCAAGTCGTATGAAGGGTGAAGATGATACAGCCATCTCTACATTGAAGATTAATGGACGACGTAAATCAGCGATGTTCTCGACTCACCCTGATTTGGATGAGCGGATCAGTCGTTTGCAAGGGAAATAATCGTAAGTGCCTGGCCTTAAATGGGGCCAGGCACTTTTTTTGTATAAAAAAGCTCAACTCCCGAACGGATCCAGCTGTTCGGAAGTTGAGTTTTTACTTTTTTTTACTGATTAATCTTAAAGTCATCAATGTTCAATCTTGATCCGCTCGTTCCTGTTACGCTAATACGGAAGCGGACTGGTGAACTTGAATTAACCGTGATGGTCTCTTCAGTAAGAGTACTTCCACTGGTAGAAGAAACCGTTACATCCGACCAGGTTGCCCCTTGATTCGTAGATTTCTGCAGCTTCCACAGAGCGCCTGAGTCACTACCGAAATGGGCGTGGGAAAAGCTGACTGACTTGGAAGCAGAAGCATCAAAGTTCATGGTGATGGATCCGGTTGCTTTGATTCTTGCGGATTGAGTCCCCACTTTTTTATCATTCGATAAATTGCCTAAAAGGGCATTCGTGAACGTCCACGTTCCGCTTGGAGTTGTGACATCACCGGTCGTATAGCTTCCTTTTGATCCTGATTCAAAATCTTCACTTACCAGCGGGGCATATGTGACGATTCCGGCATGGCTTCCCAAGTTCGAAAAAGTGTCAGACGGATAAGAAGTCCACTGATTGGACGAATACGTAGCTGAACCTTTTGTTACGCTTGAATCACGAACGAGTGTGACGTCCTGTCCATCATTCACACCGGCAGTACCAATTTGATCGATGGAGGCAGTGCTATGTTTTAACGTGACAGCGTCATCCCCATTGAATGAAATGGAGGAGTTCTGCATATCCGCAACAGCCAGGATAGACGCATCGGCGTTTGGATTTGCAATGACAAACACCTCTCCGCTTGCAAGGGTCCCTGATAAGGGAATGGGGCTTGAAAGATTCGACAGTTCAAGAGAATATTCGGATAAGTCAATGGCTGATGATGATCCATTAAAGATCTCAAGAGCCTTATTGTAACCGGAACCTTCTACATATTCGGACAGAAAGACACTTTCTTCAGCTGTTGTACCGCCGCCACCTGTGGAACCGCCGATATAACCGTAAGAACCTGCCTTGAATGTAGAGGGATCATACCATTTGTAACCAGGGTCCGGTGAAGCCCAAGGTTCAGCTTGCGGTTCTGTTGAAGATGCCGGATCTTCCATGGCTAACAGAGAGGTCGGCTGATCCAATTGAAGTCCGCTCACCTGAGTTAAATCCGAATAGTTTTCCTGGTTTGATAGCCAGTTGATCATGTTCACTAGGAGTTTGGAATCGTTTTGTTCCGTAAAACCATCATAAGTCGTCTTCGCCTGTCCCGTTTCTTCCCTTACGTATTTGGAAGTGGAATCCTCGACCGGAGAAGAGTCCCCGATAAAGGCCGCTTTCCCTAATCCCACTTTTGATACGGCCACGAATGGCCCTTCTGCTCTTCCGCCTCCATTATAAATACCCTGATCCACAGCATATGACCATTTGGCAGACGTTTGAGGAAGGTAGACGATCCCTTTTGCCTTCGACGGGTCCGTGACGGCAAGCGTGGATCCTGCATGCATGGCAACGGTGGAGACGCCGTTTGTAATGCCGAATGCTTGTGAAGGAGAGACAATATCATTGGCTGTTACGTTTCCGATTGCATTGTAGCGAAAACGGACGCCGAAATTGGAAGAGAGCCAATCAGAACTATTCACATTCTGCATGGCAGTAGAAGAAGCCTCTTCTGCCGTCATCCCCTTAGCAGGGTCAGCCCACGCTCCTCTTCGATATCCATTGAAAATCTCTGAAGCATCAAAGCGGTTTTTGTTTCGGTCTGCATTGTAATGATCAGCAATGAAGAAGATACTTCCGCCATTTTGAACATATTGAAGCATGGCTGCCTGTTCAGAAGCCTTGTAAGGGATATTGGCTTCGCCGATAACAAATACATCATATGTACTCAAATCTTCTAACGTGATGGGAGTGTTTTTACGTAATTCCTTCACATAATGGCCTTCGCCGGCAATGGCGTTGGCGAAATCAGAGAAACCGCCATCAATGACCCAATCAGCAGCCCCCGCCGTCTGCCCATGCGTATTATCAAATAGAATCTTCTTTCCCGTTTCGGTCCCGATCGGCATGATGATGGGAGCAGGATCAGACGGACCTTCTGCTTCTGCAGAGATAAATGGTGATGAGAGTACTGAGGATGCTCCAAGAATTAATACACTTGCCACAGAGAAAATTTTTGTTTTTCTTTGGTTCATTTTTACAACATCTCCTATTCTTTTAGACTCTTCTAAAGTTTACCAATGTTTCATTAATGGAATGTGAAAAGATTTGTAATGTTTAGTTTTCTATTGAAATATTTTATACACTTACTGGAAATTTATAGTTCTCAGGTAGTGAAAATCGTCAACCAATGCTACTGTCCTGCCAAAATTTCTATAGGACGGATGAACAGATTTCATAGAGTGATCACAGTGTTGACAAGGATTTTTCCCTTATCAACACTTCGCATTTACAGCTCATTTACAATATGTAAAATTGGTTCTAAATAACTAAAATCCGTTCATTCTTCACTGAACATCCCCATAGAATCCCTTTCCGACGGCTTCATTTTTTCTCTTAACACTTCCTTAACATTATTTCAAAATAGTTTTACGTTTGGTTAATCTCTTGTTTACTTTGATTTTTTATGATGAGTGTGTGAAACAAAAGGAAACAAAAATGATTCAAAAATAGGAGGAGACATCCATGAAGAAGAATGCATTGTTGAAGGTATTGACTGTAGGGGTGACTTCCGCTTTCCTTATGGCGGGCTGTTCAGGAACGATAGCGCAGAAGGAAGCAAAATTGATACTAGTAATCTATCATTGGACCAAATAGAAAAGAAGGCAAAAGAAGAAGGGGAAGTGAACTCAGTTGGAATGCCCGATTCATGGGCGAACTGGGGACAGACGTGGAAGGATATCACAGAGAAGTATGATATCAAGCATACAGATACAGACATGTCGAGTGCCGAAGAGCTTGCGAAGTTTGAAACAGGAAATGTCGATGTAGGGGATGTCGGTGTGGCATTCGGCCCTCTTGCTGAAGAGAAGGAACTGACGCTTCCATATAAACCGACGCACTGGGATGAAATCCCCGATTGGGCGAAAGATGACAATGGAGACTGGGTGGTAGGCTATACCGGAACCATGGCTTTCATTATCGATAAGAATAACGTGAAGAATCCTCCTTCTTCATGGAGTGATCTCTTAAAGGGTGACTATAAGGTGGATGTAGGTGACGTGATGAAAGCCAATCAGGCTCAATTCGCTGTCCTCGCAGCCGCAATTGCAAACGGTGGGGACGAGAAGAATATTGAACCGGGAATCGAATTCTTCCAAAAAATCGCAAAACAGAAACGCCTTCAGACGACGGATCCATCCTTGACGTCTCTGGAAAAAGGGGAGACGGATGTCGCGATTGTATGGGATTTCAACGCATTGAACTATCGTGACCAAATCGATAAAGATCGTTTTGAAGTTGTGATTCCATCTGATTCATCTGTCGTGTCGGGATATGCGAATATCATCAATAAAAAGGCCAAGGATCCACATGCCGCGATGCTGACACGTGAATACATCCTTTCTGATGAAGGACAGGCAAACCTTGCCCGTGGATATGCAAGACCGATCCGTGAAGAAGTGGAACTACCTGAAGATGCGAAAGCAAAGCTTCTGCCGGATAGTATGTATAAGAATGTACGACCGGTTGAGGATGCAGTAGCATGGGAAAAGACAACAAAATCCCTACCTCAAAAATGGCAGGAGGAAGTGTTGGTCCATGTCAACTAACGACAAGCTGATTTTCATCATGATCGATGGACTGCGATTTGATACGGCCGTGGACAACATGGGGTATCTGCATCATTTGGTGGAAAAGGGACAGGCTTCACGATTTAAGGTGATTTCAGAGGTGCCGAGCATGTCCAGGCCCCTTTACGAAGTCTTGTTGACAGGAACATCCCCTTACCAAAATGGAATTACGTCCAATCAAATAGTCCGTGGGTCAAAGGAAGAGAGCATCTTTCACTTAACGAGTAAGGAAGGATTAAAGAATGCAACGGCAAGCTATCATTGGGTGAGTGAGCTCTACCATTCCGCTCCCTTCAACCCGATGACGGATCGCATCAAGCTTGACGGGAATGGCCCGATTCAAAACGGGTTCTTCTATTGGGAGGATCACTATCCCGATACACATCTTTTTGCTGATGCCAACTATATGAAAACAACAAACGATCCTGATTTCCTTTATATTCACAGCATGAATGTAGATGATGATGGACACAAATATACGGCAGATTCCGCTGGTTACAGAAATCGTGTGATCGCCGTGGATGTCTTGCTTGCTTCGGTTCTTCCCGACTGGATAGAGGAAGGATACCAGATCATCATCTCTGCCGATCATGGAATGAACAAGGATGGTCAGCATGGAGGAACGACGAAGGAAGACAGGGAAGTCCCGTTATTTGTCATCAGTTCGAAACTAGAAGCAGGAATCTATGAAGAGGAAGTCCCGCAGCTTCAAATCGCACCATTCGTATGTAAACTATTAAACATTCAACCGTCACCTGCCATGCAGGAATTAACGATTCCAGGACTCACTGAGGGTTTGTAGTCCTCTCAGGGTGAGGGGCGCATCGTCCCTTGACCCTGATCGCTGGGACAATGGCGTAAAAGGAGTGAATACTCATGAAAAAGAGGAAATCCGGTATTTTTCTTACAATGGTTCCTTTAGTGGTCTTTATTCTATTATTCTTGATCGTTCCATTGCTATCGATGATTCATGCAAGTTTTACAAAAGGTGGGGAAGGGTCGTTTTCCCTGGCTAACTATATGGAGATCTTTACGAATCCCTATTACTATCAATCATTCGAGAATAGTATCATCATTTCGATTTCGTCTACCGTCGTGGCGATGATCCTTGCGCTTTTTGCTTCATACGCCATTACCTTTTTTCACAAAAAGACTCAGGACCGGATTCTCGTACTGGCAAATTTGACGTCGAACTTCGCCGGAATCCCATTATCCTTTGCATTTATCGTCCTATTGGGAAATAGCGGTGTGTTCACGATTTTAGCGGAAAAACTCGATGTTGCGCTACTGAATCACTTTAATCTGTATTCCTGGACTGGTCTCATACTCATTTATATTTACTTTCAATTACCCTTGGCTGTCATGCTTATGTTTCCGGCATTCCATGGCATCAAGGAGCAGTGGAGGGAATCGGCTTATCTTCTCGGCGCGTCCCCGCTTGTGTTCTGGAAACGCATTGGGGTTCCGATCCTTTTACCGAGCGTCGCGGGTACATCGAGCATTTTATTCGCGAATTCCATGGGTGCATATGCTTCGGCCTATGCACTCACAGGAAGCACCTATAACTTGGCCACGATCAGAATCGGAGCCCTGATTTCAGGTGATATCTTTGCCCAGCCTGAACTTGGAAGCGCACTTGCCGTGTTACTGGGAGTAACGCTGATTGTCTCGATGCTGATCAATGAATGGCTCACACGAAAGGTAAGGAGGGATGTCGGATGAAGAAGAGTCGGGTTTCGTTCGTTCCCTTGGTCATTGTGTTTGCTTATCTCATCATTCCGCTTTTAGCCACGTTTTTATATTCGGTATCAACGAAATGGAATCAAACGGTTTTGCCGGAAGGAATCACGTTTAAGTGGTATGCGGAGCTATTCAGTGATGGAGCATTTACGTCAGCAGTCATCCGTTCCCTTGTGCTTTCAGGAGGGGCAACCGTTCTTTCAGCTCTCTTCATGGTACCTGCGATATTTGCCATAGTGGTCTATGCGCCTCGTTTGGAAAAGGGGCTGCAGGCGATTGTGCTCCTCACCTATGCCATGCCGGGAGTCATTATGGCAGTAGGGCTGCTACGGGCCTATTCGAAAGTCGGCGTTCCCATGGTACTGGTGACGGTCGGTGCGTATTTCATCGGGATCATGCCGTATATGTATCAGGGTACCCGAAATAGTCTCAGAAACATTCATGCCGTATCACTGATGGAATCGGCTGAACTGCTGGGGGCATCTAAAATATCGGCCTTCAGGAAAATCATCGTACCCAATATCATGACGGGCATCCTGGTGTCGGCCCTCCTTTCATTTTCGATTCTGTTCGGGGAATTCGTCCTGGCTAACTTATTGGTCGGTGGCAGTTATGAAACGGTACAAATTTACTTGTATGAGCAACTAAAGAAAAGTGGTCATTTCTCCAGTGCCATCGTCGTGTGTTATTTCGTATTCATCAGTGTCCTATCAAGCTTGGTTGTGAAATTTGCCCAGCGTAAAAAGGAGTCGTTCTAACATGAGCTTTATCACATTGAATCACATCCGAAAATCCTTTGAAGGCCAGACGGTCATTCAGAATATGAACCTCGAAATCGAGAAAGGGGAACTTGTGACATTCCTGGGCCCAAGCGGTTGCGGAAAAAGTACTCTCCTTAGGATGATTGCAGGTCTTGTCACTCCGGAACAGGGCTCTATTCTAATCGATGGAAGAGATGTGACCCATGTCTCGCCAAAGGACAGAGGAGTGGGAATGGTGTTTCAATCCTATGCACTGTTTCCCAATATGAATGTGTATGAAAATGTCGCCTTCGGATTGAAAATGAAGAAAATGGAGAAGGGCAAAATACATGAAAAAGTGATGAATATCATTGAACTGGTAGGACTGACAGGGAAAGAAAAGGCTCTTCCACATGAATTATCCGGCGGTCAGCAGCAGAGAGTCGCTTTGGCAAGAAGTGTTGTCGTTGAGCCGAAAGTTCTTCTGTTGGATGAACCACTAAGTGCACTTGATGCTCAAATCCGAAAGAATCTACAAAAGCTGTTACGATCGATTCAGCAAAGACTTGGGATCACGATGATCCTTGTGACTCACGATCAGGAAGAAGCCATGGTGGTCAGTGATCGAATTGTCTTGCTGAACAAAGGTGAAATGGTTCAAAGTGGACATCCTGATGATATCTATATGAATCCGTCTACGGAATTTGCCGCCAGGTTCATTGGTCATTACAATGTCCTCGAGGCAGGTGAGCTCGATGCCCTACTGGGTCCGGCAACCATTCCTGACAGCAGGCTATATGCCATCCGGCCTGAAGCGTTTCAGAGAACAGAACCGGGCGATTCTTTTGCCATAAAAGCTGTAGTGAAAGACATCGCTGTATTAGGAAGCATCGTACGCTATACGTTAGAGTCGAGCTCTGTGACAATCTCTGCGGACTTGCTGCAGCAAAGAGAGACGGGACTGACGCCTGATGGTGAAGTCATGCTATATATCCAAAAAGAGGACGTGATTCCACTGACATGAGTGCATTTGCAGCGGACCGGCACAAATTAATAGAAGACATCCTTCAAGAGGATGAGAAGATATACGTTACCCAATTAGCAGAAAAAATGGGTGTGACGCCTGAAACCATTCGAAAAGATCTGGCGTTTCTCGAAAAAGAAAAACGTCTCACCCGTGTCCATGGAGGAGCGGTGAAATACGTAACACCCGTGCAAGAACCATTGTTCCGGCAAAAGATGAATGTCCGGCTGGAGGAAAAACGGACGATCGGAAAACTTGCTTCCCGGTATGTACAGGACGGGGATACGATCATGTTGGACGTGGGGACCACCACCTATCAACTTGCCCATGCCCTCGCCGGGCTTCAGCGTCTGACGATCGTCACCAATTCGCTCGCTGCAGCGGAAATCATCAATAAGAGCCTCGAAGCAAAGATTTTTGATGGAAAGCTTGTGATGCTTGGCGGGATGAGCAATCCTCAACAGAAATCGGTGGCAGGGGCATTGACCATCCAAATGCTCCGGCATTTTCAATTTGACAAAGTATTCCTGTCTTGCGGAGGAGTCACCATGACAGACATCTTCGACTATGATCTGGAAGAATCCCTCGTTTCTGAAACCGTCATGAAGCAGGGGAGGGAGATTTATCTTCTAATCGATTCCTCCAAATTGAACTCTACCTCTTTTTGCCGGATTGGTTCCGTTGAGGATCTGGACTATGTGGTCTGTGATGCCCCGATGCCGAGGGAGTGGCAAAAAAATAAACATCGTAGATTTAAAAAATGGATTTCGCCATAAGGAGGAGACCTCATGACAGTCGATTACCACGTACATCTGGAAGAAGGCCCCTATTCATTTCGCTGGCTTGAACGTACGAGCCGCGCACTTCAGCATTTTTATCCGATCCAAGAAGGAGTGCATCAACGCGACTGGATCAGGTCCAGCCACAATGCTTTGAGGGAAAGGTTAGAAAAAGGACCCTATTCACCCGAGTGGCTCGATCTGTACTTGCAAAAAGCTAAAGAAAGAAACCTGAGTGAAGTCGGAATCGTCGATCATTTATACCGTTTCAATGAGACGAGGGACTATTTTGAAAATCATATGGACATCAGCGAAACCGACTTGGGAAGAAAGCAGCATCGGTGGTTGAAGCAGGTGATGACCGAAAACATGGATGACTTTGTAGGATTCATCGAAAGTCAGAAAGCTAAGTGGGCGGATCACGGCATCCAGCTGAAGCTTGGAATGGAGGCAGACTTCTTCCCGGGTTCACATGACAGACTGAAAGAGCTGTTATCAGGGCATAATTGGGATTATGTCATCGGTTCGGTCCATTTCGTTGACGGATGGGGATTTGATAATCCTGAAGCCATCGATCAATTTGAGCGATATGATCTGGAAGAGTTGTACGGACGCTTCTTCCAAATTGTGGAGGAGGCCATCCGCAGCGGCTTATTTGATTTTGTCGCTCACCTCGATAATCTGAAAGTCTTCAACTTCAGACCGAAGGAGGATAAACTTCTGCACAGTTACCAAAAAATCGCGCGTGCACTGGTAGAAACCAATACAGCCACAGAAGTGAACGCTGGTTTGTTTTACCGTTATCCGATTAAAGAAATGTGCCCGAGTCCGAGCTTTTTGAAAGTGCTGGCTGAAGCCGGTGTGAGGTTTACCACTTCATCGGATTCCCACTTTCCGGATGATATCGGACTTTATGTGAGTGAAAATACTGAAGTAATCAAAAAGCTCGGAATTCATCAAGTAGCCACTTTTTAGAAAGGGTTTGAAGATAATCCTGATATGTTCTGGTATGCAAAACTGCTCAGTCTTTTCGATTTAATAGATAAATAGATTGTGTGCCTGCCTCCCGGTTCTTGAGCCGTGGGTGGCAGGCACTTTTTTTATCTTTTTCCAGCTCTTTTTCTCTAGCCGTGACCATTTGCCCAAGCTGTGAATATCTAACTGGTGAAAGGAGGATGTAAAATATGGGGAATGCTGGAGATTATTTAATTGCGTTGGATGATGGTCATGGACTTGGGACAGCTGGTAAACGGACGCCTTATATTCCGTCGATTGGCAGGAAGATCAGGGAAAATGAGTTCAATGAGAGAGTGACCATCTTTTTGAAGATGGAATTGGAGAGGTGCGGATATCGGACGCTGTTGACGGCTCCTACTGATGCAGACACACCCCTGAAGACCCGGACAGATGCAGCGAATTCCTTTGGGGCCGATGCATTGATTTCCAATCACTTTAACGCCTTCGACGGGAAGTTTGATGGTTCAGGTAATGATCCTGAAGGGCATTCGATTCACGTTTATTACAATGATAGTGCGGACAGGAGACTGGCTGAACATATCGCGAAGTACTTGAAACAAGGAACGAAGCAAGTGTACCGGGGAATCATTGAACAGAATCTTCATATGACGAGGGAGTTCAATGGACCGGCTGTCCTTGTGGAGAATGGATTTATGGATAATGAGAGGGAAGCGCTGCTCATGATCAACGAGGATTTTCAACGGGAAACGGCAAGGGAGCAGGCGCTTGGGGTATGTGATTTCTTCGGAGTGCCTTATGTGGCTGCTGGGAACCCGGGTAATGGGGGAACCACTCCCATTTCAGACGTGCCGGGCAGTGGGGATGTCGTCGGTAAGCGTGTCGAGAGTATATACAGAGGGGCGGAAGGACTTGATTTTTACAGCAGGCCGACCTTTGATGATACTTACCGTGTAGGAATCCTGAAGTACGGATACGGTTTTCCGACGATTGTACGGACATTAAAGGTGGAAGGGGCTGACATGTATGAGGTCAAAAACTCCAGGGGATATGTGTTTTATGTGACAGCATCTCTGAAATATGTGAAGGTGGTGGGAAGCGGGTAACCATGGCTCCTTTGATGCGACCCCGTAGCCATATCCCTGTTGCATTTCGCCTCCTTTTTTAATAAAGTATAGAGTTAGAGAGCTTTTTGAAGGAGGACGTAGAAATTGTCGAATATCAAACCAGAAACAATGGTTGCTACAATAGAAGAATTAGATCAGAAAGGATCGGGACAGGCCGTGATCTGGCGTGAGAATGAGCTCGGGAATCCGAAGAAGCTGAGACTCACGATCCCTCAGACCCTTATGGGGGAAAAGGTGAAAGTGACGGTGGATCAGCCGGATCGCAGAAGACGGAAAGCGATGGCCGATGAAATCCTGGAAGCGAATCCCGAGCGCATTGCACCGCCCTGCCCGCATTTTGAGCGATGCGGAGGCTGTGTTTGGCAGCACTGGGATTACGAAGGTCAGCTGAAGCACAAGACCGATCATGTGAAAGAGGCTTTAATAGGGCAGGGCTTTGATCCCGCCCTTGTCCGCGACACAATGGGTATGGACAATCCATGGCGTTACCGTAATAAAATGGAGTTTACGTTTTCACCTGAAGGAGAGCTTGGCCTGCATGAACAGGGGAATTTCCGTAAAGTCATTTCCCTTGAAACATGTCTGATCGCAAGTGAAGAAATGGTCGAAGCGACAATGGAAGTGGCCGATTGGGCAAAGGATCATGACTTAGAGGGGTATGACAAGGATAAGCATGAAGGACTGTTACGCCATTTAATGGTCCGCCAATCGTTTGCAACAGGCGAATTGATGCTTGCCGTGTTCGCTACAGAAGCCCCAAATGCCCACCCAAATGCGGTGGAGGATCTAATCAAACGTGTTGAAGAGAAGTTTCCCCATGTGAAGAGTCTATTATGGCTTGAAAACACGGCATGGGCTGACCGTACTCAGGCAGAGGAAATTCACCTGTTAGCAGGCCGTGATTTCATATACGACGAGATGGATGGTTATCAGTTCCGCCTGTGGTTCGATACGTTCTTCCAAACGAATCCGACTCAGGCACAGAAACTTGTGGATCTGGCGATCGAAATGGGACAGCCGAAGGAAACGGAGAAGATGATTGATCTTTTCTGTGGAGTCGGGACGTTCTCTCTGCCATTTGCAAGGAGAGTAGGGGAGCTCGCCGGTATTGAAATTGTGGAAAGTTCCATTGAATCGGCAAAGCGGAACGCCAATGATAACGGAATATCCAACACCACATTCCTTGCAAAGGATGCACGTAAAGGGATTGACCAGATGCTGGAGAGCTTCGGTCATCCGGAGCTGTTGATGCTAGATCCTCCGCGTTCCGGTGCCGGTGGCAAAGTGATGAGACGGATCGGTCGTGCGAAACCGGAGCGCATCGTGTACGTTTCATGTAACCCGGATACATTCGCAACGGATATCAAAGAGCTCGAACCATTCGGTTATACGCTGGATGCCGTGCAGCCCGTTGATCTATTCCCCCATACAGTGCACGTAGAATGTGTCGCGACACTCACATTGAATGCATAAGCTGGACAGCATAGCGCTTGTCCCCTAAAGAAAACACCTGACTCCTATGAGGATCAGGTGTTTTTTGATTATGGGGAGGGACGGACCTCTGATTCACGATCCAACACGGATTCATTGTAAGAAGTGAGACCCGTCCCTCACTTCACAGCCCTGGATTTATTCGGTATGTTGGTCAGGTTCCATATGACGCCGTCTCCGTTGGGGTCGGTGATGCTTACGATAGGGGCGACGAGAATCATTCCGGAGACGGTGTTTTCGTTGTATTCGAAGTCGAGGTAGCCGATGTTCGGGGCAATGTCTTCCCCCCAGAATCCGTAAATTTCCTGAACTTTGGATTTTTGGATGGCAGGGTTAAAAAGGACCTCCAGCTTGTAGCGCGAATCCGGGTCGACCCTGTCCACTTTGATCTGGAAATTTCCTTTTTCGTCCACCACACTGGTACTCTCTGTGACGTATTCTTCACTTTCTTCCCCCTGCCAGTTAATGACCCTCGCGTATGATTCGAAATCTCCATAGTCCTTGAGCCCGGCAAACAGGATGCTGTCTTCCGGCAGGTTGGACTTTCCTTCGACGATGAGTTCATCTCCATTCAGCAGGACGGTACCGGATAAGTCAATCCTGACCCCCGATGGTGCCGCCGGTTTTTGAGGCAGATCCGTTGCCATTTCAACCCGGCATCCCGTCAGGAGAATGAGACAGGCTGACAACATGCAGAACAGCTGATTTCTCAATGAAATTCCTCCTTTGAAGTCCTACTGAATGAAAATGGATCTTCAAGCGTTGAAGAAGATGCCGGCTTATCAGAGGAGGTCCGTCCCTCACTCACGGGTATCGTTTCTTCTAACAGAACATCTTTCAAAACCCTGGTGATTTCATTGATGCAGAAGATCGATACGGCAAAAAAGACAAGGGGTGTCATCACCAGCCATGTATGGAGAAAGACCATTTGTATGTTGATGCTCATCGTGGCCGCCCACTCATTCGTAAAAGAGAAATATTCCGGAATATGCTCCATAATCCCGAACTCCTCCGTTTTCAATCCACCGAGGCAGATATGAAGCACCCCCAGTTGAATGAGGAGATACAGGGTCTGGGAGACCTGTTCAGAAAACATGACCAGGGCATGGCGGCTGAATTGGGGGCGCAGATGTTGTTTGATGATATGAAATCTGGTTGCGCCGATTTGTCTGGAGACAGAAATAAAATCATTCTTCAAATATTCCTTCATTTCCTCCCCCAAATACATGCCCAGTGATGGGATGACGATAATGGCGATCACCACAACTTGAATGATCAAAAATTGAAACGAATACATTTCTCCGGCTTCAAAAGCAAGCTGAAGAGGAGTGAGAAGAATGAATGCAATGATGGCAAGGGGAATGAAATTGAATGTATCCCCGATTCCCTTGATCATCTGTCTTATCCAATCGGGAAGAAAAGCATACAGTATCCCGAATGCGAAACCGCCGATCATGCGTAGAAGCGCAATGACGATAGCCGACAAGAGTGTATATTTCGCTCCTGCAAGCAGTAAAAAAAATAAATTCCTCCCAAGTTTATCACTTCCGAGAGGGGTCATCTGTTCCATGGAATAGGGAGGATCTGCAATCACCTTTCCGGAATCATCCTTTAAATACGGAGGACCCGGCTCAAGGAGATCAGGAAAGAGATAAGGCACGATAAAGCTTGATGAGAGGATCACCAACAGAAAACCAAGTGGCAGCCAAAATCTGAGTGATTTGAGAATCCTCATGAACCAACCTCCTCTCCTGAGAGCCATTTCTTCAGAATGACCGCTCCTAATGTAAACACGATGAAAAACGGTATGTAAATCATCAACATCCCAATAAAAAACGCAGTGGGAGTATTAATAGACATATCCAAAAGCACATTCATAAACCCATTGATATTAAATAGGATTTCGATGATCAACAGATTAGAAAGCATCAGCAGGAAGATAGGCTTAATATGATAATAGAAATGGACCCATACATTTCGGAACAGATGAACCCATATCGTATAAGCCTTCGAAAATCCTTTAGAATAGGAATACTCTACATAGGGCTTCTCTTCCTCTTCCCGAAGCTGAAATAAGAAGTGCTTTGTTAAAAAAGCAATCGGCATGATGGCAAGACAAACAATCGGGAGCAGATAAATTTTTTCATCGCCTAGAGTATAAATATCAAACAGCAGAATATCGGTCTTTTTGAAAAACCAGACAATGAACAGCTGGATGAATACGATGATCATGACATCCGGCAGTGAGTCCAGGGAATCCAGCAGGCGAAAGCATATACGATATACTTTCCTTGGCAGAAACATAAACAAGTAGCTCACGAGAGAAGATGCGATGGCAGCCAGGGAGAAAGAAAGTAATAAGAGAGAAAACGAATAACCGAATAGTTGGAAGAATATCGGGTAAATCGGATAACTTTTGAAGTCCATGGGATCGCCTATTCTGATAATGATGGAACTGGGATTCAGCAGTTCTCGTCCCATTTCCTGCAGTGTTTGAAGATACTTTCCAAGCATGATCACCAATTCTTCATCGTAATCGAGCAACGAACCCGCTCCGCTGAAAAGGAATAACCCGATACACGTGAGAACAAATTGCATGGGAAGACCGATAAATTGAAGTCTCCTCAGTAGAACCACCTCCAACCTCTTTTAGAATTAGTATAACGGCACATTACGAAAATTTCAAAATAATTTTAATTTTTACAATAATGTTAATTCTGTGGAAGTGGCAGTTTGAATAGTTAACCGAGTCGATGAAAATCCTATGAGTATGTGAATCATACGAAAGGGTGATGGAATGAAAGACGAGCATTTATTGACTCAGACGGTTGCTCATCATCAACACAAGAAGCGCAAGAAACGAAAGGGAACAAAGCTAAGCTGGTGGCAGCTTTCCCTGATCGGCATCGGATCCGTCATTGGGGCTGGGTTTTTCCTTGGGACAGGGTTATCAATTAAGACGGCGGGACCTTCCATCCTGATCGATTATGTCATCGCAGGGGTGACAGCTTATTTTGTGTTCAGTGCCCTGGCAGAAATGATTACGAATGATCCTCAAAAAGGGACATTTCGCATCTACGCCAAGAAAGCGTTTGGCCATTCGTTCGGATTTATCTCCGGATGGATGTACTGGATTTCCGGCATTCTGATCATGTCCAGTGAAATTGTGGCATTATCAACATTCACCCAATTTTGGTTTCCGCAGATTCCGCTATGGATCTTTTCCGTCATCTATGCTGCATTTGGGTTTGCCATTAACCTTTTGGGTGCAAGTAACTTTGGGAGGATCGAATCGGTTTTTGCTGTGATAAAATTATCCACATTGCTGATTTTTATTGTGTTCGGTGCTCTGCTATTATTTCATATCATTACGCCGTCCGAGCTTGAATCCGCTAAGAACGCAGGCATTTCTCCTTTTATGCCAGAGGGGATCAAAGGGACGTGGGCTGCCTTGATATTTGTATTCTTCTCCTTTGGGGGAATTGCGGTCCTGGGGATTGCGTCCAATGAATTAAGGGAGAAAAAAGACGTTCCGAAGGCCGGGAAGGGAACACTTTTCTCACTTGTGACGGTCTATGTCCTGTCTTTGTTTTTTGTCATGAGCATGGTGTCATGGACGAAGATCAATGAAACGGAAAGTCCGTTTGTTACGGCACTCTCGGCTTATCATATCCCGTTCCTTGATTCAATCTTCAACATCATCATCATCAGTGCAGCTTTCTCGACGATGGTGGGGGCCCTCTTCTCAATCACAAATGTCATGATTTCTCTTGCAGTGGATGGGGACGCTCCGAAAGGATTTGCGAAAAAAAATGATCGGGGAGTGGCAGTGAAATCCTTGATGATTACAGCAGTTGGACTTGGCGTATCGATCCTGTTCTCCTTCCTTCTGCCCGATGAAGTGTATGAATACATCACCACAGCCGCAGGGGTCATGTTGATCCTGAATTGGGTGATCATCCTTGTGTCCCATATCAAGCTACATCCTTCCTATGATGCGTCAAATGGAAAATTCAAGATGTTCGGCTATCCTTATACCTCTTATGTTGGCATCGGTCTGATTCTTCTCGCGATTTCAGGAGCTATGGTCCATGCCAATCATCGGATCGGATTGTTCATTTCATTAGGGTTGATCCTTGTGATTTATCTGTCTTATTGGGGTGTTTTCCGCAGGGGTCATAAAGGACATTAAAGGATAGTAGCGCTATAATGAATGAGAGAACAGAGAACTTTACAAAAAATCATAGAGGGTCTATGATTTTTTGTTTTATTTACGAAGAGGAGGAGATGAGACGATGGGAAATAATGCAGGTTGGAATCTCGATAACAGTTTTACCAGCCTTCCAGGGGCGTTTTTCACCCGGCAGAATCCCACTCCCGTGCGTTCACCACAGTTAGTGGTGTTGAACGGAGAGGTGGCGGAATCGTTAGGGTTGGATGCAAGGAAGCTTTCAGCCGGGGTTTTATCCGGCAATGATATCCCAACGGGTGCAGCCCCCCTTGCCCAGGCCTATGCCGGGCATCAATTTGGTCACTTTAACATGCTGGGGGACGGGCGTGCGGTCCTGATCGGGGAACAGATTACGCCTAGTGGTGGGCGGTTCGATATCCAGTTGAAAGGTGGTGGGAGCACTTCCTATTCCCGTGGAGGGGATGGTCGCGCGGGTCTCGGTCCCATGCTACGGGAACACATCATCAGTGAAGCGATGCATGGACTCGGGATCCCTACGACCCGAAGTCTGGCAGTGGTGACTACGGGAGAACCGATTTACCGGGAAACAGAGCAGGAAGGTGCGGTTCTGACAAGGGTGGCAGCGAGTCATCTCCGTGTCGGAACGTTCCAATTTGCTTCCAGATTCGGTGAGGCAGATGACCTGCGTGCCCTTGCCGACTATGCCCTTAAGCGACATTACCCTGAAGGTTTGGAGGCAGAGAATCCCTATCTGCACCTGTTGCAGAAAGTGATCAAACGTCAGGCTGCCCTCATTTCCAAGTGGCAGATGGTCGGATTCATCCACGGGGTGATGAACACGGACAATATGACGATAAGCGGAGAAACGATCGATTACGGACCTTGTGCCTTTATGGATACGTATGATCCGAAAACGGTCTTCAGCTCGATAGATACACAAGGTCGATATGCCTACGTAAATCAACCGCCGATCGCCGGCTGGAATCTTGCCCGTTTTGCCGAGAGCCTGCTGCCGATCCTTCATGATGAACAGGAAGACTCCCTTAAGATTGCACAGGATGCCGTCCTTGAATTTCCGAAGCTTTATGAGGCACACTGGCTGGAAGGTATGAGAGCAAAGCTTGGATTATTTAATAAGGAAGAAGGAGACCGTGCTCTTGCAGAGGATTTACTGCATGTAATGAAGGGAAATCAAGCAGACTATACCAATACGTTTCGCAGCCTGGCGCTCGGCAATGAAGAGTCAGTCGTCTTCAAAACGGCAGAATTTTCCGATTGGAAAGAGCGATGGGATACAAGACGTGGCAGGCAGGAAGAATCGAAGGACGACTCATTGAAGCTGATGAAGAGCAGCAACCCTTCGGTTATTCCACGTAATCACCGGGTGGAAGAAGCATTGCAGGCTGCTGTCGAAAAGAACGATTTCAGCGTGATGGACCGGCTACTGGCTGTGTTGAAAAATCCGTACGCTTACTCACCGGAACAGGATGAATATTGTACGCTTCCTGTCCCATCCCGTCGACCGTATCGTACGTATTGCGGAACGTGATGTGTTAGTGGAAGATACGAAAATGAAGAAAGGTGATGACTAATGAAGGCTGTGCAAGTGACGGGATATGGAGATGTAGACAAGCTCTCGGTAGTGGAGATAGCGGTTCCGACACCACAAAAGGGTGAAGTCCTGGTCAAAGTAAAGGCATGTGCCATCAACAATACTGAAATCTGGATGAGAGAAGGCGCTTATGGAACTGAAGAGAAGTCTGGCTGGCGTCCTGAAGGAGTCCAGTTCCCAAGAATTCCAGGATCGGATATCACAGGTGAAATCGTAGAAGTGGGGGCCGATGTTCCAGAAACGTTGGTGGGGAAGGCGGTTGTCCTTTTCCCTTTTACTTCAAGAGGTAAGGAAGGCAGCGAACATATTTCTGACGATATGTCTTTCATTGGGTCCGAATATGACGGAGGATATGCAGAGTATGTCGTCTGGCCCTCTGAACTCTGTTATGATATGCCTCTGTCTACATTTGAAGAAAGTGCTGTGTTTTCCGTCAGCGGTTTGACGGCCTGGCATATGGTGGAACAGATCAAGGCAAAACCCTCTGAAACGATCGTTGTAACGGGCGCCAATGGAGGTGTAGGGTCATTGAATGTACAAATCGCTTCAAATGTTTACGGTTCAACGGTCATCGCGATCGTTGGGAACTTGGAGTTGGAAAGTAAAGTGAAAGAACTTGGTGCCACTCATGTACTGTCCTATAAGTCACCAACCCTTGCTGAAGAAATAATAGAAGTAAATGGTGGTCCGGTGGATTCCGTATTGGATGTTGTCGGAGACGCATTGTTTTCAACTTCCCTGGAAGTATTAAAAAAAGGTGGGAAATTCTGCATATCAGGCTCTGCCGGTGGTCAGATAACTGAACTCGACTTCAGAAGCCTTTATCTAAAGCACATCACATTTTATGGCTCGGTCCTGGGCACAAGAGAAGAGTTCAAACGGATGCTTGATGCGATCTCTGAAGGCAAAATCAAGCCGGTCATTGATCGGACCTATCCCCTGGAAAAGGCAGGGGAAGCACAAACGTATTTTAAACATTCAGGAAAACTGGGGAAGATTCTATTACTTCCATAATCGCTACACGAAAAGCTCGGAGTCATTTGATTCTGAGCTTTTTTTAGTTCCTTATAAAGGATTATCAATTGTGTGTATGTAATACGTGAAAGCCCATTCTAGCCATAAACAGCTTGAATGGGCTCTTCTTACGGTGATTTTTGACAAACCGGACAAAAGTACAGTCTCCTCGAAGCTGCAACGGTCTTCTTGATTTCACTTCCGCATATGAAGCATGATGCCCCTTCACGGTTGAATACCCAGTGGCGATAACGGGAACGTTCCACTCCTTGTGATTTCAACTTGTTGGCGAGTTCAAGATCATTCGTGATCCCTCCCGTTTCATAGGATTGCTTCATTAAATGGATGATGCTTTCAGCCGCTTTCTCTAACTGATCCCGCGGGCAATCAATCGGTCGAAGGGAAGGATGGATACCTGAGGTGAACATAATTTCTGATCTTAAATAATTTCCGATTCCGGCTACAAAGCCCTGGTCCAATAATAGAATCGCCCATTTACGGTTTCGGAACTGCTTGTCCTTCATCTGATCGATTAAATCATCTGCTGTTACCTTTTCGCTTAATAGATCTGGTCCCACCTTTGAAATGAACGGATGCTCCGGCACTTCCTCATCACGGAGGACTTCAATATCCGATGCACTGTAGAGGATTGCCGATTTCCTGTCGTTATGCAAAGCAAGGCGGAGCTGTCTGTTTGTTTTTGGATAGTTGTAGGATTTCCGGACATACCATTTTCCATAGAGCTGATTGTGGGAGTAAATCGTGTAGCCGTTATCAAAGCGGATGAGCATGGCCTTTCCCTTCGTATCCACCCTTGACACGATTGCCCCCGTTAACAGGTCTTCGTACCCTTTCAAATGGGGGAAGGCAAAATAGATATCCTGTACAGTTTTATTTTTAAGAGCTTGCTCAATGGTATCGGCGGCTCTTCTGATTTCGGGACCTTCTGGCATGGTGGTTTCTCCTTTTTTAGTATAGTTGTTCCCTGTTTTTTAAAGGATGTAACATTCGGATAGGTTACACCCTGTGTTTTGCCCCTAGTGAACTAATTAAGGGGATAAAAAGGTGAATTCTTCCATCACGTAGAAAGTCATATATACATCGTTAATAGGGGGGAGCATGGTGGAAGGCTTTCGATATAAAGAATACGACGGTTTAGGATTAGCAGAGCTCGTGAAGAAAAAAGAAGTTCATCCGAAAGAATTGGTAGAAGAAGCCATTACGCAAATAGAGACAAAAAATCCAGCTTTAAATGCCGTCATTCACAAAATGTATGAACAGGCGAGAAATACTGCAGACAAAGAACTGACTGGAGCTTTCGCCGGTGTACCGATGTTATTGAAAGATATAACCCAGGAAATCAAGGGTGAGCCCCTTACTGCAGGCTCAAGATCCCTTCAGGCATATCAAGCGAAAGCGGATTCAGAGTATACGAGGAGATTAAAGGAGGCGGGAGTGGTTATCCTGGGGCAAACGAATGTACCTGAATTTGCATTGGTTGCTGTGACAGAGCCAACCCATTATGGGGCGACAAAGAACCCGTGGAATCCTTTTTATACACCCGGTGGTTCGAGTGGAGGTTCAGCGGCCGCAGTTGCCTCCGGAATAGTCCCGATCGCCGGTGCTAACGATGGAGGAGGTTCGATTCGAATCCCTGCTGCCTATTGCGGCTTATTCGGCTTGAAACCAACCAGAGGACGAACCCCCGTAGGACCTACCTATGGTAGAGCGTGGCAGGGTGCTTCTGTAGAACATGTCTTGACAAAGTCGGTCAGGGATAGCGCAGCCATGCTGGATGAGTTACGAATCCATGAGAAATCGGCAGCATTCTATGCTCCTCCTTTCGAGGGGAACTATCTTCGGGCATGTCACACTCCGCTGGGACAGAAATTAAGAATCGCTTATACGACTAAATCCCCAATAGGAACGAAGCTTCACCCGGAATGTGAAAGTGCCGTTTTGAAAGCGGCTAAAATGCTGGAAGGAATGGGCCACATTGTGGAAGAAAAAGAAGTTCCGGTAGATGGACAGAAAATAGCGAGAAGTTATTTAACCATGTATTTTGGCGAAACAGCGGCCATACTAACGTCCCTTGAAGAAACACTTGGACGAAAGGCTACAATGAACGATGTAGAAGCGTCAACTTGGCTTCTGGGTATGCTTGGGAGAGCCACAACGGCTGAGGAATTTGTTCTCGGACTAAGGGAATGGGATAAAGCAGCCTTTCAAATGGAATGCTTTCATGAAACCTATGATATGTATGTGACACCTACAACGGCCTTCCCACCAGCCAAGATAGGTGAATTGGAGCCTACCACCTCTGAAAGACTATTGATGGGAACAGTGAGCAGGTTGGGCCTCGGAAGCCTATTAAAGAGGGTGGGGATAGTGGATCAAATTGCACAAAAAAACCTGATGCGCACTCCTTTTACTCAGTTGGCAAACTTAACAGGACAGCCAGCCATGTCACTTCCATTACATCGGACTTCGGAGGGGCTACCCATTGGAGTACAGGTGATGGCAGCGAAGGGGAGAGAAGATTTGCTTCTTCAATTAGCGGGGGAAGTCGAACAGTCTGAACATTGGTTGAAGGTAGAGAGTTGTCCTCCATTCTAAAAGGGAGTTCGAGATGTTCTTCTGAAACGGAAACAGTGGATTGGAACCTCCATCCAGAAGGTCCGTCCCTCTACTTCAAAAGCGCGTTCCCGGTAGGACACCGATAGTGTGTTCCTTCCGGGCTTTTGTCTTCTGGGAATGAATGAAGAACGGGAAACAACCCCGTCTTCTATTTATTGGATCATACCGACGATTCGTTCACAGATCTCATGGGTGACCAGAGAGTCCTCGATGGATGGATCTGGATTCTTTCCGTGTTCTACACAATGTATAAAGTGTTCGACCAAGTCATAGAACCCTCGTTTGTAAAGTGTCGGCTCCCAGTCTCCAAAGGAAGAAATGCTCTTTTGCTTGTTGTGATAATGGGTTGTCTCCACAAGGCTGTTGACGACATATTTGTGATGACCCGCAGAGTATTCGATGATTTCTTCCGTTACACCGCCATCACGGTTCATGATCCCGACAGCTGTACAGTCTTCACCGATCAGCTGGATGATGAGATGATGAAGGATGTCTCCTTTTTTTAGGAACTGAACCTTTACATCCTTCACCTCTGAAACCATCAGGAAGCGGAGAGTGTCTACGACATGAATGAAATCTTCGACGACGAATCTTCTTGGCTCGTCCGGTGCCGCAAATCTATTTTTCTGCATCAATAGGAAGCTCGGTTTTCCATGCTCTTTAAGTTCTTTCACCTTCGGAATGAACCGTCGGTTGAATCCAACCATGGCAATCTTACCGCTGTCTTTCGCGAGTTGAATGATCCGTTCGGTTTCATGTAAGTTCAGTGAAATCGGTTTGTCTATGTACACATGAACATCATTCTCAAGGAGCTTTTCCGTTATCTCAAAGTGGGCGTCTGTGGCCGTGCTCACGAAGGCTGCGTCGATATTCTCCGCAATCAATTCTTCCACATGTCGAACCCGGTGTTCGATTCGATATTGGTCAGCCAGTTTATGTAGGGTTTCTTCGTTTCTGGTACAAAGCACGAGCTCGATACCTTCTTTTTCTGAAAGAACAGGCAGGTAGGCTTTTTTCGCAATATCACCTAATCCAATAAGTCCGATTTTCATATTCTACACCTCATCATTTTTCTTTTATTATAGTATTCTGTCTTTGGATTTCAAATTATCCGCTTACCCTGCGAAAGAAAGAGATTCTATAAAACACGAACATTAAAACTGTTTATTTAAATAAAATTCGTATTTTTGTTGAATTTACTAATAGGTTTTGTTATAGTAACACCGTAACACAATTACATAGCGTTACTCGTATATCCTCGGTAATACGGTCTGAGCGTTTCTACCTGGTTCCCATTATAAGAACTAGACTACGAGTTAAGGTGTTCGGTTTTTCGGCATGTTTGTCGTTTACCCGTACTTTGACTTCGGGAGGTCTGGAATGTAGGAATCACTCTACCAATCCAGGTCTTTTTCTTTTGACCTAAACAGACAGAGGGACTCAATCAACTAGAAAAGGGAGAGATTCAAATGAAAAAGAAGTTGGTCTCATTTACAGCACTATCTGTACTTGCACTATCCGTATTCACCGGATGCAGTTCGACCCAAACCGAAGCAAAGGAAAAAAAGGAAGAGCAGCCGATCATGATACAGGGTCCTATGCCAATCGAAGCTGAAAAATTTGCCGGGAAACTTGAACATGTGAAAGAAGAGACATCCGGCTCGTTTGTTTTTTATAAAGGAACGTTGGATGACTATCCGGTCATCGTGACAAAGACAGGAAAAGGAATGGAAAATACGGCAGCGGCAACGGCTGTAGCCATTGAAAAATATAATCCCATCGCCATCATCAATCAAGGGACATCCGGAGGCCATGACCCGGAACTGGACGTGTTTGATATCGTATTAGGGGAAAGAACCGTGAATCTCGGTTCTTTAAAAACAGGCAACCTGGCTGATGAGGAAGGCATCGAACCGACTGCCTGGAAACCGATGGACCTGATGGCCTCTGAGGGTAGTGCAGGGGAAGACCCGGATGCAGAAAAAATTCGTTACTATGATGGAGATGAAGATTTACTTGCTGCGGCCAAAGCCGTAAAGGATATGTACAAAAAAGGGAAAGTCGTGGAAGGGACGATCGGTTCTGCAGACGTGTGGAATAACGAAGTCGATCGCATCCAATGGTTTCATGAGAAATACGGTACGTCTGTAGAAGAGATGGAAGGAGCAGCCGCGGCACAAATCGCCGGGGCATATGATGTGCCTTTCCTTGGTATTCGTGTTTTGTCAAATAACAAAACGAACGGCGGATCGTACAATCCCGAAACAGCAGCTGCGAACCAGGGGTATGTATATGAAGTGGTGAAAGAGTATATTGCCGAGATGAAGTAATTTATCATGGAGGGACCGATCCGTAGTCGGTCCCTTTTGATTTGAAAAAGTTTTACTTATTCTGTTAAAGGGAAGAAGATATTATACTGGATTGCCAAGGAGGAAACAGAATGGGTAAAACAATTTTCATCACTGGCGCGGGAAGCGGTCTCGCCAAGGGAGCATCACTTGGTCTTGCAAAAAAGGGCCACCGTGTCATTGCGACGACAGAGCTTACCTCTCAAAAGACCGATCTAATGAGAGAAGCGGAGGAACAAGGATTGAATATGGAGGTATTTAAGCTTGATATAACGAATCCAAGAGATCGCGAGCAAATATCGAAGTATGAGTTCGATGTCTTCGTAGCCAATGCGGCCATCAATGAAGGGGGACCACTCGGGGAAGTGCCGATGGATCGTTTTCGGGCCCTCTTTGAAGTGAATGTGTTCGCCACCCTGGAAACGGTTCAATTGGCCGCACAGAAGCTTGTGAAGAAAGGCAGCGGGAAAATCGTGTTCATGAGTTCCATGGCCGGGATCTCTGCAACGCCTTATGTCGGTCCCTATACGGCAACCAAGCATGCTGTGGAAGGGATTGCCCAAACCTTGAAATCAGAGCTTGAAGAATTCGGTGTGAAGGTCGCGACCATCAATCCCGGTGCATTCGAAACCGGATTCAATAAACGGAGCGGTGAAGAGATTTGGAAGTGGTTCGACGATGAAAAGAACTTCACCCGCAAGGAAGATATCTTGGAACAGCAGAAAGGATTGGAAGATCAGTTTGATCCTGAAGACATGATCCAAAAGATGATTGAAATCATCCCCGCAGAAAATCATAAATTCCGTACGGTATACCCGGAAGAAACGGAGAAACAGTTGAAACAGACGCAAGCGGAGCGTTGGGAAATGGAAATCTGATTAAGGAGGGAGGAGACCCGGGAAGGGGTCCCTCCCTTTTTTTGTGGTACAATGGTGAAATGCAAAACCACAGACGGAGTTGATTACAATAGAAACGAAAAACTATTTATATACGTTTTCATGTGAGCCGGATGAAGAGTCCCTATGTGCATTGGAAAGACGCATCCTGTTCGGAGAGGCTTCTGACTCTGGCATTCTCGAAAGTACGGTGAAGGTCGATCCAAGCAGAAGCCCTTTCATCCGGGAGAGACTGGAGATCATATGCGAAGGTGCCGAATTAGAAGAATTGCTTCATAACATAGAGAAGTTAGACGCAGTGGATGGATTCAAGGTCGTGTTTGTACAAAATCCAGATGGTGACAGAGTCGGTTTTAAGAAACTGCGGAGGATCGAGAAGGAAATCGGCCTACATCTTAAGGGCGAAGCGGAACTCGTCAATCCCCATATTTGGTATGGTGTCATCAACACCGGTGAACGCTGGGTGTTTGGGGCTTATATGAAAAATGAAGCGATCTGGCTGCATCATGTGAAAAAGCCTCACAGCTATTCCACTGCGCTGGGTACCCGTGTGGCAAGAGCCGTCGTGAACATTGCGGCGCCGGAAACGGAAGGCATCAAGATGATCGATCCGTGCTGCGGAATCGGGACGGTCCTGGTAGAAGCTCTATCAATGGGTATCGATATTGTAGGCAGTGACCGCAATTCCTTGATCCTCGACGGAGTAAGGGAGAATATCGCTCATTTCGGTCTGGAAGGGGAAGTGACCCTGAAGGATATCAATGATGTAGAAGGCAGCTATGATGTCGCGGTCATTGACTTACCTTATAATCTTTGTTCCGTCATCACGGATGATGAGCAGCTTGAAATGCTTCGCAGTGCAAGAAAGTTCGCATCTAAAGTTGTGATTGTTACATTAGAACACGTAGATGATAATGTAGGACAAGCTGGCTTTGATATTGTAGATCGTTGCGAAGTAAGGAAGGGGAGATTTGTTCGGGAAGTTCTGGTTTGTGAGTGAAGAAGAGGCTCAAGCTGAACAGAATGGAAGAGAACACTTAACATAAGATGTAAATAGGTTTCATCTTTCTATCGCTTTTTTAGAATCTAACCAGATTTTTGATAAAGTGATAAAAAGATGAATTTTTTTTTGCTTTCGTTTCGTCTAGTGGGGAGAAGCATCTAAAGGAGGCAGTAAACATGATCACCATCAAACAATTACATCATTCATTCTATGTAGGAAAAAAGGGTAAGAAGCAGGAGGTCCCTGTACTGCAAGATATCAATCTAACCATACATAAAGGAGAAATAGTAGCGATCCTGGGGAGGAGCGGTTCTGGTAAATCAACTTTACTAAATCTAATGAGTGGGTATATTAAGCCTACAAAAGGGACCATTTCCATTAACAATCAGAAGGTCACGGATTTTTCAGAAGCGCAGTGGGCGGATTTTCGTTTAACACACTTAGGCTTTATTTTTCAAAGCTTTCAGTTGATCCCGAGTATGACCGCAAGTGAAAATGTAGAACTCCCTCTTGTCATGAAAGGCATTTCTGAAGAAAAAAGAAAGCAACAGGTGAAAGACATGTTCAAGCGTGTAGGTTTAGATGGTTTCGAACAACATTACCCATCCGAATTATCTGGCGGGCAACAGCAGCGTGTGTCCATTGCCAGGGCTTTAATTGTGAATCCACCTATTATATTTGCCGATGAACCGACGGGAAGCCTGGATTCTGAAACAGAGGATAGTCTGTTAGCGTTCATCAAGGAATTGAACAAAGAGGAAGAGATTACCTTTGTCATGATTACCCACGATAAAGAAGTTGCTTCTATTGCGGATCGAAGCATCCAGTTAGAAGACGGGGCCATGGTCATCGACGAGGGGGTTGTTCTATGAGATTCAAAGATAAACTGCAGTTCATTCGACAGAATATGAAAAAGAGTAAGTCAAGGGTATTCATGACAATCCTTGCTACGGCCATTGGATGTGCATTCCTTATCGTCTTAACTTCAGTGGGATTCGGTGCTCAGAAATACATTGAAGACAGTATCCTTTCCAACAGAAGTGTAACGGAAATTAATGTCCATGGAAAGGAACAAGTGGATGAAGGGGGAAATCCAGAGATTACCACAGAGGATATTCAGAATCTTGAAGGGATAGACAATGTGAAATCAGTGACCAGGAAGCAGCTGTTGAGATTTGATCCCCTATTTGAGTTTGGGAAATATTTCATTCATGCTCCGGTTTTTCTTGCGGATTACCCGTCAGAAGTAAAAGCGGGTTTAACGTTAAGTGAAGGTCGAATGCCGGAAAATGAACATGAAATTATAGTAGGATACCACATACAGGACGTCATTTATAAAGCCCCTAAAGATCAAGAACCCATTCCCTCTGAAGAATTATTCAACGGTGAAGGGGTAGTAAAGGAAGAACTCAGGTACACAGGAGAAAAAAGTTTACTCGGTGAAGAAATAAAGCTAAAAGTGTTTCAATATAAAGACGGCGAACAAAAAACAAAAGATATTCCCTTAACCATTGTAGGAATTACAGAGGCTCCTTCCCGTGATTGGATGAAAGATACCCAAATTTTGTTGTCTACAGATGTTTTGCCAATCGTCGAACAATTTACAGAAACACCTTTCGGGCAGACGATCACACCTGATATGAGTCAGGAAGATATCAATGATATGACTCAACAAACATCAGAAACGACTTATCAAGAAGTGAATGTGATTGCGAACAGCATGGAGAATGTAGAAGGAATCTCCACTGCTTTAAAAGAGAAGGGTTATTACATTTATTCAGTATCTGAAGAATTGGATCAATTGAATGTCGTTTTTGCTGTGATAAAATCCGGGTTGATTTTCATCGGGACCATTGCTCTCCTCATTGCTTCTATTGGAATCTATAATACAATGAGCATGGCGGTCACTGAACGAACACAAGACATTGGGATCATGAAGGCGATAGGTGGACAGCCGCGGATGATTCGGAATATCTTTCTGCTTGAAAGTGGTTATATTGGTTTGATCGGGGCTTTTGTTGGGGTGGTCGTTGCCTATGGAATCAGTATGGCCGTTAATTTTGCCCTTCCATTCGTCATTCAGCAAGTGTTCAATCAAGAAGTGGAAGAAGCGATTCAGTTGTCCTATATCCCCACCTACGTGTCAATCCTTTGTGTGTTGTTAAGTGTGGGGGTTGCTATGATCTCTGGGCTAAAACCTGCTATTAAGGCTACAAGGATCGATGTGTTGAAAGCGTTAAGAAGAGATATGTAAAAGGGGTAGGATAAATAATTATATTTCGGGCTTAAGGAAACACTCTCGCCTAAATGACATTTTCATAGCGTTAATAGTTTCCTGTCAAACAGAACTCGGAATTTTTTATCGGCCTTTACCAAGTCTTAAAGCAGATGGTAGGACCCCCGGGAGAAAAGTGGGTTGTCACATAACAGCATTATAAAAGGAAGAGATCCTTATACCTCTTATATGGTAAAGGACCTCTTCCTTATTACTTAGCCAATTCATCCCGATCTGCAGCTAGCGGAGGCTGTTCCAGCCATCCTTTTTCAATCAATAATTTCACTCCATCATTTGAAAATCTTGATATTTCGACTACCAGCCTTGAAAAGTCTAAAGCAATGTCATGTCTAAATGTAGAAGTTATACCTACACCGTAATTCACTAAACTACCAGCGTTAGCTAATGCCACATGATAGAGCATAAGCTTCTCAGAAAACGGGGCAACAGTAGTTTCCAGCACTTCCGGGTCCCAAAGTTGAGGAGAAGGCAAATTGTCCTTCGTGAGAAGATCTTGAAGGATGGTGATATTTTTTTGAGAAATATCTCTTCCCCGTATCATATACTCTTTCAGTTTTTTCGTCTTGATCACTTGACTGAAGGCCATCATTATGGATTTCCCCAGTTGATTTGAATCTAGATTCACATACATACCCGTTATTTCAGTAGCGGCCATAGGTCTTTGTTTTCCCACTAATTTATGAAGGAAATCCTTCGATTCCACAAATTTTACTTCATTTGGAATCGGAATAAACGGAGCCCTGATAATAAGTCCTTTCGCCAGCATGCTATTGAGGGAATCGTGATAAAGTTCGCTTACATCATCGATACACTCATCAAAATAAGTTCGGATATCTTCTCTAAAGGAAACAGTCAGGGCATTGGTGAAAAGAATAAGATTGATTCTTGCCATTTCCTTCAAATAAAACAAATAGAACTTATCGGTGAAAATCGCAGGGGCGTTCTCCATCAGATCGTTCTCTCCGAAACCAGTGGGTACAGGGAATTTTTCTTTATTGAAAATTTCTTTCAGCTTACTCATATGCTTTCTTGTCATGTTTTGGGCTTTTTCTATTACTTCCTTAATCCGCTCATCATCTACATTGGTTAAGAAGTGGCTGTATACACAGTCTAATAAAGACTCACCTATATAATTTTTCCAAAGCTCACCTAATTCTGTAGAGGTCAACGTAATATTTCGTCCATCTTGCAAGTTCATCTAACCACCCTTTTCGCATGTTTTCCATGTTCATATCTTCTACATTTCAGGAGTAATTATCCCTACAAAAAACGTTGTGTTAAAAAGGGAAGAAAGTATTACGAGATAAGAATATTTTTTTGATTGAAAAAAATAATAATACGAGTGGAAAGTTATTCAAATGTACAAAACCCTTATACATCAATGATTTTCCCGTTGAAGACAAGATGCAATTCATCTCCATATGACATTTGTCATGCCCAGCATATGACACCTACTACTAACACGATGAATGTACATATTCTATAATGAATTCAACGCCTTAAACGAAGGGAATAATGACATGACAAATATAAAAACGCTGAAAAAAGAAGTGGCTCCTTATGAAAAATCAACCACAAAGGAAAGTATCTGGCAGATGATCAACACGCTTGGACCGTTCTTTCTATTATGGTTCCTTGCTTATCAAAGTTTATCTGTGTCGTATTGGCTGGCACTCGTTCCAATCGTAATTGCAGCCGGATTCTTGACCAGAATCTTCATTATCTTTCATGATTGCACCCATTTTTCTTTCTTTAAAAGCCGTCGGGCCAACCGGGCAGTTGGAACGGCTATGGGTGTCCTGACACTGTTCCCGTTCGATCAGTGGGGACATGATCACGCTGTCCATCATGCGACAAGCGGAAATCTGGATAAACGTGGGACGGGTGATATTTGGACCCTTACCATTGATGAGTATGTAGCAGCACCTTTGAAAACGCGTTTAGCGTATCGTTTTTACCGTAATCCGTTCGTTATGTTTGTGCTGGGCCCAATTTATGTATTCCTTTTAAAGAATCGTTTTAATCGCAAGAATGCGCGGAAGAAAGAACGGAATAACACGTATGTAGTGAACGCGATCATCGTTGTTCTCATCACTCTCCTTTGTCTTGCCCTTGGATGGAAGGAATTCTTACTTGTTCAAGGTTCGATCTTCATGGTGTCAGGATCAATCGGGATCTGGCTGTTCTACGTGCAGCACACATTTGAAGATTCTTATTTCGAGGAAGACAAAGAGTGGCAGTACGTACTGGCAGCGGTAGAAGGAAGTTCATTCTATAAACTTCCAAAAATCATGCAGTTTTTAACTGGGAACATCGGATATCACCATGTTCACCATTTAAGCCCGAGAGTTCCGAACTACAAACTGGAAGAAGCTCATAAGAATACCGAGCCGTTGCAGAATGTACCGACCATTTCGTTATGGACCAGCTTAAAATCGCTTCGATTCAAGCTGTGGGACGAAGAAAACAAGACATTCGTAAGCTTCAGAGGCGTCAAATCCTCAGTGAAATCAAATGCCCGCATCTCAGCAGAAGCCAAACCTGAATTATAAAAACACAGTGACTCTCCTTATGCATCATTCATATAAGGAGAGTTTTTACTTAATAAGGAGAGAACCTACATGATCCGCATAGTGATGACTCAAGATAAAGAATTATTACTGGGGACAATCGCCTCTCTTCTCAATCTCGAAGAAGACATGGAAGTCGTCGGAAGAGCCACGAACAAAGAACACACACAAGAACTCATCCGAAAGCACCAGCCCGACCTCCTTATCCTCGACATTGAAAATCTATTGAGGGACGGACCTCTTGAGGTGGAAGATTGCCGCATCATCGTCCTTGCGACATTTGCGAAAGAAGGATATCTCGATAAAGTGCGCGAAAGCAGGGCAGATGGTTATGTATTGAAGGACAGTCCGAGTGAAGAACTAACTTTCACGATTCGCAGTATCATGGAAGGAAACCAGATCTATTCCCCGAATCTTCTCGGGGGAAGAGATGATATTTCTAACGAAATCCCCCTTGATCCCGGCCCGGTGAAGAAGAATTATTTTACCATGATCATGGACAAGATGAAGCACCCGATAGGCTGATTCCACTTTATTCAAGCACGGATGCTCGCCGAAGGAGAACTCGTAACCTGGGATTTAAACAGCTGCAGCTCGAGGCACAACGATAAAAGGAAGTCAAAAGGGGACACCCTTCTGACTTCCTTTTCCTGTTAGGAAAAGAGTTCAAGATATAAAAGAAGATGGCTGCAAGACTTGCTGAAATGGGTAATGTAATGCCCCACGTGATCAACATCCTTCGGGCCTTTCCCCACTTAACACCCTTCAATCTGTGAGCAGAACCTACACCGAGGATGGAAGAGGAGATAACGAAACAAGAAGAACTTATTTAATGGATCAAGAAGTGAAAGGAAGCATATAAAAACCGGTGACAAGATATAGTCTTGTCACCGGTTTTTATCAGTTACCATTCCTTCGGTTCATAATCCAAATCTTGAAACAATCTCGTTTTTTCTTTCTTTGTAAGATCACGCCACTGTCCCACGGGAAGATTGCCTAAATGAATATTCATGATCCGTGTTCGCTGCAGGCGGTACACTTCGTAACCAAGTGCCTCGCACATGCGGCGGATCTGTCTATTCAATCCTTGCGTCAACGTGATTTGGAACACATATTTCGAGATCTGCTCTACCTTGCAAGGCAAGGTTTTCGTTCCAAGGATTTTGACGCCCTCTGACATCTGCTTTAAGAAGTCGTCTGATATGGGGCGATCGACTGTGACAATGTATTCCTTCTCATGCTGATTCTCGGCACGAAGAATTTCATTCACGATATCCCCATCATTTGTAAGAAGAATCAAACCATCCGAGTCTTTGTCCAGACGTCCAATGTTAAAGATGCGCAATGGATGATTGACAAGATCGACGATATTCCCTTTGACTCCTTTTTCTGTCGTACTTGTAATGCCCACTGGCTTGTTTAAAGCAATGTACACATTATTCCGGGCAACACGGACAGGGGCACCGCTGACCAACACGTCATCCCCGGGATTCACTTGATCCCCAATCTTCGCGATCTTTCCGTTGATGGTGACCCTTCCTTCTGTGATCAATTTATCAGCGCCGCGTCTGGAGGCCTTCCCGGCTTCACTAATATATTTATTAATTCGCATATTTAACACAACCTTATACTCAAAATGACTATACTAAGAATATCGGACTGGCACGTTATTTTCAAGGGATTCCCCCATATGTTGCCTTTCACAAGTACCGGATAACATCGTATAATTTTTTCCGGAAAACCCCTTTACTTTGACGTTGCGTCAAGCTGTAAAGTAAGAACTGTCAGGAGGTGAAATCATGGAATATACCGTTAAAAAACTGGGAGAGATCGCTGGCGTGAGCACGCGGACCCTTCGTTATTATGACGAAATTGAGCTCCTGAAGCCGGCCAGGACCAATTCTTCAGGTTACCGGATTTACGGTCAGATGGAAGTCGACCGTCTACAGCAGATCCTCTTTTATAAAGAATTGGGTGTAGGACTGGATGAAATTAAGGATATTCTGGATGATCCCACTTTTGACGCAGAACAGGCTTTACGGGAACACAGGGAAATCTTACTGAGCAGACGCACGCAGCTTGATCAATTGATTGCGAATGTAGAAAAAACATTACGTGTAAATAAGGGGGAAATCAACATGTCGGATCAAGAAAAGTTTGAAGGATTCAAGAAGAGAAGGGTAGAAGAAAATGAGAAGAAATATGGGGATGAAGTACGGGAGAAATACGGTGATAAAAAAGTGGATGAATCGAAAGCAAGATTCATGAACATGTCGCAGGAGGACCATGAAAAGGTCACGGGACTTGAGCGTGAAATCAAGAAAACGCTGGGGGAAGCATTTCAAGAGGGAGATCCTTCAAGTGAAACAGCCCAAAAGATGGCTGATTTGCATAGGCAATGGATCAGCTTCTATTGGGGGCACTATAATAAGGAAGCACATGCGGGACTTGCTCAAATGTACGTAGATGACGAACGGTTCAAAGCTTATTATGATGCTGAGCAGGATGGGATGGCTGAATTTCTCCGGGATGCCGTTTACATTTATACAGGGCAGAAAGGGTAAGTGGAATAAAGAAGAAGTATTCTGCGCCCCTGATACGTGTTATAGTATGAAGACGATCTTGAAAAACGTATCTTATTATAACGGAGTGAAAAAATGAGTAAACCGAAGAAAAAGAGCGGAACCGGGCAAGGGACTGGTAAAAAAGGCTGGAATCGCTGGCAGGCTGGAGCCAATAAGAAGAAAAGCAACAAGCCATATACAAGTAAAGGCGTTAAACATGGCGGGAAACAGGAAGAAAAGTAGTGAAAGGTCCATTTCCTTGTGGGAGTGGGCTTTTTACTTTTTACCGATGCATTTAGAGGGAAGTTATATAAATGGAGTCTGATTTTGCCTATATCTAAAGAAAAAGAAAGAATGCATTTGCTATTTTTACGATTTTCTGTTAGTCTTAAGAAGAATTATTTTTGTTCGGTCTGTAAGGAAAGAAAGTATTTAAACTTTTCGCCTTTGATATCTAACTTGAGCAATAATAGTAATAAATCGTGGATTCAATGTCCACACAGGAGGATACACACATGCAAGAAGGTACAGTAAAATGGTTTAACGCAGAAAAAGGTTTCGGTTTCATCGAAATCGAAGGTGGAGAAGATGTATTCGTACATTTCTCAGCTATCCAAGGCGAAGGATTTAAATCTTTAGACGAAGGTCAAAAAGTTACATTTGACACTGAACAAGGTCAACGTGGACTTCAAGCGACTAACGTTAACAAAATCTAATTGCTTTTAAGAAGGACCCTCCCTGAGGGTCCTTTTTTTATGCAAAAAAAAGATGCCGGGAAGATTGGCACCTTACGCTAACGCATACTTCATGATTCCTTGAATGTAAACAGAACCTTCTTTCTGTGTACACTCCCTGATTTTGATCTTTCCTTCTTTTTCTAATTCTGCTGCCGCTTGTTCGATGGTTGCCGCTTCCTCACTTGACTGCGCAGGAAGATCGATTGAAAAGAAGTTTCCCCTGCTTGCTTTCGTTAATGCTTTGAGTAAACCGATTTTATTCATTGGTCCATCTCCTTTATAACATACCTTTCGACAACGGTGATGAATATTCCTTTAATGGAGGAGAGTTGGGGTGATTTTTAAATGCATTTGCTTTTTATTCGATTATCTGTTAGTCTTAAGAAGAATTATTTTTGTTCGGTCTGTAAGGAAAGAATAAGTTTTAAACTTTTCGCCTTTGATATCTAACTTGAGCAACGATAGTAATAAATCGTGGATTCAATATCCACACAGGAGGATACACACATGCAAGAAGGTACAGTAAAATGGTTTAACGCAGAAAAAGGTTTCGGTTTCATCGAAATCGAAGGTGGAGAAGATGTATTCGTACATTTCTCAGCTATCCAAGGCGAAGGATTTAAATCTTTAGACGAAGGTCAAAAAGTTACATTTGACACTGAGCAAGGTCAACGTGGACTTCAAGCGACTAACGTTAACAAAGCGTAATAGCTTTTGATGAAGGGGCTCTCTCTCAGGAGGGTCCTTTTTTTATTGGTTTATGTTATGCTTGTCGGGGCTGGGCGAGCCGCCTGCGCTTTAGGATTCTGCTAGCTCCGGCGGCTAGCCCCTCGAGGTCATAAGTCAAACAGGCCAAAAAGGCAAAGGGCGCCTTTCCGTCCTGTTCGTCTTATGCTTGTCGGGGCTGGGCGAGCCGCCTGCGCTTTAGGATTCTGCTAGCTCCGGCGGCTAGAGGCTCGAGGTCATAAGCTAAATAGGCCAGGAAGGCAAAGAGCGCCTTCCCAGCCTATTCATCTTATGCTTGTCGCCTCTGGGCGAGCCGCCTGCGCTTTAGGATATAAAAAGGGACCGACAGCGTTCGTCGGTCCCGGAGACAACATGTTACAAGTTAAAAATGGTTAGGTAAAGCATAACACACTATTGGTGGAATACCTAAATAAATTTTAAAAGAATTTTAAAGGGGTATTTTTGAATGAATTGAATCACGGCTTTCCTATGAAAAATAAGAAAAAATGAATGAGGTTATGATATGACAATGAAGAAGTTTAAAGATTATAAGCTTAGTGAAGAGATTGTACGAGCATTGTCAGGCTTAGGGTATGAAGCCCCTACAGAAGTCCAGACCATGGTGCTTCCACTCGCTCTTGAGAAACAAGATCTGGTTGTACGTTCTCAAACGGGAAGTGGAAAGACCGCTTCTTTCGGGATCCCCCTTTGTGAAATGGTGGAATGGGAGGAAAACAAGCCGCAGGCCCTGATTTTGACTCCGACCCGTGAGCTGGCCGTGCAGGTAAAGGAAGATATCACGAATATTGGCAGATATAAGCGGATCAAAGCAGCCGCTGTATACGGGAAATCCCCTTTTCATCGTCAGAAGCTTGAACTGAAGCAGAAAAATCATGTTGTCGTCGGGACACCTGGTCGAGTTCTCGACCATATTGAAAAGGGGACTATCCCTCTGGATAAGCTTTCCTATCTTGTGATTGACGAAGCGGATGAAATGCTCAACATGGGGTTTATCGATCAGGTTGAATCCATCATTCAGGAGTTACCGACAGATCGTGTGACGCTGACCTTCTCGGCTACTTTACCAGAAGATGTCGAGACTCTGTGTCATAAACATATGAAAAAACCCGTTCACATTGAAATTAAGGCGAAGGGCATCACAACGGATAAAATCGATCATGCTGTGATTGAAGTGAGGGAAGAAGATAAGCTGTCACTTCTGAAGGATGTGACAACCGTTGAAAACCCGGATAGCTGCATCATTTTCTGTCGGACGAAGGAAAATGTGGATACGTTGTGTGGAGAACTGGATCGATCAGGCTACCCTGTGGATAAAATTCATGGAGGCATGATCCAGGAAGCGCGATTCGAAGTAATGGATGATTTCAAACGGGGAGAATTCCGTTATCTGGTTGCGACGGATGTGGCGGCACGTGGGATTGACATTGAAAGCATCACCCACGTCATCAATTACGATATTCCCATGGAAAAAGAGAGCTATGTACACCGTACGGGAAGAACGGGGAGAGCGGGGCAGGCAGGAAAAGCCATCACATTCTGCACTCCTTACGAAAATAAATTCCTTGGGGAGATTGAAGAGTATATCGGGTTTGTAATCCCTAAGCTTGAGGCCCCTACGGAGGGGGCTGTGGCGAATGGGAAGAATGATTTTGAACGGAAGCTGGAAGAGGAACCCGATTATAAAATGGATAAAAGCGAGCAATTGAACAGAGACATCATGAAGCTCTATTTCAACGGCGGAAAGAAAAAGAAAATAAGGGCAGTCGATTTCGTAGGGACGATAGCCAAGATTGATGGAGTAACGGCTGATGACATCGGTATCATCACCATCCAGGAGAATCTATCGTACGTAGAGATACTGAACGGGAAAGGGCCGCTGGTTCTGCAGGCAATGAAAAAGACGACGGTGAAGGGAAAGTTGTTGAAGGTGCATGAAGCGAGGGGGTAGAGCGGTTGTGTCACTGGATTTCTATACCCTGCAAAATGGAGCACCTGTGGGGGTGGATTAATGATGAATGGAATTCCAACTTCATGCTATGAACTGGCAGAGGGACCGGAGATGTTGGGGAATGAAAGTGAAGATGTTGGTTCTGATACGTTTAGAAGTGAGATTTGGATACCGGTTGGGAAAAAATTAGAGAGAAAACAGTGAATTCTTTTGGATTCGCTGTTTTTTTGCGTGGGATTTAGATAATGAGATAAGTGTTGAGGGGAGGGGGAGGAAGGTGAATTATGTGCGGAATCTTGATTTTATCAGCGATACGCAGACTTGCTCCCTGGACCTCGCCAGAAGCGCGGCATCTTATCATGTCCTGATCTGCTCTGGAAACAATTTATAAGAGAAATCACTCCAAACAGATAAACTCCATTCCAAAAAGAAAAAGCGAACCCCATAAGGGTCCGCTTTTCTCCAATCATGCTCCAGCCCAAACATCCTTCGCATATCGACCTTCTTCTTCCAATGATCGCATCCATGTCTCGGCTTCTTCTTTTGGTGTTTGATAGAAACGCATGTAGCTTTCTACTAATGTCTTTTCCACATCGGGTGCCATTTTGCTTCCATCACCACAGATGTATAGGCGTCCGCCATCTTTCAGTAACGGAAGGATGTCTCCTGCATTTTCTGCTAAACGGTGTTGGACGTAGGTTTTCTCTTGACCCGGGCATCTTGAGAATGCTGTGTGCAGGGTGACGATGCCCTCTTGTTCAGCTTTCTCCAATTCGCTTTGATACAAGTAGTCGTGCTCAGGGTTTCGGCAACCGAAATAGAGATGTGCCTCGCCGAGCAACTTCCCTTGTTCCTTAAGAACGCTGCGTGCCTGGATGAACCCTCTGAACGGAGCAATTCCTGTTCCAGGACCAACCATGATAATCGGCGTTTCTGTATCTTCAGGCAGCTGGAAGTTCGACTGTGGTGTGCTTATGAAACAGGCGATTTTGTCACCGGCTTCACGTTCAGCCAAGTAGTTGGATGCAATTCCCTTGTATTGACCATTACCGCTCCATGCTTCGCTTCGGACAACACTGACGGTGATGGTGGCTTCACCTGTTTTGTATAAAGGTGAGCTTGAAATTGAATAATAGCGTGCCTTTAAAGGAGGGAGCAGTGCCAGGAATCCTTCAAAAGATATTTCGCACGCCATGTATTTTTCAACAAGGTCGAGCATCGTAATGCGTTTATTTAGTACCGCTTCTTTATATGTCTCATCCTTCAATAGTTCCTCAAGCTCAACAACGTGAGGAGGGCAAACAGTATGAGCTGCAAGAGCACGAATTTGAGAACGGGTGGCAGGTTCTTGGAACTCTACGTAATTCGCCAGTAATTCGTGAAGTTTCACCGGTTTTTCGGTAGGCAGATGAGCCGCTTTACCGGAGTCTCCCGTCAGTTGAACGTTGTCCTGACCGTTCAAATTGAATCGACTGAGCACTCGCTCGACAAGTGTCGACGGATTTTGCGGAAGGACTCCAACATGATCTCCTTCCTGATACGTAACACCTTCTGGTAAGGTGAGGGCGATATGCCTTGTGTTCCTGCCGCTTTCTGCGTGTTGCAGTTCCATGTTCTCATTGACCACGGCTGTGAAAGCATGATGTGTGCGGGCAATTGGTGTGTCACTAACATCGCTGACAAAATTCAAGGTAATGGAGCTGTTCATTTGATCGTTTTGATGGAGTTCGATGTTTAAGTCTTCTGCCAGGTTCGGCCAAAGAGCACCTGCCCACTTTTCATAATCTCCTTCAAAGTCATCACTTGCGTCCCCATGGCCGACCTCTGTTATACGGTGTGCTCCTTTTTCGTGAAGTTGTTCATCAATGAAGTTCGGGATACGCTGATACGTTGTGGCCCAGTTGTGGTCACCGCATCCAAACACAGCGTAGCGGACACCTTCAAATTCACTTGTCTGACTTTTCTTCAGCATGGAAATAAATTCACCAGCATTGTCAGGTGGATTTCCGTTATAGGAAGCCGAGACAATCAGGACAGCTCCGTTTGCAGGGAGTCCGGCGCTGTATTCATCTAAAGGAGCAACCTCCGTCGAAAATCCTTGCTGACGCCCTGATTCTCCTAAGTCCCGGGCTAATCCTTCAGCTGTTCCCATGTTTGAGCCATATAGAACGAGTAAAGGTGTTCCGTGGGAAGATTCAACCACAGTGGGCTTAGCGACTTCATCTGCTTTTTCGTCTCCCTTGGAGGCAATAGAGAATGGCAGGGCAGGCTTACGTGGTGTTACCCGCATCGTTAATCCATCCGGCTTAAGGGTCAGTGTTTCTTTTACATCCAATGTATAGTCTTTATGATCGATCAGATCAAAGTGCTGAAGCACCATACCAAGGACCAGTGTGGCTTCATGGAGGGCGAACTGTTGTCCAATGCAGGCTCGCTGTCCGTTTCCGAACGGTTTATATGCATGGTACGGAATGGATGAAGGATCCTCGAATCGTTCCGGAATAAAGGCTTCCACATCGTCACCCCACACAGATGAATCACGGTGAAGTTCAGGAATGACCAGTGTGAACACATCATCCTTTTGGACATCATATTTGCCCCCCAGTGTTGTATCTTCTTTCGCATAGACAGAAAAAGCAGGGGCGGTCGGCCAAAGTCGAAGTGTTTCATTCAAGACCATACGGACGTATTTCATCTGTTTCACTTGCTTATAGTCAGGAATGTCATCTCCCGCCACGCGGTCGACTTCCTCCTGAGCCTTTTTCAATTTATCCGGATTGTTCATCAGGAAGTAGAGGGCGAAGGAGAGAAGTCCACTTGTCGTTTCATGCCCTGCAATCAAGAATGTGATGATTTGAAAACGGATGTTTTCGTCACTAAGCGCTTCGCCTGTTTCAGGATCTGTTCCTTTCAACATATAGGAGAGTAGGTCATCTTCACCTTGATCCCCGTTATCCTTCCTTTCGGCAATCAATTCATCGACAAGGGAGAACATATACTCGATGTCTTCTCTGAATTGTTTTTTTGATTTGATCATCAGTTTATCCTGGACTCCAAGACGCTGGGATTGGTTCATCGCTTCGTCCAATGCGCGAACCATGCTGTCTACGAAAGGATGGGAAGTTTCACGGTAGAAACTGTTAAAGCGATAATTGAAACCGCAAAGTCCGATTGTATCAAGGGTAAGACGGGTCATGTCTTCAGGAACGTCGATTTCATCTGCCGGATTCAGACGGGTCCATTTTTGGATGAGCTGGGTGGCGAGATCCACCATTTTAGCGTGATATCCTTTCATCGCCTGCTGACTGAAGCTGGGGAGAAGGATATTATGTGCTTTTTTCCAGTTGATCTCTTCCGTTTCACTCGTGAATAGGCCGTCTCCACCGAAAGCTCTCACTTTTTGAAGGGCCGGGCCCACTTTTTTGTCAAAGCGGGTTTCATCGCAGATTTCCTCTGCAAGGGAAGCATTTGAAACAAAGGTACTCGTTCTCCCTGGGAACTGGAACTGATAGATCGGTCCCAGTACTCTTGCAAGCTTCATAAATGATTGAAGGGGCTTTTCTTTATCGATAACGGGTAAACTCCCGAGGGGTCCATATGTTTTCGGTTGTGGATATTGTGTTTGTTGTGTCATCTTTTCCTTCACCTCGTCATAGTTGTTTAGCTTACGGAATGAACGTTCATTCCGCTGGGGAGTGAGAAACGATTTGTTTCTCACCCGTGTAATCGGACAGCGTCCCACATACTTTCCTCTACGTCATTAAGCATGGTGACATCAGGCTTTAATTCCCCGATCCGGACCAGTTGCTGCAGCTCAAGAAAAGCACCATACAGGATTGCGATCAAAGCCGTTGAAGGGAGATTCTTGATTTCCTTTTTCTTTTTTCCTGAATCGAAGAAGCATTTAAAGATATTCAGGAGGCCTTCGAAACTTTGGTGACTTTCTTCATTTAAAAAGTGGGCGCTGCTATGTGTTTTGATAAAGTAAATGGCTTGACTTTGTTCCTTTGTAAAAAGAACCATTGAATGAAAAATATGGTGAAATTGATTTCAAATCGACTGTTCATACGGGAAATCCTTTCTCACCGTTTCTTTCAACATATCAACATATTCTTTGAAGAGCGTATTCCCAAGTACTTCTTTATTTTCGAAGTATCGATAAATCGTACCGGCTCCAACGCCGGCAGACGTCGCAATCATGGGAATCGTCGTGGCATCATAACCCCGTTCTGCAAAAAGAATAAGGGAACTCTCTACAATGCTGTCCCGTTTATTTACTGCTTGTGACATTCTCGTTCAGCCTTTCATAACGGTAATACGGAATGAATGTTCATTCCAGCATAGTGTATACCTATGTGAAACGTATCTCAATCACACGAAGTACCTATTGTTTGTGAAGGTTTTGTTAAGAAAGGGCTCTGCCCTTTTTCTGTTTCATATGATAATGGCCGGTCCCACTCTATCAAATTTTCATAGAATAACCTTGTAAGCGAGCTCACTTACTAGAATTCCTGATAGAAAGGGGGGATTTTATATGCCATTAGGTCTTGTTACCTTTCTAATCGCCGTTTTATTACTAGTCGCCTGGTTGTTAGTATCAATCTTGGCTCCGAACAGTAATCTTGTTTCTATATTGAAGAACGCTGTTTGCAGTATTTTGGGATGTTAATTACTATCACTCTCTAATCCAGGGACGGACCTCCAACTTTTCATCATTCCATTTGTTGATCAAATGGAAAACGTGAAGAATTGGAGGTTTTTTTCTTTAGTAGGGTAACGTGTTGAGGGACGGACCTCAAAATATGATTTTCGGGAGCTTAAATTAGGTGGCTTAGAGGTCCGTCCCTTATGTTTAGTATTTCACATAAGGGGAAAAGACTTTCCATGAGATATATCAAATCATGGAGGTTTTACTAGATGGGAAGGTTAAAAGATAAGGTTGCGGTTATTACAGGAGCAGCAACGGGTATCGGGGCTGCGACTGCTAAGGTGTTTGCCCTTGAGGGAGCTACAGTGATCTGTGGAGATGTGAATATTGGACAAATGAACAAGACGGTAGAGGAGATCAGAGGGAAGGGTGGTAAGGCTGAAGCATATCACCTTGATGTTTCCAGTGAAGAGAGTGTCACAACCTTTGCAAGTACGGTAAAGGAACAGTTCCATCATATTGACGTTCTGTTTAACAATGCAGGGGTAGATGAGCAGGGTGGAAAAGTGCACGAATATCCAGTGGAATTATTTGATCGAATCATGGCAGTGGACTTACGGGGGACTTTTCTATGCAGCAAGTATTTAATCCCGTTAATGCTTGAAAATGGAGGCTCCATTATTAATACGGCGTCCATGTCCGGCCATGCGGCAGACCTCGACCGATCAGGGTATAATGCAGCCAAAGGCGGTATCATCAATTTCACGAAGGCAATGGCAATAGATTATGCAAGAGATGGAATACGGGTGAACTCCCTTTCCCCTGGAACAATCAAGACCCCTTTAATTGATGATCTCGTGGGAAGTAAGCAGGAGAAGATGGGTGAAGAATTCAGGGAAGCCAATACGTGGATCACTCCAATGGGACGCCTTGGTCGACCGAAAGAAATGGCGACAGTGGCCCTATTCCTTGCATCTGACGACAGCTCTTACGTTACAGGTGAAGACATCACAGCAGACGGCGGGATCATGGCCTATACTTGGCCGGGAAAGATGCTGATTGAGGAAGAAGAGTGGAAAAAGGGTACTGAATAATATTCTTTAGGGACGGACCTCCAATTTTCCCACATTCCATTTGAGTGATTCAAGCAGGAAGTGAGAAGAATTGGAGGTTTTTTTGTTTAGTGGGGTAACGTGGTGAGGGACGGACCTAAATTGGTACAGTAATACAGCCCTGATAAGCCAATTTGGAGGTCCGTCCCTCAAACCATATCTTCCCATTCTTCGTTAGGTGTGGTAGAATGGGGGTAACTTATGAGAAATGGAGGTTTTCCTTTTGATTTTGATCAGACTTCGCATCCGCAATTTGAACGCTTAATTGAATAAGTTCAAAGGCTCTGCCTGTGTGCAGGGTAAATGGGATCGGTCTGACTATTTTTAAAGGAATTCTTCATTTAACGTGCATGGAGAAAGGGGAGTTCTTCTTTCCCTTTGAAAATAGAATTGAATATATACTGAATGGTACTATTTCGATGACTTTCATTACAGTCATACGGGGAAAGTGCGGGCTTCTTCGTGTTCCATCGGTATATTCAAAAATCCATTTACTAAAAGCACAGGCAGCAGCCTGTGCTTTTCTTGTACGAAAATATTTGATAGGAAGTGAACCAATAATGGAAGAAAGATTAAAAGCCATCGCCATAGGCGTTAATACAAAAGATAAGAACAATGACTTTGAATATTCGATGCTGGAGCTGAATGGATTAGCAGAAGCGAGGCATATCGATGTGGTCGGTGAACTGACACAGAACCTGCCCCGGCCGAATCACGTACATTATATCGGAAAAGGGAAGATTGACGAACTGCTGCCCCTTATTGAAGAGTGGGATGCTGATGTACTTATCACCAATGATGAACTGTCCCCATCGCAAATTCGTGTGTTGGAGGAAAAACTGGACGTCCGGGTGATGGACAGAACGATGCTGATTCTTGATATCTTCGCAGAGCGGGCGAAAACCCGGGAAGCCCAGCTTCAAGTCGAGGTGGCACAGCTTCAATACATGCTTCCACGCCTTGTGGGACGTCGTGAATCACTGGGCCGTCAAGGCGGAGGTTCGGGACTTGCCAACCGTGGTGCCGGTGAAACGAAGCTAGAGCTCGACCGTCGTCGGATCGAAGAGAAAATCACGGCTTTGAATAAAGAACTGGATTCACTTGTCGACCTGAGGACCACGCAGAGAAAGCAGCGTAAAAAGAGTGCAATCCCCGTTGTTTCTCTTGTCGGCTACACCAATGCAGGGAAGTCGACAACGATGAATGCTTTTGTAGAAACGTTCCATCCGAACGAGAACAAGCAGGTATTCGAAAAGGATATGCTATTCGCAACCCTGGAAACGTCGGTAAGGAACATTACGTTACCCGACAAGAAGGAATTTCTCCTGACTGATACCGTCGGATTCGTCAATAAACTCCCTCATCAGCTGGTCAAGGCATTCCGCTCTACCCTTGAAGAGGTGGTGGAAGCGGATCTCATTATACACGTGGTGGATTATTCCGACCCCCATTATGAAAAATTGATGAAGGTGACGGATCAAACCCTTGATGAACTGGGTACCGGGGATATTCCTGTCATTTATGCATTCAACAAAGCTGAAATGGTTGATGAGGAAGTACCGAGAGTCGAGAAGGATCGCATTTATTTTTCTGCAAAAAATAGAATAGGGGTCGAGGATCTCCTTCAGGTAGTAAAAAGCTATATCTTTAAAGACTATAAACGTTGTCAAATGCTGATTCCGTTTGATAAAGGGCATTTGATCTCTTATTTTAATGAGAATGCCAATGTATTAGAAACCGAGTATGAAGAAAATGGAACGAAGCTTACCCTTGAATGTAAGGTGAGTGATGCTGAGAAATATAGAGAATATATGGTATAAGTGATATGGATCTTCTCCACCTCATGTGGGGAGGTCTTTTTTTGAATAAATATGTACATACTCCTCCACCTGGGCTCTTGCATACAGTAAATGCGAGGAGGGATGCAGTATGTTTTTTCAGAGACGGTATCCGGTCTATGCAATTCCCTATGAGTGCTATCCATTTGGAGCAGAAGTAAGAAATGATTATGAAGACATCCTTTTACCACATACTTATCAGCAGTATTTTCCACAACAGGAATATTATCCACAGAATCTTCACTACTATGATCCTTATCAGGGTGCTGTTACACAGGCAGGTTACCCTGATCCATTTGACTCCCGTGCCAACTGGAGGGAATGGGAGGATCTGGGTGCACCGCCACGCGGGATGAAGGGATCCCCCGCCGCTGCTTCCTGGCAGGTGAACCGGCTTGATACGTTTGTCAGAGGAGAAAACGATCGAATGTATCACAAATGGTGGGACGGTTCACGATGGAGTAATTGGGAAGACCTTGGTGCACCGAGAAGAGGCCTGAAGGGTTCGCCGGCAGCCGTATCATGGGGACCGAATCGGATTGATACCTTTGTCAGAGGAAACCGGGATATTCTTTTTCATAAATGGTGGGACGGCCGAAGATGGAGTGAATGGGAAGATCTCGGCGGACCACCGCGGGGCTTCAAGGGAGATCCGACGGTGTCATCCTGGTCAGCTAATCGACTGGATGTGTTCGTCCAAGGATACGATAATAATCTGTGGCATAAGTGGTGGGACGGACGAAACTGGAGTCAATGGGAGAACCTTGGCGCTCCAAGGGGCGGTTTGAGGGACTCACCTGGTGCCGTATCCTGGGGGCCGAATCGCATCGATTGCTTTGTACGGGGAAACAACGACCGGATGTGGCATAAGTGGTGGGACGGTTCACGATGGAGTAATTGGGAGGATCTCGGTTCTCCGCCTAGAGGGTTTGAAGGCGCCCCAGCAGCATCTTCATGGGCACCGAACCGCATCGATACCTTTGTCCGTGGAGACAACAACAATATGTGGCACAAATGGTGGAACGGTTCCCGCTGGAGCAATTGGGAGGACCTTGGTGCACCCCGGGGAGGCGTACGTTCGTCCCCTGGTGCCGTATCCTGGGGGCCGAACCGTGTGGATGCCTTTGCCAGAGGCAGAAATGATCATATGTGGCATAAGTGGTTTGCGTGAATAAATTCAGAAACCCGGTGTGAACACTGTTCACACCGGGTTTCTCTTTAGCTTGCTTTCCTTTTGGGACGAGCTTCCATCATCGGCATATATTCATTAAAATAATGATTCGTCTCGGAAACGATCACTTTATAGAGTAATAATAATGCGATCAGATTCGGAATCATCATCAATGCATTGGACATATCGGCAAAGGCCCAAACCAGGTCTAGATTCGCGACTGCCCCAAGGCCAGTGGCAAAAATATAAATAAGCCTGTAGGAATTGGCAAATCGATAATTCGTAATATACTCGAAGCATTTCTCCCCGTACATGTACCATCCGACAATCGTCGAGAATCCAAAGAAGATGACGGAGAAGGACACGATATATTCTCCAACCACACCAAGGGCATGTCCGAACGCGGCGCTCGTCAATGCTCCGCCGTCAAGGCTTGGTGCGTGCCCGACACCCGAAATCGCTCCGCCGGTCGGATCCCAGAAACCTGTGATCAATAGCACGAGACCGGTCATGGTACATACGACGATCGTGACGATGAAGGTGCCAGTCATGGCAACGAGAGCCTGTTTGACAGGGTGATCGGTTTTCGCATTACCGGCAATCAGCGCGGCGGTACCAAGTCCAGCTTCGTTTGAGAAAATACCTCTGGATACCCCGCTGCGGATCGCTTCTGAGATGATGATTCCCGTGAAACCACCGGCAGCTGCTACAGGATTGAATGCGTAGAAGAAAATCATTTTAAAAGCAGGGATGATCATGTCATAGTTCAGGACAATAATGGTCAGTGAGCCTCCAATGTAAAGGAACGCCATGATCGGCACGAAGAAAGAAGCAACAGTACTGATCCGCTGAATTCCTCCGAAAATGATCAACCCCGTTAGAACGGCAAGAACGATACCCGTTGTCAGGTTGTTAATGTGAAAACTTGTGCCCATGACGTCGGCAATCGTATTGGACTGAACGCTGTTCCCGATGCCGAGAGCGGCGAATGCACCGAATAGGGCAAACGCGACGGCGAGCCATTTCCACTTGCTGCCGAGGCCCTTTTCTACATAATACATAGGCCCGCCTGAGTATTCCCCGTTTTTATTCTTCACACGATATTTCATGGCGAGAAGGGCTTCTCCGTACTTCGTCGCCATCCCGAGAAGGCCCACGATCCACATCCAGAAAATGGCCCCGGGCCCCCCGATTGTCAGGGCCGTTGCGACTCCGGCAATGTTCCCATTCCCAATCGTAGCAGATAAAGCCGTCATCAACGTTTTGAAGTTACTGATGTCCCCTTCAGATTGATCAGATGAGGCAGTGGGTTTCTCCTTCGTAAAAGCCAGTTTAAAAGCATACATCAATTTTCGGAACTGAAGCCCTCTTAACATAAATGTCAGGAAAAGACCTGTCCCGAATAATAGCACTAAACTTGGTGTCCCCCATAAGAATGAATTAATCTTGTCTAGCACATCTAACATAGAATCCTCCTTGTCGTCTCATGTTGTAAACGTTTTCTTTGTGAGTTTCCATCTACTATTTATATAGTATTCCGAACAATCTGTCCATAACAAATCCCGAATTTCCAGAGATTGAGCCTTTTTTAGTAGAGTAGCTTAGTAGAGGGACGGACCTCGATTCTCGGTGTGGTAAGGAAGATTTTCGGAGGAGATTAAATCATGAAAACCGCATCATGAAAGGGACGGGCCTCAAATCAGCAGTACGTATACATCACGTTATTGCTCGATTTAAGAGGTCCGTCCCTCAAGATTATAATAGAGTTACGATTAATATGATGAGGAGGGGGCCGATGAGGACGATGTATCCCAGTGGTCTGGCGAAGTTCAGTGTCCAGCCTACTCCGAAGCGTTTTTCGACGAAGATGGAGGGATCTTCAGGGTTAAAGTAGATGAGACCGCCTTTCCAGTATTGATCGTCGTCTGCATTGATTACTTCCGATGAGTCTTCACCGATGATTTCTCCGTCCAGATCTGAATCATTCTTTCCTACTTTGACTGCCAGTATGATACTCCCGATCAGTACGAGTGCAGAGAAAGCAAGTGGCGTTGTAATGATCAGCAGGTCGCTGACGCTGTTTTCATATAATGTGGTGAATTGCAGGAACGTAAACAACAAGGAAACCAGAACGGAAATGAAGAACAACAGCCAGCTCGTGTATTTTCGAAGACGGAGCTGACGAATTCGTGATGCCTTAACATTACCAGCACTCAACTTAATCCCGGAATTTCTGGTGAGTTCATTGATCCCGAGGAACATCCCGTTCATAATCAGTAACACCAGTGGGAGGCTCAGCGCGGTAAGATAGGTTTTACTGGTGAAAGCATCAGGTTTTCCATTTGGCCCCCAGTGGGTTGGGATCTGGTCCGGGAAGCTGTTGTAATTCATTAAAGTAAACACGATCAGTGCAACTGTGATCACCATGGGTACGGTATACACCATCCAGGGAAGCATTTCATCTTTCGTCCGGAGGTTCAATTCCGACACCCTGATTTGTTTGCGGTCCTTGAACCACTGCATTTGCTTTTTCAACGAAATGACTTTCATATGAAAATAAAAATAAAGGGCCATCGAAATAAATAAGATGACAAAAGGCATACATAATCCTGCCAATATGAGGTGGTTTTCGCTGGGTGTGTTCGTTGTTGACCAGATGAAATAGATTGTCAAAACGAGGATGGAGATGAAAAGTGTCAGGATGGCATAACTTTTTTTGTATTGTCGAAGCTGTGTGTTCTTTACCTCATCAAAGGGTATCGTCACACCAAACACGACTGTCCGTTTCACAATGAAAGGAATCGCGATTTGAAGCGCTACCAGAAAGCCTACCGTGACGTAAATAAGTGTCATTTCCAATGGTTACTCCCCCTTAATGTTTAAAATGATGGACGTGACTAATTCAGTAATCTCCTTCTCACTCAAACCAACGACCAGGGATTCCACTATTACAGGGCGCAATTGTTCAGAGAACTGGTTCAACTTATGCGGCGGAATTTTCCCCTCGGCAGGTGAACAAATGACAGCGCCGGACTTCGGAACAATCCGGATAATCCCTTTGCTTTCCAATTCATGATAACTTTTATTCACCGTATGCATGTTCACACCAAGGTCACCAGCAAGGCTCCTTACAGAAGGAAGTACGTCTCCCGGTGTCAGTTCTCCCCTGACGATTCCTTCCATGATTCCATTTCGCACTTGGGCATAGATCGGTATATCTGATTGAGGCTCGATTTGGATGAACAAAGCGTCACCTCCTGTTTTGTTATGGTCATAGGATAACAAATTTGTTCTAGTATGTGTATAACAAAAGGTGGTGAATTCCAGAAAAAGTTAGGGGGTCAGATGTTTCCCGTTATCTTTTGATTATCTAAATGAGTGGAGTGAAGAGGGTGAGACATAAAAAAATTCGCTGGTTAAAGAGAAAGGCTAAACGTTGGTAAGCTACCTGGAAAAACCCATGGATGAAGAGATGGGGTATAGGGAGAGGGAGCTTATTTTTATAGGGAAATTGAGATAAGGTGATTAAAAGAGTAGTAGAATAAAATTAAGCCTATTGCCGACAGAAGTACCGGCATGGTGGAGAATTGAGAGACTTGGGAGTGGAGTGGTCATGATGAATCAAGGCGTGAAAATCGAAGAACTGAAAAGCATAGATCCCTTTATTGGTGAAATGTCTGATTTATTAAGGGTAGTAGTGGATAACGGGGCATCAATCGGCTTCTTATCCCCATTGGCTCCATCTGATGCTGCGGAATATTGGATGAATATCCTTCGCCCACATGTGATCCTATATGTGGCCTGGGTGGATAATACCATTGCTGGAACCGTACAGCTTCATCTTTGTACCAAACAGAACGGGACCAATCGAGCAGAAATCGCCAAGATGATGATGCACCCCGCCTTCCGCCAAAAAGGCATCGCCAAAAAACTCATGCAAACCGCTGAGAAAAGAGCGAAAGAAGAGGGACGGACCTTGCTCATACTTGATACGGTCGAAGGGGCACCTTCCAATCATTTATACACTTCCTTGGGATACGTTCAAGGAGGGCGGATCCCTGAGTACGCCGCATCTCCTAATGGTGAATTAGAACCGACCATTATCTATTACAAACAGATATAGAAGGGTCGTGGGAGGGACGGACCTCTAAATCAGGTTATTAAAAATTCACTTTCACTAGTTTGAAGGTCCGTCCCTCCTTCTGAATTAGGGAAATAGGACCGGGAACCGATGGTGGTATTGTGCGTAGATGTATTATACAGAAAGTTTAGGAGGATGGCATGAGGAAGAATAATAGATCGTCTTTGATGGCGTTGTTTGGTTTGTTGGTCTGTTTTCTGTTTGTGGCAGCATGCAGCGACTCGAATGTGAGCAGTGGGGAAACGAAGGCACATAACAAAGAAGAAGATCCGTATGAAAAGGAAGTAATGAAAAAGAATAAGGAACTTGGGGAACTGAAGCCTTTGGAGCTCACTTCCTACAGTGAGGAAATCGGCGCTACTATAAATGAACCGACATACAAAGATTTTGCGGTAAATGGAAAAGTGAGGGTGAACGGAGAGATTGAGAAGTATCAGGATCTAAAATCAAGCTATGTCTGGATCAAGGTCAGGTCTAGTGAGGAAGGACCTGCAGGTAGGCAGCTTGAATATTACACACCGATAAAAGACGGAAAGTTTAAGCAGGACATTCACTTTTTCAATGGCAAAGGGGAATACAGCATTTCAGTGCAACTTCCAAGCAAGGACCGTGAGGATTACTACTATGAGACGGCCTCCTTTACCGTCCATAATGTGAATCCCGAGGCTGATAGGGACGTTACCCTGACTCCGTTCGGACAGGATGCGGGACTCACTTTATCCACGAAATCAAGTTACGTGAAAGGGGATGAAGTCTTCTCTCTTAAAGGTGAGGCGGCTGAGCTGACGGATGAAGATAGCATGATGCTTAGAATGAAGAAGGATTCTGAGAACTGGAAACATGTCATCCCTATAAAAGATGGGGAATTCAGTTATGATATCCCGCTTTTTTATGGAAAAGGAGTACATGAGCTTGAAGTGCTCGTTCCTGATGAAGACCGTGAGAACTACTATCAGACCGCCACGACGATCCTCATCGATAATGCATCTGCTCGTGTGATGAGCCCGATCGACTATTCGGAAACTTTCAGGGAGAGGGGAGTGACATTGGAATCCCCGCAATTCGGGGGAGAAGAGTCTGACGGACTATATAAAATTAAAGGAAGCATCGATCCGATGGCGGAATTCGGACCTGAAACCACTCATATTTATATCACCACGAAAAAGGGTGAGGACGAAGCGCTCGATGTGATTCCCGTTGAGGATTTTACGTTTGATGATTCGTTTTACCTTCGCTTTGGGCCCGGAACGTATGAAGTGACCCTCAGTGTCCCTGAAATCAAGGAAGAAAACAGTGATTACTTCAGATTCTTCGGTTTTGCGAAGTTTGAAGTGGAATCCACAGGGGAAGATAAGCGGGATCTCCTGCCTTCACGTGGAGTACAGTCTGATTCTCCTGAGATCAAGAAGCAGGTGGAAACCGTCACAGCAAGAAAAACGAGTGACAGAGATAAGGCGAAAGCCATCTACGATTATGTCGCAAAGAATATTTCCTATGACGTTGAAAAGTATGAAAATGATGACTTTAATTGGGATGACAGTGCATTGAAAACCCTGCAATCCAAGACCGGTGTGTGCCAGGATTATGCATATCTGGCGATTGCCATGCTTCGGGCCATTGACATTGAGGCAAGGTTTGTAGATGGCAGGGCAGGGGGCATTTTCCCTGGAAGGCACGCCTGGGTGGAGGCAAATCTGGATGGGGAATGGGTGACCCTTGACCCGACATGGGGATCGGGCTATTTGAAAGACGGTCAGTTCGTCCCTGCCTTTAATGAAGATTATTTTGATCCGGATATGAATGAATTTAAGAAGACACATACGCGTACGGGTGTGTCGTATTGATTGGTATCACGATTCAAAGAACCAGCTTTGTTCAGGAGCTGGTTCTTTTTTTGATGTATAGAGGAAATTATTAGCTGTATTGTGAATGAAACCCATAAATAGTACACTTGGGTAAAGGAAGAATTTTTATCATCGGGAGAGTAATGAATGTTCTTTATACAAAATAAGAAAACAGTCCTCATACTATTTATAACAATGATTTTTTTGGAAATACTGGATTTTTCATGGAAAACGATTGATCACTCTGTAGAAGGATCATTACTCCTTCACACAGGATTAGTCCTTTGTATGCTTTCTCTATTGTTTCTTCTTTTTAGAGGGAATTGGAGTGCCACAAAGGAATTATCCAAGAGCAATAAGAATTTAAACAACATATTTGAAACCCTTGATGTTGCCATATGGTCTCACGATTTAAAGTCAGATGTCCTTTTAATCACACCGGGGATTGAGAATTTATATGGATATCCTTTAAACGACTTTTATCAGGATACTCTTCTGTGGAAAAAAGTGATTCACCCCGAAGACAAGCACGTATTGGACGAAAGGGCGGAGAACCTAGGTGCCGGTCAGGCATGTGTGAGTATTTACCGGATCATCAGGCCGGATGGTCAGGTTCGCTGGATACAGGACAGGGGAATCCCGACCTTGGATGAAAACGGTGAAATGATTTCTTTTACCAGCGTTTTATTTGATATTACCAATCGCAAAGAAAGTGAAGATCAATATCGTAGTTTAGTAGAGTTGTCACCGGATATCATTGCCGTGATCAGCAACCAGACATTTGATTATATCAATGAAGCCGGAAGCAGGCTGATTGGTGCAGAAAGCCCTTCAGATATTATCAACCAAGACGTTGCCCTTTTTACCAGTCTTGAAAATATCAAGAACATTAGGGAGGAGACAAAGGGCTCGACTTCAGGGGAACGATTTGAACTGACCATTTCTCGCCTTAACGGAGAAGAAATCGAGTTGGAGATTTCCGCCATGCCCATCTTGTATGGAGGAAGGATGGCCATCCAATTGGTCGGCCGGGATATTACGAATCGGAAGAAAGCAGAGAAAACGATTCATGCCATGGCGTATTATGACTCTTTGACCGGTCTTCCGAACAGGAATAAATTCAAGCAATACTTAGAAGAGTCCATCGAGGAAAATGCGGACCATTCCTTTGCCATCTTATTTTTGGATTTGGACCGGTTCAAAGTCATCAACGATACGAAGGGACATTCTACGGGAGATGTCATTTTAGAGAAGGTCTCCATGCGATTGAAAAATGTCGTGAAAGACAACGGAATTGTATTCAGACAAGGAGGGGATGAGTTTATTATCATACTCTCTGAATTGAGTGAAATAGAGGTCGGAAATAGGACGCAGGCTGTATTACAAAGCTTCAACCGTCCATTCGTTATTCATGATCAGGAATTCTTTGTGACAACGAGCATCGGGATCAGTATGTACCCAAAGGATGGAAGGGATCAGGAAAGCTTAATTAAGCATGCAGATACTGCCATGTATTTAGCGAAGGAACGAGGAAAGAACAATTTTCAGTTCTATTTTCCAGAACTTGAGAAAGCTTCTTCGAGAAATATGGAAATTGAGAATGGATTGCGAAAGGTATTGGAGTTTGGCCAATTAAGTCTCCATTATCAGCCGAAAGTGAACCTCTATACCCATGAGATTACCGGTGTAGAAGCGTTGGTACGTTGGGATCATCCGGAACTGGGAATGATTCCTCCTTGTGAATTCATTCCACTGGCAGAGGAGACAGGCTTGATCATTCCGATTGGAGAGTGGGTTCTGCATGAGGCGTGCAGACAAAGCATGGAGTGGGAACAGAATGGATTGGGTATTGTTCCTGTTGCAGTGAATATATCTGTTCGGCAGATCAAAGATGATGGATTTGTTCAAATGGTGGAAGATACATTGCAGAATCTCGCGTGCCAGCCTGAACGACTTGAGCTTGAAATAACGGAGAGTATTATGCAGGACTTCGAAAGGTCAACCTCCGTACTTAACAGGTTAAAACAGTTGGGGGTCACCATATCCATGGATGACTTCGGAACGGGTTACTCTTCATTGAATAATTTAAGGCATCTACCAATCGATAATATCAAAATCGATAAATCGTTCGTGGATGATATTGTTAAAAGTTCAAATCAGGTCTCGATTGTAAAAGCCATCATAGACATGAGTCAAAACATGAAATTCACGACTATAGCAGAAGGGATTGAAACGGAAGAACAGGTATTATTTTTGAAGGGGAACGGTTGTCAGATAGGGCAGGGATATTATTTTAGCCGTCCGCTGCCAGTGCGGGAATTAGAAGTACTTTTACTTGAAAGAAAGCATTCCGTTGAAATATCAAATCAATAAATAAAACCCGAACCCACCCATATTGTGTGAGAGGGACGGACCTCATATTAGCATTGAAAACAAAGGATTTTTTGTTGCTTAGAGGTCCGTCCCTCTATTTTATTTGTTACACTGATAAGGTTGGTACTGGAGTTGTGGAGGGATGATTGTGTATGGAGATGGAAGGGGCGGTTTTGGTCAGGTTGGAGATCGGATTATAGAGAGAAAGTTTGGTTATGACGGAAGTGTAGTGGATCATTCCTGCAGGGTTTTGAAAATGGGAGTAGAAGAGGCAGTGCTTTTTCATAAGATTGAAGATGATTTCACTATGTCAATAAACGAATCAAGCTTGACCGTCCAAAAAGGAAGCTATACGATTGCGCATTATTGGGAGAATCGCGCTTATAATCTTTATATTTGGAGAGATTACAGTGGTGAGTATGTAGGCTCTTATTTTAATATCGTCAAAAATACGAATATGAACAATGAAGTCGTTTCTTTCGAAGATCTCATTATTGACCTTCTCGTATTTAAGGATGGAAAAGCATTTGTACTGGATGAAGACGAGTTACTTGTTTCTATAGAGGAGTTTGAGAATGGTTTGGTACTAAAAGAACTAAATGAATTAGTTGATGAGCTGGATAGATTACTACCAAAACTTATTTCTGATTCAAGGGTTTATTTTCCTCATGATGTTTTTCTCGGGTGGCTGCGCGACCCGGAAAGCTGAAGGGAGGTGTCTCGGTTTAAGGATGAAAATAATAGATGATAAAGATATCGTCCATCCAGCTTCAGGTGCTGTCATTATGGCTATTGGTATTTTTCTTTATGCTGCAGTGGATGCTTTTACATGGATCAACTACACGAGTGGAGAAGTAATGGCTGTGTTCCTGATAGTATTGGCAGTCTTCACCTATCAATCTATTTTCAAGCAATGGGTACTGAAGCCATGCTTCACTGTACTTATACGAAATCCTGTTCAATCATTCGCCGTTGGATCCTGGGTTGCCGGGCTATCGGTGTTAAGTAACGTCATCACTAAATATTTTCCGGCAATGAGCATGGGTGTACAGGTTATGATGATGATCAATACTCTCTTATGGGTGGTGTTTACGGCCAACTGCTTCTATCAATTCAAAGAACTGATGAAACGACCGTCAGCGTATGCTCCTCATGGGGTGGTGCTGCTGTCTGCTGTTGCCACTCAATCATTGGTGATCTACTGGTTGAAGGTATTTTCTCTTCCAAAGGGACTGCTGATTGGAGTGATATCACTTGGGGTCCTGCTCTATACCATTGGTTTGACAATCGTGGTGCTGCGTTATATAAGAGGGAATCCTTGGACGATCATTGACGATTGGCCAAGCACAAACTGTATCATTCATGGTGCTTTATCCATTACAGGTCTTGCTCTCGTCACTTCAGAAATGTTTTCAGGAAGGATCATGATGATCTTTTGGCTCTTTGTGTTTATCCTCTTGATTTGTATAGAAGTGATGGAAGTGGTGAGGGCGGTCAAGCGGATTCAGAAACTGGGCTGGAAACGAGGGATATTTACCTATCATATCAGTCAGTGGTCACGAAACTTCACCTTTGGAATGTTTTATGCTTTTACTATGACCATGCATCAAAATCCTTATTATATGAATGACTTTTATGAGTTTCATCAAGGATTCCTGCATTTCTGGATGTGGATTGTCTTCCTGCTTCTCATAACCGAGATTGGTTTATGGGCAGGATCGAACAGAAATCTACATGGAAAGAAGACGAAGCAGTTATCTAGAGGGACGGACCTGGAATGAGCGGGGGACCTGGTGGTTTCGTGTTGGTTTCAGAGGTCCGTCCCTCGTTTCATTTGGATGATATTTCGTCTAATACCTCTTTTAGGACAATGGCGTGGTTGTGCTGATCATCTTTTGCTCCGTAAAGGAGTACTACGCGCTTGTTCAATGAGAGTTTTATTAACTTTTTCAGCTGCTCCTGCTTTTCTTCACCTTGAGAAAGTTCTTTTTTGTATGCTTCCCTAAATTCCTCGAACTTCCCGGCTTCGTGATTGAACCACTTCCGTAAAGAGGGGCTGGGGGTGAGTTCTTTCATCCATTCATCCAAGTCGGCGTCTTCTTTTGATATCCCACGTGGCCAGATTCGGTCGATTAAAATACGGTGTCCTTTTACTAAGGGCGGCTCATCATAAATCCGTTTTAACACAAAAGACATTATAAGATTCTCCTCCTCCATTCTTATCTAATTAGAGGATAACGAATGGAAAGGAGAAAGCAAAGGTTTTTGTTTAACCATCTCCAGCCTCCAGCATAGATCAACAAATGCAAGTTGAAGCAACTTTTGTCACTGCTTTTAGGTCCGTCCCTCTAATAGTGCTTCTAATTGTGCCTTTTAATAATATTTACGTAACTTTGAAATATTTGTATTATATCTGTTATAATTGTTAAAAAATTCAAACGATTATAATGGGGGATTTTGAATGGCTATTGGGGTCAAGGTTGATGGGGTTTCGAAGGCATATAAGGGTGAAGGGGTTGAGACCCATGCTTTGCTGCAGGTGTCTGCCGAGTTTCGGCAGGGGGAGTTCGTCTCTGTCGTGGGTTCATCAGGCTCTGGGAAGTCGACGTTATTGAGTGTGATCGGGACGTTGGATAAGCCGACAGAAGGAAAGATTTTATTTGGATCAAAAGATGTCACGGAATTCACTCAGAAAGAAATGGCGGATTTTAGATTTCAGAGCATCGGATTCATTTTTCAACAGTTTCATTTAATTCCGACTATGACGGCTATGGAGAATGTGATGGCACCTCTATTCTCAAGAAAAGTTCCGTATAACAAGAAAGAGCGGGCAATCGAACTTTTGGAATCACTAGGACTTGGGGATAAATTACATTCCCTTCCTTCTCAATTATCAGGTGGTCAGCAGCAGAGGGTGGCGATTGCCCGGGCATTGGTCCACGAGCCACAGTGGCTTCTGGCCGATGAACCGACAGGGAATCTGGATACTGAAACAGGTGAGTTAATCTTCCAAATCATCCATTCGCTCAACAAGGATAAAGGTTGTGGCATCATCTTTGTCACCCATGATATAGAGCTTGCCGGGAAAGCAGACCGAATCATTGAAATGAAGGATGGCAGGATTGTGTCTGATCGAGTGGTGGAACCTATATGATCCGTTTTATATGGAATACATGGTGGAGGGATAAGCAGCGGTTCATCCTGTTAATCATTGGGGTTCTGTTATTGAGCGTCGGACTTAGCTATCTGGTCGGGATGACGCAGACGAACAATGGAACGATTGTAAATGAACTGCAGAAAAAGTGGAAATCTTCCTATCACATGGTGGTGAGACCTCCTGATTCAAGAAGCGTCACGGAAGAAATGAATCTGCTGGAACCAAACTACTTGAGTGGGCTTGATGGGGGAATCTCTCTCGAACAATATGAAACCATTAAACAATTGGGAGAAGTCGAGATTGCCGCTCCCATCTCCATGATGGGATATGTACTCAATGATGTCCAAATGGCGCAGTTATCAGTAACGGAGCCGGGTATTTACCGTTTGAAGGAAGAGGAAGTGGTGAAGACCGGAGCGAAGGACGAAGTGGACGGAGGGAACTACTACTTTACAATCGGCGGTGGAAGGGAGTATAGCATGGACCCGGGGTATGGAGTCGGGGCATCCCCGGGAAGCCTGTCTTACGGGACTGAAATCCTCGTGGCCGGAATCGATCCGGAACAGGAAGCGAAGCTTGTCGGACTGGATCATGCTATTGTAAAAGGGAAAGGAAGCCGTTATTTCTCAGAAACAGATGAGGTCATGGATACCCCTCTGGAAGGCGACTTAACTGATACAACAATCCCCGTCATTTTAAGCGATCGTGAATTTGTAGATGGGGAAATACATTATACCGTGGAAAAGCTTGATCTGGACTTTGATCCTGCCAGCCAAAGTGAAACGATGGAAAGAGTAAAAGGAAATGGCGGAGAGGCATACCTTGACAAGCAAATAGGGAGTGTAGTGGAGGAAAAGCGTTTTACGACAAACAAGGCACACGAGAAAGTTGTCAGTACGGTCATGAATCCAAGCTACGCCAATGATATGGGTGGCATGAGCTGGATGGCTCTGAAGCCTTCTCCTGTAACCTATCAGCCAGTAACGAGCCCATTTAGTGAAAGATGGGCATTCAGTTATGAAGTAGAGCCTTACAACCTGCCTGAAGACTCCCTTCTCTCGGTAGATCAGGCTTACCGCCCGGTTGAGATGTTCGGGGAGAATAGCTCGAGCTGGCCTCGGATAAGGTTGGATTACATAGGAATCTTTGATGCCCAGAAACTGAACATTTCAAAGGATCCTTTAACCGAGCTGCCCGTCGAAACATATTTTCCTTCGAAAGCCAGTTGGGTAATAGATGAAAATGGGAAACCGGTTAATCCTCCTGTCAATATGAAGCCTGAAAATAATCCCTATGGTTTCTTGACGAAGCCTCCTTTAATGCTGACCACCTTGGAAGCAGCAACGCATGTTCTGGGGGATAAACCCATATCAGCCATACGTGTCAACGTAAAGGGTGTCGAGACGTTCAATGAAGAAAGTGAAGCGACCCTGCAAAAGGTGGCTAAAAAGATAGAAGAAGAAACAGGATTGATAGTCGACGTCACATTGGGATCATCTCCTCAGCCTGCTTTGACCCATATCCCGGGAATAAAGGGGGAAACGGGCTTCGGCTGGATCGAACAACCGTGGATCAAAATCGGTTCCTCCATCACGATTTTTAAAGAAGCAAAACTTGGAGTGTCAGGAGTCGTTGGCAGCGTTGTGGTCGTGGCCATTGTGTACGTGTTTTCTTCCAACCTGATTATGATGTATGCCCGTAAAAGGGAGTTTGCCGTATTACTTTCATTGGGGTGGCGTCCGAATCAGCTTTCAAAGCTCCTCCTCCTTGAGTCCCTTATTCTCGGTTCCGTTGTATCCATCATCAGCTGGCTGATATTAGGCTGGTTTACAGTCGCAAACAATCTTGACACATCCCTTATCAGGGTTGCCCTTATCGGATTGATTGGGCTCGGCATTTATTTGATGGGTGCGGTGATCCCTGCCAATCTGGTGAGGAGGATCAGGCCGTATGAAGCGATGCGTTCAGGTGAAATCACCGTGAAGCAGAAGAGATTTGTGAAATCTGAATCCGTTGTGGGAATGGCGGTCAACTCGATGCTTTCGAGATGGAAACGCACCATTCTATCCGTCGTTTCCATGGGTCTGCCAACAGGACTGCTCGTCTTTTATCTGTTCATCACCTTACGTTTGAAAGGGGTCATGTACACGACCTGGTTAGGGGAGTATGTGGCCATGGAAGTCAGCACGATGCATTATGTGGCAATGGGAATCGCCTTGACCATCGCGGTCCTGACGACGGCAGAAATCATTTGGCAGAACGTGGCTGAAAGACAGCCGGAAATATCGGTGTTTAAATCACTTGGATGGAAGAATGGGACCGTTCGGATGCTGGTCATTCTGGAAGGAATGTTTTCCGGTGTCCTTGCAGGAATCATTGGATTGGTCTTTGCCTTTGCGATGGTTTGGATGATGTATGGGGACATCCCCTTTGCACAGTTATGGATGTATGGGGCGTCTCTGTTGATTCCGATTTCCACGGGGGTGTTAGCCGCCCTCCTACCGGCAAGAAAAGCAGTCAATACCCCGCCTTTCCAAGGATTGAATGGGACGTACAGTAATGATAGAAAAGTGGAGAAACAGTTTAAATACGTTCTTGTCACTGTAGCGGCAGTCATGTTCTTCTCAGTATTTGCTCTTTTAGGGAAAGGAATTCCAGAGGGACATAAGGTTGAAACCGCCAGTGTGATTGCCCCTGAGGAACAACAGGGGACAGAAGGGAAGACAACAGATGTTTTCAAACCGGATAAAGAGAAGAAGGAAGATACCGCCATGGATGCGCCTCTTCCCTTTTTAAAAGCGAAGGAACTCGCTAAAAAGCAGGCAGTCGTTGGAGAAAGACTGGATTTTGACGAGCAATCGATTCTTATTGAAGCACCCAGTCAATCCTCTTCGGAACTGAGGGCGAAGAACAAGCATCAGCTCATCACCATACCCGTCAGTTGGGATTTCAAATACAGTAGTGATCCCTATATTGACAGGATATCGTTCAAACCAGGTGCCTACACTCTCCTGGATGAAAAAGGGAAGAAATATTATCCTTTGGAAACGGATGTGGTGAACGCGGTCAACTACCAGGCGGGGAGAGTGAAGCTTCCTGGCAAGGTAACTGCTCTGTTGACGTTTGAAGTTCCTGAGAAATATCATCGCTTTCTCATTAGTGGAAGGATTCCTGATGAGCACAGGGACATAGTTGCAGAATTAACCAAAGAAGATCTGAATAAAAGCAGAAAGAAGTATGAACTGAAAGAATCAGGGATTCCCCAGGAAGCATCTGCGGACTATAACTTGAAGTTGAAAATGGATCATGAGAAAAAGTGGAGTGTTCAAGCAGATATCAAGGTGACCAATCACTCGGATGAGTCTTTTGAGAATATTGGTTTTTATTTTATTCCGAATGCGTTCACGGAAGATAATAAACCGGAGTTCCTGAAAGATCATGCAGAAACCGTTATGGGTTCCATTCAGAGTAGGGGGAAGAGTCTTTCGTTTTCATTGGATGGGAATCAGCTCCTTGTAGATCTTGACGAAAAGCTGCCACCCGGGGAATCCAAAACGGTTAGTTTCAAGTACACCATGACGCTTCCGGAAGAAGGATTGCGTTTATCCCGGAAAGGGGATGACTTTTTCCTTGCCCAATGGTATCCGATGCTCGCAACGTATCATGATGGATGGGACATTCAACCTTTCGACCCAAAAGGTGAATCGTATAATACCACATATGGAACCTTTGAAGTCTCATTTGAAACGCCTGAAGAATATTTAGTGGCAAGCTCGGGAGTGGATGTAGGGAATGAACCGGTCAGTCAAGGTGTAGTGGAAGGAAAGAGTATCCGGGACTTCTATATTGCCTTCTTGAATCCCCGGGAATGGGAACAGAAAACGGAGAAAGTCAAGGTAGGGATGTATCGCAACGTAGAACTTCGGGCCTTTATTAAAAAAGGTCAGTCATCGATTATGAGCGATGTTCTAAAGAAAGCAAGGGACGCATATCTCTTTTACCATGACTCCATTGGTGAGAACCCTTCAAATGAATTGGATCTGATCGGGAATAATGGAGACATGGAATATTCCAATATTGTTGAAATTTCAGGTGACCCGAATGGCTATGAACATCCATTGGTTCATGAAATCGCCCATCAATGGTTCTATCAGGGAGTGGCGAATGACCCTTACCGGGATGCCTGGCTGGATGAAAGTCTGACAGAGTTACTATCCTCTTATTATCTCGCATATGCATATAAGGACGAGGGAAAAGCGTTTGCCTTTTCGAATCAAGTGTTGAACAGTGGGAAGCCGGAACCATTCTTAAATACTCCCCTGAATGAATTTGAGAATAATTACATTTCAACTGTATATGGAAAAGGGCCGAATCTGTTAAACGATTTCTTGGACGAACATGGAGGTAGGACCGAAGCATTAAACTTCCTGGCAGCCTACTACAAAGAATATCAATACAAACACGTGGACTCCCGCACCTTTGCCGAATTCTTCGAACAATATTACGACGGCAGCCAGAAAGAATTCCTGGACAGTTGGCTTAAATAAGAGAGGGACGGACCTCCAAACGCTTATATTCTATCCAATTAAGCGATCTGCTGGAGGTCCGTCCCTCTAAAAACGCTGCCATTATGATGAAATCTTTTATAGAAAGTTCTGTCGTGCCGTTGCATTCAGATACGTTTTCTGCGGAATAAGGAGAGGAAAAAATGACCGCTGCAATATTATTTATGAAAAGTCTCATTATCGGTGTGGCAATTGCTGCTCCTGTTGGACCTGTCGGGATTCTCTGCATTCAACGTACATTGTCATATGGAAGAAAGACAGGTTTCATTTCAGGGCTAGGGGCAGCCACGGCAGATGCTCTTTACGGACTGATTGCCGTCATGGGACTTACGATTGTGTCGGGCTTCCTGCTGAATCACCAGTTCTGGATACAATTATGGGGAGGGTTGTTCCTGTTCCTGCTTGGATGGAGGACGTTCAGCACACCACCGTCGGCAACAGTGACAGACGAACCGCATCCCACTTCCCTGTTGAAGGGTTTTTTATCTGTTTTCTTGTTAACGCTCACCAATCCTATGACGGTACTTGCTTTTATTGCGATCTTCGGGGTGTTTCGGGTGGCAGGTTCTCAGGATTTAGGGACTGCACTGACGGTGGTGTCTGGCGTGTTTTTCGGATCGGCCATTTGGTGGGGGTTTCTCGCCTTGGTTGGAGGCTTTATAAGCGGCAGAATGGGAAAGGCTTCGTTAAGTATGATCAATCGTTTAGCGGGTATCATCCTAACTATTTTCAGTGTACTATTCCTCATTGACTTGTTATAAGAAAAGGGAGGACTAGAGGGACGGACCTCCAAAATGGATACTTACTTTACATAAGATATCCTTGTGGAGGTCCGTCCCTTTAAACGTCCCTTTAAGTTGTCCCATTACCTAAAACTCCCCATGTTCATTTCCCCATTCATGCATCTGCTGAAGGATTGGCATGAGGGTCATACCGAGGTCTGTCATGGAGTATTCGACTTTGGGGGGGATGGTGTCGTATTGGGTACGGGTGATGAATCCGTCTTCTTCGAGTTCTTTCAGCTGCTGGCTCAGTACTTTGTGGGCAACACCCGGTAGAAGGCGTCGCAATTCATTGTACCGGTGCGTCCCTTCCGTACCGAGATGCCAGAGGATGACCGTCTTCCATTTTCCTCCGATTTTTCGCAATGTGAATTCAATTGAACATTTCAATTTCCCCTGTTGATCGACAGGTGTATCCATCGTGCACCAGTCCTTTCTTACCTAAAGGTTAGTTTCTTACAAAAAAGTGCATTCTTACATTTATTCGCTTCTCTTCGTATAATGAAGTCGTGTTAGATGAGACTAATCAAAACGAAGGAGGAATCATTCAATGTTACCATATCCAAGATCATTTTCTCATATAGGACTTTCCGTCCCAAACCTTGAAGAAGCGATTACATTTTACCAAGAGGTGTTCGGTTGGTATGTCATCATGGAACCTTCCGATGTCGAAAATGACGACACTGCCATCGGACAGATGTGCCGTGACGTGTTCGGGAACGACTGGGACAAGTTCAGAATTGCCCACATGGCAACAGGTGATAAAATCGGGATCGAGCTATTTGAATTCCCGCACAATGAAAAACCTGAGAACAACTTTGAATATTGGAAGACAGGATTATTCCATTTCTGTATTCAGGATCCCGATGTAGAAGGCATGGTCGAAAAGGTCAAGCAGCACGGTGGAAAACAGCGGATGCCGGTCCGCGAGTATTACCCAGGTGAGAAGCCTTATCGTATGGTGTATGTGGAAGATCCGTTCGGAAATATTTTTGAAATTTATTCCCACAGCTATGAGTTAACGTATTCTGAAGGCGCATATTAAATCCAACCAGCAAGGCACGTTCCAAGATGGACGTGCCTTTTTATAGTGAAAAAAAGGGATTTCCCCAGAAATGAAGAATCCATTTAATATACGTCAATGCAGTAAAGAGAGGAAACCCGTCATGAAGGTCGTTGAGTTACAGAAAGAAATGAGTTTATTTGATAACGCAGTGAAAGCTTTTTGGGAGCAGTGGGGGAGCGAAGATAATTTCAGATTTTACGAAGATTGTATGTACCATTCATGCCGTACGGAAGAGGACCTTCCCAGATTTTATACCGTGTTACGGGAAAGAAAGATCATAGGCACTTACGCTTTACTCAGGAACGACCTTAACAGCCGACAGGATTTGTTTCCATGGCTTGCATGTCTATATGTAGATCCAGCGCATAGAGGAGGCAGGCTGGGTTCCTTAATGCTGGACCATGCTTTAAACGAAGCCGGTAAAAAAGGATACCAACAGCTCTACCTCACAACGGACCTGGAAAACTATTATGAAAAATATGGATGGATGCATTCAACTGAGGCCATTGGATTAAGCGGTGAGTCCATGAAGGTTTATGTGAAGGAAAGTAACTAAAAAGCAGCGAGGGACAGGTGTCTGTCCCTCGCTGCTTTTTTAGAGGTCCGTCCCTCAAATTTTCTTCTGCACCCGGTCAATGGTGTATCCTGCGATGACAGCGAGGAGGGCGGGGGTGGTCCAGGAAAGCCCATTTCCGCTGAGGGGGAGTATGCTTAGGGCTTTCTGTATGGCACTCATTGGGATCGGAAGGGTGGTAAGCATTTCGTAAAAGGCAAAGATTGTCGCAACACTGACCCCGTATACATACATCCTTCTGCTTTCCCCGAAGAAGTGCTGGAAGAGGGATAGAGCTACAAGAACGATGGCAACAGGATAAATGAAAACAAGAAGGGGAGCGGCAACCGATAAGATCATGTTCAGTCCCAGGTTGGTCACGGCCATACCGACCAGGATGAAGATCAAGACATACGTTTTATACGAATATTTTGGATACACATCTTGGAAAAATCGCCCACAGGCATTGATAAGGCCGATACAAGTCGTCAAACAGGCAATCATCACGATCAATCCAAATAACATATTGCCGCTGTATCCGAATAGCTGCTGAGATGCCACTACCAGTATTTCCGCTCCGTTTTCCATTGGTCGTTCATGTGGGATGACCCGGCCGATCCATCCCAGTGATAAATAAACCAATACCAATCCTACGGCGGCAATCAGCCCTGAACTTATAGTCCCGCGAATCAGCTCTGATTTTGACGATGCTCCTTTTTCCTTCAAACCGTTGATGATGACGATTCCAAACGCCAGGGCAGCTACGGCATCCATGGTGAAATACCCTTCCAGAAAGCCTTTTAGAAATGGAGCGGATTGGAATTTCTCTGTGGGCATGGCATCGGCGTAATCAAATATGATAAAAGCGCGTACACATAATACCGCCAATACAATGAGCAGCACGGGAGTTAAATACTGTCCGACGAGATCAATGACTTTCTTCGGATTGATGCTAAGTATGTAGGTTAAACCAAAGAAAGCTATAGAGAAGAATAATAGAGGAAGTCGCCCCTCTACATCGGTCATTTGTAAAAAACCCAATTCATACGCCACATTGGAAGCCCTGGGGATTCCGTAAAGAGCCCCTATTGACATGTAAATCACGATGGCAAACACAAGTCCGAAGACTGGGTGGACACGTTCACCAATTGATATTAATCCGTTTTTGGAAAGGGAAACCGATATAATCGTTAAAAAAGGCAAAAATACTGCCGTTAAAATAAATCCGGAGATCGCTGCAATAAAATATCCTCCGGCTTCCAATCCAAGATAAGGGGGGAAAATTAAATTCCCGGCACCAAAAAATAATGAAAAAAGCATAAATCCCGAGATGAGGATATCTTTTTTCCTCATAACCATTCCTCCAATACTCTCTACTGCCTATCACATGAAAAAACCCGCCCCTTATGAGGGACGAGTCCTGGCTCGCACTATAAACCATATTTCGTATGTGATCACATTAAAGTCATACTTTTCATCTTATTTCAAATTTCGTTAATACTCACAATCTAGCACAGGGCATTTGCCTCGTCAATGAATTTTCCTAATATAATAGTAATTTCTCTACTCTTGATCTTCCTTTTCTGGTTATGCCTTGCAACATACCGGAATATGCATTAAGAAAAGATAAGGGAGTTGGTCTCATGAAGCATGTTGCAGCTGCGATCTATCTTTCTTTCGGGATGCTCTTTTTATTTCTTCAAGGGTATGAGGGGTTTAGAAGACCGGAGATCATGAACTTTCTTATTTTCCTTTTCTTTATGGCCGGATTATTGTATTTATACCGGGAATTCCAGGACCGCTTTTTGAAAAAATAAGGCGCGCATGAGTATGCGCGCCTCTTTTCTATTATAATCCGAGTGAAATATATTTTACTTCGAGAAATTCCTCAATTCCCTGGTGCCCGCCTTCACGGCCGAGCCCACTTTGCTTGAAACCTCCGAATGGCGCTTGTGGAGTGGATGGCATGCCGTCATTCAATCCGACGATTCCGTATTCCAGTTGCTCGCTGATTCGGATTCCCTTCGTGATATTCTCCGTGAACACATAGGCAGCAAGACCATAAATCGAATCATTCGCCCGTTCGATGGCTTCTTCTTCGGTTGAGAACGTCGTGATCGGGGCGACGGGACCGAATGTTTCATCTTTCATACAAAGCATATCATCGTTTACGTTTGTCAGGACAGTGGGTTCAAAATATAACCCATCCAATCCATTTCCTCCGTAGGCAACAGAAGCCCCTTTTTCTACAGCGTCTTTGACGTGTTTCTGGACTTTCTCGATGGCATCCTCATCAATCAATGGACCAATGTCCACACCCTCTTCCAGTCCGTTCCCTACTTTCAGTGCTTTCACTTTTTCGACCAGCTTGTGGGAAAATGTATCTGCGATGGACTCATGTACATAAATACGGTTGGAGCAGACACATGTTTGACCGGCATTCCTGAATTTAGAGGCGATGACTCCATCGACGGCCTTTTCTAAATCAGAGTCAGCCATGACGATGACAGGGGCGTGACCTCCCAGTTCCAAGGATATCTTCTTGACGGTATCGGCGGATCCTTTCATGAGGACCTTCCCGACTTCCGTTGAACCGGTGAAGGTGAGTTTCCGGACACGAGAGTCTTCCATCCACGCTTCCCCGATGGATTTCGAATCACCTGTCACCACATTGATGACGCCTTTAGGAATGCCCGCTTCATCTGCAAGTGCGGCCATCTTTAATGCGGTCAAAGGAGTCTGGTTTGCCGGTTTGATGACGACCGTACAGCCTGTGGCAAGTGCCGGAGCCACTTTACGGGTAATCATCGCCGCAGGGAAATTCCAAGGGGTGATGACGGCTACAACCCCGACCGGCTGCTTATGGACGAATAAGCGTTTATTACGCTGAGTGGCAGGGATTTGTTCCCCGTAAACGCGCTTTCCTTCTTCTGCGTACCAGGAGATGAATCCATTGGCATATTGAATCTCTCCAAGAGCTTCTTTTAGAGGTTTTCCCTGCTCGATGGTCATGGTGCGGGCAAGATCTTCTTTGTTTTCATCGATCAGGTCATGCCATTTGCGAATCAGTTCGCTCCGTTCGTATGCTGAATACTGTGACCATTCCTTGAAAGCATCATAAGCTGCGTCTACCGCTTCCTTTGCCTCATGTTTTCCTCCATTGGGAATGGTGGCGATGACTTCCGATGTGGCAGGATTGGTTACATCCTTTTTCGCAAGATCCGAACCGGTTTGTTCTCCGTTGATGATCAAATTGTAGTGTTGCATAGTGTTCCTCCTTTTGAAAGTTAGATTCCCATATGCTTATTACTATGTAGTTTGTCTTAAATTTACAATAGTGAATGGGAAGAATCCAGTAATACACCCTGTATAAATGCCGATGGGCTATTCATTGTTTAAATACCCTTAAAGAGAGGGAACATAAACCGTATGAATAAAAACAGGGAGGCGCTTAAATGAAAGCCATCATCATCAAACAATATGGAGATAAAGAAGTATTACAGGAAACGGAAATCAATCAGCCCGAGATCGGGGACAACCAAATATTGCTGGAAAATCATGCGACGTCCATCAACCCCATTGATTGGAAGGTACGGGAAGGGTATTTAAAAGATATGCTGGACTTTGAATTTCCGATCATCCTGGGATGGGATGCAGCGGGAGTGATCGCTGAAAAAGGTAAAAATGTAAAAGGGTTTGAAGTAGGTGACCGTGTATTTGCGAGGCCGGCTACGACAAGGGAAGGTACTTATGCTGAATATGTGGCCGTGGATGAAGAACTGCTTGCCAAAATGCCTGAAAGCATGAGCTTTGAAGAAGCGGCTGCCATTCCCCTGGCCGGATTGACTGCCTGGCAGTGTTTAGTCGGTTTCGGTGAAATCAAAGAAGGCGATAAGGTGCTGATCCACGCAGGTTCCGGTGGGGTAGGAAATTTTGCGATTCAGATTGCCAAAAGCTTCGGGGCACATGTCGCGACCACGGCAAGCGGCAAAAATGAGGATTTCGTCAAATCACTGGGCGCCGATCAGTTCATCAATTATAAGGAAGAAGAGTTTAGTGAAGTGCTGAAAGATTTCGACTTGGTATTGGATTCCATGGGGGGAGAAATCCAGACAAACAGTTATAAGGTCCTTAAGGAAAATGGGAAGCTCGTATCGATTGCACAGCCCCCTAATGAAGAGGAAGCTGCAAAGTACAGTGTGAAAGCCGAATTTCTATGGCTCGATCCCAAGGGAGAACAGCTGTCCAAACTTGCGGACCTTTACGAATCCGGTCAGCTTAAGCCGGTGATCGGAGAAACTTTCGAACTGAGTGAACAAGGTTTGAAAGACGCCCACGCATTAAGCGAAACCCATCACGCTCAAGGGAAAATCGTGATCAAAGTAAAATAAAAATAGAGGGACGGACCTTTCGAAGAAAGGTCCGTCCCTCTATTTAATCCGTTCTATTATTGACCTCGTAGGCTGCACGGATGGCCGATTCGATGGCCCCTTCCACCCAGCCGTGGAAAGGGGAGGTATGTTCTCCGGCAAAGTGGATGCGGTGTTCAGGTAAGTATAAGGAATCAGAGAAATCCGAAGCCTGGTTGGGGGCAAATAGGGTGAAGCATCCGGCAGAGAATTGGTTTTCCGCCCAACTGTAGGAGGCCCCTTTTGAAAATTCTTTGTACACCTGTTCTCCGTAAATTTTATACAGTCCTTGAAGTGCTTCCCGAATCCGCTCATCTTCTGGCAAGCTGTTCCACAGATTGGCATTCTGTCCCCAGCTGTAACTGCCCAGCATGACACCGGGACCGGCGACCCCGATACCATGACTTGGCCGATACGTATATCGGATGGGAAGATCCGTTATGATATTTCCAATCTTGAAGGATTCCCAGAACTTTGATTTGAATTCCAACCCGATTTTTACGGAAGAAACATAATTCAGCTCCCGTATCGCCTTCCATTTATGAAAGGAGATGGATTCCTGTGGGTGGACGTCAATGAATTGGAATACAGAATAGGGGACCGTCACGATGGTGTAATCCCCCAGAAAACGTTGGTAACGGTTAGTCGTGCGATCTCGTGTGATGACCTCTACGCCGTCATCCTTTTGAATAATCCCATGAACCTTTTGGGCATAGAGGATATTCTGGTGAAGCTCCGGCAAGAAGGAGTAGGGAAGCTTATCATTTCCACCATCTATTTCATAAAACTTTAATTTGTCATTGAAGACCGTTCGGACAATATCAAGAAGTATATCAACGAAAGAAAGTTCTGGAAATCCTTCTATACCGAGGATGACCTTTACGATACGAATGGCTTCGGGGGTAAGGGACGTTCCAATTGGATTGAACCTCAAGAAAACATCGAAGGAATAATGATCAAACTTCAATCGTAACCGTTTCTGTTCCTCTGGGCTTGCTTTTTCGTACAAGTCTAAAAAAGGTCTCACAGCGGAGGATAATAACTCGATGGCTGTTTTGCCCTGTTCTTCAGGGGGGAAGGGATAGTTGAAGATACCCGGATTTTTGTTGTAATTCGAATCTGTTGTTTGGACTCCATTTACGAGATAGAGATCACTCTTATTGATGAATTCATTGGTGGGTAAGTTGAATTTACGAATATATTCAAATACTAACTCATGGGTTTCCGGAAATCGCATGGCACCTACATCGAGGTATTGACCTTCTGAAAAAGGTTGCCGTAACGTATATACCCTTCCGCCAATCCGGTCATTCCCTTCAAGGATCGTAACGGAATGGCCTGCTTTTTTCAAAAGGGATCCTGCCACCAATCCGGCCATACCTGCACCGATGATAATCACTTTCCGTGGTTTTTGTGTAGGACCCAATCCGTTCTTAACGATTGAAATCATATCATCCGGATAAGAAAGATCACCGTAATGATGATCATCAGCTCTATTTCGCAATTCGTTTTCCCCCTTTAGGCGAAGCTGCATTATTCAAATATATGATTGGAGAGAAGTGGAATAGACGGGAGATGTTGGTTCAATCCTGTATTTGTAAAAAATAAACAGGGACGGACCTTGAATCTAAAGGTCCGTCCCTCCTGGCTATTCTTCATTATGTTCTACGATGTACTTCAACAGGTCAACTGAAGGAGGAGATTGGTGAAAAAATGCAGAAATAAAGTCTTAAGGTCATAGTGCATAATGGATTTGACAACTATCGGTCACATCATCGCACAGAATGACAGGATTACTAATAATCTGGACGGTATATTTAGGTAGTGGGGAGAAGATAAACAATGGAAATGCTACACAGGATGAATGACTGCATTCAGTATATAGAGGAAAATCTGGAAGGGGAAATTGAGATGGAGGAGCTTGCCAGGCTGTCTCTCCATTCTAAATTCCATTTTCAAAGATTGTTTTCTTTAGTCACAGGGTGCACCGTGGCTGAGTATATCCGGAGGAGAAGACTGACTCTGGCTGCCCAGGAACTAAACAACGAGAATTCGAAGGTCATCGATGTCGCATTGAAGTATGGGTATGAAACACCCGAATCCTTCTCGAAAGCCTTCCGAAGAGCGCATGGTGCAGCTCCATCCCAGGTGAGGGAATCGGGTACCCCTCTGAAAGCATTTCCTCGCATCTCCTTCCAAATCCAACTTAAAGGGGAAGTTGAAATGAATTATAAAATCGTTGAAAAAGATGCTTTTCAAGTAATTGGGAAAGGGAAAAGAGTCTCCACTAACAATGGTCAAAATTTGCAGGATATCCCTGCATTCTGGGAAGAAGTGAATAGTTCCGGTTTAGACGGAACGATTTGTGAGGCAGCTGGTAATGACGAAATGCTCGGGATCTGTATGGAGTTTGATCACCCCAATGAAGAGTTCACCTATTTTATCGGAGCTGCTAAAAAGTCTGATAAAGAACCTTCACTGGAGGTGAAAAAGATCCCCGCAGCCACATGGGCGGTATTTGAATCAGTGGGTCCGATGCCGGAAGCGATTCAAACTGTTTGGAAGCGCATTTTCTCTGAATGGTTCCCATCCACGGGTTATGAACATGGGGATGCCCCGGAATTTGAGCTGTATCCACCTGGTAATCCAAACGATGAGGACTATCGGTGTGAAGTGTGGGTCCCGATTATGAAAAAATAAGCCGGGAAGGCCTCCTTACGGGGGCTTTTGATTTTCTTCATTGAAGAACCGCATAAGGCCTCATCATCTCATAATCCTCATGCTCAAAGATAAATGTCAGTGCCAAACATACAAACCGGTATAAAGACCAAAATGAACAAAGATCCGCGTCATTTCCCAGGGATTTGCACATACTGTGTGTCCTTAAAGCCTTGTTCATTAGGATCAGGTTAGATGTGTAGTCCTCCGGCACGACTTTCCCTTCCTTTGAACCTTCCATGTACAGTTCTCTAATTGTAAATGAAATCGCTTCACTCAGGTCCTGCCCGTATGCAATACTATACCTTTTTCAAGGAAATGATAGGTGAGAGTTCGGATTTTTTTCTTTGCCCCCTTTTTTTGTTACACTGATTGAGTTGTTAAATTGTTGATTATCGGAGGAAGTCATGTCAAATCGAAATAAAGGAATTTTGTTATTATTACTATCAGCGTTCGGCTTCTCCCTGATGGCGGCTTTTGTGAAGTTATCCGGGGATGTGCCGACGATCCAGAAAACTTTCTTCCGGAATATCGTCTCTGCCTTCATTGCATTCGGTTTTGTCCGGTATCATAAGGAAAGACTATTTGGGAAAAAAGAAAATCAAAAGCTTCTATTGCTCCGTTCCTCATTAGGCGCCGTTGGAATTGTGCTGTTCTTCTATGCGATCGATCATCTCGTGTTATCCGATGCCGATATGCTGAACAAGCTGAGTCCATTTTTGACTATTATCTTTTCCGCTCTGTTCTTGAAAGAACGAACCCGCGTATTTCAGGTGGTGGCGATCATCATTGCGTTCATCGGGACATTGTTCATCATCAAACCGGCTTTTTCTTTTGATGTCATTCCGTATCTGGCAGGAGTGTTTTCTGCTATATTTGCCGCAGGAGCGTACACAGTCCTCCGGGTGCTCGGGAGCAAGGAGAAGTTTTACACAGTCGTCTTTTACTTCTCCTTCTTCACGACCGTCGTGCTGCTGCCGTTTGTCATCGGGTTTTATGAACCAATGAGCGCTAAGCAGTGGGTTTACCTGTTATCGGCAGGTGTCTTTGCGACAGTCGGTCAATTCGGGATCACGATTGCGTACAAGTATGCTCCTGCAAGGGAGATTTCGATCTTCTTCTATTCGACGGTTGTATACTCCGCTCTTATCAGCATCTTCCTGTTCGGACAGATTCCTGATGTATACAGTATCATTGGATACATTGTGATTTTCGGCGCGTCACTTTACATGTTCTTGAAAAATAATGAAGCCGGTAAAAATCAGGCAGCATGAACGAAATACTAAACCTATCCATTACACAGTGGATAGGTTTTTTTACGTTGGTGAAATGAAACATTTTTCATTTTGGAACCGTATATATAGTATCAATGTATCAATATTTAGATAGGAGAGGAGGAAATGAAGATGGCTTTATTCATTAGTGGAATCGTTTTGGTTATCGCTTTGATCATAATTGTGGCCGGCGTTAGGCAGCAAGCGGGGAAAAGAGATGAGGGCTATCTATTACACTATTTGAAACATAATGAGAATTGGAGCCTAACGGTGAATCGGAATGGGGAAACGCTCGTGTCCGTCAGGGAAGATGAGATGTTCCCGCTAGCAAGTGCGATGAAGACCATCATCGCCATAGAGTATGCAAAGCAATGCGGGGAACAGAGATTGGATCAATCCCTGAACGTTTCCCTGGAAGAACTTGATCATTATTATCTCCCTAATACGGATGGGGGAGCCCATGAAGACTGGATAGCATATTCCAAAGAAAAGGGACTGCTGCTTGGAAATAGTACTAACCTCGAAAACGTGGTGAAAGGAATGATAGTATTCAGCTCCAACGCAAACACTGACTATTTAATGGACCTTCTTGGAATCGAGGAAATTAACGAATCACTGGACGAGTTGGGGATTAACATGAGGCTCTTTACCCGGTCAATGGGGCCATGCTGATTCCAACGTATTTGAAGATGAAAAATCCTTTCTATACTAAAGACTATATCGAGACAAAGGTAAAGGAAATGTCAAAAGAGGAATACATATGAATCGCTCAAATTGTTTCACAACAGTTAAAAGAAGGTGAAAAAGCTCTGTACCTTGAGAATGAGCATTCAAGTAAGCGGCTGGACAAAATTTGGTCCGACAGATTGACCCGAAGTACCACTTTTGAATACGCCACTCTCATGGGGAAATTGAATTCAAAGACCTTTTTTCAACGTGAAACACAAGAGCGATTGGATGCTGTAATGGAAGGGATTATGGAGAATCCTTCCAATCGTGAATGGTTAAAGCATGCCGGACAAAAAGGGGGATCCACAGAGTTCCTCTTCACGAATGCTGCGTACGCAACAGATAAAGAAGGAAATTCAACAGAAGTTGCGTTCTTTATAAACGAGTTGGAAGCAGGGGAGTCAGAGACAATATCAGGGAGTATGAATTCATTCATGCTGACTATTCTAAGAGACGAAGATTTCCGAAACAAGCTGAAAGAGTTATAATGTAAGTAAATGGAATAGATGTGGAATTGGGAGGTGTGAACATGGTTCTCCGAAATTCGAAATGGTCACTATGGGCACTTGCCCTGTTAACACTCGTGCTCTTCAGCAATGTCCTGCTGTATCAACCAATCGTGCAACAGTTTCTGGTCATTGAACTTGATCGAGGTGCCGTACTGGGATCTTTAGTAGATCTGGTCATCATTTCACCGGCACTTGCCTATGCGGCGTTTAAAGTGTCAAAGAAGCAGGCAGCCGGATTCCTCGTATTTGGATTGGTACTGGCAAGAGTCATCATTCCAGAAGAATTCTTCGCTCCCTATACGATCCTCCTGTACTCAGGGATTAGCTTTGAAGCCTTGTTCTTTCTGGCGGAACTGGGGCTGATCTTCCTTCTACTCAAGAGAATTCCGGTCATCCGGGCCGAAATGAGATCATCCCAAACAGGTCCGATCTTTTCATTCCTTCCTGCGGTGGAAAGAAAGGTAAGCAGACTCCCACTCATTCGAATCGTGGCATCTGAGATCCTGATGATGTATTACGCCTTCTTCAGCTGGCGGAAAAAAGTCCCTTCTCATGACGGGGTGGTCACGATGCATCATAATACCAGTGCCATCGCCATGCATATCATGCTCATTCATGCCGTTGCCATTGAAACAATCGGTCTTCACTGGTGGCTTCACTCTAAATTTCCGATCCTGTCATTCATTCTGCTCGTTTTAAACGTGTATAGCATTATCCTCGTACTTGCAGAGATCCAGGTTACACGTTTGCATCCTGTAGAAGTGAAAAATGGCTCGATGCACATGGCTCAGGGACTTGGGCAGCGACTGATTCTGCCCCTGTCAAATATTGAACGGATAGAATGGGTAGAGAAGAAGCCAAATAAAGGCACCATGATCTTTATGCAGAAAGACTTTGAAGAGATTCTTCCTCAAGTGATCCTGTTCTTGAAGGAGCCTGTCGAAGCGACGTTGTTCATGGGTAGAAAAGAAGAGGTGTCCAAAGTGGCTTTGAGAGTGGATGATCCAGAGAAATTGAAGGGACTAATGAAGCAAAATGAAGAAAGTGCCTGACAGGTATCCTGGCACTTTCTTCTTTACCCCATCCGATACACCCAGTCACATTCCCCGATCATTGACTCATCATGGGTGACCATGATGGTGGCAATATTCCTTTCTTTCGTTTCTTTCACTAATAATTCCACTACGGATTTTCCCCTTTCCCGGTCGAGGCTCGCTGTGGGTTCATCGGCAAGAATCAGCTTCGGTTCATTCATTAGGGCACGTGCAATGGCGACCCGCTGCTGTTCGCCGCCTGAGAGCTGTTTAGGGTAATGGAAGCGCCGTTCTTCAAGTCCAAGATGAGACAATAATTCCAATGCCCGTTCCTGAAGGCGGTCCTTCTGGCTGGTGAGCTTTCCGACGAGCAGTAATTGTTCTTCGACGGTCAGAAATGGAACCAGATTGGATTGTTGAAAGATAAAGCCTATTTCCTTGAGGCGCAGGGACGTTTGTTCTTTTTCATTCATCTCATGGACGTTTCTCCCGTTGATGATCACTTCACCACTTGAAGGACTGGTCAACGCCCCGATGATGGACAGGAGTGTGCTTTTTCCAGAACCGGAAGGCCCAAGGATCGCACCGAACTCCCCGCTGTTGACCCTCATGGAAATATGATCAAGGACCGTGAGTCGTTCATGTCCCTGTTTGTATGTCTTCGTAACCCCGTTTAATTCCAAAATCGATGTCATCTTAATTCACCCCTCCGATTGCTTCTAAAGGATCTACATTCATAATGCTCCTGAAGGATAGGAGGGAACCGATCCAAGCCATGGCCATAATCAAACCGCTGTATAAGAGGATCATTCCGGAAGTTATTTCAAACGGGACATCCCCGGGAATCAGTTGTGTCAATCCATACGTAAGGGTATTTCCTGTCAGGATTCCGAAGATCGAAAGAATGGAAATCTGGACAAAAAGGGCGCGAAGGAGAATGCCTGCTTTTGTCCCTATTGCTTTCAGTACCCCGTATTGATGAAGCTTTTGCAGCGTCATGACATAGAAGAACGTTGCCAGTACGATCGCCGAAATGATGAGCAAAAAGATCACCATCATCTTTAAAGACCCCTGTTCCGCCGAAAAACCCGGTACGTTTGAAAGAATGTCATCCTTGGTTGCCGCCTCCAGATTGAAAGGGATATCATCTCCTTCATGGTCTGTGAAGAGAAGTGCCTGATATCTAAGGTCATCACCAAGCAGATCCTTCCACGTCTCAATCGACGTGAACATGGCCGGCGTATGCCCGTAACTGAAGCGTTCTTTCGTAAATCCCCGTATGATCCAAGTTTTCTCTCCATAGGTGAAAGTGTCCCCAGGCTTGTATCCTTCTTTTTTTAGGCCGGGGTCTGCAATGATCTCGTAAGGTGCAAGTTTCACACTTTCTTCTCCTGCCGGCATGAATGGGCCGTCATAATCTATGGCGAAGAGACTGATATTCACGGTTTCCCCTTCATGGGTCATTTCCACCATCTTCAATCCAAGGGGAGAGCCCCCTTTTACAGCGTCGATATCGTCAGGTGTCATCATAGATCGTTCAAGTTGATGTTGATCGCTTTTTTCGACCACGTATGTGTCAGCGGTCATGTTCTTTATGGCAGAGGCGTTATCCACGGACAAACCATTGGCCAATCCGGATATCGATAACACCAGGCTGGTAATCAATGTGATGATGCCTGTAATTAATAAGAACTTCATTTTGGCATAGCGAATTTCTTTCCATGCGAGAAACAAAAAAATCACCTTCCCTTTCATACCTTCCCCTTCATCATAAAAGGAAAGTATGAACGGAAGATGAACATAGGATTAAGGAAGCGTCAGTGTAAAGGTAGTCCCACCGTCTGGAATGCTTACTACATGAATTTCTCCATGATGAAGAGTGATGATTTTCTTCACAATGGAGAGACCGAGTCCGCTGCTGTTCCGTTCATGACTGCGTGACTCATCCACTTTGTAAAAACGTTCAAAGATCTTACCGATATGTTCTGGAGGAATGCCGATTCCGTTATCCTCTATCCTAAACATGATGCCTTTTACTTCCTGGTGAAGGGAAAGACGGATTTCACCTTCAGGGGGTGTGTATTTAATGCTGTTGGATAAAAGGTTCTCGAAGGCCTGGTAAAGCAGATCTTCGTTTCCTGGATAGGTTACCTCATCTGCCTCCAGTGAAAGGGCAAGGTCTTTTTCTTCCCACAGCCATCTCGTTTGACTAATGAGAGTTTGCAGCATCCCCGTCAAATTAACAGATTCACAATTGATGACTCCATGATCCTTATCAAGAGAGGCAAGGGTCAAAAGCTGTTTGCTAACCTTGGACAACCGTGTGCTTTCAGATTCAATCACCTTGGAGTAGGCATCCTGCTCTTCTTTGGAAAGGGACGGGGAACGCATCAGATTCGCATACCCTTTCATGGAGGACAGGGGAGTTTGAATCTCATGTGACACATTCGAAACGAATTCCTGCCGCATTTGTTCGACCTGCATCAGCTGCCGGCTCATGAACATGAATGATTTGGCAAGTGTCCCGATCTCATCCTGTCGGTTCTCCTTCAGCTGTATGGAATAATCCCCGTCAGTGATTTTCTTTGTAGCGACAGTGAGCTCCCTGATCGGCTTCACCAGATACCTTGTACTGAAGAAGACAATCAGCATAGTTAGTGCGATCGTCAGGAGGAGCAGGACAGCCAGGAGAATGTGGATCTCATTGAACTGCTGCTTGATGTCCGGTCTCATGAACACGGCATGCGGTTTCCCGTCGATTTTGATCGGGACACCAATCGAGTTGGACAATTCGTTAGCGAAAAAGCCGGTCACAAAAGTAGTAGAAGGATATTCAGCCATGCCGTGGTATGTATGGCCATTCAATACATCCTGTATCACACCGGGGGGCAGGGATCGATTCCGAAAAGCGGCTCCGTAAAATGTGCCTTCTCCCTTTCCATCCGTTACGTAAAATTGATAACTGAGTTTAGCCGTCTTTTCAAAAAAAGTGGATTCGTCCATGGAGGCAGCTTCAAATAGATCTACCACATCATTGGCGATTTCTGTGTTTTTCTTATCATTGGAAGGCTTTAAGATCTTCTGATAGTAAAGGTTCGAGCCAATAAAGGCGATTACGCTGCTTATCAACATGATGAAAAGGGTGACAACAACGATCCGGATATAAAGGCTCTTCACTTGTGCACCTCCAATTTGTATCCGACTCCCCGTACGGTGGTGATGGTAAAGAACTGGGAAGCATCCCGGAACCGTCCACGCAGTCTTTTAATATGCACGTCGACAGTTCGATCATCCCCTTCAAAGTCCATTCCCCATATATGTTGGATGAGCTCATCCCTTGTAAATGTCCGGTTAGGGAAACTGGCAAGATAATATAAGAGTTCAAATTCCTTGAGGGGGAGAATCATGGTTCTGTTCCCGGCCTTTACCTCATAAGATCGTTTATCCAGGGTCATGTCTCCAAGGCGGACGGCTTGCGAACCTGCGCGTTCGAATCGTCTCAAGATTGCCTGCACCCGGAAGAGGAGCTCTTCCTTCTCAAAGGGTTTCACCATATAATCATCGGTGCCCGCCTGGAATCCTTTGGCCTTATCCATGATACTGCCCCTGGCCGTCAACATAATGATCGGGATATCATGGTCTGACCTTATTTCTTCTGCGAGCTGAAATCCGTCTTTATTCGGCATCATCAGGTCGACAATGGCAAGATCGACAGTTTGATGGAGGAGAGTGACGGAAGCCGCTTCCCCGTCTGGTGCCTCTGTCACCATGTATCCATTTTGCTCTAAATACACGCGGACGAGCTTTCGCAGATGTGGATCATCATCAACCACAAGAATTGATATCATAAGGGCACCTCATTTCTGAAAACGATTTTTTATGATTTCACTTTAGCACAAGTGACGGAGAGGAAACCAATTTATGACGAAAACTCCCCTCCTTGGATATATGAGAGTAAAATATACTTTTACCCATATCTTTTTTCCGTATCCATCCGTTATAGCCATGAGAGGATGCAAAGGAGTGAAGACAATGCAAATGAGGTCGGTGTACAAAAGGGACGATGAGGCAATGGAGGAAATGGTCCCAAAACTGTTACGATACTGCTATAAGTGTGGGGGAAAGGGGATCGATTGAAAGTAGGAATGGTAGGAAGCAGTTTCTATTTGTTCTTTTTTTTGTTTATCCTGTACCAATGGGTGACATATGTACCTCAATATCCAGGTGAAGACGGATTTATGGCTTTCATCAGTTTTTTTGTTGGGTTATTGGTAACGGGTATGGCTTTCGTCATATGCTTGGTGATAATTGTTTTTCTTCCGGTTGATAAGCGTGTATAAGAGAGAGGGCGATTGCTTTCCTTTTCCAATCCTTTCTATTATCCTTGTAGAATAGATTCTGACGAAAATGAGGTATTAGCATGAAAACAATACATAGCGATGTGATTCAATTTCGTGGATCCCATTATGACTTCGGGTATATGCAGGGGGAACGGATAAAGGATTCCATCACGGTTCGAAATCGCGAGAATCAGTGGAAGGTCCGAAAGCCGCGCTTTTCGATCAGCATAAAAGAAACAGAGGTGGCGATCAAACGCTTTGCCCCAGGGATCTGGGAGGAACTCCTTGGCTTACAGGAGGCACTTGAATGGCCCATGGAAAGGGTACTGAAGGAGTTTGGCGGCTACCGGGTGGAGTACGTGAAATCGGGATGCTCCATTGTTACCGGAAAGGACTATTTAATCAGAAATTATGATTATCATCCCAAAACCTATGAGGGGCGCTATACGTTCTTTCAACCCACGGATACAGGATACGCGATCATCGGTCCAAGTCAGCGCGTGACCGGCAGGATGGACGGCATGAACGAAAAAGGTTTGGCATTGGGATATAATTTCATGCATCGGAAAAATCCCGGTGATGGTTTCATCTGCTGTATGATAGGACGATTGATTCTGGAATCCTGTAAAGATGTTACGGAGGCCGTTGATATGCTGAAGGAAATCCCTCACCGGCACTCATTCAGCTACGTCGTTTATGACAGGAGCGGGGAAACGTTTATCGTGGAGACCTCACCGCGCGGGGTGGAGGTTCGAGAGTCCAATGCATGTACCAATCATTTTGAAGTGATGACCCAAGAGAACCGGAATCACCTGGTTGATTCTAAACGAAGGTTGGAAATCATTCAGGAGAACGGTACTGGTGATGCTCGGAGTGCCTTTAGGTTAATGAATGACACAGATAAAGGTGTTTTTTCAGATCTTTACGGCAGCTGGGCAGGGACGATTCATACATCGGCATATCTTCCGAAAGAGATGAAAGCCTGGTTTGCTCTCGGAGGGGACAGGGAGCCGGTTGTGTTTGACTTTGCTGAGTGGCTCGAAGGGAAGGATATCGAGACGGAGAAAATCATAGGTGAAGTGGCTACAGACATTCCCTTTGTTCATATGGATGAGGGAGCCGATTGGTTTAAAGATAAATAACAGGACTTCAGGATGACTCCTGAGGTTCTTTTTTTATGAAGGAAAGGCGTTTCAATTTCCATTTTATTTGAATATATTTTCTGTTTTTTCCTTTATTGTAGGGCTTTTAGTCGGTTTTACGTTATTTTGCAATAGTGACAAAATAGTCACATAGTTTTTGAATATTGAATCAGTATAATAGAACTAGAAAGGTTTTTTAGGAGGGATGCGAATGAGTCATCAGAAGAGAAATTGGCTAGAGAGATTAAGAAAAATGAAGGGGTATAGCCAAGAAGACATTGCCTATTTAGTTCACATCGATAGATCTTATTATTCAAAGATTGAAAGTGGCGTAAGAATTCCAAGTAAGAGGCTGGCAGAGAACTTGGCGGACTTATTGAAATTTCATGTTTCCATCTTCGAATTAGAAGAAAATCCCTTTTATTTTGCCCTCCAAGATTCTCCCATGGTGATCGCCCATTTTGATTTGGACCTAAGATATACGTGGATTTTTAACCCGAATCCTGAACTTGACCCCGTCGCTGTGATTGGTAGGAACGATGTGGAATTAGGGGACAACCACGGTACGAGGGAATTAATGAAAGTAAAAGAAGAGGTAATAAAGAACCGTACATCATTGAGAAAAATTATCACATTCCCGATAGCTGATCAAATGTATGAGTATGATGTAAACTGCCATCCATTATTTAATCATAAAGGAGTGCTGATCGGGGGATGTTCGGCCTCTACACAATTGATAAAAGAGGAAGATCGGAACCACGATTATGAAATTCACACATGATAAAGGTTACCGATTGAAATGAAAGAGGGGTGTTTGTTTGCATGATTCTGTCTTAACGAACTTATTAATGAACTTTTTATTTATTCTAGTGGGACTACTCCTTTTCGCCCTTTATTATGACGCCACAAAGAAGCACCCTTCAAAAGGGATTGTCATCATCCTATCCACCGTTACGATTCTATTATGTGTGATGTTCAGTAATAAGCTCGCAAATGGCGTCTATGTAGATTTGCGAAGGATCCCCTTTTTTCTGGCAAGCTTATATTTTGGCCCGGTTGTTTCCTTTGTTCTATTGATCATTATCATAGCACTGCGGTTCGTCATCATTGGGAGCGGTCTTATCCATTTAGTGATTCTCAACTATTTTGTCACCTTTTTAATTTTGGCAGCCTTTTCAAAAGGGTTTCTGCGCGCTAAGAAAAAAGTGAAAATGCTATTCCTGGTTATCATCTGTTTCAGTATGACGATATTTAACCTTCTATTTGGGTATATTCATCAAGCAGAAGTCACGATGGATGAGTATCTGTATCTCGTTCTTATTCCCCTGGCTGCCACTGTTATCTCTGTGATGATCGCGGAGATGATACGGAAATTAATGGAGCTGAAAAAGACTCTGTCTCAACACGAGAAGATTCAGGTTGTGAGCCGGTTGGCGGCGAGTCTTTCCCATGAAATCCGAAATCCATTAACTTCATCCAAAGGATTTCTGCAGCTGGTACAAGAAGAAAAAGACGAAAAAACACAGAAAGAATTTATAGATTTGTCTTTAAAAGGGATTGATCAGGCGACTCAAGTCATAGAGGAATATTTGACGTTTACCAATTCAACGCCAGAAAAGGCGGAAAGTATCGATGTAAAGGATTGTCTTATGGAGCTGATTGACATCGTGAAACCAAAGGCTACACATATCTCCTTCCGATATCAACTTTTAGAGGGTATTCATGTAGAAGGGCAACGCCATATTTTTATTAAATGCATGGGGAATATCATGACCAACGCTATAGAGTCCATGCCTCGGGGTGGGCAGATATCGATTGGAATGGTCGAGAAGGAGAACGTAATCATTTCCATTTCTGATTCAGGAAAAGGAATGACCGAAGAGCAGATTCGACGTTTCGGTGAACCGTTCTTTACAACAAAGGATGAAGGTACGGGCCTCGGGATAATGGCAGCCACGATCATTGTTCATTCCATGAAGGGGAAAATTGAAGTGGAAAGTGAACTGAACAAAGGTACAACGGTGAAGATCGAATTGCAAAAAGCCATTAAGACAGAGGCAGGATAATAAGCGAAAAAAGGAATCCCGACGATTGCGGGATTCCTTTTATTTAATTAAACAAACTTCACGATATCATCAAATGGACGACGGGATTTCGGCGCTGGATCTTTGACCCGGTAACCGAAAGCCACCATGACGGAAATGCTGAAGCTGCCGTCTTCCAGTAAACCTTCCTCCTCTAGCAGCTTATTCATCTTCTCAATATCAAACCCTTCGATCGGGCAGGAATCTACTCCGATTTGGGCAGCGGCGGTCATCATATTGCCAAGGGCAATATACGTCTGCTTTCCCGCCCAGTCGTATAGAGGCCGGTCTCCTTCAAGTAAATCGAAATCAACTTTCTGGAATTGTTCAATCCGCTCTAAGTACTTTGCCAAATGATCTTCAGGCATATTCTTCTTATATTTGAAATGATCCTGTAAATAGTCAGAATCGTACTTGGTATCCTGTTTGGTTCTCGCCAGGATTACGACGAAATGACTGGCATCAGGGAGTTTACCGTATGCTCCCCAAGCTGTGTTCTTAATCTTTTCCCTAAGTTCAGGATTTTGGATGACCAGGAATCTCCATGGCTCGAATCCGAAGGAACTTGGAGACAGGCGGCCCGTTTCCATAATGAATCTGAAATCGTCATCGGACACCCTTTTATTCGGATCAAATTCCTTGGTGGCATGTCTGAAATGGTAGGCATCTAAAATGTCTTGCTTGATTTGGTCTTTTGTAGACATTGAATATTCACTCCTTATCCATTAATTTCAACATGTTTAACTTACCACAAGTTCCGAAGGTTAATCATGTGATGTGATTGGGTGAACTCCTTTTTGGTGTATTGTGAAACAAATGGTTGATTTAATCCGTATATAGGTAAAAGAAGGAAAAGGAGATGAACGAAATGGAACTCATCTGGATCATCATTGCGGGGTGCGGAGCACTTTTTCTATTCAATTGGCTGATGGGCTACAGAAAAGGACATATTCAGATCGATTTTGAAGAGCGATATTTTAAAGAAAAAGAGTATATTGAAGCGATCAAACGAGAGCTTGCAAAGCAGGGGAGAAACGTGGAATATAAGGGTGACAGGAAATTCGATATAGACGGTCGTAGGTATTTATTTATTGAACGGAATGTTTCAATGGGAGGAGTTCCACTGCAAAGGACAATCTTAAAGCCTGTATAGAGGTAGGCATATTGTTTATCGATTGGGGGGAAGAGTTATTGAATACTGTTGAGATAAGTATAGTTTCGGAATTTGATATAAACGGAAACAATCGAGATCACCTGCAACGGTTATTATGTGAGTGCTTCGGAGGTGGGTATCCTGTGGACAGGATCTATTTCAAACAGAAGCCTCACTTAAGATTTCTGGCATACACAGAGGATTGTTTGGTTGGTCATATTGCATGTGATTATCGGGTGATGAATCTGAATGGAGAGCGTATAAATGTGTTAAGCCTCATTGATGTGTGTGTTTCATCCAATATGCGTTCTCAGGGGATCGGGTCTCAATTATTAAAGAAAACAGATGAATTTTGTCATGATCGGGACATTGACTTTATTGTGTTATTCGCGGATAATCCTGATTTATATGAACATAACGGGTTCCAAAGGGTACAGAATCGATGCAAGTGGTTAAAGATCAACGATAAGGATCAAACGACATACGGAATCGGACATGGAGTCATCAATGAGCTCATGATTAAAGCGGTTGGTGAGAAAGGTTGGGAAGAGGGAGAGCTTGATCTATTAGGATATCTGGGTTAATACGTGAGTTTCATATGTGTGATTCAAAAAGGGGTATCTGGCTGGCAGATGCTTCTTTTTTTATGCCCTAAATGGATGTCCACTTAAAAAATCTACAAAAATATGAAACTTTGTTTGACATTTCAGGAGTGAAGGGAATAAGATGAACATATAATTTGCATAAGGGAAACTTTTTAACGTGAAGACAATATAATTTACCGGAGGAATGAAACATGTCCGAAGTCAATTCAATGCTGCTTTCTGAGTGTAAGCCGGGAGACCGCGTTCTTATAACATCATTATCATTAGAAGGAACAATGAGGAGAAGGTTGCTGGATCTGGGGTTTGTGAAGGGATCTGAAGTGGCCGTCGTCCAAAGAAGTCCACTTGGTGACCCTATGGCCTTTCGGGTCAGTGACACGACGATTGCACTGCGAAAAGAAGAAAGTTCAAGGATTCATGTTGAGAAATTGGGAGGTGCGTAACCATGGGTTCATACAGAATTGCTCTTGCAGGAAATCCGAATACAGGGAAAAGTACGTTATTTAATTTGCTGACGGGATTACGTCAGCACACTGGGAACTGGCCGGGAAAAACGGTCATACACGCTGAAGGTGAGTTCAAGCACAATGGATCGGATTTCACCATCGTTGACCTGCCAGGAACGTACTCCCTTTATTCCAATTCAGCGGACGAAGAGGTTGCCCGTGATTATATTATTTTCGATAAACCGGATGTGACACTTGTCGTCCTCGATGCAACGTCCTTGGAAAGAAATATGAACCTGGCCCTGCAAGTGATGGAAATGACGGATCGAGTGATCGTGGCCCTCAACCTAATGGATGAAGCAAAGAAAAAAGGAATCGAAGTAAATAGTGAGGCACTCAGTAAAAAACTTGGTGTACCTGTTGTGAAGATATCGGCAAGAAATAAAACGGGCATCAAAGAGTTATTGAATATTGTCCAAGAAATGGCCCAAGGAAATGTACCGACCACCCCATACCGCATGACCTATTCAGAGGATATCGAAGCAAAAATCGAAGAGCTCTCACCAAAAGTACGGCAGATGATTGGGGATGAGTTCCCGATTCGATGGATTTCCTTGCGATTATTAGATGGAGATGAAAGTATACTAAACTCGTTGAATGACTACTTCAGGAGGGAACGTAAGGGAGGAGGAATGACAAATGTCTCAATCAATGCAACCACATGAAGGAGATCAGGGCCTGGCGCATTTATTCAATCATGCCAAAGGGATGTCGAGTGACAACCTGCGGGATGAGATCGTTGAAAACATCTATTCGACGAGCAGAGGAATCTGTCAGGAAGTCGTCAAGTACAAAAATAAAGAAAGAATTCATTCCGAAAAGCTTGATAAAGTGCTGACCTCACCAATATGGGGATTTCCGATCATGCTTGCCATGCTTGGAGCGGTTTTCTATCTGACGATTGCCGGAGCAAACGTCCCATCCAGTATGCTGGCACAAGGTTTCGCCTGGATGGAAGGACAGCTGACTCTGCTCTTTAATGCCATGAATGCACCTGCATGGCTGCATGGTGTACTGGTACTTGGTTTCTTCAGGGGAACCGGGTGGGTGATCAGCGTCATGCTTCCCCCGATGGCGATCTTCTTCCCGGCATTTGCGCTGCTTGAGAACTATGGCTATTTACCTCGTGTTGCCTTTAACATGGATCGCCTCTTTAAGAAGGCAGGAGGACACGGAAAGCAATCCTTGACGATGGCAATGGGCTTCGGGTGTAACGCCGCTGCCATCATGTCGACCAGGATTATTGAATCGCCAAGAGAACGGATGCTTGCCATTCTGACAAACAACTTCGTTCCCTGTAATGGACGCTGGCCGACATTGATCCTGCTCGCTTCCTTATTCATGGCAGCAGGATATGCAGGGGGAATGGCTTCCCTTGTGACGGCAGGAATGGTCATGACCATGGTGATGATCGGAATTACAGTGACCATTGCCGTATCGTGGGTGTTATCCAAAACAGCCCTTAAAGGGGTTCCGACCCATTATACACTGGAATTGCCGCCATACCGTCGTCCGAAAATCTGGAATACCGTGTTACGTTCAAGTCTTGATAAATCCTGGTATGTATTAAAAAGAGCTGTGATCGTGGCAGCACCAGCTTCAATCATCACTTGGATCATCGCCAATATCAATATCGGCGACACGAGCATTCTAATGCATTTCGTAAACTTTCTTGATCCGTTCGGTCAGGCTCTAGGTATGGATGGGTTCATCATGGCTGCCTTCATCATCGGGCTTCCGGCCAACGAAATAGTCGTACCGATCCTGATCATGGCGTATCTTTCCCAAGGGGCGATGCTCGAGCTTGATGACCTGACAGAACTAAAAGCCGTTTTCGTCAGTCATGGTTGGACGTGGCTCACGGCACTCAATATGATGCTCTTTTCACTGCTTCATTTCCCTTGCGGCACGACGCTTGTGAATATCTATAAAGAAACGAAAAGTAAGAAATGGACGTTCATGTCCTTTGCGATCCCGACAGCGATTGCCATCGGTGTTACATTCCTCGTAGCTACCATTGTCAGGGCACTGGGCTGGGTGTAACAAAGAAGAAAGCAAATCCTTTTTAAGAGGGTTTGCTTTCTTTATGTCTGAAAGGAATGTGGAATCGTGGTACGATGGAAGAATATATACGGCAGGTTTCATAAGGAGAGCAGAATGAAGGAACATGATTATGATACATTATTGAATATTAAAACCGGAGAACGTCAAATAGGATTTCACAGATCCTTTCATTATCACCGCTATGAGCCGACACCTTACGAAGCACTCCTGGAATTGTTTCAGTATTATGAGCTGAAAAGCAGTGACCGGGTGGTGGATTTCGGGTGTGGAAAGGGAAGGCTGAACTTCTTCATTCATCATCTCTTCCGGTCCACGGTTGTCGGCGTGGAAATGAACGATGAATTCTACGAAGACAGTCTGAGAAACCTCAGTGCTTATCGGGAAAAAGTGAAAGTCAAAACGGACGAGATAACATTCCATCATTGCCTGGCAGAAGAATATGAAATTCATCCAAATGATAATCGATTCTACTTCTTTAACCCGTTTTCTGTACAAGTCTTCATGAAAGTCATTAATAACATTCTCTTTTCAGTTGAATCCTTTCCACGTGACATGGAAATCCTTTTATATTACAGCTCAGATGACTATGTTCATTATTTAAATGAACACCCATTATTCCAGCTGCGAAAAGAAGTCCCTTTAACGGGCGAATATGGGAGTAATGAATATGAGCGATTTCTGGTGTACGGACTGATATATTAATCAGAATTTTTGATTTATCCGCTTTCATGCCGGAGAATGAGGGAGAAGAAAGAAGTAGAGAGGGAGGCGGATGAAATGAGAATATTGATTGTCGGTGCAGGGGCCGTTGGTGGTTACTTCGGAGGCAGATTGATCGAGAAGGGTGAGGACGTCACATTTCTTGTCCGGGAAAAAAGGGAACATCAGCTGAGAGAACATGGATTGCAAATCGAAAGCGTCCACGGTGATTTTCACAGTCAGCCAAAAACCCTTAAAACGGGTGAGAAAACAGATCCATTTGATGCCGTCATTCTGTCTACCAAGGCCTATCATTTGAAAGGGGCGATTGAAAGTCTAACGCCTTATGTAGGAGAAGGCACGATGATCCTTCCATTGTTGAATGGGATGTCCCACGTGGATGACCTTATCGAAGCTTTTGGGGAAGAAAAGGTAATAGGCGGGTTGTGCTTTGTTGAATCTACGCTTGATGGTAATGGCAAGGTTCTTCAGACCAGTCCGGTCCATGACCTGGTGTTCGGGGAAAGGAATGGCGAGCGGACAGAAAGGATCGCAGAGCTCGAACAAGCTTTCTCAGGAACGAGAGCGAACTTCCGTTTATCCAACACCATCAATCAGGAAATGTGGCATAAGTATCTCTTCATCACGACATTGTCAGGTGTCACATCCCTTTATCGTGCTCCGATTGGTCCAATAAGGGAAACGGATGAGGGGGCGGATAAGATCAAAGCGGTCCTTTCTCAGGCCGCAACGGTCATGAGGAAATTGGAGGCACCCCTTGCTGAGAATATTGAAAAAGCCCTCTTCGACAAAATCAAGGGAATGGGTTACAGCATGAAATCTTCTCTCCAGCGTGATATGGAGAAAGATCTTTCCGTTGAGACCGATCATTTATACGGTTATTTGTTGGAGGCTGCAGAAAGGGATGACGTGAAGGTTCCTGATTTGAGGTTGATTTATGGGAATTTGAAGATTTATGAGATGGCCAGTCGATGAGAATAGAGACATCAGACGCCTTTAGGGGGGTCTGGTGTTTTTTTTATGTTCAGCAGGTGGTTAAGTGGAAGTATTCAGCTGCTGAAAAATCCAGAACAAACCACAATATTAATTTACTTGCGAAAAGACGCAAAAAATAGAAACCATTCCTCCGTCTAAAACGTATATATCCTTATAATCCATCTCGACCCATAAGGAGGCTTCTCATGAACAAGTTCATCTCGATAAGCGCAGTGCTAGCCGCCATCGCCACCATCACCCTCTGGCTTACAAAAGGTGCCGCCAATCCCCTCTCACTGCTTGCAGCCTACGGAATCATCCTGTCATTCCTCGTCTACTTTTCATTCTTCAAGACAAGAAAGCCATAAAAACGGAGGGACGGACCTCCAACCATCCTTTTGCCCACTGGCAAAAGGATGGTTGGAGAGGTCCGTCCCTCTTATTCGACTGCTTCTAACAGGAAGTCGACGATGTGAATGGCGCGTATGGTGTCAGACAGTCCTTCTCGTTCGATGCCGAGTTTCATTTGGAGGAGACAGCCCGGGTTGGATGTGATGATGGTGGTGGCCCGGGTGTTTTCGACGTTTTCCATTTTGTGATCGAGGATCTTCATGGACATGTCGGATTCGACGATATTATAGATGCCCGCAGACCCGCAGCAATGGTCGGCTTGTTTCATCTCGACATAATCGGCCCCTTCCACGGACTGAAGGAGCAGCCTTGGTTCTACAAATGTCCGCTGCACGTTGCGCAAGTGACAGGAATCCTGGTACGTGATCCGTTGTGGTGCTACAGTCAATGTCGTTTTATGAAACTCCAATTCTACCAGAATCGAAGAGATGTCCTTGATCTTCTTTTTAAATGTGACAGCACGTTCTTTCCACTCGGGATCATCTTTCAGCAGGTGATCATAATCGACGAGGAATGCTCCACATCCCCCTGCATTGGAGATGATGTAATCGACGCCTTCGTCTTCAAATGCCTGAATGTTCCGTTTGGCGAGCTCCTTCGCTGCATCCTTCTCACCGCTATGTCCATGCAAGGCACCGCAGCAGGTCTGCGTCTTTGGAATCACGATGTCGCATCCTGAGAGCTGAAGCAGCTTCGCCGTGGCTTTATTCGTTTCCAGGAACATGGTGTCCATTAAGCACCCGGAGAAAAAAGCGACTTTTTTCTGAACCTCTCCAATTGAAGAAAGGGAAGTCGGACGATTTTTCATCTCTTTCAGTTTCGGCACTTGAGGGAGAACCCGCTCCATGGTCGACAGGCTTTCAGGGAACAGCTTCATCACCCCTGTTGTATGGACAGCCTTCTGTAAACCGGAACGCTGATAAATTCCGAGAAGGTTCGTGACCATCCTCATTCGATCAGGATGGGGAAATAACCCTTCAAAAACGGTCTTCCGGACAATCCGGGCAGGAAGGGAGTGTTTCTTATTTTGATTGATGATATCCCGGGCTTCTTCTAATAAGTGTCCATAATTGACTCCTGAAGGGCAGACAGGTTCACATGCCCTGCATCCGAGGCACAGATCCAGAGTACGCTCGACTTCTTCGTCAGGTTCGATCACACCATCAACGACTGCCTTCATCAAGGCGATGCGCCCCCGGGGGGAGTGAGATTCCTTAAATCCTGATTCGATATAGGTAGGGCAGGAGGGAAGACAGAACCCGCATCTCATGCAATTCAATAGTTCATCTTCGTTCATACGTGTTTTGAACTCTTGTTGTATCTTTTGCTTTTCCTGGAGGGTTGTCATCTTGAAATCACCACACGTTTTCTCGATTCTTTAGCAAATACCTTGTTTGGATTCATAATATTATTCGGGTCGAATGATTGTTTAATCATCTTCATGGCGCGGATTCCTTCAGCCCCGAGTTTCCATTCGAGGTAAGGGGCTTTCATCATGCCGACCCCGTGTTCTCCCGTAATGGTGCCGCCCAATTCAATGGCGTGTGCGAAGATTTCTTCAAAGGCTGCTTCGACCCGCTCCATTTCATCTATGTCCCTGGCATCTGTCGCAACGGTCGGGTGAAGGTTTCCGTCTCCCGCATGTCCAAAGGTGCAGATCTTCAAATGGTGTCGCTCTCCAATATCATTGATGGCCTTCACCATCCTGGCAATTTCCGATCGTGGAACCGTTGCATCTTCGAGTATCGTTGTCGGTTTAAGGCGGGCAAGGGCCGACAGGGCAGAGCGCCTGGCCGTACGAAGAGCCTCTGCTTCGATCTCCGTTTTGGCGAGCTGAACGGATACGGCATCGTTTTCGACGCACACTTCCTCCATCCGTTTCATATCACGGGCAACCACTTCCGGAGGACCGTCCTGTTCGATCAGCAGTACAGCTTTCACATCTGTTGGCAGTCCAATTTTGGCGAAATCCTCCACCACTTCCAATGTAGGCTGGTCCAAGAATTCCAGTGTTGTCGGAATGATCCGATTGGAGATGATGCTCGATACACTTTTTGCCGCTGCTTCGATATCCTGATAGTGGGCGAGCATCGTTTGTTTCGTTTCCGGCATGGGTACGAGCTTTAATGTTGCTTCCGTGATGACACAAAGGGTTCCTTCAGAGCCGACAAACAGACGGGTCAAATCATATCCTGCCACGTCTTTTGCAAGTTTTCCCCCGGTACGGATGATATCTCCATTCGGGAGTACCGCTTCAAGGGCGAGTACATAATCACGTGTGACGCCATATTTCAATCCCCTCAGTCCACCGGAGTTTTCATTGATATTCCCACCGATCGTGGAGATTTTCATGGAACTCGGGTCCGGCGGATAAAATAGCCTCTTGGCTTCAACGGCGTGGATCAGATCGAGGGTCACCACACCGGGCTGGACGGTAATAGTCAAGTTCTCTTCATCCAATTCTATTATCTTGTTCATATTGGTGAAAAGGAGGACAAGGCCGCCTTCCGTTGGGCACGTTCCGGCGCAAAGATTTGTACCAGATCCCCTTGGTACAATGGGAATGAGATGTGCATGACAGATCTTTACGATTTCTGATACCTCTTCTGTTGACCGGGGAACGATGACGGCATCGGGCATGGATTGATAATTCGGTGTTGCATCATAGGAGTACACTAGATTTTCAGCAGGCGTATCACGGTAATTTTCTTCGCTTACGATGCTGATAAACTTCTTTTTGATGTCAGGAGTGATCATATTGTTTTCCACCTTTTTAACATGTTTTTACATCTGTTTCTGGATGAGAAGAGAGACGGTGCCTGGGTTAAGGTCCGTCCCTCCAGAAGGATATTATGTTGTGAAAACAGGGCGGGGAGTGATGGACCCCAGGATGACTGGTTTACTCGCTCCTGTTGCTCCAGGGACATTGCCGGGATTTCCGTGGAGGGTTTCGTTTGCCAATATGGCGAAGGCAATCGCTTCCTTGGCGTCGGAGGAAAAGCCGATATCTTCTTGAATGATGATCTTCACTTCATGGAGGAGTTCACGTATCATGCAAAAAAGCGTCCCGTTATAACTACCGCCTCCGCCGATGATCACCTCTTTGATGGGCTGTTCAGGGAAGACGAATGTCTTATAGGCATGGGTAATCGTAAGAGCCGTAAAGTAAGTGGCCGTCGCAATCAGATCTTCTTTCGCAAGGTGTCCATATTCGTGAAGGATCCGGTTCACGAACACCTCACCAAACAATTCCCGGCCTGTCGATTTAGGCGGGGCTTTCTTGAAAAATTCCTCTTCCCATCCCATCCAATTCGTTGCTGCATCTTTATGGATGGTGCCTCTCGCGGCAATCGCTCCACCCTCGTCAAAAGATAGCCCGAATAGCTTCTCGCAAAGTCCATCGATCACCATATTTCCTGGTCCGGTATCAAAGGCAAACACGTCTTTCAGGGAGCAATTCTCCGGGAGGACCGTCACATTTCCGATACCGCCGATATTCTGGAGAAGTCTGCCTTTATCCTTATTCCTGTATAGAAGGAATTCGGTATAGGGGACGAGTGGGGCACCTTCACCGCCTGCAGCCATGTCCATGGAACGGAAGTTGGATACGACCTGTGTGTTGGTACGATAGGCGATGACGCTCGGTTCTCCAATTTGAAGGGTGGAAGCGACCGAATCCTCTGTATGAAACGGCTGATGATAGACCGTTTGGCCATGGGAACCGATGAAGCTGAGCTTTGCTACAGAAATATCGGCTCCCTCACAAACCTTCATCACGGCATCGGCATATATTTCACCAAGTTCAAAATGAAGGCTTGATAGAAGAGGGGTGGAAGAATCTGAGGGACTCATCACATCAAATATTTTCTTTTTCACCTGAGGAGGGAACGGAGCGGTTGAATAATGGACAAGCTCCACCACTGTCCCCGTACCCGCTCCTTCAATGGATACAAGGGCTGCATCCACTCCGTCAACGGACGTACCGGACATGAGTCCGACTGCTAAGCGCTTACTCATTTGTCATCTTTCCTTCCCGAATGGCCTCGACAATATCCACTGCACCTGTAGCGGGAGATGAGGAATTCATCATAAATGTCGGTTCGATAAAGCTTTCTGCAATCGTTTCTTTAAATGTAGATTGCACAACCTGATTTCTCTCAAGGACACTGCCTTTTAAAGCAATGACAGGATTCTTTTCAATCTGTAGATTCTCAATTAGAGCCATTGTCTGTGCGGCAAGCTGTTTACCCGCTGACTTTAATAAGTCAAGAGCTCTTTCATCACCAGCTAATGCTTCTTTATGGATCACTTTCGCAAGCTGGGCAATGTCTCCCTTGGATGAAGAATAGATAAAACCTTTCAATCCCCTGTCATCACTCGCGCCAATTTCATTCATCAGGCTACGGGAGAGGGGAGAGAGAGAAGTGCCGTAATCCCGTTCAACGGCAATCTGCTTACAGGCGAGCAGTGAAATATGATAAGCACTTCCTTCATCCCCGAGTAAGTGACCCCATCCACCGCTCGTTCCGGACCTGTTTCCGTTCCTTCCGTAACTAATCGATCCCGTTCCGGCAATCGTCATGACACCATTCCGATTTCCGATCAAACTGAAGTAAGCAAGAGTGGCATCATTTAATAGAACGATAGGTAAAGAAGTCATTTTCTCCAGTTCCGATTGGATCCTTTGGGAGAGATTTCCCGATCCCCCTCCCGCCATCCCGATCACAATATGAGAAACGCGGGTCTGATCCAGGCATTGTTGAACGACGGATGAGAGATTTCTCAACGCTTCCTCATATGAAACAGACGGGTTACCGTGACCAGATAAGCTTTGGAAAAGGATATTCTTCTGCATATCCAGAACAAGCCCCTGAACCTTCGTGCCTCCTGCATCGATGCCTATCACTCTAGTCATTTATAGAAACCTTCCCTGCCTGAAAGGCAAATTTGCTCCAAGGCTTCAAGTAATCCAATAGGAAGATTTCTTCTTCACGGATCCGTCCCACTACGTTTGTTTTCCCTGAGTTCTCCATATCCTGTAGGGCGATCTGAAGTTCTCCCGCATATTGGGCGTACAGATCGTTTTCAATGATGATGTCCCCTCGTTTAATGTCTCTCGTGTTATGAGGGGCAAATTCGCTTCCTCTATATTTGACCCTGCTTTGAGTAGAACGGATCATATAATCGGATACATCCCCCCGGTAAAAATGGGGTTCTTCAAAAATGATTGTCTTCTCTAATTCGGTAGTCGTTTCGTAGGTTTCGACCGTAAATGTAAGCTTGGAAGTATTCAGTGTGCTAAGGAGCTGCATTTCATGTTCAGATGCATAAGCATTACTGATGATGACGTCATCAATCAACCCGGTGGCAAAAAGATGTTTTGCCTGGACATCGATCGGAAGGGTACGGTGCATTTCTAATGTGGGAAGACCTTCTGTGACCGGCCACGGACCGAATGTCGCATCAGAAGAAGAGACGAATGCTGCCGTCCTCATTCCAAAGTCTTTGAATTTTTGGCTGCATTCGATAAAAAACGGATAAGATAAACCTGAATATCGGTGAGGATAAAAATTATGGCAGCCCAGTAGCTGATCCTTATTTGGTTGGTAGGTCATGATATTGTCGATGTATTTCGTGGCGTTACTCATATTGAGCTCAATTTTCAAATCATATGGGTTGTAGGACATCATTGATTCTTCGTGACCTGTATATCCCAAATCAAGGCGGATACCGTTAGCACCGAGATCGGAAAAGAAGGATAGGTCATCATAAGAGATACCGAGCTCTTTGAAAATACGTGGACTGATATCGGCAACGACTTCCATGTTCTTCTCCCGGGCATATTTGATCGTTTCTTTGAAGTTCAAAATGATTCCATCTTTGTCGCCTTCAACGGATAATAAACAGGTAAACACACGCTTAAATCCATAAGAAGCAGCCAGTGCCAAATATTCCTTATCCTTTATTGTGGTAGAATGGTTTGGATAGATTGAAATGCCAAGTTTTTTACTCATCGTGATGCCTCCTTAATTCGATTTGCTTTCAAGGGTATGGATTCTTTTCAACATCGGGATCATCTGCTCTATTAATGAAATTTCACTGATTGAGGTCATCAAGTGGTCCTGTGCATGGATCATGAGAAGGGATTTATCAAATTCTTCCCCGTTGATTTCTGCCTGGATCAGGCTTGTTTGTGTCTTATGCGCTTTATTCAGTTCTTCATGGGCGGTTTTCACCATCTCTTCGGCCTCATTGAACTTTCCTTCATGTGCTTTTGCAAGGGCTTCATAAGCCGTACTCTTTGCATTTCCACCATTCGATATAATGTCAAAAATCTCCATCTCTACGTTGCGAACTTCTGCCATTGTCTATTCCTCCCTATCCCAATTTAGAACTTTTTTCTACACAAAAATAGTAAAATAAAAATTTAAATATTTTAAAATAATATTGAAATTTAATTTCATTATCGCATATAATCATATTAAACTGAAAGCCTTTTCAAGACAATCATTTTTTTGGAGGTGACCATGACAGAATTCCAGGTTTTAAAACACATCAAAAGTCAGATGGAAAGCTATACACCATCTGAAATAGCGGTTGCTCAATACGTGCTGGAGTTTCCCGAGAAAGTGATGGAAATGACGACGAAGCAACTTTCACAATCATGCGGCAGCAGTGAAGCGGCCATCATACGGTTCTGCAAACGAATCGGGATCAACAGCTTCAGCGGTTTGAAAATCGAACTTGCCAAAAGCACGAACATTCAAGAAACCCAAAGTCATGACATCAATACCCTTCTTCATTTTGAAGATAATCTTGATACCGTCTTCAACAAAGTGTTGGTCAATACCCATCAAGCGATCAAGAACACGGAAAGACTCTTTTCCATCGAAGAACTGGAGCGTGCTGTAAACGCGTTTCATCAAGCAGAAAGAGTCTACCTTTACGGGGTTGGCGGATCCGCTGTGGTAGCGGAAGATTTCACGCAAAAGCTGTTAAGGCTGAATTATTTGGCATTTCAGGCAAGTGATATCCACGTACAGATGATGATGGCTGCAAACCTTACCGAGAGAGATGTTCTATTCGTGGTGTCCACCTCAGGTCAGACGAAGGAAATCTTGAAACTGATGAACGTGGCACAGGAAAAAGGGGCCACCATCGTCCTTCTGACGCAACACGGAAAATCACCGGCAAGAAAGCTCGCTGATATCGTACTTACGATCTCCGAGGAAGAACACAATATCCGAATCGGGACCATGACGGCAAGAATTGCTCAACTCGTCGTGATTGATGCTTTATTCGTGGCAGTATGCATGAAAAAAGGACATGGTGTTTACGAACAAATTATTCATACACATGAAGTGGTACAACGAATGAAAGAGGAGGAGGAATAAAGATGAAAGTGTTATTCGTATGCTCTGGAGGTATGTCGAGTGCCATCGTCGTCAAGGCTCTGAAGACAGAGGGAACCAAAGAGGGGATTGAAATGGAAGTACACGCCATCGGAACGGGGGAAGTATCCGAGGAGATCTCAAAGGGATGGGATGTTTGTATGGTAGCACCTCAGATCAGACACCGTTTTGATCAAGTGAAGAAAGCCGCCGATGAGGCAGACGTTCCATGCGGGCCGATACCGCCGCAGGCTTACACGCCACTTGGTGGACCGACTTTACTGAAAACAGTAAAGGAATTGGCAAACTAATTTAATAGGAAACAAGGGGGTAGTAACATGCAAAAGTTTGTGAACTTTCTGGAGAACAATTTGTCAGGTCCGATGGCCAGACTCTCAGAACAAAGGCATTTGCAAGCAATCCGGGATGGGGTTATTTCAGCACTGCCATTTATTATCGTCGGTTCATTCTTCCTGATTTTAGCGTTCCCGCCACTGCCGGATGCCGGTATGTTCGGTGACATTAAGCAATGGGCCGCCGACAACATCGTCGAGATTCTGATTCCATACAGGCTTACCATGTTTATCATGTCGCTCTATATAGCTTTCGGGATCGGGTACAACCTCTCGAAAAGCTATAATCTGGACCCGTTATCCGGCGCACAGATTTCAGTAGCGGCACTTCTATTGACGATTACACCGAAAGTCATGGACGGAGAGGGATGGGTCCTGCCAATGACCAATCTCGGTGGTCACGGATTATTCGTTGCCATGGTCGTCTCGATCCTTGCCGTCGAAATCCTCAGATTTTGTAAAACGAAGAACATCACGATTAAAATGCCAGAACAGGTTCCGGCATCGGTTTCACGAAGCTTTGAAGCACTTATTCCTGTAGCGATTGTTATTTTACTCGTTTCATCGATTACTGTTTTAGGGGGAGTGGATCTTCACCATTTAGTGGGTGTAGCGGTTGCTCCATTGGTGACAGCAGGAGATAGTATTTTCGGTGTGTTGGTACCGGTATTCTTAATTACATTCTTCTGGTCATTTGGTATCCATGGGGTATCCGTAGTAGGAACCGTTGCCCGTCCATTATGGGAAGTATTTCTTGTGAAAAATGCAGATGCCGTTGCAAACGGTCAGGCGATCCCGCATATCGCACCGGAAACATTCTACCAATGGTTCATCTGGATCGGTGGATCTGGTGCAACCCTTGGATTGGTTCTTGCCATGGTATTCTTCTCACGTTCCAAGTATTTGAAAGCGCTTGGGAGAACTAGTATCGTACCGGGAATCTTCAATATCAATGAGCCGATCATCTTTGGTGCTCCAATTGTATTGAATCCGATTCTGATCATCCCATTCGTTACGATTCCATTGATCACAGGTACTCTTGCATATATTGCAACATCAGTAGGGCTTGTTTCACCTACGTATATCATGCCTCCTTGGACACTTCCGGCCCCGATCGGAGCGTATCTTGCAACAGGCGGTGACTGGAGAGCGATTGTGATGGTTCTCATCAACATCGGAATCTCATTCGCCATCTACTTCCCATTCTTCAAAATGTACGATAAGAAGATGATGAAAATGGAAGAAAGCGATCAACAAGCAGCGTAGAAAAGCCTCGAGCCTCAAGCCGCCGGAGCTGGACAAAGAAAAGCGGAGGCGGCTCACACTGAGGCGACAAGCATAAGGCAAGCCCGCCGGAAAGGCGTCCTTTGCCTTTTTGGTGGGATTGCCTTATGACCTCGAGCCTCAAGCCGCCGGAGCTGGACAAAGAAAAGCGGAGGCGGCTCGTTCAGGCCAACCTAGCAATCTACTATACTAAGAAAACAGAAGTGGGGGTCCTAGGATTCCCACTTCTTTACTAGGTCAGGAGTGATGGAAATGACAGAAAGCGTTGTGCCAAAGAGAATCGGTTTTAGAAGTGTGTTTGTATTATTAATCTCTGTATCTATTGGCCTCTTATTACTTTCAAAGCCCTTGATGAGCACGGGTCTTGCAAAGGAATGGAGTGTATTTTTGGCAACAGGTATTTCAGCTTCAATCGGACTCTCGTTTACTTTATTGAAGATTGAAGGTCCGGTCGAAGATGCATCTGTTAAAAGGAAGCGGATATTATTAGCCGTTGTGGTCAGTTTCATCATCAGTTTCATACTGGCTTTTGTGGCCAGATAACAGGGGGCATATACAATGGAACAAGGAATCAAGGTCGTGACGATCGGCGGGGGTTCAAGCTATACTCCCGAGTTTGTAGAGGGATTGATCAAGCGGTATGATGAACTGCCGGTTCGTGAGCTGTGGCTCGTGGACATTGAAGCCGGAAGAGAGAAGCTGAATATCGTTGGGAACTTAGCGAAGAGGATGGTGGAAAGTTCAGGTGTACAGATGGAGATCCATCTTACCCTGGACCGGAAAGAAGCATTGAGAGGTGCAGACTTTGTCACCACCCAGATGAGGGTCGGACAACTGAAAGCCCGGATTTTGGACGAGCGTCTGCCGATCAAATACGGCATGATCGGTCAGGAAACGAATGGGGCTGGGGGACTCTTTAAAGGAATGAGAACGATTCCTGTCCTATTGGAAATATCAGAAGAAATGCAGGAACTGTGCCCGGATGCCTGGCTGATCAATTTCACGAACCCTGCAGGCATGGTGACAGAAGCGTTGCTTCGTTATGGATCGCATCCAAAGGTTGTCGGTGTTTGCAATCTTCCCATCAATACGAGGATGACTCTGGCAAAACTTCTTGGTGTCGAGGTTGAACGCCTGCATATCCAATTTGCCGGACTCAATCATATGGTCTATGGGTTGGACGTTCTCGTGGACGGAGAATCTGTATTAGGGGAAGTATTGGATATCATGAGTGATCCAGATAGGCAGGTCAGCATGAGGAATATTGCGCCCCTTCCGTGGGAGCCTGAATTCATCAGGAGTCTCGGAGTCATTCCTTGTCCCTATCACCGATACTTCTATAAGACGAACGATATTTTGGAAAAACAGCTAGAAGAATTCAAGACGGGTACAACCCGTGGGGAAGTCGTTCAGCAATTGGAGAATGAGCTGTTCGATTTGTACCAGGATGAAAGCTTAACCGTTAAGCCTCCGCAGCTTGAAGAGCGGGGAGGAGCTTATTACAGCGACGCTGCATGTAACCTCATATCGTCCATCTATAACGACTGCGGGGATATCCAGACACTGAACGTACGCAATGACGGGGCTATCAGTGATCTGCCTCAGGAATCTGCCGTGGAAGTGAACTGTATCGTGACGAAAGAGGGACCGAAGCCGATAACCGTCGGAGAGTTGCCCGTTTCCGTCAGTGGGCTTGTCCACCAGATCAAATCCTTTGAACGGGTGGCTTCAGAAGCCGCCGTAACTGGATCGTATGAGAAAGCATTGCTTGCCATGACGATCCATCCACTGGTGACGAGTGACGTGAAAGCGAAACAGCTGTTGGATGAAATGCTTGAGGTTCATAAAGAGTATCTGCCTCAGTTTGGTGAGCGAGTGGCTCATAAATAAAGCGAAGAAGCTCCATAGTGGGAATTTAAATGAGGTGCCAATATTAAAAATATGTGCCGAATAGTAGCCCCAATCATTATAGGATTTGTAAAAGTAGAACTCGCCTCAGTTGGCGGGTTTCTTTTTTTTAGGAAAACAAAAACCCATATGTAAACACTGGTGGTATGATTCATCTTCATCTTAAGACGTCATGTTCTTTATAGAAAAACCAGCAATGATAAGCGGAGATTTTCCGGTTACAATCAGAATACCACTTGTTTGGGAGGCAAATTGGCGGAGTTTTTCCGCTTATCAAAAGAAAAGTCAACCATTTTTGGGCATTTTGAGTGAATAGGCGGAATCTTTCCGTCTATTTCAGTTAATTTAAATGAAAATATTAAAATAAACGGAATTTCTCCGTCTATTTGTCAGTTCGAGTGCTTAACCAAATCTTCCCTAAGCGATAGGTGCATGCCCGTACCGGAAAAGATACTATATTCCCGAAACGACTAACCATATTTCCAAAACCAACCAACTTATTTCCAACACAATTCAAACCCCTGCACATCTTTCACCTGGACGAGCATACCTTGTTAGAGAGAATACGAGTTCAGAAAGAAAGGATGCCCCGTCCATGATTCCAATAAAAACGAAGGCTGCCGCCTCTTTATATGCCACGATGTCCATCAGTTTCTGGGGGATCTCCTTCGTGTCGACCAAAGCGGTGCTGGATACACTTGATCCCTATACACTCCTCGTTCTGCGGTTTGCAATCGGAGCCCTGTTTCTGCTCATGCTCCTATTAGTAAAAGGAGATAGGCTCACCATCCCCATGAAGTATCTCCCTCACTTGATTATACTTGGTGTGCTCGGTGTCTTCATTCATCAGGTCATCCAGGCGACGGCCCTTCTGACCATCGACGCTTCCTCGGCTGGGTGGATGATTTCATTTTCTCCTGTGTTCACCGTCATCCTTTCCATGATGTTTTTACATGAGAAAATGACTCTCCCTAAAGCCGTGGGGATGATCATCGCGATTACAGGTGTGCTGATGGTGACGACAGCGAGGAGCGGGCAGTCTATCGGATTTGCGGTTAACATAGGGTATATCCTGATGATTCTCAGTACATTGAACTGGGCCGTCTACTCGGTGCTCCTGAAGAAACTTCGGATCGAGCTTCCATCCCTCGTCATTACTTTTTATATGAGTCTCCTCGGTTTCAGTTTGACTATCCCGTTCCTCATCCGTAACCGCGGCTGGGAAAGCATTTCCCTTTTATCAAATGTGGAGTGGGCCCACTTGATATTCCTCGGTGTATTTGTTTCAGGTATCGCGTACTGGTACTGGGCCAAATCATTGGAGGTATTGGATGCGTCCAAGGTGTCGATGTTTCTCTATTTGGAGCCTGTCATGACTCTTATTGCGGCGATCATTCTTCTGCATGAGAAAATTGTATTCATAAGCATAATGGGTGGAGTCATAATTATAATAGGAGTTGTCATTGTTAATGGCCAGATGATTTCTATACTCCATCGGTTTCTGTGGAGGAAACGATAACAACAGGGGGGATCCGCTGTGACCTTAAAGGAACGGTTAAAGAATCGATTGGATGGATTGACCGATCCTTCAACGAATGAAATGAAAGAAGTCTTGAAGTCTCTTCATTTAACTCTTGAGGAGTTACAACCGTACTTGAAGTCTCCAGAAGGAAAGCCATATTTTCGAAAACTCCTTTATCAAAATGAAGCAGTCGAGCTTCTCGTGATGAATTGGTCCGATATTGAATGTGCCCCGCATGATCACGGGGACTCGAAGGGTTGGATCCAGGTCATAAACGGGAGGTCGGTCAATACAATCTTTGAAGTGAAGGATAATCAGCTTCCACGGGAAATATTTGACCGGGAATATAAGGAAGGTTCTTTCTTTTTTGCACCGAAGAAAGGTGTTCACAAAATGAGGAAGGGGGGTGGGGATGACCTGGTGACCCTCCATCTCTACTCTCCGCCCATTCAGGGTATGATGGTGTACGATCTGGAAAAGTGTGCTGCCTGTGTGGTGTCTGATGAATGCGGGGCATGGTGGCCGGATCATATCAGACAAAAGATAAAGGAAATGCAGTTGAAATAATAAGGAGCGCTTCACCCTGATGGGGGAAGCGCTCCTTTCATGATTAGCGGACTCTGACTGTTTTTGCATCCTTACTTTCTACCCCTGTCGGAGATACGGACGTCACACCATACGTGTACATTCCATCTTTATTAGCAGTAGTATCTTCATAGATTGTCAGGTCATCCTGGGGATACACGACATCAATGATATTCGCCGGATTCTCGTAATCTCCTTCTTTCACGCCGTCAAAGCGGTAGATGACATATTTTCTTGCATCTGAATGCTTCTTATCATCGATGGTCAAGGTGATACCTTCTTCCTGCTTATCCGCTTTTACCGTGTTCGGTTTCTTCGGAAGGTCATCATTGTTCCAAGGTGTTGCAGGTGTCAGTGCTTTTTCTGTGTATACGTCATTGCGTAAAATATCAGCGTACCCAAGAGGGTTCTCGAAAACTTGTCTGAGGGAGAAATGCATCTGTCCGAGAGCCGTTCCGTTATCACGGTTGTCCATGATTTGCTCCGGCAGCTCGTAAGGATTGAACCATTCCTGATCAAAATTGTCCCCTACCTTATAATCGGCCATCCCGATGTACAGATTGACCGGGTGCTCATAAGAATACTCCGTCACTTCCCGGCTCCACCAATCAAGGAGGACAGAGTAGTTGGCGACAGCGAGTTTCCTAGACCAATAGATTTGGGGGGTGATATAGTCGATGCTGCCATCCTTGATCCACTGACGGGTGTCGGCATACAGGTCGTCGAAATTCGTTTGTCCGGCCTGAGTTGCACTTCCTGTAGGATCATCGGCAATGTTTCTCCATACGCCAAAAGGGGAAATCCCGAATTGGACATAGTCTTTGATTTCTTTGATTTCAGTGTTGATATCTGCTACCAGTTCATCGACGTTGTTGCGTCTCCAATCGTCGATATTGTCGAAGGCACTGCCATATTTCTCGTATGTATCTTGATCTGGGAAGCTTTCTCCTGCAATTTTATAAGGATAGAAATAATCATCCATATGAACCGCTTCTATGTCGTAGTTGCTTACCAGTTCTTTTACTGTATCAATGAGGTATTGTTGCACTTCGGGAATGCCGGGGTTCAGATAATACTGTTTACCATACTTCAGCACCCATTCGGGATGGAGCTTGGCAACATTATTGTCTGCCAGTGATTCGATGGTTTGATTGGGCATCGTGATGCGGTAAGGATTCACCCAGGCGTGTACTTCGATTCCGCGCTTATGGGATTCGCTCAACATGATGGCCAGTGGGTCATACCCCGGGTCGGTGCCCTGCTTGTCCCCGGTAATGTACTGGGACCACGGAGCGAGTTCAGAGGGATACAAGGCGTCAGCGGTCGGCTTGACTTGATAGATTACCGTATTGAAGTTTAATTGTTTTAACTCATCCAGGGTCCTCTTCACCCAGTCTGTGAATTCCTGCTGATCCATTCCGGGTGCCATATCAATATTCACCACGGTTGCCATCCACGCAGCACGCATTTCGTGCTTTGGAGCACTTGTCTCTGCCGCTTTAGCTTTCCCCGTAAAAGGAAGTGCCAGTGAGAACATCAACACGGCGATGATCATGTACTTTACTGCTTTCATGAACAAACTCCTCTCATTCGGTCTAAAAGAAACCGTTTTCATTTTATTGAAATAATACTTCAATAAAATAATTAAAAACATGAAATATTATTTCTAATACCATTATAGTGGGAGATGAACTGATGGTATATAGTACCAATGAGGTGAAAAATCTGAATATTCAATGTATAAACAGGATGAAAGGACTAGTTGAAACGTTCTAAAATAGAATCAAAACGGAAAGAATATTTAGTGTAAAATAGGACATAGAGACAGTAAGGGGAGTGTTCGTTATGTTCAAGGATCTAACCATAGAACAATGCGATTTACATAAGTATACGTTTGTCGATGTAAGATCACCTTCTGAATACAGGGAAATGACGATTCCGGGAAGCGTGAACATCCCTGTGTTTGATGATGGGGAAAGGGCAGAAGTCGGGACGCTGTATAAACAGGTGAGTAAGGAAGTGGCAACGGACCGGGGGTTGGAGATTTTTTCAGGGAAGCTTCCTGCCTTTATCCGTGAGTTTCGAAAGCTGGATGGGGAGATTGTCGTGTTTTGCTGGCGGGGCGGTATGAGGAGCAAAGCGGCTGCGACCTTCCTTGACCTGATGGGGATCAAGACTTACAGGATACATGGTGGTGTCAGAGCCTATCGTCACTGGGTGCTGAATGAGTTGGAGGCTTTCGAAATGAAGCCCGCTTCTTTTGTATTGAACGGCGGGACAGGCAGTGGAAAGACTGCGATTTTGAAGAGACTTCAAAGGAAAGGGTATCCAGTCCTCGATATTGAAGGACTGGCCAACCATCGGGGCTCCATTTTCGGGAAAATAGGTCTAACCCCGCACAATCAGAAAACATTCGATTCCCTGCTCCTTCAAGAACTGATGAAGCTTCAAGAATCTCCTTTTCTATTGTTTGAAGCGGAAAGTAAACGAATTGGAAAGCTCCTTCTCCCTGACTTTTTAGTAGAGGAGAAGGAAAATGCCTTTCATATCTTTATTGAGATGCCAATGAAAGAAAGGGTGGACCATATTTTGGAAGAGTACCGCCTTCATGAGCATCATGAAGAATTTGCAGATGCGTTCAGGGTCATTAAGAGAAGAATCCACAGCCCTGTGGCGAATGAAATCGAGAATGAGCTGAAACAGGGACATTATGAGCGGATCCTGGAATTGCTCCTTGAATACTATTATGACCCGCGTTACAGGCATATGGCCAATCAATATCCTGTGGATCGAAGGATTTCGGTGAAGGTCAACTCAATCGAAGAAGCCTATCAAGAGATCAAAAAGCTTCTTCAGAATAAAAATTCATTAGTTCCAGCTCAGTGAGACTATCCCCTCATGATGGGGGAAGTCTTAGAAGCAGAAGTGCTGAAAGAAGCTTTAAGGAAGAGGGACGGACCTCCGAAGTTTTTCGGAGGTCCGTCCCTCTTTCATGTGGTTTGGAATGTTGGAGAGGTGGGAAAAGAAGAAGAGTTTCAGCTGCTTAAACTGAACGGTATTTCAGTAATTGAAGGCAAGGTCCGTCCCTCAAAAATCAGCTTTATTTTGTTTGCGAAAAAATTTTTTTACTAATTATTTTGTATGAAAATTCATGTTGGGTTTTGTGGAAATTTGCTTAGGAATGCGAAATATTGTAAGCGATTTCTTTATGATAACATCAAGCGTTAAAGTATTCTGAATATTAAGTTAAAATAATGATTAATATATAAGCTTTCCGCCTCGTTATTACACATATATTTGGATAATCTGCGTATTTTTCATTAACATAATTTTTCGTTTTTTCTAAATTTCATGATATACTAACGAAAATTAAGAAAATTTAATCATTCGGTTAATTATTCAAAAAATATACACGTTTAGTAGAGGAGGACACTGGATGAAAACGAATCTTCCTGTAGCGCAAGGCATGTATGATCCTGCGCAAGAACATGAAGCATGTGGAATTGGAATGATTGCAAATATAGATGGGACAAAAAGTCACAGCATCGTTCAAAATGCCATTAATATTCTATGTAACTTAGAGCACCGCGGAGGACAATCTGCCGATACAAGTACCGGTGACGGTGCAGGTATCCTCACCCAAATCCCTCATCATTTCTTTAAGAAGCAATGTGAAAAAGAGGACATCACCCTCCCAAGGAAAGGCGAATATGGGATTGGGATGGTCTTCCTTCCTGAAAATTATGACAAGCGCCAGAAGAGTAAAGAAATCTTTGAACGCATCATTGAAGAAGAGGGTCAGAAGACACTCGGTTGGAGACCTGTTCCACTTAATGATTCCTTTGTAGGGAAAGTGGCATCGAAGTCGAAACCGTTCATCCGTCAAATTTTCATCGGGGCATCGGAAGACATGCAGTCACGGATGGATTTTGAGCGCAAGTTATATGTGATCCGGAAGCGAATCGAAAAAGAAGTAGAGACCGTGGAAGGACAAGAGGACGTTTACCTTTGCAGTTTGTCTTCTACGACCATCGTCTACAAAGGGATGCTCATCCCGGAACAGCTCGATTCCTTTTATATTGACCTCAACCACCCTGAGTTTCGTTCAGCTTTAGCATTAGTACACTCCCGCTTTAGTACAAACACTTTCCCAAGCTGGCAACGATCTCATCCTAACAGATATACGATCCATAATGGTGAATTCAATACATTGCGAGGGAACGTGAACTGGATGCGCGCACGTGAAAAGCTGTGCAGCTCAAGTGCCTTTAAAGCCGAAGATCTGGAAAAAATCCTACCCGTTATCGATGAGACAGGCAGTGATTCCTCTATGTTCGATAACTGCTTTGAATTCCTTCATTTATCTGGAAGATCCCTTGCACACACGGCCATGATGATGGTTCCGGAACCTTGGGAAAACGATGACACGATCCATCCAAAGAAGAAGGATTTTTACGAATATCACAGCTGTTTGATGGAGCCGTGGGATGGACCGGCAGCCCTTGTGTTCACGGATGGAACGCAAATCGGTGCGTGCCTTGATCGTAACGGACTTCGGCCTGCCAGATACTATGTGACCAAGGGCGGCATGATCGTCCTGGGTTCCGAAGTGGGTGCCCTCGATATTTTTGCCGATGACATCGTCTATAAAGATCGACTGCAGCCTGGAAAGATGCTTCTCGTCGATTTGGAAAAAGGACGAATCATCCCTGATGAAGAGATCAAGCTGCGCGTTGCTTCAGAGCAACCTTATAGACATTGGCTGGATAATAACAAATTGGAACTGGAAGACCTGCCGGAAACGACTCATGAAGTGGTTCAACTGGAATCTGAAGAAGTCCTTCTTCAGCAACAGGCATTCGGCTATACGACAGAGGAACTGAACAAAATCATCAAGCCGATGGTGACGGATGGAAAAGATCCGGTAGGCTCAATGGGGTATGATTCACCTCTTGCCGTTCTTTCCAGGAAGCCTCAGCTTCTTTATAACTACTTTAAGCAATTATTTGCTCAGGTCACGAATCCACCGATCGATGCGATTCGGGAGCAGATCATTACTTCAGTGGGAACCACGATTGGGGCAGAAGGAAACCTGGTGAATCCGGGACCTGAAAGCTGCAGACATATCCATTTAAAGACACCTATCTTAACTGGGGAAGAACTGGAAAAGCTTAGACACCAAAACGAAAAAGGCTTTGAATCTGTCACGTTATCCATTTTGTTTGATGTAACCGAAGAAGGAAATCAATTCGAAGGTACTTTGGATGCTCTTTATGAAAAAGCTGACCAGGCCGTAGCAGATGGGGCGACACTTCTTATTTTATCCGACCGTGGTGTGGTGAAGGAGAAGGCTGCCATTCCAGCACTTCTTGCCGTGTCAGGTCTTCATCACCATCTCATTCGTGAGGGGACGCGTACGACCGTCAGCATTATCCTTGAATCAGGAGAGCCACGGGAAGTCCATCATTTCGCAACCCTGCTCGGATACGGGGCAGAGGCCATCTACCCATATTTAGCGTATGAAACCCTGCGTGATCTGATCGGAAAAGGTGAGCTTCAAGACAAGACGTATGACCAAGCGGTAAAGAGCTTTGTGAAATCAGGAACGGACGGTGTCATCAAGGTCCTATCCAAGATGGGGATTTCAACGATTCAAAGTTACCGTGGGGCCCAAATCTTTGAAGCTGTCGGCATTCATAAGGATGTCATCGATAAATATTTCACCCGGACCGCTTCAAGACTCGGCGGAATCGGAATGGACATCATTGAAAAAGAGGTACTACTAAGGCATACGAAAGCATTCAATGAACGAAAAGATAATCAGCGTACATTAGAATCCGGAGACGAGTTCCAATATCGCCGAGACGGAGAGGATCATGCGTACAATCCAAGTACGATCCACACACTCCAGCATGCATGCCGTACGAATAATTATGAGCTATTCAAGAAATATTCCACTATGTTGACGGACGAGAAGCAGAATCTGCAATCTCTGCGCGGACTTCTTTCGTTTAAAGAAACAAAGGCTGTACCGATTGATGAGGTGGAATCAGTTGAAGAAATATGTCGCCGTTTCAAGACCGGCGCCATGTCATTCGGTTCCATCAGTCAGGAAGCCCATGAAGCATTGGCCATTGCCATGAATAAAATCGGTGGGCGAAGCAATTCAGGAGAAGGTGGGGAGCACCCGAGTCGCTTTGTCCCGGATGAAAATGGAGATTCACGCCGCAGCTCGATCAAGCAAGTGGCGTCAGGGCGTTTCGGTGTAACGAGTCACTATCTTGTGAACGCAGACGAAATTCAAATCAAGGTCGCTCAAGGGGCCAAACCAGGTGAAGGGGGACACCTCCCTGGTAAAAAGGTATACCCTTGGGTTGCTGAAGTCAGGGGATCAACGCCTGGAGTAGAGTTGATTTCTCCACCGCCTCACCATGATATCTATTCGATTGAAGATCTTGCCGAGCTGATCTATAACCTTAAGAATGCGAATCCTCAGGCGCGGATCAGTGTAAAGCTCGTATCAGCTGTAGGCGTTGGAACGATTGCTGCAGGTGTCGCAAAAGGAAGGGCGGACGTCGTGCTGATCAGTGGGTACGATGGCGGTACAGGTGCTGCACCGAGGACCAGTCTGAAACATACAGGATTGCCTTGGGAAATCGGTCTTGCCGAAGCGCATCAAACTTTATTGTTAAACCGCCTTCGTGACCGTATTGTCGTTGAGACGGACGGGAAGATGATGACGGGACGGGATGTCGTTGTGGCATCACTTCTGGGAGCAGAAGAATACGGCTTCTCGACTGCACCTCTTGTCGTTCTTGGCTGTGTCATGATGCGCGTGTGTCATATGAATACATGCCCAGTCGGAATCGCGACACAAGACCCTGAGTTACGTAAAAAATACACAGGTGACCCTGAGCATGTAGCGAACTTCATGCGTTTCGTTGCCCAGGAAACAAGGGAGCTTATGGCTCAGCTTGGATTCAGGACCATCAATGAAATGATCGGGAGAACCGATATTCTGGAAGCCAATGAGGCAATCGACCATTGGAAAGGAAAAGGTATCGACCTTTCAGCTCTTCTTCATCAGCCGGATGTGCCCGAGAAGGTTGGCAGATATGCGACCCGGAAGCAAGATCATGAGCTTGAGAAGACGCTGGATTATCAAGAACTGATTCCGCGTTGCCGAAACGCGATTGAAACAGGTGAGCCTGTTGAATGGACCACAGCGATCCGAAATATTCACCGTGTGACCGGTACGATGCTTGGAAGCGAAATCACCAAACGTTATGGAGCGGAAGGCTTACCGGAAGATACGATCCGCCTGACTTTTAAAGGCTCAGCAGGCCAAAGCTTCGGTGCCTTTATTCCGAAAGGACTGACGTTGAGACTGGTCGGCGATTCCAATGACTTTGTAGGAAAAGGATTATCAGGTGGGAAGATCATCGTTCATCCGGATCCGACAGCCACATTCATTCCTGAACGTAATACGATTATAGGGAACGTTTCCTTCTACGGTGCATCCGGTGGAGAAGCCTATATATATGGAGTGGCAGGCGAACGTTTCTGCGTCCGAAACAGCGGGGCTCAGGTTGTCGTTGAGAGCGTAGGGGATCACGGCTGCGAGTATATGACGGGAGGAAAAGTGGTCGTCCTTGGATTGACGGGGCGAAACTTTGCTGCCGGAATGTCAGGCGGGGTCGCATATGTCCTGGATGAAGATGAAAACTTCCGCTCAAGGTGCAATCAGGAACTGGTCCTGGTTCAGCCATTATTTGATCCTGAAGAGATGAAAGATGTGTATGACATGATCGAGAGATACGTTCACTATACAAACAGCAACAATGGAAAGAAAATCTTAGCCAACTGGGAATCCTACGTATCTAAATTTGTGCGCGTGATTCCAAAATCTTATCTCAAAATGAGAGAGAGGATCAGTGAGCTTGAAAATAGCGGATTAGAGAAATTCGATGCGGAAATGGCCGCATTTGAAGAAGGTACGAAAGAAGAGAAAAAAGTACTGGAACCTGCGAATTAATCAGGGAGGGGGATATCATGGGAAAAGCAACAGGATTTATGGAATATAAGCGGAGGACATTGGATGAACGGCACCCGGCTGAACGGACGAAAGATTGGGACGATTATACGTCCCCTCTTTCGGAAGAAGAAGTCAAGAAACAAGGGGCGCGCTGCATGGACTGCGGCGTTCCCACATGTCAGTCCGGGATGGAAATCAACGGATCGACTACAGGTTGTCCCGTTTATCACTTAATACCAGAGTGGAACGATCTGGTGTATCAGGGACAATGGAAAGAGGCCTTGAAGCGTGAGCATCAGATGAACAACTTCCCTGAATTCACCGGCTTCGCCTGTCCGGCACCGTGCGAAGGGGCTTGCGTCCTCGGGATCAACGAGCCGCCTGTTGCCATCAGGACCGTTGAGCGATCAATTATAGAAAAAGGGTTTGAAGAGGGGTGGGTCATTCCGGAACCGCCTGCGTTCCGCACCGGTAAACGTGTCGCCGTAGTGGGATCGGGTCCGGCAGGGTTGGCGTCTGCAGCACAGCTGAATAAAGCGGGTCACCTCGTCACAGTGTTTGAGAAGAATGACCGGGTAGGTGGTCTCTTGACGTATGGTATTCCTGAAATGAAGCTTCCATACTCAGTCGTGAAGCGCCGTGTCGATATTTTAAAAGAAGAGGGTATTGAATTTGTGACGAATACGGAAGTTGGAAGAGACTATACGGTCGAAAATCTCCGGGAAAACTTCGATGCAGTGATTTTATGCGGAGGAGCCGCCGTTCACCGGGACATCCAGGTAGATGGGCGTGATTTGAAAGGCGTGCATTACGCAATGGAATTCCTGCAGGCCAATACAAAAAGCCTATTGGATTCCAACTTACAGGACGGTAACTATATTTCTGCTGAGGGCAAAGATGTCATCGTCATCGGCGGAGGGGACACGGGTACAGACTGCCTGGCCACTTCTGTACGACATAATTGTAAAAGCCTCATTCAGTTTGATATCTATGATAAAAAGGGCGCCATGCGGGATGAAATCGGCAATCCATGGCCGCAGTATCCCGTCATTCACCGGGTGGAGTACGGTCAAAAGGAAGCTGCAGAAGTACTGGGCGAAGATCCTCGTGCGTATGCCGTCATGACGAAGAAATTTGTCGGCGATGAACATGGCCATATCAAAGAAGTTCATACAGTCAATGTGAAGCTTCGTTATGATGACGAAGGAAACAAGATCCGTGATGAAATCCCGGGAACTGAAAAAGTCTGGCCTGCGGATCTAGTCCTTCTAGCCATTGGATTCAGCGGTCCGGAGCAAGATCTGATCAAGGAACTAGAAGTCGAAACTAACAGCAACTCCACTGTAAAAGCAGAGTACGGAAACTACATGACGAGCGTCGATGGCGTCTTCGCTGCCGGAGACATGCGCCGTGGCCAAAGCCTCATCGTCTGGGCCATCAACGAAGGCCGTGAAGCAGCCCGCGAATGCGACCGCTACCTCATGGGCACGACCGAATTACCTTAATATTTTTGAGGGACGGACCTCCGTCGGGCTTGATGCCTGATGGGGGTTTTTGATTTTTTGGGGACGGACCTCAGTAGGTATTTGGATGCCTTTTTAATGGAAGCAATAAATCATAGTGGGTGGTATAAGATTTGCGAGGATGTGGATCTGAAATTCGTTTAAAAGAGAAGGAGGTAGCTACTTTCTAAGGGAAATATGGTGAACATCATGATATTTGCTTGAACATGCGAGTGAAATCTCTAAAAAGGTTTCATATTTGCTCCTGTAGATCGTCTTGTAGAAGATTTCTAAAGAGGTTCTAGAGATAATTGCGTCATTTTTACAGGTGATTGCGTCATTATTAAAGAAATTGCGTCATTTTTGCCTAAGTTGCGTCATTTCAATTAGTAATTGCGTCTTTTTCTATTTTATGGAAAATACCCACCCCCCGTACCCTAGCAACCCCCATCCGAGGTCCGTCCCTCAAATTCCTCTTGACATTACTACCAATATACCGTAATTTATGTTTAATTTATCCAATTTAGTAATTTGATTAGATGAATAACGAATCAGTTGAGGAGGATTTGTGGTGAGTGTTGAAATTGTGTTTTCCCCATTTAATGAATTAATGGCCAGTTTGCATGTGCTGTGTAATCCGGTGCATCATCCCTATCGAAGGAAGTGGACCATGGAGGTAGAGGAATCACTCCCGATAGAAATGGTCGAAGAAATCCGCCTGTTAGGTTCGCTCTCGTACGAGTGGATGTACTTCATGAATATCCGTAACGAGTATCGACTGAATGAATCTTCAACCGAGGAAGTAATCGAGTTTATTTGTTCAATGCCAGATGAGTCATTTATTTTTTACATGTTGGGAGAACAGTATAGTGCGGATATGCTTCTAACCTGGAAGAAGGACACCAGGATGTCCCCCTTGAACCATCATCAAAAGGACTTGTTAACCCAGCCTAAGCAGTGGAAGGCCCGCATTCATCAGCTTCTGTACGATTACAACGAAAAAATCTTTCAGCCGGAATTATTCCGGATTCGCCCATGGATTAAGAGGGCAGTTGCAACGTTTCAACAGAAGCTTGACCTCTCTTTCCCGGGGGCACTTAACGAAGTTCACCCCGATGTTACTTTAAAAGACCAAACGATTAAAGTCCAAAAAGGAGAGACCTATCGATTTCCTTTATCGGACTATCCCCACATCACTTTACAGCCATCTACTTTCATTACTCCCCACGTCATGCTTGGTGTATATCCGGGTAGGCTTTGTCTTGGGTTGCACGTGGCTGTTCCGGAAACAGAAGAGATGAAAGATGAGCCGCCGGAAGATTTAGTGCACATGTTTAAAGCCTTGGGAGAAGCAACAAGATTGAAGATTTTGCGGGACGTATTACTTCACCCTTATAGTACGAAACAGCTTGCTGAAAAACATGATCTTTCTGAAGCGACCATTTCCAGTCATATCAAGACTCTTCAAAAGGCAGGTTTGGTTAAGAGTGAGCGCAAAGGGTATTACATCTTTTATTCGGGAAACAGAGAAAGGATGGAGTCGTTGCGATCCGATCTGAGTCAATTCATCTCACTCCCATTACTGGAACAATTTATTTATGAGTCTGATTTTACATAAGGGGCCAAAAAGATGAGAACATTCATGAAAGAGATAGGTCAATTTGGATTGACGTGCACAAGTATCATTCTCATTCTTGCTTCACCTGCCCTGATAATCGGACTGAAGAGTTTTACATCATCCACCCTGACGCTTCTGCAGGGAGTCTTCCGGCCTGACACTCTTTCTTATAACGTACATTCGGAAACGCTCTCCTTTTCCCGGATGCCTGAGGCGCGATCGGTCGAATTCCATGAGAAGCTGGTGGCGATTGAATTGTTTCCCTCTATACTAGATGCCTATTTTTATAGTATGTCCTTGCTGATCGGGGGCTTCATGATGGCAATCATGATGGCTTCTCTTGCCTGCTTGTTTTTTATTCGGATCCCTTCTTATTTGAGAAAAGTGACATTCTCCGCTATAGACGTACTCGAATCGCTTCCTGATGTGTTCTTTATCTTTAGTGTTCAATTATTTGTTGTATGGTTTTACAAGCAGACAGGTGTTGAATTGGCCCTTGCTTATTCAACGATCGACCATCAGGCCATTCTCTTGCCACTCTTGACATTGAGCATCGTACCGGGTATTTACCTTCTTAAAATGCAGCTTCTTTTGATGAAAGAAGAGAAGGAAAAGGATTATGCACTTTTTGCGAAATCAAAGGGCCTCTCCGATGCGTTTATCTCGTTTCACCACCTTTTCAAAAATACGGTGATGGAGTGTCTGGCTCATTTACCCGTCATCATCCTGTGTCTGCTCACAAATCTCGTTGTTATTGAATATCTGTTTCAGAGCAACGGGATCATGAGGTTTATCATGGAAGATCAGCCTGCATCATCCTGGGCCTTTATGCTCATCCTTAGCATGACACCATTCTTTATTATAATAAAAGGATCAAGTCGATATCGGCATCGATTTTATCAAACGAAGGGAGAGGGAAAAGAGTGAACGTGATAAGGATGTTACCACCGTTTCTATTAGGTTTCATTTTTATTCTGAGCGTCATTTGGCCAATGGTATCAGTGGAGCCTGTCGTAAAGCCTTTTCTCTATGATGCAGATGGGGCAGTGTTGGATACTACCCCTTATCCGCCTTCTAGTCTTTACTGGCTGGGGACGGACCGGGAAGGCAATGATTTATTTTATATGCTCGTGACGGGAGCGAAGTGGACGATGTTATTTGCTTTCGTTATCACGCTGTTGAGGATCTTTCTGGCAACATTAATGGGAGTATGGCTCAAAAACTGGTTCGTTTCGCCATATGGGGAAGGGTTGCTGCAAGCGTTCACCTTCATCCCCCAGTCCTTGATATCCATTATCTGGATGACCCCTTTCTTGCTGTATGAGGTAAGAAGTGCACCACCCTTTACCATGGCTGAATCCGTATTCCTACAGATCATTGTGATGACGGCAGTGGGGGTACCGACGACTGCGAAAATGATCGGGGAAACCGTACGTCATATCCATTCATTTGAATTTATGGATAGTGCCCGGGTGCTGGGTGGATCGTCCCTTCATCAGGCAAGAAGACATATTCTCCCCCATCTATTCCCGAGACTTATCGTTTTGTCAGGCAGGCAGCTCGTACAAGTCCTCACCCTTATGTTGCATCTCGCTATTTTTCATATTTTTATAGGAGGAACGATCATTACATCGGGACAGGAGCATGACCAATTCAATGTACATGCAAGCATGACCCAGGAGTGGGCCGGTTTGATCGGTAGCCGATACGGAGAGTTATTATTGGAACCCTACATCGTATTTTTTCCGGTCATGGCGTATTCCTTGTTGATCCTATTGACCAATATGACGTTCAAACATCTCGAAAACTCTTCTCAGAAGGTCTGAATGCGCCGGCACCCACTTCTAAACAAGTGAATGCCGGAATATTTTTTATAGAAGGTCTTTGTCCTCATTAGAGAGACGAGGCATCTTCAAAAACAGACTGATAGGAGGAACACAAAATGATGAAATACTTGCAGCGTATTGGTCGTTCGTTGATGCTGCCTGTTGCCGTGTTACCGGCTGCTGCGATCCTGATGGGAATAGGCTATTGGATCGATCCATCCGGATGGGGTGCTGACAGTCCCATAGCCGCTTTCCTGATCAAGGCAGGGGCATCAATCATTGATAATATGTCGATTTTATTCGCGGTCGGGGTCGCACTGGGGATGGCGAAAGCGCGAGATGGATCTGCAGCTCTAAGCGGACTCGTCGCCTACCTCGTCATTACCACATTGCTTTCCACAGATTCCGTTGCTTTGTTGCAGGGCATTGACAAAGAGGCAGTTAATCCTGCATTTGGGAAGATCGGAAATCAATTTGTCGGGATTCTCTCAGGGATCGTCGCGGCAGGTATGTACAATCGATTCAGTCATGTGAAGCTTCCGGATGCATTTGCCTTTTTCAGTGGAAAACGATTGGTCCCGATCATGTCGGCGATTGCCATGCTGGTCGTCTCTGGTGTGATGCTGTTTGTATGGCCGGTCATATACACGGCGCTTGTTTCCTTCGGGAAGGAAATCAGCGGTCTCGGGTTTACAGGGGCCGGATTATACGGCTTCTTTAATCGATTATTGATTCCTACAGGCTTGCACCATGCACTGAATTCCGTGTTCTGGTTCGATGTGGCGGGTATCAATGATATCGGGAACTTCTGGTCGGGCACTGGAGAAAAAGGTGTGACGGGGATGTATCAAGCGGGATTCTTCCCGGTGATGATGTTTGGTCTTCCGGCAGCGGGGCTTGCCATCTATCATGCAGCGAAACCGGCTAAGAAAAAGCAGGTCGCCTCACTGATGCTTGCAGCAGGTTTTGCTTCCTTCTTCACCGGAGTGACGGAGCCAATTGAATTTGCGTTCATGTTCGTAGCTCCTCTTTTATATGTAGCACATGCAGTGCTGACAGGGTTATCCCTTGCGATTGCTTCTTTCTTCCACTGGACTGCAGGCTTCGGCTTCAGCGCCGGGTTCGTCGATTTTGTACTGAGCTCCAGGCTTCCCCTGGCAAATCTTCCGTATATGCTATTGATTCAAGGTGTGGTATTTGCTTTCCTTTATTATTTCTTATTCCGTTTTATGATTGCGAAATTCAATCTTATGACCCCTGGGCGTGAAGAAGAAGGAGAAGAAGGCGAGAAAGCTACAACACTCACAGGAGAAGACAAGTTTGCTGTCATGGCAGCAGAAATCTATGCCGGACTCGGCGGAGATGAAAATGTCACCTCGGTTGAGAATTGTATTACGAGATTGAGAGTGGAAGTGAAGGATATGGAGGCTGTGAATCAGGACCGGATCAAAGCGGCGGGCGTTCCAGGCATCCATGTGGTTGGTGACAATAGCATTCAAGTGATTGTCGGGACTTCAGTACAATTTGTAGCAGATGAGATAGAGAAGATCCGTGGGTAAGGTTTTTCTTAAGGGCAGATGGAGATGTCGTTTTTTTCAGAATCGTAGATAAATGGAGGTATTGGCTGATAATCGATTCCACCTACCCTTCCAGAGCTCCACGATGAGATGCCAGGACCTCTTTCTTTCTCTGAAACTGCAAAATTATCTGAAATGGTCTATACTTTATCATATAGAATTTTTTCCCGGAAAGGTTTTTACCCATGACGAAATTGAAAGAATCGGATCTTTATCAACCGATCCAAAACCATTTTTATAAACAGGGATATCAGGTGAACGGTGAAGTGAATGACTGTGATTTGACGGCGATAAAAGAAGACGATCTTGTCATCGTCGAATTGAAGCTTTCCTTGAATATAGAGCTTCTGATCCAGGCAACGAAGCGCCAGCGGCTGACGGATCTTGTTTACATTGCGATTCCGAAACCGAAGAATACCCGTTCAAAGCGCTGGAATGATATACGCCATCTGGTCAGGCGTCTTGAACTTGGTTTGATCACCGTTTCCTTTACGACGAAGACCCCAAAGCTTGATTTTGTCATTCATCCGGAAGCCTTTGACCGGAAGAAGGTCATGAGAAATAGTATAAAGAAGCGGGCAGCCCTTGTGAAAGAAATCGAAGGCCGCAGTGCGGATTACAATATAGGCGGAAGCAATAAAACGAAGATCATGACCGCTTATAAAGAGAGCTGCATTCATATCGCCTGCTGTCTGGAAGCATATGGACCCATGTCCCCGAAGAACTTAGCAAAGCTTGGAACCGGTGACAAAACGCCGTCTATTCTTCAGAAGAATTACTACAGGTGGTTCGAGAGGGTAAAAAGAGGAGTGTATCAAATCACCGATTCCGGCAGGGAAGAGATGCATCATTATCCTGAGCTTGTCAGCTATTACTCACAGAAAATAGAAATAAATCAAGAAGAGCCTGCTCCCCGGTAACCGGGTGGCAGGCTCTTCTTTGCTTCTCACTACTAGTACCCGTGTTCTTCTCATATACATAACATCATAGAAGCTAGGTGGGGGGGACAAATGATGAAAAAGAATATAGAAAGCACGATCCGAACTATTCAACAGCATCTTCTGCAGATGCAACGTGCAGAAGGAAGCTGGTCCTTTTGTTTTGAAAACAGTGTGATGACCGATGCGTATATGATCATTCTTCTTCGCTCATTGGAGATGGGTGAGGAAGAACTCATAAGCAGGCTTGTGAACCGGCTTTGGAAATTGCAGTCAAGGGAAGGGACGTGGAAGCTCTTTGAAGACGAGAGGGAAGGAAACCTGTCATCAACCATCGAGGCATACTTTGCCCTGAGGTTCAGCGGCATGGTCAGCGAGGAGGATAAGAGACTGCTGAGAGCAGAGCAGTTTATCAAGAAAATGGGTGGGCTTCACAAGGCTCATTCCATTACGAAGTTCATGCTGGCTGTTCAAGGTCAATATGACTGGAAGCATCTCCTGCCGATCCCCATACAATTCCTGTTACTTCCGAAAGTATTCCCCGTGAATTTTTGGGATTTGAGCAGCTATGCCCGTGGCCACCTTGCTCCGTTGATGCTGCTGAAAGATCTTCGTTTCCAGTTGAGAACAAAGGGTACACCACAAATACAGGAACTTTCCCGATTTCTCAGTGAAGTGAGGTACAGTCAACGGGAATTGAAACTATTTTCAAAAATCAATCAGGGCATACAGTCACTTGCGAACATTCCATCCTATCTTCATCAACAAGCCCGGCAGTTTGCCCTCGAATATATGCTGCAGCGATTGGAGAGGGACGGGACCTATCTCAGTTACTTCAGCACGACATTTTATATGATATTTGCCCTGCTGGCACTTGGATACAAGAAAAGTGATCCTACTATAGTAAAAGCGGTTCATGGGTTGAAAGAATTGGCTTGTGAAACGAAGAATGGCCTTCATATTCAAAATTCACCTTCGACCGTCTGGGACACGGCCCTTATCAGTCATGCCCTTCAGGAATCGGGATTGGGGGTTGATGAACCATACATTGAGAAATCAGTGGATTACCTTGTCAAAAAGCAGCACTTCAAGTATGGTGACTGGGCTTTTGAGAGCGGAGTAAAGCCCGGGGGATGGGGCTTTTCGGAGACTAACAGCATTCACCCTGATGGGGATGATACAACAGCGGCTCTAAGGGCCATTACGTATGCTGCAGCGGGGAACCCACATATCCTGCCGTCTTGGGACCGTGGCCTGGAATGGGTACTCGGCATGCAAAACCTGGATGGTGGCTTTCCGGCTTTTGAAAAAAACAAGACGAAAACGATTCTCTCTTCTTTTCCAATGGACGGGGCAGAAGCTGCGGCCATCGATCCATCCACCCCTGATCTAACGGGAAGAGCGTTGGAGTTCCTGGGCAGACAGGCAGGACTGAACAAAAGTCATCCCCAAGTAAAAAAAGGGGTGGAGTGGCTTAAATTGATGCAGAAGGAAGATGGATCCTGGTACGGACGATGGGGTGTCTGCTACATCTATGGTACGTGGGCGGCCATCACGGGGATGAAAGCAGCGGGGGTCTCATCATCTGATAAACATCTTCAAAGGGCTAAAGAATGGTTGGAGAGCATTCAGCAAAAAGACGGCGGATGGGGGGAGTCTTGCTACAGCGATCAGAAAAAGTCATACGTCCCTCTTTCCTTCAGCACCCCTTCACAAACAGCGTGGGCCTTGGAGGCACTCATTTGTATCGAAGAAAAACCGACCCCTGCGATTGATTTAGGAATGATGGCGCTCCTCGTTATCATGAATGAAACAGAAGGCAGTACAAACAAAACATACCCGACAGGAGTGGGACTTCCGGGAAACTTCTACATTCATTACCACAGCTACCAATGGATATGGCCCTTGATTACACTCAGCCGGTATAAAGAGAAATACGGTTGGGGTCCGTCCCTCATAACGGTAAAATAAAAGTAAGAATTTTCAAACAAAGGTGGTGCTATGATGAAACTGGATTCGTTCCCTTATCCCTTTAAGGGCGATGGGTATCGGTATTCAAATAATTCTGTTCCACTGGAGGAGGCGGGTTGTGTAGAAGTTACCTCTTCTTATCGGGAAGAAATCCAACTGAAACGGAAACTGTTAACCCGCCATCCCGAACGATGCTTCCAGTCCCTGCCCCACACATGGAAGGCTCAATGGGAAATCACGGAGCTTGTCATTCAACATCTCATACAGTTCTACCCTCAGATGTTTTCCCTTGAAATAAAAGACGATGCATGGACGTTCCATAATCATATGCTGAACGAGAAGACAATCTTTATACCAGGGTATGGTTCGTCTCTATCCATGGAGCCCCTAGATTTTATCGGCAGGCACGTACAAGAAGACCTCATCTTCATGATGGAGCGGGACGGGGAACTGTATCTGGATGCTGGGCAATTATGTTTTCCTGCGAACTGGTCCCTTGCGTTCAATATGGGGATGAGCTTCAAGGAGATACACGGACCGATACCCGGTTTTAAAAATGAGGGGTTGGATCAGCGGATTTTTACATTCTTAATGAGGATGGAAGCGGGAGATCCATGGGTAAGGAGGAACTGGTCTTTAATGGCGGGAGATCGCCTGGATACTTCTTTTGAGACGTATGATGAGTGGGGAAAGGGAAGAAGGAATGTGACTAGGGAAAATGTGGGGAAGTACGTTCACGTGAGGGTGGAAGTACAGAAGCTTTATAGGTTACCGGGTTCACGTGGGCTGCTTTTTACCATCCATACTTATCTATTACCACTTGAAGAATTTACGAAGAATGAAACGTCAGGATTTTTTGGTGGAAGTAGAAAACGGACCCACCATTAAAGTGCCAAAGGACGGGACATTATTAGAAGCCCTTCTCAAGGCAGGGGTCAATGCGCCATATTCCTGCCGGGTCGGTCGATGCGGAACCTGTGAGGTCAACGTATTGGAAGGTGAAGTCGATCACGGTGATTCTTTTTTAAGCGATCGTGAGAGGAGTGAACACAACTCGATCTTAACGTGCGTTTCCAGGGCAAGAGCAGAGAAATTGCGGATTCAACTTTAGTGTATTCTGACAGGGATATGGCAATTTAGCCCCTGAATCCCAAAATGCATGCCAGGGGTTGAATACGTCAATGAGAAGCAGGTAAACTTTAAAGACTAACCAGAAAGGATGTGCCCGCCATCAACAATTTAGACAAGCTATTCCGCAAAAGGATTCAGTATTCGAATCCAGATCCTGTAACTTTTCAGGATCTGGATATCATATTAGAAAAAATGGCGAATCATATACCATTTGAGAATGTATGCATTATGGAAGGAAGGTCCCGTATTCTGACCAAGGATCATCTGTTGAATAAAATGCTCATTATGAATGAGGGGGGGCTTTGTTATGACCTAAATTCACTCCTATATTTATTCCTCATAGAGAATCAATACGATGCTTCCCTGATACAGGGGGTTGTCTATGATCATGCTGCAGGGAAGTTTGGGAATATTGGGAGGACTCATGTGGCGGTTCTGGTGCGACATGAGGGACAATTGTATATTCTGGATGGAGGATTCGGGGGGAATGTTCCCTTGAAACCTGTTCCATTATCAGGGGAAACGGTCTCTTCCTCAAACGGGGAGTTCAGAATAAGAGAAGGAAAAACCCATCATGGGGAGTATCGATTAGAAATGAAACTGAAATATAAGGACAGGGACTGGAGAATCGGATACGCGTTTGATATCGATGAAACAATCAGAGATGTAAGCTGTTTGGACAACGTCCGCCTCACGGTAGAAAAGCATCCTGATTCACCCTTCAATAAGCATCCGTTACTGACAATGCGGACGGAAGACGGCAGTGTTACCTTGACCGACACTTCCTTTACTCAATGGAAGAGTGGAAACGTTGAGAAAAAAGAAATAGACCATGAGAAATATAAAGAACTTCTGGAATACTGGTTTTCTCAGCCATTTAAAAAAGACCCGGAATAAATCCGGGTCTCTCCCTTCACTTGCCGAGTATCGCCATAGTCCCTTTATAGATTAAGAAAAGTGAGAATATGAGTATAGCTAGAATACCAATGATGTCCGTTACCGGGGATACACTCGCTAGAAACGTACCTGCCAATGGAACCCTTAACAGTGCGAAACCGGAAAGAATACCCGCTACCAACAAAAGAATAAATCTATCCATTCTGAGATGCCTCCTCTCGGACTATTATATGTAGGAGGGAATGGAAAGTTGAACCCAATATTTGTAATTGTTTCGTTTGACAAGTTCTTTGATCAATAATAGAAAAAATAGGCTGAATGTTCCATAATGTGGAATTAGAAGGGCGGCAGAAGGTATGACTTCCAAAATGCTAGATGGCCTCTTCTTTATCCACTTCGTCCTGAACTTCTTTAATTAAATGAGGAGATTCTTTAATTATCTTCCCTATATAGAAGAATCCGATAATAGTAACACCCGTCATGATCCAGCTGAATGCCTGGCGCAGAATGATCCCTTTATCGAATGCCTCTACACCATACTCCATAATGAGCCAAGCTTTCACAATGGCAAGGATCCCACTCCTTAAAGCGAAGGAAAGCGTGATCAGCTGAAACAAGATATATAAAGGTTTCTTATAGAAAAGTCGCTTACTAAACATGCGGTCATGACCTTGGAGCTCTGCAAAATCAAGACCAAAGTAAAGGGTGATGGGCCTTCTGAGGACCATGGTCCCTAAGAAAAACAAACTGATCCCGGCCGCGTAATAGACATTATTCCAAAGAAGCTGTAAAGACGAACCAGCCAGTACGTCGATCAGCGTACCGATAATCAAGGTGAAGAGAATGAACAGGCCGAAGGTATTCACTTTCTTCATTTCAATGAACCGGTAGATCGTATAAAGGATACCCGGCACTGAAGAAAGGAGCATGGCATAATAATCCCCTGTGTAATCTCGTAAAATCTTCCACACAAATAGAGGGAGTGCCACATAAATCATGAGATCCCAGAGAACAATATTTTTCTTCATTTTTATCACACTTCCTTTTATCTTATACAAAGATTACGGTTCCCAAGTCAATAAAGTTTCAAGAATATGTGAGGAATTGATGATACATACAAGTAAAAGAAGCCCTGTATTTGCGACATAAAAACATAGTAGTAAAAATTTTCTAAATACATTTACAAATTATATTACATTATTGTAACATGAATATAGTAAATTTGTATCAATTTGGAAATTCATTGGAGGGTTTTTATGAAAAGGATGCCAGAGACTTCCTTTCATTTTCTGGTTGTTGTGTTGGGGTTGTATCTGCTTAGTGGAATCGGTTCATTGCTCGCATACGATACAGAGCTATTGATTAATCTAGCTGCCTACGGGGATCGATTGCAGCAGACGTGGGTGGAGATCATGCATCCGTCATCCATCTACATATATTGGGGAGAGGGAAATAAGCAATACAGCATCAATGAAGTCTTTTCTGAAACGTATGTATATTCGTTCCTGATTCTTTTCAGTTCGTTCTTCTTAGCGGTAAGTCTGTCGGTGCTTTTAAGCTATTCCCTCATGTTATTGCCCCGGAAAGCCTATCGTTTCTCTACTAAAATCGTCAATTTGCTGGATGCTTTACCGGATGTGTTTATTGTGGTTCTATTTCAGCTTTTTATCATTTGGATATTTAAAAAGACGAACCTGTTGGTGTTCGATATTTATGCCATGGGTGAAGAGCGGATCTACTTTTTACCTATTCTCTGTTTGTCGGTTCTGCCGGTTGTGTTCTTACTAAAACAGTTTCTGTTTCAGTTAAAAGAAGAAGAAGGTAAACCCTATGTGGAGTTTTCCTATTCAAAAGGATTCAGAAGGGCGTATACAGTTTGGCATCATCTGTTCAGGAATGTATGGATTCACTTCTTCTTCCATCTCAAACCGATCTTTTTATTGATGCTTTCTAACTTATTAATCATTGAACTTCTATTTAACATCAATGGGTTCATGCAGACGTTGCTGCGAACGGCGACCAGTTCTCCGGCTGCATTCTTCCTTGGGATGCTCCTCATATTTGTCCCGTTTTTTATCGTATTTACGGTAGGCTCTAGCATTCTATCAAAGTGGTTGGAAGGGGGGGACCAGTATGAATAGCTGGATGTCCACACGATTAGCACTACCTGTCCTGATCCTAGTTGCTTTTATTAGTGTCAGCTTTCTGGTACCCGTCATGAATCCCGGTTATGACGAGGTGGTGGACTATCTCTCCGATGAGGATGGGAGAGTGATAGCGGCACCGCCGTTCAACCCTGGTGAAATGCCTCCCCTAGGGAGTGATAAACTGGGAAGGAATTTTCTGCTGCTCTTATTAGCCGGAGCAAAATATACTATGTTTGCCGCTCTGGCCATTGCCCTATTACGTATGGTTCTAGGATTTTTCTTTGCTGTCATGTATACATTCCTTCCTGCCTTCTTCGGAAGATTCATGAAAGGGCTGGGGGAGTCATTTCAATATATTCCTCTCGCCATTATCGTATTTGCGTTACTCGTTCCCCTTGAGGGAGCTTTTCAATCCGAAGCACTGTCGTCCAATCGATACTTCTTCATTCAAGTAGTTGCGATTGCCGCTGTGACGATCCCATCTCTCGGGATTTATTTAGGAGAAGAGATGAAGCTTTTTATGAAGAGTGAATTCATACAGGTATCACGAACGATGGGGGCAGGCCGACTTCATTTATTCAAGCAGCATCTGCTTCCACAGTTCAGAAGACACTCAATCGTGTTATTTTCTGAACAGGTTTCCCAGACCCTTGCTCTGCTCATACAACTCGGCATCCTTCATATGTGCCTTGGCGGCCTGAAGATCGCTGACTTCGGCATCATGGAAAGCATCCCTGTTTATTTTTCCGAAACGAACGAATGGGCTGCGACGATCGCCATCAACATCCAGCAGATCTTTCTGCGTCCGATGCTTGTCGTTGTCCCACTGACTTTATTCGCCATCTTGATCCTGTGCGTGAACGTTATCAGTTCCACCCTTAGGAGATCCTTGATTGAAGGGGAGGGTGCCAAAGTTAAGAAGAAGTCGAAAGAACAACTTTTTGAGAAAGAGGTCTCCGTCTCATCAGACCTATTTACCTTGAAGCGATAGGAGGAAGAGGGATGAAGGAGAATCAGGGTGGAAAGGTTTTTCTGGTAGTATCCATATTATTATTCCTTTTAGGAGGAGTTGTTTCCATATACACTGGGTTTCAACCATACTCTGAACATTCCGTATGGTTTCCCCTCATACTTCTCGGTACCAACGTAATGTATGTTGTTATCAACATTAAAGAAAGCCGCCGCTATTATACAATAGGACATAGCATAATGGCCTTCTCTGTTCTGATATACATCCTTATTCCATACCTGATATAGAAAACACTCGGAAATCATGATGATTTCCGAGTGTTCTTTTTTATAAAATCGATGCACGGTTCTTTCTATGTTCCTTTCGCAGAGGTGCCGTCTTAAACAATCTCTCCTCTTCTTCTGATTGTGGAACGACCTTTGGCACCGGTTTGGGCTGACCATCCTCATCCACGGCGACCATGGTCAGAATTGATTCCGTCGTTAGCGTTTTGATACTATTCAGAAGGTTCGTCGAGTAAACCTTCACATACACTTCCATGGATGTTCTCCCTGTTGATGTGACATAGGCTTCAAGACTTAAAGCGTCACCGACTGTCGCAGATGATAAAAAATCCACCGAGTCAATTGAGGCTGTCACGACGACAGAGTTTGAGTGCTTCATGGCCGATAGAGCCGCGATTTCGTCAATATAAGAGAGAACTTTCCCTCCAAAAATGGTTTGCATATGATTGGTATCCGGCGGCAGTACCAATCGGGTCTGTACGGTTCGTGAACGCTCAACCGAATAGGCTTGTTCCATTCTTTTCATCTCCCTGATTGTATAATGGCGAAACAAAAAAAGCATCTTCCTTTTTGAAAAGAAGATGCAGCTACTCCAAACGGGCGTCCAGGATCCCTTGGTTCCCTGTATGACGTTTCATATGCGCAACACCCTCCTATCTCCCGTAGGAACTTTCGTGTTCTTCTCAGCTTGGCAGGTCTCCTGGCTCGGCGTCTCCGATTCCACATTCCTTCCCATTTCAACGTGAAACAGTGGATCTATATGAAATCTCAGCCTGACAGTGGCGGGACCGCGTTGGATTTTCACCAACTTCCCTTTTAAGGAAATGACCTCAATCATTTCCACCAGTGAGCAATGATTAAATTGTGAACGGTATTATTTTATCATAGTCAGTCCTGATTCGAACTTTCATAACTGTAAGAATAAGATACAAAAGACGATGGAAGGAACAAATTAGGAGATTCACAAATTAATTGAAACTTTTCCCCTGTGGGCTCCGTATATAGTAGTGTAGCTAGCACTTTTATATACATTTAAATCAGACAGCATGCTGGTTTAAACTAATTGTTGAGAGGGGTTGTCAGAATGCTAGGATCATTGAGTGTGATCGGTTTTTTCGTTTTCTTGATTCCTGTACTGGTCATTGCGGCTATTGTAGGGGTCGCATATTATTTCTGGATGAGGTTCCGCTATCGTACCGCAAAATCCAATCAGGCACTGATCATTACCGGACCGAAACTGGGGGATCCTGAAAAGGAATCGAATATATTCACCGACCAGGAAGGCCGTTCCATGAAAATCATCCGTGGTGGAGGATACAGATTAAGACGTTTCCAAACATCCACGCCTGTTAATCTTACATCTTTCCAATTGAAACTTTCCACTCCACGAGTGTATACAAACGGTGGAGTTCCGATTGTCGCCGATGCAGTGGCGATGGTAAAGGTTGCCGACACCCTGAACGGGATCGCCAACTATGCCGAGCAGTTCCTTGGCAAGGATCAAAAGGAAATTGAAGATGAAATCATCGAAGTGCTGGGAAGTAATCTTCGTGCCATTCTTTCAAAAATGACCGTCGAAGACATTAACAGCAACCGTGAAAAATTCAATGCCGACGTGTCAGAAATTGCCCAGAAGCAGCTTGACTTGATGGGCTTTAAAATCACCTCACTCGGATTGACGGACATCCGGGATGCTGACGAACAAAATGGATACTTAGAAAATCTTGGTCGTCCACGTATCGCAGAAGTGCGCAAACAAGCAGAGATTGCTGAAGCGAACACGGAACGAGAGACCCGTATTCATCGTGCCCAAACCGACCAGGAAGCAAAAGAAGAAGAATATAAACGCCAAATTACGATTGCAGAATCGAAAAAGGAAAAAGACATCAAAGATGCTGCCTTCAAAGAAGAAACAGAACGTGCAAGAGCAAAATCCGAACAGTCATACGAGCTTGAAAAAGCCAAACTGGCCAAAGAAGTAAAAGAAGAAGAGTTGACCCTTCAATTCCTTGAGCGGGAACGTGCCGTCAAGCTTGAAGCGGAAGAATCCAAGGTCCGTAAAACGAAAGCCGATGCAGACTATTACGAAACGACCCGTAAAGCAGAAGCGGAAGCACGTAAGTCGGAAATCGACGGAGAAGCAAAAGCCAAGATCCGCAGGGAAGAAGGATCTGCTGAAGCCGACGTTATCCGTGAACGAGGTAAAGCAGAGGCAGAATCCCGTAAACTCCTAGCTGAAGCCATGGAGAAACACGGAGATGTCATCATCACCGAGAAACTCATTGAAATGCTGCCGATATTCGCTGAGAAGATCGCTCAGCCTCTAAATAATATCGATTCCGTCAAGATCATCGATTCAGGTAATGGCCAAGGAGTTCCATCCTTTGGTAAAAGTATCACAAGAACGATGCTTGACATGCAGGAGCCGCTCCGTGAAATGACTGGCATCGATGTAGGTGAGTTACTGAAGTCATATGCCAATAGAACCCAGCCCGTGCATTATCAGCCTGCTGTATCCGGGTCGGCAGATAAGGAAGTGGCAGTTTCAAACGAAGTGGAAGAAAAAGAGTTTGAGGAAGCTGGAAAGGGAAGTGAATAGGAAGTAAGAAGAGAGATGTTCCCGATAGGGGCATCTCTTTTTTTAGTGAAATTGGTGCCTGGGTGAAATGTGGTTCCGGTCCTCGTTTCAAGAAGCTTCCACTGTAAGATATGTGTGAATCGGTCTCTGCTTGTATAATAAGGGGTAAACGATCAAAAGGAGAATGGATATGAATATATACTGTCAAAATGTGCTGCACCAAATAGAAATAGCCGTTTTATCTATCATGGGAATGATGGATACGCTTACCGATAAAGACCTGACAAAAAGACCCACCTCTTCCAGGCATTCCGTCGGGGAGCTGCTCTCCCACATCTCTCTCATCTGCGGGGCAGACGCCCTTATTGCCGCTGGTGCAGGACAACAAGAAATGGAGGAGTTCTATTCTAGTAAAACATTGAACTCATTAGATGATATTAAAGACGAACTCTTACATCATTTCAGCAGTTTGAAAGAAGGGGTGGGAGCCATGACGGACGAGATGCTGACGGAGGAGACGACATCCTATTGGGGGGTGACGTATACCCGGTTTGAATGGCTGGTGGAAATTGTTGCCCATCTTTATCATCACCGTGGGCAGCTTCACGCTATGCTTGTCCACTGTATCGACAGAGACCCACAGGTTCAATTATTTGAATGAATACGAGAAGAGAGTTCAATGTGCTGTTGTGAGGGTTAAATCTTGAAAACTATTTTAAATGATTGTACATTTAGTATACAAGTAGTAAACAAAACTTGTACAAAATCAAAAGGAGTGGATGAAATGAAAAAGATTTTCTCGATTTTTGCAACAGTAATGCTTATGTTATCACTTGCCGGGGGTGCTTTTGCTGCTGAGAATGATGCAATGGTCCGTATTGTCCATGCTTCTCCTGATGCACCGGCTGTCGATGTATATGTTGACGGAAATGCAGTGGTGGAAGGAGCGGATTTTAAAGCAGCGACGGATTACATGAACCTTCCTGCGGGAGATCATAAAGTTGAAATTTACGCAGCTGGAACGATGGGCAGCGAAGATCCGGTCATTTCTCAAGATCTAACCGTTGAAGCAGGGATGGCTTACACAGTAGCGGCAGCCAATACGCTTGAAAACCTGGAACTGGTCGTAGCTCAGGATTCTATGGATGTAACGGAAGGAATGACAAAAGTCCGCGTAGGACATCTTTCGCCTGATGCACCAACCGTTGACGTCGGTCCTGTAGGTGGAGATGCATTATTCAGCGGGGCTGAATTCAAGGCCATCACGGACTACAAGGAATTAGATCCGGGAACATATGATTTAGAGATCAGAACGCCAGAAGGAGATCAAGTGCTGGATCTATCGGGTACGATGCTTGAAGAAAACACTGTATATAGCGTATTTGCCATTAATACAGCGGATCAATTAGAAGTGCTTGTCCTTAAGGATTATACGATGATGCCAGGAAGCATGCCTGAAACGGGTATGGGGGGAGCAGCGGCTGAGCAGTCGTCCACTACTCTTCCAATCGTTCTTGCAACAGCTGTACTTGGTGGAGCAGCACTTATATTCGTCACTCGCAGAAAACTACAAAAGTAATGAAAAGACTTCTATACTTTATTCCCTTGATGGCTCTTTTGGCAGCATGTGCTGCCGAAGAGCCTCAAACACTTTCTGACAGTAATGTTCAATCATCCACCATTGAACAACCTGCAGAGCCTGTGGTGCCTGAGAGTGTGAAGGTAGATGAAGAGAATAAACTGATACCAGCCTTCCTGTCCATTCCGAAGTTTGATATCGAGGCACCGATAAAAGAGTTCGGCCTCGATTCAAAAGGGAATATGGAGCTCCCGGAGAACGGAAAGGATGTTGCCTGGTTCGAACCAGGATTTCAGCCTGGTGAAAAAGGAAATGCGGTTCTGGCGGGGCATGTCGATGATGAGAAAAAACCGGCTGTTTTTTTTGAACTGAAGAAACTTGAACCAGGTGATAAGGTCGTTCTGCAAGATGAACAGGGAAAAACCTTTACATTCGAAGTAAGGGGAAAAGTCGCTTATGAAAAAGATGATGCACCACTGAGAAAAATCTTCGGACCAAGCGATAAAAGGATGCTGAACCTGATTACGTGCACAGGATATTTCGATCATGATATTCATAATTACGTAGAACGTTTAGTGGTTTATACAGAACTGATAGATGAATCTTGATGCAGAGCTTAACTCCCATTCCGTGGTAGGTAAGCTCTATTTTTTTCCAAAAAAAACCTTTACACGATCTTAATTTCCTATACTATTAATAGAGAGAGTTTTCTGATAAAAAAGTTGTGGAGGTTAAGATGAAATTAAAAATCATACATACGAATGATATACACAGCCATTTTGACGCATTTGGGAGAGCGGCTTCTCTGATCAAGGAATTGAAGGACGAGTCTACTATTATTCTCGACGGCGGGGATTTTGCTGATTTCAAGAGCATCGAGCTTCAGGGAACGAAAGGGATGGCGGCGATTGAACTTCTTCAATCTGTCGGATACGATGCGCTGACCATTGGAAACAACGAAATGTTCAACGGTTTCGACACTCTTGAACATATGGCTAAAAGCAGTCCCATTCCTTTTATCAGCAATAATCTTTACAGAAAAGACAAAGCGGAAGTCAACGGAGTGAAGTCAAGCGTGATTCTGGAGAAGAAAGGTATCAGGATTCTCATCACAGGTTCCTCTCCTGATCTTCAAGGATTCAATGATGGTCTAGGTGTTCATATAACAGATTATAAAGATGCCATCAGGGAAGAGCTGGAACGCAACCGGGGGGCATACGATCTTTGTATCCTGCTTAATCATGTAGGGACTGAAGCCGATGAGGAACTGGCTAATGAACTGGATGAGGTGGACATCATTCTTTCCGCACATGATCATCGACTTTTTACAGAGGCAAAGCTTGTCAATGGGACCGTGGTGAACAGTGCAGGCTGCTATGGGGAACACATCGGAATGGTCGAAGTGGACGTGACAAGTGAAGGGAGTGAACTTGTACGGGGGGAAACGTTTGCGACTAGTTCGTTCCCACTGGATCATGAAGTCATAGGCATTCTTAAGAAAAACAAGGAGATGGCGATTGAGATGTTGAGTAAACCGCTTTATACGATCGACCAGTCCCTTTGGCATGACGTGTTGGAAGAAAATCCGATGACCAATTTGATTGCCGATGGTTTGCAGGACATGCTGAAATGTGATTTCGGTATGATCAACAGCGGGATTGTGAACGCTGGGGCCTTTCAAATGATCAGTCATAAAAAACTTATAGAAATCTGCCCATCTCCATTGAATCCGACTTCTTTTGATATCCAGGGGAAACATATAAGGACAGCAATTGAAGAGTCCCTGGATGCGGAGGTCTGCCTGGCAGATGGAAGAGGTCCTGGATTTCGCGGGAAGTTTGTCGGGAGACTGCATGTTTCCGGCGCTGAAATTATTCACAATGGGCAAGAGGTCTTTAGCATACTAATAGGGGGGGAGCCGTTGGAAGATGAGAAATGGTATTCTGTTGCCTCCTCCGATTATCTACAGAGAGGTTCCGGCTATGAATCACTTGGTCATGCCCAAAATGAAAGATATTTACCTGAGGAAATACGGGATGTGATCAGGATATATGGGGAACGTGAAGATTTCATTAAAAGGGCGCAGACAAATAGATGGAAAGAGAGTAGTAATATAATCGTTTAAATCGTTCTTAAAGCGCCCGGGGAGACCTGGGCGTTTTTCACTTGAGATGAACGAAGCAATTGGACGTGTCTTTTCTATGAATCTGGTAACTTATTCGGGTAAAATAGAAGTAACTTATTTGTACGAAGGAGACCATGCCATAAAGAAGAAAATTGTGTGGAGTGTGAGCAGTTTGCTATTGTTGACTGTCATTGGTTTGATCGTTTCCGGAAACTACTTTTACGATGTAGCCATTAACCGCAGCAATGAAGCGGTTGAACTATACGGCGGCACAGAAGAAGCGGTGGAAGCGGTCAGTGCTTTGGAGGAGGAACAGGAGAAATTAGAAGAATTGCGAACCTGGACAAGTAAACGGGATTTTCAGGAGGTGAAGGTGAAATCGAAGGACGGCTTGACTCTCAGAGCCCAGTACCTCGAGAACGAGTCACCGAACGGGAAGACGGTGATCCTTGCCCATGGGTATAAGGGAAACAGTGAGCAAATGCCTGAAATCACTAAATTCTATTATGAAGAGGGATACAATATTCTAAAACCTGATGCCCGGGGCCACGGTAAGAGTGAAGGGGATTATATAGGCTATGGCTGGGACGACAGGTTGGATGTAAAAAAGTGGATTCAATTCCTGACCGATGAAAAAGGACAAGACACCATCTTTCTCCATGGCTTTTCCATGGGGGCAGCTACCGTGTTGATGACGAGTGGTGAAGAGCTCCAGGAAGAAGTAAAGGGGATCATTGCGGATAGTGGATATACCTCTGTCGACGAGGAGCTTGCCCATCAGTTGAAATATCTTTATCGCCTGCCGGCATTTCCAATTATGGATATCACGGGTGTGGTGACGAAGGTGAGGGCAGGTTATTCATTTAAAGAAGCATCCGCACTGGAGCAGGTGAAGAAGAACCATTTGCCCCTATTCATCATTCACGGTGATAAGGATGAGCTTGTGCCGACAGAGATGGCCCAGCGCTTGTATAAGGCAGCAGGAGGGGTAAAGGAATTATGGATCGTGCCCGGTGCGGGTCACACGGAAGGCTTTACAGTTGAAGAAGAGGAGTATAAAAAGAGGATCAAGGGGTTTATTGCAGAGGCGATGAAATCATAGAAGGGGTGAACGGTGATGGGAGAGAAAAGGTTATTTGAGGCGTATAGAAATGCTCCATATTCTGTACAGGGGCATGGGAAAAGGAATCTTGAAGTTTTGAAAGAGGCACTAGATAAGCTCGAGGGAGACATGGACAGCGATATGTATGGATCCGGTAAGATCATAGAAGACTTTCAGGAGAAGATGGCGGATCAACTGGGGAAGGAACGTGCAGTGTTCTTCCCCAGTGGAACGATGGCCCAGCAGATTGCCCTCCGTATATGGTGTGACGAAAAAGAGGTTCCGAAAGTGGCTTATCACCCTTTATGCCATCTGGAAATACATGAAGAGGATGGGTTGAAGAAATTACACGGGATCGAACCCATCTTATTGGCAGATAAGGAACGTGTAATAAATCTTGAGGACGTATCCGGCTTGGAAGAAGATATTGCATGCTTATTATTGGAGCTTCCTCAACGGGAAATTGGAGGGCAGCTGCCTGAGTATGAAACCCTTGAAGCCATCTCGCGATTCTGCCGTGATAAAGGGATCAAGCTTCATTTGGATGGGGCGAGACTTTATGAAGTGCTCCCTTATTACGGGAAGACGGCCTCAGAAATAAGTGATTTGTTTAATAGTGTGTATATTTCATTTTATAAAGGGTTCGGCGGTGTAGCAGGGGCAATCCTGGCCGGGAGCGAGGCATTCACGGCAGAGTCCAGAGTGTGGAAGCGGCGGCACGGCGGTGATTTGATCAGTCTGTATCCTTATATTATCAGTGCCGATTACTATTTTGATCAGCGTGTCGGTAAGATGAATCAGTATTATGAAAATGCAAAGGAACTGGCTGCTCTTTTCAATGGCTGTGAGGGGATATCGACTCTGCCGCTGGAGCCGGTTTCGAATATGTTTCACGTCACCTTTGACTATCCTCAAAAACACGTCGAATCCAGACTGATCGACGTGTACGAAGAAGCCGGGGTCGGCTTAACCGCATACGTGAAAGAAATCAATGAAAACAAGTGTATCTATGAAGTAAGCATAGGTGACCAATACCAATCCATCCCAAAAGAAAACCTGCAAGCAACATTCACACTACTTAACCAAAAGCTAAAACAAATTTAAACCAGGAACCAGTGGTATCGGGTCTACACCCGATACCACTTTTTTGAGGGACGGACCTTGCTGAAATCCCGGTATGATAGTAAACAGCGTCTTAAAGTGATTGTTTTGGAGGTCCGTCCCTCAAATGAACACACAAATGGTTCCCCGAAAAGAATCCGATTTTACTATTGAAATATTCTGATTATTGGGTATAATTCGATACATTATACATTTTTTGAAGGGGAGAGTGCAAAACCGGTTCAGTGATACGGATTATATAGAAAAACCTACCCTGTTCCTTGAGTTTCATGGAAATGAGGCGGGGCTGAATCAAGATGTTGAATTCATGAAAGAAATCGTGAAAGATCATCAATGTGAAGACATGGTCTTTGAAGAGGATACCAGAGCTCGGAATAAACTGTGGGAAGCAAGGCATAACCTTGCCTATGCTTATGTGCATGGGCATCCTGGAAGAAAACTCATGGTGACGGATGTCTGCGTACCTATTTCCCAATTATCCGGTGCTGTTCAATTCGCACGGAAGAAGCTCGAAGAATTAGACCTCATCGGAGGGATACTCGGGCATGTGGGAGATGGGAATTATCATACATCACTCATGATTGATCTGAATGATCCCGATGAGGTGAAGAGGGCTGGATTATATAACGAACTGATTGTAGAATATGCCCTTCTGCGGAACGGGACATGTACGGGAGAACACGGTGTAGGTGTCGGAAAGATGAAGTATCAGGAGCGTGAGCACGGTGGAGCTTTAAAGGTCATGGAGAAAATCAAGCATGCCCTTGATCCACTTGAAATCTTCAACCCTCATAAACTCGTACATAAAAAGAAGGAGGAATCAGAATGAAAATTCTTGAAACCATCAGCAATCTGGCAGGGAAGTACTTTGCCGTCTGGGTCATCCTCGTAGCGGCTGTCGCTTATTTTGTTCCTGCACCTTTTCTGCCATTGGGTGCCTATATTACGATTCTATTAGGTGTCGTGATGTTCGGGATGGGCCTAACCTTAAAGCCTGTTGATTTTCAACTTGTACTGAAAAAACCACTCCCTGTCATCACAGGGGTCCTGGCACAATTTCTCATTATGCCTCTTGGTGCTTTTTTGATTGCCTACATACTTGGTCTGCCGGCTGAACTGGCTGCCGGTTTGGTATTATTGGGGTCTGTTCCCGGTGGGACGGCATCAAACGTCATGGTGTACCTGGCCAAAGGGAATCTGGCATTGTCCGTCGCCATGACTTCCCTTTCGACCCTTTTGGCACCCATCGCCACGCCGTTGATCCTTCTGGGGCTTGCGGGTCAATGGCTGCCGGTCGATCCAGTCGCCATGTTCCTTTCAATCCTTCAGGTGATCATTCTTCCAATCACAGTGGGGTTAGTAATTCGTAAACTATTCCCGGGGGCGGTGGAAAAAAGCTTGAATGTCATTCCCCTCATTTCAGTACTGGCGATTATCATCATCGTTTCAGCCGTCGTTTCGGCTAATGTAGAAAATATCGCGGCTTCCGGCGCAATCATTTTTACGGCGGTCATCCTTCATAATCTATTTGGGCTAGGTCTCGGTTATGGAACAGGAGTCTTGATGAAACTGGATGAGGGAACAAGACGGGCCATCTCCTTTGAGGTCGGGATGCAGAACTCCGGGCTGGGTGTAGCCCTTGCCACCGCGCATTTCGGTCCACTTGCTGCCCTCCCGAGTGTCATTGCAGCTGTATGGCATAATATTTCAGGACCGATCCTCGCAACGTTATGGAGTAAGAAGCCCGAGGCAGCCAAGGAGGATGAATACAGAAGTCCGGAAGTCAGTCCGACGGTGAAATAGCAAGAAGGGACGGACCTCCTAAATTAGGCTATTAATCCCTTCATTGTAGCATTCCTTCGTTAAAATTGAGGTCCGTCCCTCTCCTTCATGTTGCCGAGTATACAAGAAAGTGAAGGGAGGACTGTTTAAGGAGATGGTGATTTCATGTTGTGAAGAATACCTCTGCTGGTGGAGGGAGTGTCATTTGTATAAATAGATTTTTATTTGATCTTGCTTATCAATGGTAGCAAGGAGGACGTTATGTATTGTTGTCTGGTAAGAGTTTTTTAATTGATCATGCAGCCATACTTCGGTTTTATTTAGCTTCAGTAATTCTGAAAGAATGATTTTTCCATCTTCTACTATTGGTATGGGAAGATCAAAAGCTTTAGTTGGGACTCCGGCATCCTGATTTGTTAGGGGCTGATACTTCGGCTTCAGGAAGATTGAAATCTCCCCTCCAGGTTCCCAAAGGGCTATGGCCACTTTATGCACTTCTTCAATTTGCTGTTTTCTTAATTCTGAAAGCAAGCTCTCTAAAGGAATTCTTGCTTTCTTGAGGTTTTTATACAATATCTCCCCATTATGAACGATTGAAATAGGAGAAGGGTCAAGTACTTTACGTATAGTAGTTGAATGAAGGCTGAGGTAAATCCCAACCAGATAGAGAAAGACCAGGGTTCCCATCGTGAGCATAGATCCCTTCATTCCTAACCCTTCGTCAGATAATGGGTGAGCCATAATATTCCCTATTAATAGCGCCATCACAAAATCAAGGAATCTTAGCTGAGAAATCGACCGTTGTCCCATTAATTTGGTGATCCCGATTAAAAATATAAAACCTAAAGCGGCACGGGAAATCCATTCCACCGCAGTTAGCGAGTTCTGGCTCATGAAGAAATCCATTCCACACGTCCTCCTTCATAATAACTGCCATTTAGTCTTCCCAATAACTTCTTACTCAAAACAAAAAATGCCTACAATTGTAGGCATTTTCCAATGTTATGCATTATATTGATGAACCTTTTTGTGATCGGATTGAGAACGTTTGTTTGTGAGGAATCCACCAAGAAGAATCGCAGCAGTTAGTACGATAGTGATGATGGTAGTAATAAGTCCATGTTCAATATTGATCAGGTCTAAGAATTTTTCATCTGTTACAATCATTTCACCTGCTGTGTAGGCCAGGATTCCTGCTCCAAGGTATGCGATCCAGCGAAACCTTTCAAGGATCTTCACAATGACCTTAGAACCGAAGATCATGATTGGAATCGAGACGAAGACGCCAAGGGCGATCATGCCGATATGTCCGTGGGCTGCCCCTGCGACGGCAACCACATTATCCAGGCTCATGGCCGCATCGGCGACAATGATGGTCGTGATGGCCTGTCTCAGTCCAGTATGCGATTTAATGTTGGCCTCTTCTTCATCCTCAACGAGTACCTGATAGGCAATCCATAGGAGCAATATTCCTCCGATGAGATGCACAAAAGGAATTTGAAGTAAATAAACGATGACGGCTGCAAAGAAAATGCGAAGGATGACGGCACCTGCCGTTCCCCAGAAGATCGCTTTATTCTGCAGTTCTTTTGGTAATCGTCTGGTTGCCATAGCGATGACAATGGCGTTATCTCCAGATAGAATGATATCGATCGCTATAATTTTTAAAAGGGCAATGATTGCACCAGTAGAAATGGCAAGTCCAAGTGGAAATAAGAAATCCATACCGCTTCCTCCTTGTGTAAACAAATCTATGAATAAATTGCTAACTAAACTATTATACCACAATTTATTCATAGAAAAACGTCCACCATATTAATTGAATAGTAATCTCTATTCCTTAGGAGGAATTACATGGTTAATAGAGAGAATGTGACAAAACATAGTAGTGGCGGAAGTTTCATTTAGGAAGACAACCGTAAAAAAACCCCCGACTCTATTCACAAATCGAGGATTTTCGTCATTTATATACTTACTGCGGGTAAGGTGGTGGATAGGGATAAGGATAGGGATAAGGATAAGGATAGGCTGGCACCGGTACTGGGTATGGTCCGGGGGATGCTGCGGCACCAACGGCTAAGCCAGTCACTGTCCCGGCTGCAAATCCCGGGTAACCCCATCCGTGATTCCAGTTCCCTCCGTGATTCCAATTTCCGCCCTGATTCCAGCTTGTTCCGTGTCCCCAGGTCGCGTGACCATGCCCGTTTCCCCAACTTGCATGCCCCCCACCGCCATGTACGGGTCTATACATATTAAATGGCAGATTCAATGTCATTCTCACCTTTCTCAAAATAGGAGTTGCTATATCATATGTCGTTTTTACAGAAGAGGAATAAGAATTTACTACAATGAATTTTTAATGAGGGTTTTGGAGTCAAAAGGAGGGAAGGACAATGAGTAGGAATGCCTGGCTGGCCTCAAGCAATGGGGTAAGAAAATGGAGGGACGATTTCACCCTAAGATGACAAAACAAATCGCTAAGGAGCCCAAGTTGGAGCGTAAGTGGGACAAGTTAGTCGAAAATAGCCTAAATAAAAATCTGGTTCGTTTCAACAAAAGCAGATATTGATGGTTTTCACCATTTCACCTTAGAAAAAAGTACCAGGTTCACTGGTACTCGTAAATTATAACCACATTCCCGGCTTCACGACCATAAACCACAGCATGGCCATCAGGAGTATGAGATAAATCCAAACAGTCCGACGTAATTTTCCGATCAGCCACTCCTTGTCTGATTCAGCTTCTTCGAATTTCCGCAAAGTTGGCGAAAATGCCCTGGCGAGAAAGAAGAGAGAGCAGAACAGGATGACGAGGGTCATGATGATCCACGGAGTCGTCCATGTCCAAGGTCCAAGTATAACCAGAAGAACTCCCGTACCCACAAGCACGTGTCCCGAATGCTTCGAAAGCTGAACGGTGAAGCGGAACGTATCCAGATAGGAGGGGAGGAGAGAGTCCGACGCATCGCCCAGCTTCTTTATCATAGGCAATAAAAGGAAGAATGGACCGATAGACGCCACAACGCTGATGACATGAAGATAAATCAGTGTTTTGTATAGTAGCTGCTCCATACGAAGTGCTCTATTCAGTCACTAAGCTGAATTCATGGACCCACACTTTCATGTCTGGGTGCCAAGGCATTCCCGGATGATAGGAGAGAATGGTATTTTTATATTCCTCCACGGTTTGAAATCCTTCTTGTCTGGCATGTTCATCCGTCAGTTCACCAAGGGATTGTGAATAGACGCTATTCACTATGTATTCCTTACCGTGAAGCTCCATGATTTCCCCGATATCCGCATACCTTCCATTGCGGCGGGTCGCTGTTTTCGTTCCTTGAAGTACCTTCTGGACATCTTCAGATTTTGTGACAAGTCGTTCGATGGTACATGTCTTCGGTGGCAGTTGTTGATTTGTCATTTTAAAAAAACTCCTTTCAACTTTAACTATAGCATAGTCTCCGGGTGATAAGAATGCGGATTTTTTTCTCTGGCAGAGATGGTTTTGGGGTGCTATGATTGGATGAAATATCTGAAATAGAAAGAAGGCGCCGTAAGTTTTGAAAAAATGGCAAACCTATTTGATTCTTGTATTCATCATGTTGATATGGGGCTTTAATGTCCCCGCATTGAAAACGCTGGTAAGTGAATTTACACCTGTGACCATCACTTCACTCCGCATTTTTACGGCAGGTATTACGGTGTTCATCATTCTCGGTATTATGGGGAAGATCAGGAAGCCGACAGCTAAAGAACTTTTGTTCATCATGAGCGGTGGCCTGTTGAATGTAGTGAGTCATCATTATTTCTTATCAGTAGGATTAACAGGGACGTCTTCTACGAACGGGGGGCTGATCCTCGGAACGGGACCGCTCTTGACTGCTTTGATGGCAACGATCATTCTTAGGAACCGGCCGACCGTGATCAAAGTCATCGGATTTCTATCAGGCAGCATCGGGGTGGCAATCATTGTATTATCCGGAGGTGAAGGAATCGGTGGGTTGAAGATGGGTGACCTGTACATCTTCATCTCCATTTTTTCTCAGGCATTGAGCTTTATCATTATAAGCCGTGCTGCCAAAACACTGGATCCCCGTTTGTTGACGGGTTATATGCTCGTGTTCGGTTCCATCGTTCTGTTTATGATTAGTTTATTTACAGAACCGGGGGGGCTTAGACAATTAGGGGATGCACCAGCTTCGATTTGGGTATTATTCTTCGCCTCGGCCATTATGGCGACAGCTGTCGGACATATGGTCTACAATCATTCAATTGGAAAAATCGGGGCTGCGGAAACGTCGATTTTCCTGAACCTCAATACGTTTTTCTCCCTGGTTGGAGCATCCCTCTTCCTCGGGGAAGCCGTGACATATTATCACCTGATCGGATTGGTGTTCATTGTACTTGGTGTCGTGTGCGGCTCAGGTACTCTGGAAGAGTTGGTGATGAGAAAGAAACAAAAACGCTACTTGGAGCGAAAGCAGAACCATCAGCTGTAGATGGTTCTGTTTTTTTATCATCATATTTAAAGATTCTTCTCAATAAGATAGAAGGTCAGTACATTTATGAGGAGGACGGCTATGCTTAATGATCAAATTCAAAAGTTGGTGAATAATCTGATCCAGATCGAGCATGTGTCAACGACATTATACCTGGCTATGTCGGCTTATATGGCGAACCAAAATTATACCGGGATGGCTAACTGGTTAAGGATCCAATCCGAGGAAGAGCGAAAACATATGTTGAAACTCATTGATTATTTGACGGACAGGGGAGGAATGGTAGAGCTTCAGGAGCTTCCAGCCCAGCCGAAGGAATATGGATCACCTTTGGAAACATTTCAAAAAGTGTTGGAGCATGAGCAATTTGTTACTAATTCGTACCGTCAAGCCTATAATTATGCTGCACAGACGGATCAACAAACCGCGGTGATCATTCAGGAATTTCTAAGAGAACAAATCGATGAAGAAGCTCAGTCCCAGAAAGTTGTCGACCGCTTAAAGATTGCCGGGGATAATCCTTCCGCCTTACTGGTCATGGATCAGGAGCTTGGTCAACGTACGGCAGGGCCAGCAGCAGGTGCCGCACCTGCAGGAGGTTAAATACATTCGGAAATGCCGCTTCCTGTATTCAGGGAAGCGGCATTATTGTTAAATGATTCATTAAATGGGATACTGCCCGCCCATACGGTTCATACTGAAGGGAAATGGATTTATTCAAAGGGTGGGCATATGATTTATATTTACAATGATTTTGGTGGAACCCATACAACGTCTATGGCTGCTGCGTATCATTTACATTTATTAAAACAAGGTGACCTTACAAAGGACGACATCCTTTCAATACCTTTTTTCAACAAGCTGACCAAAAAGGATACCGGTCACATTCTTTATCATGGCATGGACCAAGAGGATAATCCTGTGTATACAATCGGAAGGAGAAATAACAAGTATGTTGTTCCGGCCTTAGCCGATTTATGTGGCATTCTCCTTAGTAGATATGACCAAAAAGAAAAAATCATCATCTCCAACACTTCTCCTACCGTACCGCCATTCATGACTGCGGGGGGATTATTCTCGAGAGAACTTGGCATTGATTGGATAGGGGTTCCACTCCTAGTCAAAGGGGCCAAGCAATGTCACCGGCTCATTCAACATCTTGTGGAAGAAACCAAACATGTGGCAGCGGCATCATCTGAACAAATCGTCGTATTAGAAAATAAAGAATATCAATATAAAATGGGAAAAAAGGATATATACTTGAAGTGAGGCATATTATAATAAGCAAATACAACCGGGTAAAAGGTCCATAACTTTAAAAACCGGATAGACCGTTACATAATGACCAAACTATAATAAATCGGAGGTGTCAACATTGGAAGGTAAACCGATTCACTTTGATGGCAGTCACCATTTCGCAGCAGGGGAAGCACAAGAGAACACTCCATTTGAATTAACAGACGAAATGAGAAAGAATATCGGGGGAAACCCTTTTGAAGTGCCTGGCGAAGAAGAATAAGGTATTTCAATCAATGCTGCCCTAATACAGGCAGCATTCTTTTTTTACCGGATAATGAGGATAATTCCCCTCTTATCTTCACAAAATACGAGTGTCTATAAAACGAAGCAAAGGATGGATGACGAATGGCACATGTATTATATATAACGGCGCACCCCCATGATGATACACAGTCGTATAGCATGGCGGTTGCAAAAGCATTCATGGATACATATAAGGAAGTGAACCCCGGAGATCAAGTGATTCACGTCGATTTATATCAGGAACATATACCTCATATTGATGCGGATGTTTTCAGCGGATGGGGCAAGCTTCAATCAGGTAAAGGTTTTGAGGAGCTTTCACAGGAAGAGCAGAAGAAAGTGAATCGCCTGAATGAATTATCTGACCAGTTCATAGAAGCCGATAAATATGTATTTGTCACTCCGTTCTGGAATTTCTCATTCCCTCCGGTGATGAAAGCTTATATTGACTCTGTTGCAGTGGCAGGGAAATCGTTTAAGTATACGGAACAAGGGCCCGTCGGATTACTGACGGATAAAAAAGCCATCCATATCCAGGCCAGGGGAGGCATTTACTCTGAAGGACCGGCAGCGGGAATGGAGATGGGTCATCGATATTTAAGTCTTATCATGCAGTTTTTCGGTGTGCCTTCTTTTGAAGGAATATTTGTGGAAGGACACGCAGCTATGCCGGACAAAGCAGATGAAATTAAGCAGAATGCCATTTCCCGTGCGAAAGATGCAGCACATACTTTTTAAACAACCAGAAGAGCAAGGAAAAGAGCCCGATCCTCTGATCAGGCTCTTTCTTGTTTACACAATCGCAGACTTTTCCACATCATGTTCCTTTGGCTCTGGAACGAAGGCGAGCACCACAATTCCGATGATGAAGAGGATGACAAGACTGAACACGCCACTGTTGGATGCACCTGTCACTTGAGCTGTGACAGCCACGAGCAGCGGGCCAAGGATGGATGCAAACTTACCGAAGATATTATAGAAACCAAAGAATTCGTTGGCATTTTTCTTCGGGATCAGTTTGGCGAAATAAGCTCTGCTGAGTGCCTGAATGCCTCCTTGAGAAGAGGCGACAAGCATGGCTAATATCCAGAAGTCCATGGTCGTTTCCAAGAAATAAGCATAAATGCACACGATGATATATACGCAAATGCCTACATACAACATCTTCTTCCCAGTGAATCTTTCTGCCAGTCTCCCATATAGAATTGCAAAAGGTCCAGCCACTACCTGTGTCACAAATAGGATGATCAAAAGATTTGTGGAGGTAATACCCAGATCCGATCCGTATGCAGTGGACATGGTAATGATGGTACCTACACCGTCTATATAAAAGAAATAAGCAAGGAGGAATAAAAAGAGTGCCCGGTATTTTTTGATTTCTTTCATCGTTTTTCCTAGCCGCTTAAAGCTATTTGCCACCGGGTTTTTCTCACGTTGGATAAAATAGCGCTGATGTACATTTTTTAACAGGGGAATAGAAAAGAGTCCCCACCATAAAGCGGTGATCACGAAGGCGATCTTACTGGCGACAGTGACAGATAAGGGGATAGTGCCGCTTTGGGATAAAACAATAATGGCGATACTGATGATGAATGGAATCGTACTGCCGATATATCCAAATCCAAACCCCCTAGATGACACCCGGTTCATCCGTTCCTCCGTCGTAACGTCGGTCAGAAACGCATCATAAAAGACATTCGATCCCGCTGAACCGACGGCCGCCACTGTATAAAAAATCAATAAGAGCAGCCACTGATCACTCGGAACAAAAGCGAGGAGGGCGGTGAAGGTCACACCTAATGCAAAGAAGAAGGAAAAGAATTTCTTCTTGTACCCTTCATAATCGGCGATGGTACCAAGAATCGGACCGATCATGGCAAGGATGAAGGTGGCAATGGCAATGGTGTACCCCAGATAAGCCGTTGAATTAGCGGCACTCACCCCTGCATTTGTGGCGGCAGCTTTATAAAACAATGGAAAGACGGCGGTAGAGATAATGATAGAGTATGCTGAGTTGGCCCAATCGTAAAAAATCCAGCTGCTTTCTTCTTTCGAAAAACGCTTCATTGTTTTTCCCCCTACGGAAACAGATTCTTCTTTATATGTCCAGCAGTGCTTTAATCGGTTCTCCGTCTGTGTCTTCTAAGCTGAGGCCGAGCAATCTTGCAAATGTCGGTCCTTCATCGATAAGGCGCATAGAGGAAATTTCCTGATGTGAGCGTATGCCTTTTCCAGCAGCCATAAAAATAGTGCAGTAGTTCTCTTTTTCCGGAGAATAGCCATGAGATCCATACGTATAACGTTTCTTTCTGACATCTTCCGGGGTGATTGTATGAATGAAAGGACCTTCCAGTGCGTCTTTGAAATAATAACCACGACTGGCCTCTAGCATAAACGCACAATGTCCGTCGGCCCCTTTTTCAGCTGCTTCTTCACCAGTGAGAAAGGATTCGATTCCGTTGGAAGGGTCAGGTTGTAATTTTTCCAAGAGCCATTTTACTTCCGATGCTGTTTTATCATCTTTTGTGTAGACGTAGGCTGAGCCATCACATCCTTGGCAATATGCCCTCCAATTCGAAATCTTCCCCTGTTCGGTTACGGTAATCATTCCTTTTTCCTTCAGGAGGATGTTTAGTTGAACGGCCCTGCTTTCATCAAGTGCACTATGATCCCCCAAAACGACGATCGCCGTTTCTTCATACATGTCGTTTTCCTTTAACGCTTTCATGATTCTCCCCAGTCTATCATCATGACGGTGAAGAGCGTCCCTTGCTTCTTTGGATGAGAAGCCATGATAATGCCGCTGAGTATCAAGATCTGTAAAATGAACAAGCAGTAAGCCGGGTTTCCTCTTCATCGTTTCGATCGTTGATTCAAGAACGAAATCATCCAATTCAGGCTGGTTAAGGCCGTTTCTAATATGGCCAAAAAGACGATTCATCTGCCATTGATAGAGAGGGCTGCCATTCAAGAGGGAAACAAGGATTTGATTATGCCAGGGCCGGTTGGCGAATATTTCAGGCATATTATAATCAATAGATGCCCCCGCCGTCACTGGCCAGAGCAGGGCGGCCGTGGTCAACCCTGCTTTTTTTGCCTCATCGTATAGGGTGGTACCCCGGATTGATTTCCTGTACCAGTGCCAATCCGGGGAATCCCTGCCTGGCTGAAGTAGTGTGTTGTTCACAACACCGTGGCGGTTAGGATACTTGCCTGTCACAATGGTTGCGTGACAGGGATAGGTGACAGAAGGATAGATGGTTTCAACCCGGTTACAGAAGGACCCGCGTCTGAGAAGTTCCTTAAAGTGGGGAAGATCTCGTAGAATGGGGTAATCCAGGGCAGACAAACAATCGAAAGAGATGACTATCAGGTGATCGGTCAAACGTTCCATAAAGTCCTCCAGTATTCTGAGCGGGATTGTACTATATACCTATTAATATAGCAGAACATTCAGAATAAAAATATGAAATTTAGATGATACAGAGGTAAAGGAGACGTAAACAAAGGAGGATAATACAAACAAAAGTGTAAGTCAGGTGATTTTTTTACATAATATCCAGGTTTACCCATTGTCAATTGAAAGAATTCGTCTGAATATTTGTTAAATCAGCCTATTGTAAATGTTTAAAACGCTCCTTCAAGGGTACTAGTGAATCAGAATGTTTTACATAGTAAACTTCAATAAATGTGGAGAGGGATGAAAGAATGGGAAACGATCGTCGTACGAAGGTGAATGGCAGCAGTAAGGATGAACAGCTTGAACAGTATCGCGTGGAGGATGAAGGAAAGGATCTTACAACCAATCAAGGTTTGAAAGTATCCGAGGATGAATTCTCGTTGAAAGCCGGAGACCGTGGCCCCACGTTAATGGAGGATTTCCACTTCCGTGAAAAGATGACTCACTTCGACCATGAGCGTATCCCTGAACGGATTGTCCATGCCCGTGGATTCGCAGCTCATGGAGAATTCGAACTCTATGACTCTATGAAAGAATATACACGTGCTGGATTTCTTCAGGACACCACAAAGAAGACACCGGTATTTGTCCGTTTTTCGACTGTGGCCGGCTCAAAAGGTTCTGCGGAGACGGTGCGGGATGCCCGTGGATTTGCCACGAAATTTTATACGGAAGAAGGAAATTATGATCTTGTCGGTAACAACATCCCTGTTTTCTTTATTCAGGATGCCATCAAATTCCCGGACCTGGTCCACGCGTTGAAGCCGGAACCACACAATGAAATGCCTCAGGCAGCTTCCGCCCACGATACGTTTTGGGACTTTGTAGCGAACAATCAGGAATCTGCACATATGGTTATGTGGGCCATGTCAGACCGTGCCATCCCGCGAAGCTTGAGAATGATGGAGGGCTTCGGTGTCCATACATTCCGCCTCGTGAGCGAGGAAGGTAAGGCCCATTTCGTGAAGTTTCATTGGAAACCGGTCCTCGGAACTCATTCCCTCGTTTGGGATGAAGCCCAGAAGATCAACGGAAAAGACCCGGATTTCCATCGCCGGGACCTGTGGGAATCCATTGAAAACGGAGACTACCCTGAATATGAACTGGGTGTGCAGCTCATTAAGGAAGAAGATGAATTTAACTTTGACTTTGATGTACTGGATCCCACCAAGCTGTGGCCTGAAGAAGAAGTCCCTGTGAAAATCGTCGGAAAAATGACCCTCAACCGCAATGTGGATAATGTATTTGCAGAAACGGAGCAGGCGGCGTTTCATCCGGGATCTGTCGTGCCAGGGATCGATTTCTCCAATGACCCATTATTACAGGGCCGCTTATTCTCATATACCGATACACAATTGATACGCCTTGGAGGGCCAAACTTCCATGAGCTTCCTATTAATAGACCGGTGTGTCCGTTCCACAATAATCAGCGTGACGGATACGGTAGGCATACGATCAATAAAGGGCAGGTAAGCTATCATAACAACTCACTTGCCCAAAATACACCAGCTCCTGCTTCCAAAGAAGAGGGTGGATACACCCACTACCAGGAAAAAATGGAAGGGCGTAAAGTACGTGCGAGAAGTGAAAGCTTTAAAGATCACTTTTCACAAGCGACCATGTTCTGGAACAGCATGAGTAAGCCTGAGAAAGAGCATATTGTCCAAGCTTTCAGTTTTGAACTTGGGAAAGTGAAGAGCAAATCGGTTCAGAAACAGGTCGTTAACATGTTTGCCAATGTTAGCAGGGAGCTGGCAAAAGGATTTGCGGAAGCCATCAATGTAGAAGTCCCTGAAGGTGAAGAATCCAGGGTGACCAAATCTTCAAAAGCCTTGAGCCAGGAAAATACAATCAAGAAACCTGCTACTCGAAAAGTGGGGGTCATCGTAGGAAATGGCTTTAAAGGCGAAGAAGTGGACATGGTCCTTACTGCCCTTAAAGGAGAAGGGATTCAGACTGAGATCATAAGTGATAAGCTGGGGGTTCGAAAAGGTGATGATGCTACAAAACTAGAAGTGGACCACACCTTTTTAACAGGCGAATCGGTCTTGTTTGACAGTTTATACGTGGTAGGCGGAGAGGATGAAGATAAGAAATTCTCCCAGGCTACAACCTACTTTGTCAAAGAAGCTTATTCTCACTATAAGCCGATCGGGGCCACACATGAAGGGATCCACTGGCTGGAAGAAGCCGGGGTGAGCGGTTCCGGTGTAGTAACAGGAGATGATATGAAGGAATTTGCCAAGGAACTCATAACAGCGATTTCAGCTCATCGCCATTGGGACCGCCAATTGGTATAAAAGAACAGGTAATAAGGAGAAGAGAAGTGGTTCTCTATTAGATTGAGTAAAATGCTAGCCCTGATATTTCTGGGCTAGCATTTTTTCATGGATAAACCAGCCCTTTTTACTAGCAAATAGACGATTATATCATTCCAATCTAGCAATCCGTACATAAGATACCATGTAAAGTGCTTTACAAGTATTGAATAAGTGAGGTGATGATGGATGGGTGCGAGTCATTCTCATAGCGAATTTGATTTTTACAGTTTGCTTTTGGTGTTACTGATTGTGGCATTTCTAGTACTACTTGCGATTAATCCTCTAGCAGCGTTGATCGTAGGAATTGCCATTCTGGTTCTGCTTGCAGTAAGTGCCATTGGCTAAACCGGGATTTAAACCATTCCTTGAACATGGGTAGCCTTACTCATTTCAAGGAATGTTATTACATCGAATGATAAGGAATTGGAGGGGAAACAATGAGTGAAAAAAATAATCCACTCGAGGGAATCATGGATATGATCAGCCAGTACACAAAAGAAGATGCAAATAAGCTTGACCTTGATTTTGTAAAAGATACCGTAAGTTCATTACTAAGTCATGATCAATTAAAAAGTCTCCTGAATACGGGTTCTGGTGGAAAGGCTTCTCTGAATGCGCTTGGTTCACTTGGAAGTTTAGGAAATATGGCGAACGTGATGAGCGTCCTGCCAATGGTTGAAAAGGTGGTGAAACAACGTATGTATAAGAAACAATCAGGTTCCCATCAGCATGAAGGTTGTAAAAAAGACAAGCATGAGGAAAATGATATTAAAGAACTTCTTGAAGATATTTTGGATGAATTAAAGAAGATTAAAAAATGTACATGCTACAAAAAGAAGCATGGATGTCATAAAGGTAACTGGGAACATTGGTATTAAGAGAGCTGGCATGAATGCCGGCTTTTTTTGTACGTATAAATCAATCGCTTGAATTCTATTTCCAAATCTCCTACACTCTACTTCAACACTTCATTACGCACTGGTAATGAAAAAATTCCCATAAGCAAAAATGTTGAAAGTCAAAAAAGGTCAAAGTATACTATATTTATAAGGTCAAAGAAAGTCAAAGTCAAAGGTGATGTGTTTGATCTTATCTAAATCAACTAATAATTCATAAATCATATACAAGACTACAGGAGGTCATGTTTGATGAAATGCCAAGTATGTCAACACAATCAAGCAACAGTTGAAGTGTATACGCAATTGAATGGTAAAAAATCCAGTATAAAAATGTGTTCAGCTTGCTTTCAAAAGCAGCAGACACCTTCTGGCATGAGCGGAGGATTTCCATTTGATGAGTTGTTTAAAGGCATGAGCATGGATGGAAACGAGAAATATGGGTTCCAACCCCAACAGCAGCCATCCAATCCGGAAACAAAGAGTGGACATGGAGGTAATGGCATCCTGGATCAATTCGGCCGAAATGTCACAGGCGCTGCCAAAGCCGGTTTGATTGATCCCGTCATCGGAAGGGATAAAGAAGTGGAACGTGTCATCGAAATCCTTAATCGTCGAAACAAGAACAACCCAGTTCTCATCGGGGAACCAGGAGTAGGAAAAACGGCCATTGCTGAAGGGTTGGCAAGTAAAATCGTCGCTGGCGATGTCCCATCCAAGCTATTGAATAAAGAAGTATATGTGTTGGATGTAGCTTCTTTGACAGCAGGTACTGGCGTGCGCGGATCATTTGAGGAACGGTTGAAAGCGATTATCAGTGAATTGCAAAAACGTGAAAACGTAATGTTATTCATCGATGAAATTCATCAATTAGTCGGAGCCGGTTCCGCCGAAGGTTCTATGGATGCGGGTAACATCTTAAAACCTGCCTTGGCACGTGGAGAATTTCAGGTGATCGGGGCTACGACGCTCAAGGAGTATCGTCAAATTGAAAAAGACGCGGCCCTTGAACGCCGATTCCAACCAGTGATGGTGAATGAACCGACTACGGAAGAAGCGATTGAAATACTAAAGGGTCTAAAAGACCGATATGAAGACTATCACGGGGTGAAATTTACAAATGAAGCCATCGAGGCATGTGTGAAATTGTCACATCGCTATATCCAGGACCGCTTCCTGCCAGATAAAGCCATCGATTTAATGGATGAGGCAGGTTCAAAAGTTAATCTTTTATCGGAGGGCAAAGACAAAACGACCCTCCACAAAAAGTTATATGATGTACGATTGAAGAAAGAACAGGCTACAAAGGATGAGAACTATGAGCAAGCGGCTATTCTTCGGGATCAGGAAGCGGACTTGGAGAAAAAGCTTGGACAGGATTCGACTGATTCTCAAGCTCTCGTAGAAAAGGAATTGATCCAGACGATCATTGAAGGCAAAACGGGTATCCCGGTAGGAAAACTTCAAAGTGATGATCGAAAGCGTATGAAATCACTGGAAGAAAACCTTGCCCATAAAGTGATCGGCCAGGGAGAAGCGGTGAAGAAAGTGGCAAAAGCTATTCGTCGCAGCCGTGCCGGACTGAAAGCGAAGCATCGTCCGATTGGTACATTCCTATTTGTCGGGCCGACGGGTGTAGGTAAAACTGAGTTAACGAAGACACTCGCAGAAGAATTGTTTGGATCTAAAGATTCCATGCTTCGGTTGGATATGAGTGAGTACATGGAGAAACATTCAGTGTCTAAACTGATCGGCTCCCCTCCAGGATATGTAGGACATGAGGAATCCGGTCAACTGACTGAGAAGGTTAGGAGAAATCCCTACTCCATCATTCTTCTGGACGAGATTGAAAAAGCACATCCAGATGTCCAGCATATGTTCCTTCAGATTCTTGAAGACGGTCGTCTCACGGATAGCCAGGGCAGAACGGTCAGCTTCAAGGAAACCGTGATCATCATGACAAGTAACGCAGGAGTAACCGATAAGAAGGAAACTGTGGTCGGTTTCGACACAGGCGGCACAGATGCAATTAAGGAAACAAATATTCTTAAATCATTGGGTGCCTACTTTAAACCAGAGTTCCTGAACCGTTTCGACAGCATCATTGAATTTGAATCTCTTGAAAAAGAAGAGCTCCTTGAGATCCTCGATTTAATGCTGGGTGAGTTGCAGCTTGAACTTAAGGAGCAGGGAATTACGCTGACCATCAACGGTGAAGCGAAGCATAAGCTCGTTGAATTGGGATATCACCGGGAATTTGGTGCACGTCCATTACGTCGCGTCATTCAGGAAAGAGTGGAAGATAAGATAGCCGACTTCTTACTGGATGAAGAAGCTGTATCAAATATTTTGGTTTCAGTTCAAAATGATGAAATTGTCGTGAAATAAATACAAAGAGGCTGGGACAATAGGGTTTCAGCTAAAGGAAAATCCGAACGAGTGATTTGTTGGAAATCTTACTCGTTCGGATTTGTGCGTTTTTAGAGCATATTGATTTAATTATGTCCCAACCTCTTTTTTTAATCTTTCCTTTTCAAAATCGCGATATAAATAGCCATGGTTAAATAAACGCCTAAAACCAATATAATAAATAGAGGAGTGGAAAAGGAAGACATTGAAACACCCTCACTTTAAATCGTGTAAAGATGGATGGAAAAGGAATAATAGAATGGCGATGATAGGCAAGGAAATAATGATGGCAAGTAAAGGCTTCTTGTGATGTAAACCTAAGATGGAAAACATAATGATATTAAACACAGCGGACCACCCTAAATTCCAGCCATTCTCGTACAGGAACAGACCCTTTTTATGAAACAGGTATTCCAGAAAGGTGAAATAGGATATCCAGCAGGTAAGGTAGAGCCATTTCTTTTTTCCGTATGGATAATAACGGAGAAAGATCATGATCGCAACAGGAATGATGAAAAAGGTGAAGACGAGTTCGATAAGAGTATGGTTTAGCCATTCTACCGTCACCGCCTTGTACTTCCATAAAGTATGGTTATAAAAAATCATATTATATGTAAGGTTACAGATAATATAATATTGAACGGTTGGGTAATACTCTTTCCAACGTTTCCAATCAATAAAGAGTTTAGCAAAAATCAGATAAACAACCACTACCAGTAATAGATACATGTCGGGTACAATCCTTGTTTTTATACTCAGTATGGACCTAATGTAATAATAATAGACACGATGGAAAGCGAAAGTGCCTGACACTTATTGAATCAGGCACCTTCATCAACATGTTTATTCCATTTCTGCCATTACTTTATCGATTGCTTGTGCCACGCCATGATCAGTATTGATACCCGTTACCCAATCGGCTGCTTCTTTTACCATTTCCTGTGCGTTGCCCATGGCCACCCCGAAACCTGCTTCACGAATCATGGCAATGTCATTCATACTGTCGCCGACCGCCATGACCTGATCCATGGAAAGATCCAGCCATTTACATACTTTCACTAATGCCGCGGCTTTATTGACTCCGGCTGGATTAATTTCAATATTCGTCGGGGATGAATTCGTAATCTCAAGTCCTTCATTTTTCACAAGTTCGTCCATCACGACTTTGCGGACATCATCATCCTGTATATCAAAGCCAAACTTCAGCCAATTATAGGTTTCAATGTCCTGATCAAAAGGCTTCTTACTATTGAACAACCCTTCTGAAGTAGAGGACCAGAAGTAAACATCATGCTCTTTCTTCAACTCCCAAAGCTGCTTCACCAGATCAATATCCAAGGGGATGCTGTCAACAAGATTATATTCATGATCGTAGATTTCTCCCCCATTCACAGTCACAAGATAAGATGAACGGCCCAGTTCGTCTGAAATATCACGGCATGTGAAAAGAGAACGTCCAGTACTTAACACGACATGAATTCCTTTCTCCTTCGCACGTTGAATGGCTTGTTCATTCTCTGGGGAAACCTCTCCTTCATGGTTGACGAGAGTCCCGTCCATATCCAGTGCAATCAGTTTAATATCCATATAATCATCACGTCCTTTTCTTCTTTCATATACAGTCTAATATAATGAAAGCAAATCTTCTAGGAACCCGGCTTGTGAAGGCATTATTTACTATGTTCAAGTCCTCATATTACAATAGGGGGAGTAGTTGAATGAGAGAGAAAGAGGAGGTAACGAGTTTGAAGCCGTTTACCGAAAAAGCCGTGAAAATTATAAAGAGGATACCTCCCGGGAAGGTCATGACGTACGGACAAATCGCTCTGCATGCAGGCAGTCCGAGAGCGGCAAGGCAGATCGTCCGGGTCCTCCATTCTATGAGTGAAAAGTACAATCTGCCGTGGCACAGGGTACTGAATAGTAAAGGGGAAATCGGATTTCGTGATGAGGAGCAGAAGATGATCCAAAAACGACTCTTGGAAGAAGAAGGAGTTTACTTTATTGGAGATAACCGGATTGAATTGGAGGAGTTTCAGCATCAGCCCGAAATTAGTTTTAATCAAGTATGACCACCATAATGAACAATAAAGATGCTAGGGCCGTGAATGTGATCATCCCATACCCGATGATCCGGATTCCGAGTGGGGGTTTGCTTATTTCTGGTTACTCATAGGTGCCCCTTCAATCTTGGACAAATGGTCGATCACATCATTAAACGGTTCTTTACGATTTGTCATAGTATCCCTCCTGTTTGGATTCTACCATAAAAAGGCAACCTTATTATAGACAGGTTACCTTTTCACGTTTAATGCAGTTGCCCATTCTTCAATTTCTTTAGCCAGGCTCTTTGTTTTATATCAACCATCCAATACAAAGTGATGCCGAATCCGGCAAGTCCAAAGCTACCTTGCCAGATGAACTCCATTCCGAAACCAAGCCCAGTAAATCCACCAGCGCCCCCCGCCAGAAGCAGGATGAACGCTTGCTTCTTTTGGCTTTCAAAGAGATTGAAATGAAATTCATTTAGCTGATGGCGGTCCTTTTGTTCCAGTTTTAATTCCGGTACGTCCAACAACTGCCGTACCTTTTGAATCGTCTGAAAGACAGGCAGTGCCCCAACCCATTTCATAAGAAGCTCCCATTTATTTGTGTTGCCATCCTTCACCCAATCCAAAAAGGCCGGTTTAACGACATCAAGGATTTCCTCTTCGGGGCTCAGCGTATGGACAAGCCCCTCGATGGTGGCAAATGAACGACCTAAGAAGATAAAGCGGGTCGGTACCTGAACCGGAAGTGATTTCACCATGTCGTTGATTTCCTTTTTAACTGAAATCATATCCATCTTCTTAAACTGCTCCATATCGAGTGTGACAAATTCCTTCAGGACAGGCTCAATGGTCTTCGGACTTGCATTTGGGAGCAGGAACCCTAAATGAGCCAGTGCCTCTGAAGCTTTCCGGAAATTTTTTAATAGGACCCCTTCCAGAAGATCTTGAAAATGTGCAGAATCCCTTTTCGAAATTTCACCGATCATCCCGAAGTCCAATAAAACAAATGAACCATCGGGCTGAAGCAGGATATTTCCTGCATGGGGGTCGGCATGAAAGATCCCCGGCTCAAGCCACTGAGGGAGGAAGAGCCGGAATAAGTGCTGTGCAAGTTTCTGTCCGTCCAGTCCATACACATTTATCGCTTCTTTATCATTCAATCGGACACCATCCACCCATTCCATTACAAGTACTTTATCTGTGCAATGGTCAGGGTACATGGCGGGGATCTTCACATTGGAATGATCCTTAAATCTGTGCTTAAAGGAAATGGCCGTACTCATTTCCTTCGAAAAATCCAGTTCCTGTTCAATCACCTGTTTTAATTCTCTATAGAGCATCTTAAAGTCAAGGAACCCTTTTGGCATGGGAGCGAAATGCCGGGCAAACCAGATGATGATTGAAAGAGTGCGGAAATCCGTCTTGACGAGTATTGGGATTTCCGGACGCTGTACCTTGATGGCTACTTGAGTTCCATCCAGTAGTCTTGCTTTATATACTTCGCCAATGGAGGCCGATGCAACGGCTTCTTTGTCTATGTCCATGACTATCGAAGAAATGGAGGTTCCCCATTCACGTTCAAGAACCGATTGTATTTGATCCCATGGGGATGGAGGAACATGATCCACAAGATCTTGAATTTGACTGATAAAGCCTTTGGGAAGTAAATCTTCCCGGATACTGAGAAGTTGCCCGACTTTAATTAACACACCATTCAGTTCGAAAAGGGTATCTTTGAATTCCTTGCCGATTCGTTCCCAGAGCTTATCTTTTTCCCATTGGGACTTACCGGGGAGTCGATACCAGTACACCCGCACGACGATGGATAAGGCAAGGGACAGGATTTTCCACATTCTCCAAAGCTTGTTCTCTGATTTCATACTCTAATCCTCCGTAAACGGCATCTGTTTATTTCTATTATGTAATACGGATCTGTAATAAGAAAGTTTCGATAATAAACAGACCATAAGTGACTTTCATTGTGAAATTTCCTTGATTCATACGTTGTCAGGATAGTGAAAGAGGCAGGGAGCCCCTTTCACAACTTTTTTTGAAAAAGCCATGCTATTAATTCTCTTCCTTGGCCTAGATCAATCTTTTCATTTTCAATGGCCGCCAGGATCGAGCGCCATGATGGAAGAACAATGAATTCCAGGCCGGCAATGGTTCCTTCAAGGAGCTGTAGAACAAATTCTTCGATTTTATCGGCTGCGTGTGGATTTTCTTCACATAATAACCGCCCGACTCTTAGCTTTATCGTAGCATCGAGTCCTGTTACTAAAGCCATTTTAAGTTTATTGACAGGATCACTGACCGTATCCGCGGCACCTTCCATCCTGTCTATAATCCGCTGCTCTACATCCTGTCTGATCACTGAATATAACTGTGCCTTTGAACCAAAATGGTGATAAATCACACCGGTCGTCATATTCGCCTCCTTTGCTAAATCCTTGATATTGACCCCTTCATACCCTTTCTCTTTAAATTGTTCTAGAGCTAATTTAATAATCGTTTCCTTTTTACTTCCTGGAACAGGTATCCAATTTTTCATATTAGGAGTATATCATATTGACATAAATTTGTAACTAAGTTACGTTATACATAACCAAGTTATGTTTTGGTGAAAAATACTATTGAGGTGGAGTAAATGAAGCTGGCTTTTTTGTGTCATCCAGTAACAGACTTAGTGAAATCTCTCCATTATTATCGTGATACGCTAGGATTTGAAGAGGCCTGGAGAGAGGGGGACCATACAATTGCCCTTAAACTGCCGGGAACGGATGTTCAATTAATGATTGAAAATGATGAGGCAGAATTGGGTCCAGGCGGGATTTTTATTGTCGACAGCGTAGATGATTATGTTGAACAATACCAGGATAAGCTCCATTTCATTAAAGCACCATGTGATATCCCTCCAGGCAGATATGCCATTTTCCAAGATGAGAATGAGAATTTGATCCGGATCATTGATTTGAGTCGCGAGGGATAATGGTAAGATCATGACGTATATGAAACGATTGATTTCACATAATCAGAAGAATAACAAAAAGCCGTTTGTGGTTTGAGTGAATAAATGAAGAAGGGACCCTTGCTATCTCAGCAGGGGTCCCTTTTTGCCTGAATGTTTAACTAATGGGATTGCACTATTGGTTTTTCTTCACTCGTGCACGCTGATTGGAAGCATTTGCACGGGCTTGTGCTTCCATGTCAGCCTGGTCGGCAAGTTCTGTTGAGAACTCTTCGTCAACACCATCAGATTTGAGCTGAGCGGGTGTTTGTGGCAGGCTGTTTTTATTTCCTCTTTTGCTATGGCCGCGTGATCTTCCCAATATAAACATCCCCTTTTCGCTAAAAAAATAAAGGCACAGGCTTATAACCTGTACCTTTATCTTTCTTCAAAGCAGGGGTTTTTAGTTAGGAAATAATTGACTATCTATGCGCTTTCGGATTAAAGCCTGCGGCACGGTCTGCTGCTTTAAATTCACGTGAGTAGGTTACTTCCTGAGCGCTTGAAAGTCCCGATTTGTTTTTGTCTTTCTTCTTTTTATTATCCATTCTTATGTACATCCCTTCTTTTCAAGATTAGTTCTATTTTTACCTTGAAAAGGAAGGGGCATACCTCTTACTTATCGATATATTTCCATCAGGGCACTCTTTAATTCAGGGAATGAGAATTTGAAGCCATGTTCTAAGAGGACACTTGGAAGTACTTTTTGTCCTTCCAACACAAGGGCGCTCATTTCACCCATGGCCGCTTTTAAAGCGAATGATGGGACCGGTATCCAGTGGGGCCTGCTCATTACGTCCCCGAGTGTCTTTCCGAATTCTTTCATGGTGACAGGGGAAGGTGCGGTGACATTAACCGGTCCTTCAATCCCCTCTGTTTCGGCTACAAAATTCACGGCTCTCGCGATGTCTTTGATGTGAACCCATGACATCCACTGTTCACCTGAACCGACCGTGCCTCCGACAAACATTTTATAGGGTAGTGCAATACGGGGAAGGGCACCTTCGTCTTTACCGAGAATGATGCCAAATCGCGTATATGCAACGCGAATGCCCAACTGTTTGGCCTTGGCCGCTTCCTTTTCCCATATTTGCACGGTTTCCCCAAGGAAATTGTCTGCCGTTTCCGTCGAGGCTTCCGTATACGTATTCCTCTTTGAAGAAGGATAATAGCCGATTGCGCTGGCATTGATTAAGCATGCAGGTTTTTCTTTCAGAGCCTTAATTATATTAATCACTTCCCCAGTGGAGGTGAGCCGGCTATTGATGATGCGTTTCTTGCGCTCATCGGTCCACCGTCCGCTATTGATGGATTCTCCAGCAAGGTTGATAAATGCATTGATTCCTTCAAGTGACTCTTCGGGTCTTGCTCCATCAGACAGCCATTTCACATACTTCACACCTGGACGTGCTTCATGCTTATCCGGATTACGTGTAAGAATCAGTATTTCATGTTCATGTGAAAGAAGTTCCTCCGTTAGTGCCTGGCCGACAAAACCTGTTCCACCTGTAATGGCGATCTTCATTTTCATCCCTCCAGTTATATTATTATTTTACCTATCTTCAGAATAAAAAACATATGTTGAATGTGTTAGGATGATGGAGAGGTGGAAAAAATGGGGAAGATTACAAAAATAACGAAGCAAGTGAAGAATGATGAGCGTTACAATTTATTTATAGATGGTAAATATGCCTTCAGTGTCGATGAAGCGATACTGGCTAAGTTCCAGCTCAGAAAAGGTCTTGAGGTCGATGAGCTGGAGATTTCAGAACTTCAATACGAAGACGATGTAAAAAAAGCATTCAACAAAGCGATTCAGTATCTGGCCTATCGTATGAGGACGGAAAAAGAAATCCGCGATCATTTGCAGGAAGGGGATCCGGAAGATGGAATCGTCCAGGAAGTGATCCATAAATTGAATGAGATTAAATACATCAATGATTTGGAGTTCGCCCATGCATTTGTCGGTACTCAGATGAATACGGCTGACAAGGGGCCGACTTGGATCCGCGGGGAATTAAGAAGAAAGGGTGTCGGAGATTCCCATATTGAAGAAGCTCTGGCCGCATTCACTCAAGAGAAGCAGGTAGACAAAGCGGTCGCTTTGACAGAAAAGCTCCTTCATAAATACCGAAAGGATTCCAAGATGATTGCCAAGCAAAAAATCGAACAAAACTTGATGAGAAAAGGTTATCCCGGTTCAGTTATGAAAATTGTATGGGAGACAGTCGAATCAGACCGGGATGACGATGAGAGATGGGATGCGGTTTATCATCAGGGATTGAAGGCTCACCGAAAACTCAGTTCAAAATATGATGGATATGAATATGTCCAAAAGATGAAACAAACGTTGTATCGAAAAGGATTTTCCATGGAAGACATCGAAAGGCTTCTGGAGGAATTAAAAGAAAATGAAGAGTGATTTTCTTCATCATTAAAGGGATAAGGAAGGGGTACGGAAAGGGGGAGTTCGGTGGAGGTATTTGCTCTTCTGTTCGTTATTGTCACGCTGCCACTTATTATAGGAACTAGTAGGAAATTCAAGATTTACACTGGTGGAATAGTAATGGGGATTGCCCTTATATTTCTCATTGGTGAATTGATTATTAAAGTGCAAACAGACTTCTTTTCAATAGGCAGGCAGGAGTGGCACAACCAGGGGTATGCTGAGGATATGGGGAAATGGGTCGTACCATTTTTCCTTATTGGAGTGGCAATCTTCATGATCCTGGTCAATATCAGGATGATACAGCAGTTTCTAAAAAGAAAAGATGTCATCCGTTGGGTATGGATTGCCTTCGTAGTGGTCATTGATGTCTTTGCATTGCTTTTAGTTCCAATGCTTTTATTTTTTGTGGCCTTTTTGTTCTTTCCTTTTGCTCCTTAAATCAAGGCAGCTTTCGTATATCGAAAGCTGCCTTTTGAGGTTTATTTTTTTGACTCGATGACGATTTCATCTTTTTCCTGGTAATCATTTACGATCATCTCCGCCACTTCTCTGGGAGAACGAAGCCGTGAAGGATCGCTAATATGGTCGCTATTGTCCCAGAACGGAGTATTCATACCACCCATATAGGCATTAACGATACGAAGACCGGTCCCTTCATATTCTTTTTGCAGGCTTTCCCCGAACCCTCTTAGTGCGAACTTACTTGCGACATACAAGGACTCATTTTTCTTACCTCTAAGGCCAGCTGTAGAAATGATATTAATGATGGTGCTATCCTGCTCCAGTTGAGGTAGTATGGCTTTTGTTAACCGTATTGGTCCGAGGGCATTGGTCTCGAACATGGTTACTAATTCATCGTCAGTTGACTCGTTGAAGGGACCGAAGAAGCCAACGCCGGCGTTATGTATAAGTAATGAAATATGACGGTTTGTAAAGTGTTGCTCAAGGAATTTTTTAATCTCAACCTTTGAGCGAATATCCAATGTGGCAAATGATGCTTCGCCGCCCTCATGTTTAATTTCAGCAGATGCTTCTTTCAACGTGTCTTCAGATCGTCCCACCAAAAAGATTTGAAAGCCTTGTTTGCTGAGAATTTTGCCTAATTCTTTCCCGAGGCCGGAGCCTCCGCCTGTTATGATGGCTGTTTTCATGTTGAATTCATCCTTTCTTATGCTTGTCGCCTCTGGGCAAAGCCCCTCCGCTTTTCTTATTGTCCAGCTCCGGGGCTTAGAGGCTCGAGGTCATAAGTCAAGTAAACCAAAAAGGCAAAGAGCGCCTTTCCAGTTTACTCGCCTTATGCTTGTCGCCTCTGGGCAAAGCCCCTCCGCTTTTCTTATTGTCCAGCTCCGGGGCTAGCCCCTCGAGGTCATAAGCCGTAATGGCCAAAAAGGCAAAGAGCGCCTTTTCAGCCATCCCGTCTTATGCTTGTCGGGTCTGACCAGCCGCTTGCGCTTTTCTTATTGTATCATTTTATCTATACTACTATTAGTAGAGGTGATGAGAATGGAACAAGAGAGAAGATATAGTGAGATGACGGAGCATGAGTTGAGGCAGGAGATTGCTTCGTTGAAAGAGAAGGCCAGAAAGGCTGAGCAGTTGGGGATTGTGAATGAGTTTGCCGTACTGGAGCGAAAAGCCCTTATGGCTCAGGCTTATTTGATGAATCCTGATGCTTATAAGCCTGGCGGGATTTATGGAATTGAAGGCGATCCCGGCACTTATTTTAAGATTGACTACTTGAATGGAGTATTCGCCTGGGGTTACAGACTGGGTGGAGACGGCAAAGAAGAAGCTTTACCCATTTCCCTTTTAGCAGCAGAAAAGAAATAAAGAAGAGGTCCGTCATTAGGGACGGACCTCTGAAGATCTAGGAACGCTTACGTGTCTGGTTTTCCAGAATGATTAAGTCTTGAGTCTGTGTCGTCTGTCCATTTGCCTGGGAATGGGCATGCTTCGGATTGTAGAATGCCTTGTTAAATGGACTGCTGTACTTGTTTCGGTAAAAGTTGTTTTTCATGTTTGCCATCGTGACTACCCCCTAATCAAATTTCACTGTATTAAAGTGAGTCGTGATCTCGCTGTCCAGAAGATTTCATGCGTTCTTGAGGATGGGTATTGATGGTGCCATTAGCCCTTTTAGATGCATATTCCGCTTTTGCTCTCGGTTCACCTTCGAATTTATTATTGTTCATATTGGGGAACCCTGTCGATTTATTTCGCATAATGTGCCTCCTAAAAGGTGAAATTTACTGACTCATACCGTGAAGAAGCAAAGATTCACAACTAAGCTTAACCACGTATCTTTAGTATGGGTGAAATGGTCGACATTATCATAAAAGCACGAACTAAATATTTGGAAAAGGAGGAGACAAAATGGAGTCAACATTCCACGAATTAACACAATTGTTGATTGAGAAAAATAATAAACTTTCCTATGAGAAAGCGAGAACATGGATTGAACTTGTCTGGGAGGATTTCGAAGCGACATACGCCAAAGCAGGTTACGATTATAAGGGAAAAGCAGTGACGGAGAAAGTCGTTCGCCAATGGGTCAACACATACGGTGAACAAATCCATGAGTTTGCTGCCCAAAACCCTAAATACAAGCACCTGATCGACGATAAAGAAGATGATGGCTTAATACATTAACGTGATGAGGGACGGACCTTTTAAAGGTCCGTCCCTCACTGTTTTAATCAATTAAAATGTCGATGTCCACTTTTGAACGGAGTTTTTCTTCGCTGAAAACCCACCCTGTGTAGGAGCTGACGATGTTCAGGTTTTTGTCGAGCTGCACAAGGGCAACGAATGGGTAATGGCCATTATTTCGATACCGGAGGTCGATAAAACGGACTTCATAATGGTCATCGTACTCATCCAATTCCCAACGGTAAACCGGGGAAAAGGAAAGGAATGCTGCCAGATTTTTATCTTTCCTGGCGGCATCGATGATTGGGTTTTTTGGGATCGGCACCCGTTCAAATTTATCAAAAATCGTGATCGACCTTCTATAGGCCCTGGCTACGTAGTAATGGTCGCTTGTGACAACGGCCAGACGCCATTGGAAAAACCGGATCGTCGGTGAAACGATGATTTTCTCTGCTTCGGGAACCCTGCGTTTCACGGCATTTTTTACGGCCTTTTGAACCTGAAATCTCAACACATAATAGGCGAAAATCACAATGTACATGATCAAAAAGGTTATTCCAGGAGGTAGTCCGACTCCCCATAGGATTAAACCGACAATATGAATCCCGAAAATAATCGGGTCAAACGTGTTGATGACCCCTAAAGCGACCCATTTCGACGAGATCGGCCTGATGGCCTGTGTCCCATATGCGTTGAAAATGTCGACAAATACATGGAGGAATACGGCTACAAATGTCCAAATCCATAAGTGAAGCAAATCTGCACCAGGAATAAAAGGATAAAGACAGGCGACAATCAGCAGCGGCCAGAGAATAACCGCCGGTATACTATGTGTGATCCCGCGGTGGTGACGAATATAAACCGCATTATTGCGAAGTTTCAAGATGGTATCAATATCGGGTATTTGAGAGCCGATGACTGCTGCAATCAATACGCTTTGAGAAGTAGCGGCGCTCTCGGCAACAACGGGATCCAGTGTTGCCAATCCCCCGAGAGCGAAGCCCATGACGATATGAGTGCCTGTATCCAAAAAAAGTCCTCCCTTGGCTCGCATTTCTAAGATTTGTTTATGACGTATCATGGTGAACATGATATGGTTAAAAGGAGATTATTTCAATGAAGAACACCTTACACATTTACTTGGAATATGAAATAAAACAGCATTTAAAGCCTCGGTATAAGCAAATTATGACCAGCATCGCAGAGACATTACCACAATATGATGCTTTTGATATCAGTTGGGAGAAGGCTGAAGACGCTTCCAACCGCTATATCGAAACCTTCGTTGTCCCGACCGAATCTCATTTTCATGTGTTAAAACGTTTACGAAAATCCCGTCGTCATTTATTATTTGGATTACTGGACGAATGTATTTGTGGTGGTGTAAAAGAAATTAACCTTGTCTGTTTAAAAACAGAGCATTAATTATTTATTCCCTAATCAATGTAACATTTAACATCCTGGAGGTACAAAATTGATAGAAGATTCATTGAAACATTTACAGACCATCAATCGTGAGGAATTTCAAACAGATCTCATCACCTGGTTTTCAAGAGAACAACGCGATCTTCCGTGGAGGAAGGATCAGGACCCCTATAAAGTGTGGGTATCTGAAATCATGCTTCAACAAACAAGGGTGGATACGGTCATACCTTATTTTAACCGATTCATTGAAAAGTTTCCCACAATAGATGCTCTTGCCTTTGCGGATGAAGAGGACGTCCTGAAAGCATGGGAAGGCCTTGGTTATTACTCAAGAGTTAGGAATTTGCAGACTGCGGTTAAAGAAGTGAATGAAAAGTATGAAGGAATCGTGCCAGATACCCCAAAAGAAATTACTTCTTTAAAAGGGGTGGGGCCCTACACAGCGGGGGCTATTCTTAGCATCGCCTACAGTAAACCCGAACCTGCTGTAGATGGAAATGTAATGCGGGTTTTTTCACGGATCCTCTCCATATGGCTTGATATTGCCAAGCCCTCATCCAGAAAGGTGTTTGAAGAAGCTGTAAGGAACCTGATTTCTCATGAAAATCCATCTTATTTCAATCAGGCTTTAATGGAACTGGGGGCTTTGATTTGTACCCCAACATCACCCTCATGTCTCCTCTGTCCTGTACGGGAACACTGTCAGGCTTTTGAAGAAGGGGTGCAAACCGAACTCCCCATCAAATCGAAGAAAAAATCAGCCCGAAAGCTTAACATGGCTGCAGCCGTGCTTTTTACTGAAGATGAAAGAGTCGTGATTCACAAACGCCCTGGAAAAGGATTGCTCGCTAACTTATGGGAATTCCCTAATTTTGAGATTGGAAATTCAGGCAGTGGTCGGAAGCAATTGCTTGATCTTATGGAAGAAAGGTATAAAGTGGATTGTTCGTTAAAGCCGGGGGTTGTCACAAAGATTCAGCACATATTCTCTCACATCGTATGGGATATTGAAGTATATGCCGGATCGATTGACAGCAACACTCTCCAGGGCAGTGGCCTAGTGGCTGTTACACCAGATGAGATGGAGAAGTATGCCTTTCCGGTTTCACATCAGAAAATTTGGAATGAAACCGGAGAAGGGATTTTACAGAACTAGACAGGAGCAGCGGGTCCCGCTGCTCCTGTCGTCATTTCAACTTTAGTCGTAACTGATCTTCGTCCCATGGGTGTAATCGGCTTCGCCACGCTTCAATCCTCCACGGTTTTCAATTTCTTCGACAATTTCCCGGTGAATCGATTGTCCTTCTGCATTCAAATAAGGTACTATTTGTTGTAGTGAGTGGTGAAAGAAAGCAAGTTCGCTTTTCTTCCATTCGTCTTTTGAAATCATTGAAAGCTCTGTCATATCTCTGCCTACATACATAACTCATTCCTCCAATTAACTGATATGTTCTTATTAGTTTGCATGTTCAGAGCCTCTTTATGCCCTGGACCAATTGGAAAATGAAATTTGAAAGGATGAAGAAACATGAGTCAAAAAGTAGCGTTAGTAACAGGAAGCAGCCGCGGTCTTGGAAGGGAAATTGCCGTACAGCTTGCAGAAAAAGGATACGATATCGTCGTCAATTATGCCCGAAGTAAAAAAGGTGCCCTCGAGACGGCTGAACAAGTTGAAAAGCTTGGCCGTAAAGCATTTGTTGTTCGCGCAAATGTCGGTGACGTGGATAAGATCAAATCCATGTTTGAACAGATTAAAGAAGAATTCGGCCGCCTGGATGTATTGGTAAGTAATGCGGCTTCCGGAGTATTGAGACCTGTCATGGAGCTTGAAGAGTCTCATTGGGACTGGACGATGAATATTAACAGTAAAGCATTATTATTCTGCGCCCAGGAAGCGGCTAAATTGATGGATAAAGGAGGGCGCATCGTAAGCATAAGTTCTTTGGGATCGATCCGTTATTTGGATAATTACACGACAGTGGGTGTTTCTAAAGCTGCCGTTGAAGCATTGACCCGCTATCTTGCGGTTGAGCTTGCGCCTCGTGATATTATCGTAAATGCCGTTTCCGGTGGTGCAATCGATACAGATGCACTCAAGCATTTCCCTAACCGTGAAGAGCTTCTGGAAGATGCCCGCAGCAAAACTCCAGCAGGACGCATGGTCGAAATCGATGACCTTGTGAAGTCTGTCATGTTCCTCGTTTCAGACGATTCTTCTATGATCAGGGGACAAACGATCATCGTGGACGGTGGTCGTTCACTTCTCGTTTGATGGAATGTTTTTCCTGAAATTAATGGAATAGTGAAATCCACGCTTGGTTATCTTAATAAGCGTGGAGGTGATTACAATGGCAAAACAACCAAACAAAACTCAATCTGGTACAAGCGTTCAACACGTGAAACAACAAAACGCTCAAGCTGGACAAGCTCAGCAACAACAATACGGTACTGAGTTCGCTTCAGAAACAACTGCTGCTCAACACGTGAAGCAACAAAACCAACAAGCAGAAGCTAACAAAGCGAAAGCTTCTGGTAAATACGGTCAACAACAATAATTTCATTGTTTTGATGGAAAAAGCACCCATTCAGTTGGGTGCTTTTTCATTTTTGTTTCATTCACGGGCTTTAAAGCATATTCAATGGATTATAAGTACCTTCTTGTCAGTGAAATGCCCCTTTTGAAGATATCCTAAAGTGGGGGATTGCGTCATTATGATTGATGATTGCGTCGTTTTCATTTTTGTTGCGTTATTCTGGTCGTGAATTGCGTCCATTAACATATATTGGAATAACTAAACTGGCGCCCCGGCTTTTGCCGTTCACATCGACAAAACTTTCACGATTATGACAGAAAAAGTCAAAGGGTTTGTGCACATAAAGAAGAATGTGTTAGGAGAGCTTGTTTAGAGGAGTTGGTTGAAGTGATGCAGCAGCGTTTTAATGAGTTGGTTACCGTGCAGTTGGAGACGATGGATAAGTTGTTATATCTTCAGTCCGAGATTGAACGTTGTCAGGAACTGGAGGAAGAATTGATTGCGCTTCAGGAGATGACAAAGGTTGAATCGATACAAAAAGAAATCCATGCTAAAAAGAAGGAACTCAGGGAAATACAGAAAACCTTTCAAGAGCAGACCGATGAAGTGATTCGCTCCTATCAAAAAGAACAAAGCGGCGTTACATCGTAATCTTCAGAAATCATCGTGCTGTTCGGCAGAAGATTTCTTATATTTCCATAATCACCTCCCCATTTTGGAGCTATTCCGGGCCATTCTTAAAGGATATTTTCTTTAAGAATAGCCCTTTTGTTTTAAATTTTCTGAGGAAACGTTATAATGATAAAATAGACAAGTATATATAAAGGTAATTTTGACATGAAAGAAGGGGATACGATGGCGGTTCCCACTGAAGGAAAATCTGTACAAATACATAGCTTCAAGCATGATGGAAATATTCACCGCATTTGGAATGAGACGACGATCCTGAAAGGGACGACGAATCAGATCATCGGTGGAAATGACCGGACGATGGTGACGGAGTCAGACGGAAGGACGTGGATGACCCGTGAACCGGCCATCTGCTATTTTCATTCTGAGCTATGGTTTAACATTATTTGTATGATTCGTGAGGACGGTATTTATTATTATTGTAATTTAAGCTCACCATTTGTATATGATCATGAGGCAATCAAGTATATCGATTACGACTTGGATATCAAAGTGTTTCCGGATATGACATATACACTGCTCGATGAAGATGAGTATGAAGCTCATCGGAAACTATACGGTTATCCTGATGTGATCGATCACATCCTGAAGCGGAATGTTGATAAACTTGTCCGTTGGATCAGACAAAGGAAAGGGCCGTTTGCCCCGGACTTTATTGACATTTGGTACGAGCGTTATCTGACGCACAGGGGATAGCAGAGATTCACAAAATTGTATAGGTGTCGCAGGGCTGACCCGGTAAGGAGCAACCTTCTCCTGATCGATTATTCGATCAGGAGGAGCTGCAGTGCTTCTTTCAGTAAAGGGTCACCCCTTTTTATTGGGCAAACTAAACACATACAACTAAGAAAGGAGTAATCGCTTGGATAGTATCAAAAGGTACCTTCAGTTTGTCAAACCGTATAAGTGGCAAATCATAGGTACATTAATCATAGGTATCATAAAATTCACAATCCCTTTGCTGATCCCTGTTTTAATCAAATATGTCATCGATGATATAGTGGGGGCCAAAGGGTTATCGGCCGATGAGAAGACAAGTCAGTTACTCATGATCATGGGGATCATGCTCGTACTGTTCCTTCTCGTCAGGCCTCCGGTGGAATATTACAGGCAGTATTTTGCACAATGGACGGGAAACAAGATCCTGTATGACTTGAGGGACTATTTATTCTCTCATATCCAGCGGCTCAGCTTTAAGTATTATTCGAATACAAGGGCAGGAGAAGTCATTTCAAGGGTCATCAATGATGTAGAGCAAACAAAGAATTTCGTCATCACCGGACTGATGAATTTATGGCTCGATGCAGCCACCATCGTGATTGCACTGTCCATCATGTTCACAATGGATGTATCCCTGACCCTGGTGTCTCTCATTGCTTTCCCATTTTACGCTTTCTCTGTCCGTTATTTCTTCGGCAGGCTCAGGGGCTTGACGAGGGATAGATCCCAGGCACTTGCTGAGGTGCAAAGCCACCTGCACGAACGGGTTCAGGGGATGGCTGTCATTAAGAGCTTTGCTGTGGAAGATTATGAACAAAAGCAATTCCAGGAGCAGAATCATAATTTCCTTTCTAAAGCGTTAAAGCAGACAAGCTGGAATGCAAAGGCGTTTGCGGTAGTCAACACCATCACGGATATTTCACCCTTGATCATCATCGGATATGCTGGTCTGCAGGTAATTGAAAAAGATCTTACGATTGGTACGATGGCAGCATTCATTGCCTATATCGACCGTCTGTACGGGCCACTCAGACGACTGGTGAACTCTTCAACAACACTGACTCAATCCATTGCTTCCATGGACCGCGTTTTTGAATTCATGGACGAGAAATATGATATCGATGATGAACCAGGAGCTATTCCATGTAATGATGTCCGAGGAAATATTCAATTCAAAAACGTTTCCTTCCGATATGAATCAGAAGAAGACAGAGTACTGCGAGACCTCAATCTGGATATCAGAACGGGTGAAACCGTCGCTCTGGTCGGGATGAGCGGAGGAGGGAAATCTTCCTTCGTCAGTTTGATTCCGCGCTTCTATGATGTGACAGAAGGTGAAATCCTTCTGGATGGAACGGATCTCAGGAAATTTCAAGTGCGATCTTTACGTGACAATATCGGTATGGTTCTTCAAGATAATATACTCTTCAGTGAGTCGGTCAAAATGAATATTAAGTTCGGTAATCCCGAAGCGACGGATGAGGAGGTCATTGAAGCAGCGAAAGCGGCAAATGCCCACGACTTCATCATGAAATTACCTCAAGGGTATGACACCCGCGTGGGAGAACGTGGAGTGAAGTTATCAGGCGGCCAGAAACAGAGGGTTGCGATTGCAAGGGTATTTCTTAAGAATCCACCGATCCTTATCCTGGATGAAGCAACATCTGCCCTTGATTTGGAAAGTGAACATCTCATCCAGGAATCCCTTGAAATCCTGGCAAAGGATCGAACGACCTTTATTGTGGCCCATCGTCTATCAACCATCACTCATGCGGACAGGATCATACACATGGAGCACGGTGAAGTCGTCGAAATGGGAACACATGAAGAATTGATGGCAAGAGAAGGCCACTACTACAAACTCTTTCAAGTACAACAACTTGACCAATAAGAATGAAAGTCATGACTTATCACCATTACTGTGATAAAAGTCATGACTTTTTTGTTGATTAAAAGATCATATCAAACTTATTTCAGGGCTGTTGTGAATAAAGAAGGACTTAATTACTTTATATAGAAGGAATGAACCGGGTAATTGGACATATATTGAATTGGAAAGGAAATATTGAATTTATGTAGAAAAATTCTGAAAATAGATTGCAACATTTGTAACATCTTGTATAATAAGAAACATATAAAATTTAGAAAATATGAACTATTACGAAAAGATAGAAAGTTACGAAGAGGAGGATTTGAATGACAGAACAGCGTCCTTTACTAAAAGTGGAAGATTTAAGGACCTCCTTTTTTACTGATGATGGAGAAGTTCCGGCAGTCGATGGAGTCAGTTTTCATGTGAATGAAGGGGAGGTGCTCGGGATCGTGGGGGAAAGTGGATGTGGAAAGAGTGTGACTTCCCTGTCCATTATGGGTCTTGTACCAAAACCACCCGGGAAAATAGTAGGTGGAAAGATTCTTTATAAAGATGAAGATCTGACACAGGCGTCTGAAAAGCGGATGAGAGATATCAGGGGAAATGATATAGCGATGATCTTCCAGGAACCGATGACATCGTTAAACCCTGTTTTTACCATAGGTGATCAATTAACCGAAGCAATACGAATACATACAAACGTTGGAAAGAAACAAGCAAGGGATAAGGCAGTAGACATTATGAAAATGGTCGGCCTGCCGAGGGCGGATGAATTGATCAAGGAATATCCACACCAATTATCCGGAGGAATGAGGCAAAGGGTCATGATCGCCATGGCAATGGTTTGCGACCCGCGTGTCCTGATTGCAGATGAGCCGACAACCGCACTTGATGTGACAATCCAGGCCCAAATATTAAAATTAATGAAGCGATTAAATAAAGAGTTGAACACTGCGGTCCTCCTGATCACACATGACTTAGGGGTGGTCGCTGAAACGTGTGAACGCGTCGTCGTGATGTACTCAGGAAAGGTTGTGGAAGAGGGAACTGTCGAAGAAATCTTCAAAAATCCCCAACATCCTTACACGAAGGGACTGATACAGTCCGTTCCCGATATGCGTATCAAACAACAGCGCTTGCATTCGATCCAGGGGAATGTGCCTAAACCCGGATCCATCAAGACCGGGTGCCGGTTTGCAGCGCGCTGTGATTCTGCATTCGATCGCTGTTTAGTCGAAACACCTGAATTATATGAAACATCACAAGGACATTGCACACGATGCTTCCTGTTCGATGAAGTGGAGGAGGGAGTTTATGACAGAACCATTGCTAAAGGTTGAGAATCTTAAGAAACACTTCCCGATTACCGGGGGAATCCTTGGACGACCTGTCAGTTCCGTGAAAGCGGTGGACGGGGTTTCCTTTACCGTGAATAAAGGGGAGACCCTTGGAATCGTTGGAGAAAGTGGCTGTGGAAAGTCGACGACGGGCAGGATGCTCATGAGACTCATCGATCCATCAGAAGGAAAGGTCACATTCGAGGACCGGGAGCTTACGAGTCTATCAAACTCGGAAATGAGGAAGATACGCAGGGAAATGCAGATGGTCTTCCAGGATCCCTTTGCATCCTTGAATCCGAGGCATACAGTGGAGAAGATTCTCGAAGAACCACTCAAGGTTCATGGAATGGGCTCTGCCAAGGAGAGAAAAGAGAGGGTGCATGAACTCCTAAATATCGTCGGGTTAAGCAGTTATCATGCCAAACGTTACCCACATCAGTTCAGTGGAGGTCAAAGGCAGCGCATCGGTATTGCAAGGGCACTTATGACGAAGCCGAAGCTTATCATTGCCGATGAACCGGTATCTGCACTGGATGTATCCATACAATCCCAAGTGCTTAATCTGATGCAGGATTTACAGAAAGAGTTCGGACTCACCTATATCTTCATCGCGCATGATCTCGGTGTAGTCAGACATATCAGTGACCGGGTGGGAGTGATGTATCTCGGGAAAATGGTAGAGCTCAGTAACAGTGAGAATCTCTATGAAAAGCCGCTCCACCCATACACCCAGGCACTCCTTTCGGCGGTTCCGGTACCGGATCCGGATTTCAAGAGGGAAACCATCCTTTTACAGGGGGATATCCCGAGTCCGTCGAATCCGCCGAGTGGATGCACGTTCCATACCAGATGTCCACATGCAACGGAGATTTGTAAACAGAAAATTCCGGAATTCAAGGAACACCAACCAGGGCATTATGTAGCTTGTCACCTTTACTAGGCCGGCAAGTCTCATAAGTATATAAACATTATTCAGGAGGGGATTTAGTTGAGAAAAAAGAGCTGGTCAATTTTAATGCTGCTCATCCTGCTCGTATCATCCGTGCTATACGGATGTGGAGGAGATGAAAAATCTTCAGGTGACGGCGGCAACAGCGGAGATAAGGGAGATCCTAAAGTACTGATCTTTGGTCGCGGGGGAGACTCTGTAGGACTTGACCCAGGAACAGTAACGGATGGTGAATCATTTAAAGTAACAAAAAATATTTTTGAAACACTTATTGATTTCGGAGAGCAGGATACGGAAGTGAACCCTGCATTGGCAAAAGAATGGAAAGTATCCGATGATGGTTTAACCTATACGTTCATGCTACGAGATGGAGTGAAATTTCAAGATGGCACTGATTTCAACGCAGATGCCGTTGTGAAGAACTTCGAGCGCTGGATGAACGGGAATGCAGATCAATTTCCTTATTACGGCTCCATGTTTGGCGGTTTCAAAGGGGATGAAGGTCATGTGATCAAAGAAGTGAAAGCAGCTGATGATATGACTGTTGAATTCACGCTAAAACGTCCACAAGCACCATTCCTGAAGAACATTGCCATGAGCCCTTTCGCAATCGTAAGTCCTAAGGCAATTGATGAATTGGGAGACAAGCTTGCTGAAACTCCGACTGATGCAGGAACTGGTCCTTTCAAATTTGTTGAGTGGAAGCGAAATGACAAAATCGTCATTGAAAAGAACGAAGACTACTGGAACAAAGACTTACCAAAACTAGATCAAATCGTATTCAAATCGATTCCTGAAAACTCAGCTCGTCTGAATGCACTGATTTCGGGTGAAATCGATCTTGCAGATGGTATCAACCCAAGTGATGCAAGTAAAGTCGAAGGCGATGACAACCTGCAATTATTCGAACGTCCATCTATGAACGTTGGATACTTAGGTTTAACATCTACCCGCAAGCCTTTCGATGATCCTAAAGTACGTCAGGCGATCAACTATGCGATCAATAAGCAGGAAATCATTGATGCTTTCTTCGAAGGAAAAGCTGAAATGGCGAAAAACCCGATGCCTCCGGTAATCGGCGGTTACAATGACGATATTGAGGGTTATGAGTACAACCCTGAAAAAGCGAAGGAACTTCTTGCTGAAGCAGGGAAGAAAGACGGCTTTGAAATGGAGCTATGGGCTATGCCTGTTCCTCGTCCATATATGCCGGATGGCCAAAAAGTAGCTGAAGCCATTCAAGCAGATCTTGCTGAAGTCGGAATTAAAGCCAAAATCGTTTCTTACGAGTGGGCTACTTACCTTGAAAAAGCGAAAAATGGGGAAGCTGACGCATTCCTACTTGGTTGGACAGGTGACAATGGAGACGCTGATAACTTCCTATATGTCCTTCTTGACGAAGACAATATCGGAAGCAACAACTACTCTTACTACAAAAACGATGAAGTACACAAAATCCTGATCGATGCTCAAACAGAAGTAGATCAAGGAAAACGTGAAGAGCTTTACAAGAAAGCCCAGGAAATCATCCATGAGGATGCTCCGTGGGTGCCACTTGCTCACTCTACACCACTACTTGCCGGAAGTGCAGCTCTTAAAAACTTCAAGCCACATCCAACCGGTTCCGACTGGTTAGGCGCAGTGGACATGGAGTAATAAGCAACAAACCAAAGGGGAGACATCTACGATTTCTCCCCTTTGTACATAGAAAAGCGGAGCCGACTGTTCAGCCCCGACAAGCATTTCCGAGGAAGCAGATGAGGGCGTTCTTTGCCCTCAACTGCTTGATTGGAAATGACCTCGAGGGGCTAGGAGGCGGAGCTGGACAGATAGAAAAGCGGAGGGGCTTTGCCCAGAGGCGACAAGCATTTCGAACAAATAACTAATAATATCCACAATGCAATTTTATTATATTAATACTAGTTAATCAGAATCTCCACACAGAGAGGTGAACATAATGTTCCAATACACCATTCGTCGATTACTGCAACTCATTCCTGTTTTACTCGGGATGACTCTTATCGTCTTTTTCATCATTCGTGCAATTCCGGGAGATCCCGCTCAAGTCATATTAGGGCAGCAGGCTACGAAAGAAGCTGTGGCTGCGTTAAGAGATCAGCTCGGTCTCGATAATGCCTGGTATATTCAGTATATTGATTATCTTAAAGGATTATTGACAGGGGATTTAGGTAGTTCCCTTCGCACAAAGACGGAAGTTTCATCTGAAATCTGGCCGTATTTGGCTGCTACGGCTGAACTTGCAATCGTGGCCATCATCATTGCAGTCGTCATCGGGGTCAATGCCGGTATCATCAGTGCATGGTTCCAGAATTCCTGGTTTGATTATACGGCCATGATTCTTGCCCTTATCGGTGTTTCCGTGCCTATTTTCTGGCTGGGATTGATGGAACAATGGACATTTGGCATTCAGCTGGACCTCCTGCCTACAACAGGAAGGGAGAATATACGAAACCCCGTTGATTCCATTACCAACTTCTATATTCTTGATACGATCATGCAAGGGCGGTTCGATCAGCTTGGTGACGTGTTGAAACACATCATCCTACCGGGAATTGCCCTGGCAACGATCCCGATGGCGATTATTGCCCGTATGACCCGTTCAAGTATGTTGGAAGTCATGCGTTCTGATTATATCCGTACTGCACGTGCAAAAGGCTTGAAAATGTTCTGGGTCGTGTATAAACATTCGTTGAAAAATGCCATCATACCCGTCCTGACAGTCATCGGGTTGCAGATGGGCCTTCTCCTTGGGGGAGCGATCCTGACCGAGACCATCTTTGGCTGGCCGGGGATCGGAAGATATATTTACGAGGCAATCGGTTATCGGGATTATCCTGTTGTTCAATCTGGAATCCTGGTCGTTGCCATGATCTTTGTCACAATTAATCTAATCGTCGACTTACTCTATGCGGCTGTCGATCCCCGCATTAAATACAACTAACATCAATAGAAGAAAGAGGTGATCTCTCATGGCAGAATTAGCAGAACCGCAAAAGGAGCTTCATCCTTCTTTGGAAGAAGAGACGGTCTCTCCCTGGAAGGAAGCATGGAAAAGCTTCACCAAGAATAAGATAGCACTCGTCGGATTTTGTATCGTCCTATTCTTTGTCATCCTGGCGATTGCAGCACCCATCATCGCACCCCAAGGAATCAATGAGCAGGACCTTTCAAAGCGGCTTCAGGCACCATCTTCCGAGCATTGGTTAGGGACGGATGACTTTGGCCGGGATATCTTATCAAGAATCATCCATGGAGCACGTATTTCTCTATGGGTCGGGTTCTTCGCGGTCATAGGGTCTTCTGTAATCGGAAGTTTACTTGGTATCGTCGCAGGTTATTACGGCAGGTGGATTGATACCATTATTTCCCGTATCTTTGATATCATGCTTGCATTTCCGAGCATCCTGTTAGCGATTGCCGTCGTGGCTGCACTTGGGCCATCCCTAAGAAACGCGTTGATAGCCATTGCCATCATCAATATCCCGAATTTCGGGCGACTTATTCGGTCAAGGGTGTTGAGTGTGAAGCAAGAGGAGTATGTAATGGCGGCGAAAGCCATCGGGATGAGTGATTTCAGGATTCTATTCAGTCATGTGCTGCCAAATAGTATGGCACCGATCATCGTCCAGGGAACACTGGCCATTGCCACTGCCATCATTGAAGCAGCGGCCCTGGGTTTCCTTGGCCTGGGAGCACAGGCACCAGAGCCTGAATGGGGGAAAATGTTGTCCGATGCAAGGCAGTATATGCTTCAAGCCCCGTGGACGATGATCTTCCCCGGACTTGCCATCATGCTGACTGTATTAGGATTTAACTTGATGGGGGACGGGCTTAGGGATGCCCTTGATCCTAAAATGAAAAACTAACCACAAAAAAAACGGAGCAAAGATTTTCCTTTGCTCCGTCTTTCTATTCTTCCTCTTCCCCAATCATTACTTCATTATCCTCTTTATGATACGACTGGAAGCTTGTAATGAGCTTTTCAAGATGTTCCAAATGCTCGTCGTACTCGAAAATGGCAGAGAAAATATGAAGCAGGTGAAAATTATGGATGTTGTCGTCTTTTGTATGATGATTGACTTCCTCGAGCATGATTTTCATCAGCTCTTTACGATGAAGGCATACGTCTTGTTGTGCTTCTGATTCAGCATGTGGATGCATTTTCCCAAGAAACTTCAACAAAAGCTGTTCATGATAGGTCAGTAGACAATCAAGCTGATTTTTAATGACTCCCCGTAATTCATCAGGTAATTGAAAGATTTCATTTTCATAGCGGTTTAACCGCTTCAAGATTTCAAAGCTTCGATTGGTCGATGAAATCATCTGTCTGAAAATAACAAGCTTTCGGCTTTTCACTATCGAATTCTTCTTGAAATAATCCCGTTCCTCTTTATAAAGAAGATAGAGTTGATCGACCTTTATAAGCTTTTCTTTGATGCGTTCCAGATCCTTTTTTAATAGGTGGAATTCTGTAGCATGCCTCATGCTCAACCTGATCCACTTCAAGATTTCCTCGGTTGAATCGGCTACTTTGTGATACAGCTTGGTTTCATACTTTGGAGGCAGAAAGACTAGATTGACCAGAAATGATGAGAATACCCCGATCATGATCGTCGAGAAGCGGATGAAAGCAAACTGGATGAAATCCTGATCCGTCACTTCCATGATGGCGATCATCGTCACTAATGCAAGACCGATCGTGTTTTGTAATTTTAATTTCAGAATGATTGCAATGGCGATAACAGCAGCCAGTCCAACGATCAATGGATTACTTCCGAATAATAATACAAATATGACTGCAATCCCTGCACCAATGAGATTTCCTTGGATTTGTTCAATAATGGATAGATAAGAACGATAGATAGTGGGCTGGACGGCAAAGACTGCCGCGATTCCCGCGAACACTGGAGACGGTATGCCCAGCAGCTCGGATACAAGTAAAGCCAATACAATCGCAATTCCCGTTTTAAGGATGCGAGCACCAAGTTTCATGGAATTAGAATCCTTTCTTGTGTTCCTTTTTAATAAACAATACTGTACTATACATGTACTTACAAGTAATATCAATAGGGAAATCTAAATAAGTTTCTACAAAAATATGTACCTGTTTCAGAGGGGATGTAAACACCGGTTTCACTGCAACATCCATAGTTATGTGAGATGGAAATGAATTATTCTGATTGTCAAAAAAACTGTTTCACCAGGTTATGTAACCTGATGAAACAGTCTTATCTTGTACTTCCTATTCTATTGTAATTGTGCAAATGCCTGATCGACGGCTTCCAGGGTAACCTTGATATCTTCTTCTGTGTGAGCTGTCGTCAAAAACCAAGCTTCATATTTTGAAGGTGCAAGATTGATTCCTTGATGAAGCATGAGCTTGAAGAACTTTGCAAACATTTCTCCGTCAGTTGCTTCAGCCTGTTCATAGTTTTCCACTTTTTCCGTCGTGAAGTAGAGGGTGAGGGCCCCCTTTAATCTATTAATGGAAATCGGCGTATTATGTTTTTCTGCCGCGGCTAAAATTCCTTCTTCGAGCATTGCGCCAAGCTCGTCTAACTTCTCGTAAAGGCCCTCTTCTTTTAAGACTTCAAGACAGGCGATTCCAGACAGGATGGAGGCAGGGTTACCGGCCATCGTTCCGGCCTGGTAGGCAGGTCCTAATGGTGCGACCTGTTCCATGATTTCTTTCTTCCCTCCGTAAGCACCGATCGGAAGTCCGCCGCCGATGATTTTTCCAAGGGCCGTCAAGTCCGGCTTCACCTTTAACATGTCCTGTGCCCCTCCATACATAAAGCGGAACGCAGTGATGACTTCGTCGTATATAACAAGGGAATTTGAAGAATGGGCTATGTCATTCACTTGCTCGAGGAACCCTTCCTTCGGCTCCACGATACCGAAGTTCCCGACGATTGGTTCCACAAGGACCGCGGCAATTTGATCTCCCCATTTTTCCATCGCTTCTTTAAATGGCTCGATATCATTGAATGCGACGGTGATGACTTCCTGAGCAATGCTCTTGGGAACGCCTGCAGAATCGGGGGTTCCAAGGGTTGACGGACCTGAACCAGCTGCAACCAGTACTAAATCTGAATGACCGTGGTAACAGCCGGCGAACTTGATGACTTTGTCCTTACCTGTATATGCTCTTGCTACACGGATTGTGGTCATCACAGCTTCGGTACCAGAGTTGACGAAGCGGACTTTGTCCATGTAAGGCATGGCTTCTTTAATCATTTTAGCGAATTTCACTTCATGACGTGTTGGAGTACCGTAAAGGACCCCATTTTCTGCTGCCTTCGTAATCGCTTCTGTGATATGCGGATGAGCATGACCTGTAATGATCGGACCGTATGCTGCTAGGTAGTCAATGTATTTGTTTCCGTCCACATCCCAGAAGTATGCACCTTTTCCTCTTTCCATAGCAACGGGTGAACCGCCTCCAACTGCTTTATAAGAACGGGATGGGCTGTTTACCCCTCCGACAATATGTTCCAATGCTTCTGTATGTAAAGTTTCCGACTCAGTGAATTTCATGTTTTCCTCCCTGTTAAAGCTTATTTTTCTATGCTGTACTCTTCTATTGTAGTACGGCCTTTTCCACTTTAGCAAATCCGGAATCGATTGGGTATCCTAATTTATAAGCAGACTGTTCAAATAGGGACTCTCCTTTGTGGTACACTATTCTTTGTTTGTAAAAGGCTCTTTTTGCAAAGGTTGTGTTTTTTAACGAAGTGAGTGCTGGTTGATTTCCGCTGCAGGTGCCCGCTTTCCGCGGGACGTGAGTAGAGCCTCCTCGGGCTTTGCCCTGGGGGGTCTGAACTTCACGCGTTCCCCGCAGGGAGTCGAGCACCTTCCGCTTCAATCACCTATCCAAATTGGATCCTAAACCAATGTTAAAAACAATGTATCCCCCAAAAATTGTTTTTGTTGTTAAAGAACATTTCTCGACTATTATTAAGCACTATTTTTCTCTGTCACTTCAAACTTATTAAAAGGGTGAGGGGAATTGCGCAGACTCTTCGTGTAAAACGGGCGCGGCGAGACCCCGAAGCAAACTGTGCTGAGGAGGCTCGCCGCGCCCTCTAGCACAGGCTTTATTGACAGAGCATGGTAATTAAAGTCCGTTAAAATATCAACAATGTTTACGAAAAGAGCTTGTAAAAAGTAATCACTTTATTTGGATCTAGGAGGACGCAAGATGAATGCGATTGAAGTGAATCATTTGCGTAAGGAGTTCAAGGCTTTTTCCAGTCGTTCGGGGCTGAAGGGCGCCTTCAGGGATTTGTTTACGCGTAATTATAAAGTCGTTCCTGCTGTGAATGATATTTCATTCAATGTGAAGCAGGGGGAGATGGTCGGATATATTGGTGAAAATGGGGCCGGCAAGTCCACCACCATCAAAATGTTGACGGGCATCTTGACTCCGACAGGGGGAGAATTGACCGTCAATGGTATGAATCCACATCGTGACAGGGAAAAATTCGTACAGACGATCGGCGTTGTGTTTGGACAACGCTCACAGCTCTGGTGGGATATTGCCGTACAGGAATCTTTTCAGCTTTTGAAAAAGGTGTACAAAGTGCCGGACCAGCAATATAAGGAGCATATGGATCATGTGATTGAGACGCTTGATATTGCTCCGCTTCTGGACAAACCGGTCCGGAAACTGTCTCTTGGTCAGAGGATGAGATGTGAACTGGCCGCGGCGCTTGTTCATAACCCACCTCTATTATTTCTGGATGAACCCACCATCGGACTGGATGTCCTGGTGAAATTGAAGATCCGTCAATTTTTAAAGGAGATCAATGAGAAGTACAACACCACCATATTACTTACGACCCATGATTTAACGGATATCGAAGCCCTATGTGAACGGGTCGTCATGTTGGATGAAGGGAAGATCATTTACGATGGTGAACTGAGTCGTTTGAAAGAAAACTGGGGAGATCAAAAAGAAGTCGTCTTTCAATTCCTGGATGAAGTGTCACTGTCCTCTTTATCCGACCTGACTAAGAACTTCAGTATTACGTGGTCCTTTGACGAAAAGAAGCAATCCTATTCTGCCGTAACGGAGGCGGATGAAGAAATCATTTCACAGCTCATCACCAACGTCGTAGCAAACTTCAAAGTGAAGGACATGAAGATAGAAGAGACGACCACCGAAGAGATCATCCGAAACATCTATGAAAAAGGAGCTGTGACAAGATGAGTGGTGCAACAGAAGTGACTCCACGACTGCTCTTGCGTGGAGGTAGGTATCGTGGCTAAGTATATCGAAATGATCCGCATCCGATTTCTCATGATGCTCGCCTATCGTACGAATTATTACAGTGGGATTTTAATTTACAGTATCAATATCGGAGCGTATTATTTCTTGTGGCAGGCTATTTACGGAGGCAAACAGGATATCGAAGGATTATCAATCATTCAGATGACGACATATGTAGCCGTATCATGGATGGCAAGGGCCTTTTACTTTAATAATATTGATCGCGAAATTGCACAGGAAATCAAAGAGGGGAAAGTGGCCGTTGAATTCATAAGGCCCTATAACTATCTCGGAATGAAAACAATGCAGGGGCTTGGTGAAGGAATCTTCCGATTGGTCTTTTTCTCCTTCCCGGGGATGATCATCGTGAGTCTGATTTTCCCGCTTCAGATTGGAACGGGGATAGATACGTTTGGCCTCTTTGCATTGTCCATCATGTTCAGTTTCATCATTAATACACAAATCAATTTGCTGACAGGAATCACGACTTTTTTCTTATTTAATAATGATGGTCTTATTCGTGCGAAACGGGTCGTCATTGATTTGTTCTCAGGCTTATTGCTGCCTATACATTTCTTCCCCCTGTGGGCGCAGAATGTGATGGAATATCTGCCGTTTCAGAGCATCAGCTATGTACCGAGTATGATTTTTACAAATGGTTTTTCTACCTCGGAATCATTCAACGCCATCCTGATGCAGGGTCTTTGGTCATTGATCCTTCTTATACCAATTAAAGTGCTCTGGGTCATGGCAAAAAAACAAATGATCATTCAAGGAGGGTGACCGATGTTCTATGTAAAGATGTTCTTTCAATACGTCGCCCAGTATATGAAGATCAGACTGCAATATCGAGCCGACCTGATCGTCGAGATTCTTTCTGATTTATTATTTCAAGCGGTTAACCTTGTATTTATCCTCGTTGTATTCGGACACACCCAATTATTGAGCGGGTGGACGAGGGATGAAATCATTTTCATTTATGGATTTTTCCTGGTTCCGTTTGCCCTGTTCAGCTCCTTCTTCAATATCTGGGATTTTAACGACCGGTATGTGGTGAAAGGAGAATTCGACCGGATACTGACGAGGCCGATCCATAGCCTATTTCAAGTAATTTTAGAGCGGATGGAGTTAGAGTCCCTTTTTGGTGTCATCACTGGTATGGCCGTTATGTTTTACGCAGGTGGCAGGCTTGATATTACATTTGAATGGTATGAACCGTTCCTTTTCATCGTCTTTGTTTTCGGTGGGGCACTGGTTTATGCGGGGATCTTCATAGCTCTTGCAAGTATTGCCTTCTGGTCTGATGCGAAGACGTCCATCATGCCGATGATGTACAATATCGGAAACTATGGAAGATATCCGGTTGATATTTATAACAGTGTGATCCGATTTGTACTGACCTGGATTTTACCCTTTGCGTTCGTAGGCGTGTATCCATCTGCCTTTTTTCTGGAAAAGACGGAATGGTACCCCTATTCCTTTCTCACTCCATTTGTGGGTATCGGATTTTTTGTCTTTTCCATCTTTCTTTGGAATGAAGGTGTGAAAAGGTATAGAGGAGCAGGTAACTAGAATTTTTCCAGGATGAAAAGCGTACATATACTAAGAGACAAGCAGAAAAAGAGGGTATGTACATGCTATATATCATTGGATTTTTTATACTGTTCTGCATGGCCATGAGTCTTCGGGCATTATTTTATCCTTCACGGTGGAAAGAACACCATGTTTCCCTGCATCATTTCCTCTTCTTAGGGATGAGTTATATCACGATCATGATTGGATTTGGTCTATTATTTACACTTTTGGAGCTTGAGGGGATCCCGATTCTCGTTGAAGGAGGAATCCCTATTAGGGGAGACTTCCTCGATCATTTTTTTACGACGATGTACTTCAGTGGTATCACACTCTTTTCGGTAGGGTACGGGGACGTCACTCCGGTCGGCATCGGGAGAGGGATTGCCCTCATTGAATCCTGGCTTGGCTATACCATCCCGGCAGCCTTTGTCGTGAAGTCCTTCCTAAACTATGAGAACAAGTAGCGTATGGTTTGAGTTTTTCCTGTCTATTGGGTACGCTAAGGTCAGAACAATATCCAAGTAGGAGGGGAAAACATATGACAGTAGGTCAAAAAGCACCTGAATTTGAATTACTCGCAAGCAATGGAGAAAGGGTGAAGCTTTCCGATTATCATGGAAAAAATGTGGTCTTATATTTTTATCCAAAGGACATGACGCCGGGTTGTACAACAGAAGCGTGCGACTTCAGAGATCAGTATGAGAACTTTGAAGATCTTGATGCGGTTATCCTTGGAGTGAGTCCTGATCCTGTTGATAAACATGAAAAGTTTGTAGACAAGCATGGATTGCCGTTCCTCCTCCTTGTAGATGAAGATCATAAGGTGGCAGAGGAATATGGTGTGTGGAATCTGAAGAAAAACTTCGGTAAAGAATATATGGGAATCGAGCGTTCCACATTCATCATCGATAAAGAAGGAAACCTGTCCAAGGAATGGAGAAAAGTGAAAGTGAAAGGGCATGTAGAGGAAGCTCTCCAGTACATTCAAGACAACCTTTCCTAAGCCTATTTTAAAGCCTATTTTAACGGGTTTGAGGCTTTTGTCCATTCACAAAAGCGGTAAGGACATATAGTAAGAGTAGGGCAACCTCCTCAAATAAGTCAGTCTCATCCGTGTAGCAGGATCGACCAAGTCGATCCTCTTTTTTTTGTCCTTTAGAAGGCTGGCGCTAGGGCGAACCATCCTCAATATGGTAAAATAATGGACAAATGGGATGGGGGGCAACCACATGAAAATCATCTTTACATTTCAACCTAAAGAAGAATTTGTCTCAGATTTGAAGAACAGCTTCCCAGAGGCTGAGTTTCATTTTTATAAAAAGGTAAAGGAAGCAGAGCATGAACTGCCTAATGCAGAAGTGATCGTCACAATGGGGGAAGATTTGACGGAGTATCATATCGAAAGAAGTGAAAAGTGCAAATGGATCATGGTCACTTCAGCTGGCTTGGAAAAGATGCCATTTGAGGCCATTAAAAGAAGGGATATCCTTGTAACAAATGCAAGGGGAATTCATAAAATCCCCATGGCTGAGTTCACCTTCGGATTGATGTTGCAGCATGCCAAACAGCTTCAGCCGGTATGGAAGCAGGAAAAGCAGGCCGTTTGGAGCAGAAGATTACCCACCTCTGAACTTTATGAAGCATCTCTTCTCATTCTTGGAGCAGGAGCCATCGGCAGTGAGATTGCCCGTCTGGCAAAAGCGTTTCGGATGAATGTGAGCGGTGTGAATACAACTGGTTCAGATGCAGATCATTTTGACAAGATGTTTACATTGGACACATTCAGGGAGCAGTTGCCAAATGCCGACTACATCTTATCCGTTTTGCCCAGCACGCGTCTTACGAAGGGAATCCTGAAAGTAGATCATTTTGAGGAAATGAAAGACACTGCCGTATTCATCAATATCGGCCGGGGTGACCTCGTGGAAGAATCAGTGCTTCTGGAAGTGGCGGAAATGAATGCGATCGGACATATGTATCTTGACGTATTTGATCAAGAACCACTGCCTGAAGATCATCCATTTTGGAAGAAGGAAGGAATTACGGTGACGCCTCATCTTTCAAGCATTACAAAAAAATACATGCCGAGAGCACTTGAAATCTTTAAAAAGAATTTATCTACATATCGTAATAACAGGGAAAACTATATTAACGTTATTGATGCAGAGAGGGGATATTAAGATGAAGATCTATACTAAATCGGGAGACAAGGGAACAACGTCATTAGTGTATGGAACACGTGTATCCAAAAAAGATCAACGAGTAGAAGCATACGGGACATGTGATGAAGCAAATTCCATGATTGGTCTTGGTCTAAGTTATATTAAAACTGAATATTTTGATGGAAAAGAAGAATTTGAAAAGTTCTTCCATAAAGTGCAGACAGTTCTCTTTCATGTCGGGGCAGAACTAGCTACTCCTGCAGGAAAAGAAGTGAAATGGAAGCTGGATGAGACACATATCAAGGAATTAGAAGAACAAATCGACTTTCTGGACGGGTCTCTAACACCACTCAGCAACTTCATTCTTCCAGGTGGTCAACCGGCCGGTGCCGCCCTTCACACTGCAAGGACGATCGTCAGAAGAGCTGAAAGAGAAGCGGTAGGGATTGATGAAGACATTAACCCTTTGGTACTATCTTATCTGAATCGACTTTCTGATTATCTATTTGTAGCTGGCCGTTATATCAATCAGCAACTGGGGGAACAGGAGAAAAACCTCCACGAGCAGTAGGGAGAAAGATTGACAAAAGGGAACGTTGATTAGTACACTATTTATAAAGATTATAAAATAATAATTCTTATGAAAAGAGGTGCATGACGATGTCTGAAGAAGGACAATTAAAAGAAGCGATTTCGACATTGAAGGAAACGGGAGTCCGCATCACTCCTCAGCGTCATGCGATATTAGAGTATCTCATTGATTCAATGGCCCATCCAACTGCCGATGACATATATAAAGCACTTGAAGGGAAATTCCCTAATATGAGTGTGGCGACCGTTTATAATAATTTACGCGTATTCCGTGAAGTAGGCTTAGTGAAAGAGTTGACTTATGGAGATGCTTCCAGTCGGTTTGACTTTGTGACAACGGATCATTACCATGTGATCTGTGATGACTGCGGCAAAATTGTCGACTTCCATTACCCTGGACTGGATGAAGTGGAACAACTTGCTTCCCATGTCACTGGATTTAAAGTGAACAATCACCGGATGGAAATTTACGGAACGTGCACGGAATGTTCGGTTAACGAAACGCATTAAGTTTGAATGGTTCTGGTTTTCAGGGCCATTCTTTTATTTTGGCTGTTTTCCCAAAGATTGTTGCTATTTGCATCCAAACTTAGATTTACGATGCTCTGTCAATTAGGTTGTGGTGCAGGAGGGTGAAGGGAACCGCTCCGCTTTCCACGGACGTTCGGCCGAGCCTCCTCAGCCGAGGAGGCTCACCGCCAGCCCCGCGGAAAGCGAGCACCTGTAGCGGAAATCAACCGCCACTCGCTACATCCAGGAGCAACAATGTTTACGAAAACAGCCTTTATTTTTGAATCCAAAAAAAGACCTTCCGGGTATCGACCCCGTTGAAGGTCTTTTCTCATGCATCTTTATCTTTTCCTTTTATTATAGTCCTCATCGAATTCTTCACCCTCAAGGTTCGGATCAAGGGTCAGGGGCTCGTTGCAATACATGCACATATCTACACGCCCAAGGACTTTGGTGACCTTGCCGCAATTGGGGCATGTAACCTGTACAGCCTTCGTAGACAGCATCCCGATCCAGAAGTAAACAACCGTACTTCCGATGATTCCCAGAAAACCCAGCAGCATGAATGTTGTCATGACCCATGGATGTTCTCTAAAATATATACCGACGTACATAATGATAAATCCGATGAAAACTAAACTTAAGGCAAACGTACGGATTTTATTGATCTTACTTGAATATTTCTTAGCCATTTGTTTGTCCCTCCTAAAAAAATACTATACCATATTTGTTGGTAGTAGAGGGATACGAAACCATTTTGTCGAAAAATGACTATATTCAGAGAAGGAAATCCTCTTTGAATGTCGAAATAGTAACCAACCAACCAATGAGTGATGTGGAGGAGTATGAAATGGAAGACATTTTACGACCGATATACCAAGAGCGTACAAGTCACCCCAATACTTTAGGAGCGCTTCTAATAGAACAAAGCAAGAAATCAAGTCCGTTGACCGATACCTTTGATATCGTCCTGTTCCTTATTGTGAAGGAGGCGGAAGAGCCGGTATTCATCAAGCATTATTCTTATAAAGAACAAAAGGCAGCGTTACATATCGTGACAGAAGCCAAGCTGAATGAGTGGATTTTACTCGGGTCCAACCGGAAAGTGATCGATTGGCTGTTCAATGGAAAAGTCCTGTTTGACCGTAATGAGTTTATCCAGAATCTTAAAACGGAGTTACGAGACTTCCCTTTCTATGGCAGAAAGATCAAAATGGGCATGGAATTTGCCAAGTTGATTCGCCGCTATATGGATGGAAGAGAATTCTTTGAAAGCAAACATTACCTAGATGCCTATAATCACATCGTGCACTCATTGCATCATTTAGCCAGGCTTGCTGTTATTGAAAATGGTTTCCATCCGGAGGTCACTGTATGGAACCAGGTTAAGCAAATAGAGCCTGAAATATACAAACTGTATGAAGAGCTTGTGACAAGCGATGAAGAGATCGATAAGCGACTTGAACTGCTGTTCCTGGCAAGCGAGTTTCTTATTCACTCAAGAACCAAGGTATCAACCGAACACCTATTAGACATCCTTGGTCAAAAAGAACACTGGACGTTCCAGGATCTGCTTAACCATTCAGAGGCCAGACACTACTCTGTGGATTTGAGCATGCTCATTGAATATTTGACGGATAAAGGGTTTGTTGAAATCGTCGATGTAGAGACAAAAGGACAAGGTATCTATCACCGATATTATCGTGCCGCAAAATAATTATAGTAAAATATTAATTTTCCGTTGACTTCATTCTGTAACCTTGTTATATTAGTAAATGTCGCTGCTGAACGACGGCAACGAGCGGTCAGTGGCGACTTAAAAAACTTAAAAAGTTGTTGACAATCAGGTCACTACTTGATAAGATGAAAAAGTCGCTTAAACGAAGCGCTTACACATTGAACCTTGAAAACTGAACAAAACAAGACAATACGTCAACGTTAATTCTAGATTTATTTTTAAAGAGCTATTCAAACTTTTATCGGAGAGTTTGATCCTGGCTCAGGACGAACGCTGGCGGCGTGCCTAATACATGCAA
>NZ_JAFKOH010000069.1 GCF_017303375.1 Bacillus sp. NTK074B | reverse complement strand
GAAATCCATCACGCCGCTGTCGCCGTCCGCGCTGCCCTCGATAACCCGGCATCCGGTGGCCTGTTCGGCAGCCACCCGCATGGCGCCAAGGATCGCAACATGTTCGCGGCGGCGCGCATAGCCCATGCGGATCACCTGCACTGAGATGCGCGACCCGTTCTGACGGCGATAGACGTTGTAGTCGCGCCCGGCGATGGTGACGGTTTGCGACTCGGCCCCCCAATAGCGGCGGTCGGGCGAGGCGCAGGCAGTCAGGACAAGCAGGATCAGA
>NZ_JAFKOH010000068.1 GCF_017303375.1 Bacillus sp. NTK074B | reverse complement strand
CCTCGAATTCTGCACGACTTCACGCAGTTTCAGATCATCGGGCGCCCCTGCCGAGTTCGGACCTCTGCCGGCGGTGAGGCAATGGTCCTCTCGGTGGACGGGCGAGACTTCATGTTGTCGATCGTGGAACTGGCCGCCCACGCGGCTGTGGCGATCGAGGGGAAACTCAAAAGCGAAATGCGCTCGCGCATTCTCGCCGATCACGGCGCCCCGCCAATCACTCCGCTCACCGAAGTCCCTGTCGCCGGCGCCGTCGAGGCAGATGGCTTCG
>NZ_JAFKOH010000067.1 GCF_017303375.1 Bacillus sp. NTK074B | reverse complement strand
AGCTTTATGAGCTTGCCGAAAAGCTGGTGGATTTCGAGGATTACTTCCGCCGCTGGCGTTTCAACCATGTCACCACGGTCGAGCGTGTGATCGGCTTCAAGCGCGGCACCGGCGGCACGGCAGGGGTCAGCTATCTGCGGCGGATGCTGGAGGTCGAGCTGTTCCCCGAATTGTGGGCGCTGCGCACGACGCTCTGACGGTGCCTGCCACGCTGCGGTCTTCCCGTCCGGTATGGGAAGATCGCTCCGAACGGGCGCATCGGGCCAGGATCAC
>NZ_JAFKOH010000066.1 GCF_017303375.1 Bacillus sp. NTK074B | reverse complement strand
TCGTAACAAGGTAGCCGTATCGGAAGGTGCGGCTGGATCACCTCCTTTCTAAGGAAGATTTACTAAAACGTTTGACACGTCGAAGTTTTGTTCAGTTTTGATGGTTCAACAAGGTTTTTTGCGAAAGCAAAATAACCCTCCATCAGGGATTTTTGCGAAAGCAAAATATCCAACCATATTGTCTCTTCCGAGACACATGTTTGTTCTTTGAAAACTAGATAAAGATAAATTGATAGTCAAGAAATTACCGAGTATCGCCATTTTAGGTTTTAA
>NZ_JAFKOH010000065.1 GCF_017303375.1 Bacillus sp. NTK074B | reverse complement strand
CGCGAAGGTCATCAGGCCGATCTGCGTGAAGTTCAGCGCGAATTCGTCGCGCAGCAGCGGATAGCTTGCCGACAGCACCGATTGCATCACATCGTTGATGAAGTGACACAGCGCAATCGACATCAGAACCAGATACTGCGTCTTCAGCACGGCGTCGCCCTGCAGGGGCATTTCGGCCGCGGCGGGAACGGGGCCGGGCAGGGGCCCGGACAAGGACACCGTCGCTTGCGGAATGCTGGAATCGGCCATGGCTGGTCCTTCACATGTGCAGGGGTGA
>NZ_JAFKOH010000064.1 GCF_017303375.1 Bacillus sp. NTK074B | reverse complement strand
CGCCTCGGGCGAGTGGGACAGCGAAACCATCCACGCGATCTTTCGCGCCGTGCATTCGATCAAGGGGGCGTCTGGGGCTTTCGGCTATTCCGACCTCGTCACCTTTACCCATGCCTACGAAACCGTGCTCGACCTGATCCGGTCGGACGCGCTCGACATCACGCCTGAAATCCTGCGCCTCATCACCCGCGCTTCGGACGCGCTGGCGGTGCTGGTCGATACCACACGGCAGGAAGGCGCGGCATCGCTCGACCCGGTCAGGGATCTGATCGCGGAACTC
>NZ_JAFKOH010000063.1 GCF_017303375.1 Bacillus sp. NTK074B | reverse complement strand
AGGGATCGGCCATCGTCATGATCTTGGTCGCCAGATCGTCGGGCGCACGCCCTTCCGCGATGGCGATCCTGCGCGCCTTGACCAACTGGCGGATCTGGTCGCGGATCCGCCGCGCCGCCCGCCGCGTCGTGCGCCGGTGAAAGCGCGGCATCCAGCGCGGCAGCGGTAGAAAGGCCGCGAGGTTCAGCAAGGGCTGCGTGCGCTGGTAGTCGCGAAAAGCCGCGTAGACCCCGCTGGCAACCGCGTCCTCAATGGGCACCGAGAACAGCGTGCGGAAGATCA
>NZ_JAFKOH010000062.1 GCF_017303375.1 Bacillus sp. NTK074B | reverse complement strand
TCGTAGGGACGCAGGAAATCGACCTGATCGCGCAGGTCGTTCAGCACGCTCAGGATCGCCTCATGACCGGCGGGGTCCTTGCGCATCTTTTCCCACAGATAGCCCGGCCGCCCCTGCGCCAGACGGAACAGCGCGTCTTCGTCCAGCCCGAACAGCGGCGACCGCAGCACCGTGGCCAGCGACAGGTCGTCTTCGGGCAAGGCAAGGAAGCGCAACAGCGCGATCAGATCCTTGACCGCCAGAACCTCGCCCAGCGCCAGCCGGTCGGCCCCGGCGATTTCCA
>NZ_JAFKOH010000061.1 GCF_017303375.1 Bacillus sp. NTK074B | reverse complement strand
GCACAGGACTTAAAATCCTGCGGTAGGTGACTACCGTACCGGTTCGATTCCGGTCCTCGGCACCAAAGATTTTTGCGACAGCAAAATATCTTTCCATAAGGTGCGACAGCAAAATAATCTTCATTAATTTGCGACAGCAAAATATCTTTCCATAAGGTGCGACAGCAAAATATCTATCCTTACTTTACTTATTGAAAAACTGTATTATATTTAGCGCCCGTAGCTCAATTGGATAGAGCGTTTGACTACGGATCAAAAGGTTAGGGGTTCGACTCCTCTCGGGCG
>NZ_JAFKOH010000060.1 GCF_017303375.1 Bacillus sp. NTK074B | reverse complement strand
CGCGGTCGGGCAGGCTCTGGCGGAACGCGTCGATATCGCCACCCTGCACCGTTTGCAGCGGGCGGGCGCGCGCCGCCTCGGCCTCTTCGCGCGTGATATAGCCGTTATCGGCCATCTGCCCCAGCACCCAGTTGCGCCGTTCGGTCACGCGTTCTCGGGCACGCACCGGATGATATTGCGACGGCGCCTGCGGCAACGAGGCGAGGAAGGCCATTTCCTCGACCGTGAGTTCTTCGAGCGTCTTGTTGAAATAGGTCTGCGCTGCGGCGGTGACCCCGAACGAATTCTGCCC